>JAAXGN010000068.1 GCA_012267415.1 Candidatus Poribacteria bacterium | reverse complement strand
AGGTATATCATGGCACGAAATTAAAACACATATTCTATATACCTTTCGCACCGCTGGTGCTTGGGATTTTGTTTTTCACATGTTCTATACACCTTTCGCACCGCTGGGGCTTGGGATTTTTCTGACCATTTCTGCCAAAATCTTTACACACCCATTACAATACTCCTTGCATTTTTGAGAGAAAATCAGGTATAATTGCCGATTAATGGATATATTATCATTGCATGGCGGGTAAAAAACGATTGGTAATGCAAACGGAGACTCTATAGAAATACAATACTACCGTTCCCGATACGGCAAGCAACCTTTCATTGAATGGTTTAAATCCCTTCGAGATAGAAACACGCGAAACAGAGTAGAAAGACGACTTAAACGGCTTGAAGATGGCAATTTTGGAGATTGCCAATCTGTGGGTGGAGGTGTTTTTGAATTACGTCTCCACTTTGGACCAGGATATCGCATCTATTTTGGTCAAATCAATAACAGACTTATTCTTTTACTATGTGGTGGGGACAAAACCTCACAACAACGGGATATTGAATTTGCTAAATCATATTTGATAGAATATAAGGAGACACGCCGATGAGAGAGATGGGAAACTGGAATGAGTACTTTATTGAATACCTTGCCACTGACCGCGAGGCAGCGATTGATTATCTTCAGTTGACATTAGATGAATACCTTGCTGATCACGATCTGCCCTTCTTTTTAAAATGTCTCCGCACTTTTATAGCATCACAAGGGGGAGTTTCTGAACTTTCCAAATGTATGGGTATTGATACCGAGACGCTTTCAAATATGCTCTCTAATGAGGATGCTACACAATTATTGGATACGTTCAGATCGTTGTTGAACACACATAACAAACGTCTGGTAATTGAAGACACACACACTAAGCATCTGTCCCTGTGAATTAGGTTCCAACCAAATTGTAACAACAAAAACTTGACAAAGTGCTTTTTTTGTGTTAAAATTAATACGGATTATGCTATTTGCCCGAATACGTGCCGTATGGACGGTGCTTTTCTTCGGAAAAGCTAGGGACAGCCAACCGTGACCTCTGCCTTTGTGTATGTCTATGTTGGGTTGCTAGAGCCAGACACTCTAGCATTTTCTTTTAAAAGTTGATAAGATATCCTTTTTGCTGCATTTCAGAGGATAACTTTTGAGTATAAGGTTTGTTTTTATAAACATCCCAGCTAAATCCTGCAATCGCATCTGCTAATCTTATCCATGCACTCCCTTCATCTCTTATTCCACTGACTTTCTTATACACCACCCCTTTTTCCTTCAAACATCTGGAAATTCGTTGTCTTGACGTTTTATCCAATCCATCAATCACTACTATCGCTTTGCATGTCTTTTCTACGTGATGGTGGATTACTTGTGCTATTGTTTCAACAGTTGCTGTAACATAATCTCGAGTATTGGTGTGGATTGAATAAAAAAGACATCTTTCCAACTCTGGTATAGCCATTACGGATCGAAGATATCTCTCCTTTATTGTATAATGTGTGCTTTTCCATTTGCATAGTCCTTTATTCGTCTTTTCTTCTATTTTTATCAACCTTTGTTCGACTCTATTGCGTATGTCAATAGTATCTGCAACGACTACAGCGACACTATAAAATTCACCTTGCGTATGCTGTCCAGATTCATCAACGTAACAGTAGATTTTATCTAATGACTTGTTCATGTGTTTGGGATTCCAACCAATCAATAGCAGCCTGTTCATCTTGCTCAATAGCAATTTCGACTGCGCGCTTTGCATGTTCCAAAAGGTCTTTAGCGTGCTTACGTAAACGAGAGGATTCAATAGCCTTTTCTTGAATTGCTACTTGTTTCTCTTGAGGTAAAATGGGGATAACTGTTCCTGCTACTTGGTCTGGTCGCCAATGCAGAATGACTGAACCGCCCACATCACGATTTACCTGTTCTTGTGTCAAAATAGAATTAAGCACCAGCGTCAGGTATTCGTTATTGATTTTATCTATTTTGCTTTTCAAGCGGAGAATACCACCGGCAGGGATCATTTTGTCGGGTGTTTCGCGTAGGTAGTAGGCGATACCGGGGGTTGCGTCCTTGCTGAGTAGAATCTCTCCCCGTTTCGGTTGGTGTTCCTTGACTGCTGCGTACAGTTCCTCAGATATGTACTTCTCCTGTGTGATTTCAAACGGACTGAGATTGCTGACCCGAACAAAAGGTATACCAGACTCAATATACGCTTTGCTGCCGACCTCAACACCTTTTTTTAATGTGACCATATTTTCCAATGTATCGTAACCGTCTGCACAATTTTTGATGGCGTTGACAATATCGTCATATTTCGGTTGAAAGTAATCTGCATCAATACGTTCCAGCAGACTCAGTGTCAGAAAAGTTTTGACAAAGGTTAGCTGCTGCTTCGGTTGCCAATTGACAAGTCCAAGTTCAGCAAGGAGGAGAGTTTGTGCTTGGTTATAACACGCTTTTGAATCTTTTCTTAATTCTTCTGCTTGGGAACAACATAATCCTATCGTTTCCTGAAAAACTCTGTCTAAATCTGGAATTAAGAAAGTTTTAATTGCCGAATAATCTAATGCGGGTCTGGTAATTCCCACAATATGTCTTGTTGATTGAGAATATCCGTATTTGCAATTTAAGAAAGTAGACAAAAAGTAAGGGACGATATTTTTAACCGTCATTTTTACGGAATGTTGATTTATGTTTGCACCTACATACTCGTCTGTTACCACTGCAGATTTTCCATAGGAACCTGTGATAGTCAGTAAAACATCATCCTTTTTTAATTGACTTCTTATGATTTTCTGGTTTTGGGATGGGGATAAATATTTCATGCCGGTCCCCGATATGTAATTTGGCATTATATTTTGCACTCTCAGGAAAGGAACACCTTCTTCCGGATAAACTGCTCCAAGAGGTGTTGCACCACCAGATATATGAGTGATGTATTCAGAAAGAGGTTGCGTTTGTTCTTTAAAATTACTTAGGTTTTTGAGGTGCAATGGATGGTAATGTGTTGCATCTAATCTCGTATCACGGTGCGAATTCACCTCACTGAAATTGACGATTGAAAACTGTACGTTGGCATGTCCATCCAGGGCAGCATCTATCACCGTTCATTTAGCATCTTCCCAGAACGATAATTTCTCGGTTTTTGCCCATGTAATAAATTGCTCAGCAATTCCAAAAGGTAATTTTTCATTGTGATTGTGTAGGTCATGTTCAACGATCAGATGACCGTTTTCATCTAATATATTTTGTCCATTCTCGTTTTGCAGATACACATAATCACCGGAATTATCCTTACCGCCTTTTTCAGAAACTGCAAAAAAGATTGGATAGTCCACAACTTTTGGACAAAGCGGTCCTTGGTATGGATCATCGTTCCATTTCTGTAGGAACAGCACGCTGGTTTTGGTGCCTGTATGTGGTTTAAACGTGTTGGTATCCAAACCCACGACTGCCAGAATGCGTGCACGTTCTGCGATGAACTCACGGATATACTTATCGGATGTGTTGTTGAATCTGCCTTGCGGTAACACAATTGCCATTCTACCGCCCGGTTTTAGGAAGTCTAAATTACGTTCAATAAACAGAATATCCCTACCTACTTTGCTTTGTACCTTACCGTTTCCTTTAAAGCCGAGGGTGTATTGGTGGAGGAGACGGTTCTCTTTAATATCCCCTGCAAAAGGCGGATTCGCCATCAGAATATCAAAATTGAATAGTCTGTTTTGGTCTTTTTCTGTTCTTAACGCTTTGAGGCGATCGAACCCTCTGCCGTAAGTCATTATCCATAATCTATCTCTCTCAGCTCTGTCGCTCCAACGTTCATAGTCAAGGGTATTGAGATGCAAGACGTTGGTTTCACCGTCTCCTGCAATCAGGTTTAACGTTCTTGCAATTCTAACCGTCTTTTCGTCAAAGTCAATTCCAAACACTTTAAGTATGTTTTCTTTTTCCTCTGGTGGAATTTCTGCATTCGTGAAATTACGTCCGGTAAGTTTAAAAACAGTGTGTACTGGAAATCCGCAACTTCCAGCGGCGGTGTCTATCATATACTCACCGCGTTTCGGATTGAGCATTTTTACGCACATGTCAATCACGTGTCGTGGCGTAAAGTATTGTCCTTTTTCACCTTTGGCATCCTTACTCACCAGATACTCAAACGCTTCATCAACAATCTGTAGGTTAGAGTTAAACAGCTTAATATCCTGCAAACTGGAGACACAAACTGCAAGGTGGCTGTCAGAAAGTTTAAATGTGGAGCCTTCGGAGAAAACCCCAGGCCACTGGTTTTTGGCATCGTCATAAAGGTGCTGGATTTTTGACTTCAGTTCGCTGTCCGTTTGTCCAGTGTTTCTGAACTCCATCGCGCGTTCCATATCGTTATCTGGTATCGTTTCAACGATTTCTTTTATAGATTCATAATCTGCACCTCTGGAACCGAAGGGTTTAGTGGCTTCCTGCACAACTGTGTTAATTTTTCGTCTTAAAATTCGGTTGATATATTCTTTGTCAGAGCGACTCTTGAATTCGTCAAAGAGTTTGGTAAAGATGAGTTTGAATACCTCTTCAAAGACATCAACACCCGCATTTGCGAGTACTTCATCCTCTAATTCTAAAATGATGTCCTTTAGCGATTTGCGTTCTGCTGCGAGTTTGTCCTTGATGATGAGGTCTTTAAGGGTGAAACGTTCGTTGAGAATGTCGGCGAGGGTCCGATCTGCGTTGGGAATATCGGTAATCTCTTCAAAGTAATTCGGGTCTTTACGGTGGTAATGTGAAATCTGTTGTCCGTTTGTCCATACTGCGATGGGTGCACCAGTGGCATTGCAATAGGAACGGAGTTGATCTTTTCCGTCTTGGAGTTTCGGTTTCTTTACTTCAATGATAGTATAAGGCGTATCCGGTCTGTCTTTGTCAAGGATAACGATATCAGCACGTTTCTTTTCTCTACCGAAGTTGACGAGGTGTTCAAACCTTATGCGATCAGTGTCGTAACGATATTGTGTTAGCAGTCGTGCTGCATAGAGTTGACGGACTACTTCCTCTGGCTTTAGTTGAATCGCTTTCCTCCGAACATCACAGTAAATCAGGGGTTTATCGTTTCCTTCTACCTTCTGGCGTAATTCCTGGAGTTCGGTCTCTTTGAATAGGTCAAGATGGTATTTGCTATCTTTTAGGATGGTTTGAAGGATATCGGGTTGGGACATAACTTCTCCGTTTGTATATTTTGGATTGGATTGTGCCATGAAAGTGAGGAATTGTCAAGTGAAATATACTGAACCCTATCCATTTGAGATGGGTGTGTAAAGATTTTGGCAGAAATGGTCAGAAAAATCCCAAGCCCCAGCGGTGCGAAAGGTGTATAGAACATGTGAAAAACAAAATCCCAAGCACCAGCGGTGCGAAAGGTATATAGAATATGTGTTTTTAATTTCGTGCCATGATATACCTTTCGCCCCTCTGGGGCTTGACATTTTACAGAAACCTACTTCTCTCCTTACTCATGTGCTTCTACAAGAACTGGACACATCAGAAACATGTTTATTACTGAGTTTCATGTTAGAAGAGTGATTATGCCAAAAACTTTACACACCCACTTGATTTTTTTTCTTGACAAAAAACTGAAAGTCATATATAATACTATTATACTAATATTTTAATTAATATGACCACTGTCCAACTATAGTTAGAATTAGTATTTGTCCTAATATCGTCTTTTTATCTATTATCATCTACAAAAGGTTTTATCTGACTAACTTAACTTGAAATGATCGAAACTTACACTGTTTTTACGTTTCAGGTTTTATTACAGTAGTGACTGGAGGAAACGAATTTACACGCGCAATTGAAAATCATTTATACTTCCAATTTATATATTTATATATACAAATGATATTCTATGTAGATTCTAAGTTGAATCTATTAGGATGATCATTAAATTACTTAATTTTACATATTTTTTATTCTTATTGCGTCCATGTAAATCCAAGAGTTTTTTAGTATATTTCAAAATATCAATTCTATTACAACCAAGTATAGAATGAACTGATTGAACGACGAAATCGTCAGATATATGAAAATCTCAAGGAGTAAACGGACCGTGAAAAGATACTACCTTCCTTTCCGCAGAATGCGTCTCTGCGTCTATTTATAGCATTCAAGTAGTTAAAATTGAGAACTGCCTGAATGCTTACACACATCACCGTATTAAGCAATATTAAATAATAAATTATCAATTTTCCGCTAAGCCTGCAGGCGCCGCACCCGTAGGGTTGGGGTTTCCCCTCTCGTCATCAACGTACCGCCTGTATATTTAATATTCAAACTTGCTTAAGCAATATTCAAATATAAATATTGCAGTTTTCTAAGTTGAGTTGTTTGGTTTCATGAATTCCCATCGGGGATCGGAATCGTGAAAAAGGTAATCTGTCAAGCCACCCTATAAACTTGATTAAATAGAATTGTTAACTGTCCGTATTCTGGTCTAAAAAATCGATGGTACTTCACCTATTGTAAAGGATACAAAAATGAACCTAAAAGTATTTCACAAAATGAAAACACACTTGATAATACTGTATCTCATAAGTCTACTATTATTCAGCAACTCTGTTATAGCACAAGAACTCCCAGATAGCACACCAGACACTGATCTTATTTCAAGTCATAGTATGTTAACAATGCTTAGGTATAGAATAAACAATGATGAAAATAACAACTATGGTGGAGCATTCACATTAGGAGATTTGAAAGCACTTAGCGGAGAACTTGTTTTAAATGGTGGATTCTTGTCATCTTTACGAGAAGAAGCATTAGATCCTGAATCAAGGCATTATGGCGAAACTTTTGATGATATAACATCACTGTCTGGATTAGAATATGCTACATCAATTACAGGTTTATCTGTGAAAGGACATGGAACAATAAATGATATATCCAGTATATCTTCATTATCAAGTCTATCTACACTCAGAATTGATGGACTTGATGGTGACCACTTTACTATGCAAAACTTAAATAGTTTTGTTCAAACAATAAAATCACTAAATTCACTATCCGTGCTTGATTTAGATTCTGACAATGATAACGAAATAGACGAAGTTAGTGGCACTGATGAAGAAATCAAAAAAGCAATAGGACAAAATTTTGCTGGTATGGGAACACCTTTTGCTTGGGATATGCAACAAGTTGAAGGAAAAACAAACTATAACATAGTCACCAATTATCAAAGTAATCTGTTTCTTATAGCCCGCGTAAGAGACCAATACGGATACCGTGCAAATGGAATACCAATAAGTTTCTCCTTTGCATCACACAGTCCTAACTTTAATCAAGATAATAAAATAACCTTAGGAGAAGGTGAAACCGTAATAACAAAACACAATGATTTCTACAAAAGAGGCATAGCATTAAATTCTCTACAAATAGAAAAAGATGTAGTAGAAAATTTTCGTGTTCTCATAGAAATGCCCGAATCACCTTCAGATGCAAACTACAACAAACTCAACTTACATCGTGGCAAACGCATAATAATTTTAAATATCCAAACAGAACTCCCGCCACGTCCCAATCCACCAAAACTAAAAGGAAGGGCTGGCGATCAAATAGTAAAATTATCATGGGAAACTCCATCAGATGACAATAACAAAGTTATACCAAACATAACAAACTACAGATATAGATACAAAGAAAGTGATAATTCCAATTGGAATGAGTGGACTGAACTAAAAAACACAAACACCGAACTAACAATTACAGGATTAACCAACGAAATATCCTATGACTTTCAAGTATCAGCATACGCCACAGGCGACATTTTAAACATCCATAATGGATGGAGTGATGAATCAAGCATCAATACTATAAATGGACTAATACCAAGTTTAAACCCAACCATACCAGAAACAAGTGTAGAAATAAGTGCAAGAGTATGGTATACAGACAATAAAAAACAAAATATAGAAATAACATTTGACGAAGAAATAATAAGTGGGTTCGGAGATTCAAGGTTATATAATGCATTTACTGTAATTGATGGTGGAACAAGCCAAACCAGTAATGGTGTTTCTTCTGGTGAATCATAAAAAAAAATACTTGTTCAATTCCCCAATGAAATACAATATGGATTCAAAAATATTAATATAACTTACATCAATCCAGGACCTTCAGGAAATGATTACAGATTAAAAACAATAGATGGATATGTTCAATCTTTTGGAAATGAACCAGGAGTTTTTAGCAATGTATTTTTCGGAAACTCCCCACAAACACCTCTTATATCATCTGTAGGCACTACCAGAACAGGACCAGGTCAAGAACCAAGACGATATACAATAAACTTTGATGTAAAAGATGATTCTGAAGTAACCTTTGATAATGTAAAATTGGAAGTATTATCAGGCATACAAGGCACTTTCAATACTAATACAAGAATAAAAGAGGGTGTCCTTGATGGATTTATCAGATTTAGAAATATAGAATTCAAACCATCATCAAGTCAACAAGGAAGATCACAAATAAAAGTAACATATATAGACCCTATCGGGAAACGTGCATCAAGAATAATATGGATGTTAGGTGTAAATGCACCGATAGAGAAAAAACCTATTGATCCAGAACCTGATCCAGAACCACCACCTCAGACCAGTCCTAAACCTACGCCAAAACCTAAGCCTCAGAATAATCCACCTATATTTTCAGATGGCTTAGAAACCACACGAAGTATTTCAGAAAATACACCAGCAGGTGTAGATATAGGTAAACCTGTATCAGCAACAGATTCTAATAATGATACACTTACATATACATTAAGTGGAACTGATGATACACAATTTACTATAGATACTGCAACAGGTCAAATAAAGACTTTTGCAAAATTAGATTACGAGCTCAAGCAACAATATTCTGTTATTATTTCAGTATCAGATAGGAAAGGCGGATCAGATACTATATCTGTAACTATTAATATATTAGATATTGATGAGTCGGTGATCAATCCTGTTCCCGATCCTGTTCCCGATCCTGTTCCCGATCCTGTTCCCGATCCTGTTCCCGATCCTGTTCCTACGCCCAAACCCGAACCTACCCCCGAACCCGAACCTACGCCCAAACCCAAACCTACGCCCAAACCCGAACCTACGCCTGAAGATAAAACTGAAAACGAAACTGAAAATGAAACTGAAAATGAAACTGAAAATGAAACTGAAAATGAAACTGAATACATTACAGTAACAGATACTTACCAAATGCAGTTCTTTGATTGGACAACCAAAAATGCTGGAAACATCATTTTTAGTGAATTTATGTTATGCAAATATAACAAAAAAACTAAACGTAACGAATTGCCACAATGGATTGAACTTTACAACACAACTCCCAACAACATCAACATAGTAGATTGGAAAATAGTCGGTAAGTATATAGAAAAAACAAAAAATGGATATATAATAAAAGAACTTCAAACTATAAACATAAAACAACTAACAATAGATAGTAGAAAAACCAAAGTTATTGTTGCTTGGAGAATAGAAGATACCGCTATGTCCAGAGAACTAATAGAAAACATATACGATCTTCAAATATTCAAAAACTTCTACGGACAATACAGCAATAGAAATTTATGGAATCACAAAGCTATGGTAATAGAACTTCAAGACAATAACAATAACATAATAGATCGTATGAGCAACATAGATCAAAAGAACAATACTCTTTGGGAGATACCTGAAGTCGTCAGAAAAGAACGCATATCACTTATCAGAAGACTAAAACCTAACAGAGGTAAAGAAACAGATTTTAGTTTAGGAATAAGACATTTTGGATGGTTTCCTGCTAATAAAAACGAAACCTTATCTACTACTCAAAATAAGTACTATTACGGCAACCAAAATGATATAGGCACACCAGGTTATAGAGACGAAAAAGGCACATTACCAGTAGTTCTATCAGCATTTTCTATCAAGTCAAAAAATAATGAAGTTATCGTAAATTGGACAACTGAATCGGAAATAGACAATGCAGGATTTAATCTTTATCGGAGTTTAACAAAGGGTGGAGATTTTACTAAAATCAATGAGAAAATGATCATAGGTGCAGGCACAACCAGTCAACGCACAAAATATCAGTGGAAAGACAAAACTGCTAATCTTGACACAAAATATTACTACAAAATAGAAGATGTATCTTATGCTGGTATAAAGGAAATCATAGGAACACAATCAACAAAAGGTATCTTCAATCCTAAAAACAAAAAACTAACAACCTTAGGTAATATCAAAAAGAACTAAATTTGTGCTACAGTTACAATACACAATCTAACAGAATGTCTATTATTTGGAGAAGGTATTGGAATTAGAAAGGATTACAAATCATGGCAATCCTCAGATGGGGTATACTCGGATGCGGGAATGTCGCTCAATATAAAGGCGGTCCACCTTTATATTCTGTTGATGATTCACAACGCATCGTAGTGATGCGACGGGATCAAGCAAAAGCAGAAGACTTCGCTGAAAGACATGGGGCAAAACATGCCTATTCGTCCGAGTTAACTGATACGTTTTGTTTCCAGCGTTAACCATTCACCGTAGCCGCGTGGCATTTCTGTTGGTGGTGGTAAACCGGACTCTTTACGCCACCGTAATAGGGGGTGTGTCCGATCAGTCTGTGGTAAATCCACCCGTTTACCGTCAGCAGCAGATTCAAAAATACCCATCATTATCTCGATGACGTGTCTTCCCTCATGCCCACTACACACATGGGGTCTACCTTGATCTAAAGCATTGACATACTCCTCAACAAACCAATAATCCATTTCAGAAGCACTGCTTTTCGGGTTATAATGATCGGGATAAACTAATTCTAAAGATTCCCATTTGTCGTTGTTACCATCGGGAAGATAATGCGGTGTTGGTAGATACCATGCTCCACCTGTTTTCCACATGAGTCTACCTTCAGTGCCAAAAAGTTCCATAGCATAAGCGTTTGTGTCCATTGGATGAAAACGGTGTTGTAACAGTGTACCAGTAACGTTGCCTTCAAACTGCAGTGTTGCGGTGATATATTCACCAGCAATGGTTCCCATACCGCTTGGTGATGGGACAACATCTTCAGGTGTAATCGGTTTTCCTCCCGTTGTCAGATGTGCGACAACACTTTTACAACGTTTGCCGAAATGGAGCATGTTGTTGAGCATGTGTGTGCCGATATTCATCAAACCGTATCCACCGTAATAACCTTTACCACTACCGTAGATATATCGTATATCACCGATTTTTCCAGTATTGAAGGCACGTGCAATCGCTTGCATAGATGCACCAACCCTACCCTGATGATGTACGGCGACCTGTACACCCTTTTCTTCTGCTTTTGCTATGACCGCATCTGCTTCCACGAGATCAACGCACATCGGTTTTTCTACTTCAATATGGACACCGTGTTCTAAGACGCGCATACATAAGTCGTAGTGGAACTCCGTTGCTGTAGGAATTGCTACAATGTCTGGTGAAGTTTGCCGAATCATTTCATCAAGATCAGTGAATCGCGCCGAGACGTTGAGTTCTTTACCTAATGTGTTGTATCGTTCTTCAATGAGGTCACAGAGTCCAACAATTTCTGTTCTGGGATGTGCGTGATATGCCCGTGCAGCCGCTGTACCACGTCCTCTACATCCCAAAATAGCAATGCGGTATGTTTTCATAAGTTCTCTCCTTGGTAGGATCAATATTCAATCTTCTATGAATCGGTTTGTGTATTTGTAGCACATTCTTCCAGATTGTGCAACTGAATTATCTTGACATCTCCCTAAAAAAACTATATCATGAAACATATCATTTAGAACTTTGGAGATATTTATGACTCAGGTACAGAAAGTTGGATTTAATGGACTTTTCCCAAAACATCACCACACAGATACCGGTATTATCCCACACGTATTATCAGTCCTTTCATTGTTGTTAATCCTGACAACTTTTCTTACATTCACTATCGTTTTTTTCCCTTCTTCAGCAGATGCAGATTCGCATGCTAAAGGTGGCACGTTCATCTTTGGTCGTGGTGGGGATTCTGTTGGGTTAGACCCCGCACTTGAAGAAGATGGGGAATCATTCAAGGTGTGCGATAACATCTACGACACACTTGTCCAATACAAAGATGGCAGCACTGATCTTGAACCCGGACTCGCAGAGAAATGGGAAAGTTCAGAAGATGGACTCACATGGACATTCTATCTACGCAAAGGCGTGAAATTTCACGATGGAACACCATTTGATGCGGACGCAGTACTCTTTTCACTCAATAGACAACACGATAAAACACATCCCTTTCATAATGTGAGTGGAAGCTATGTATACTGGGTGGCGACAGGGTTAGCTGAGATCGTTGATAAGATAACCGCTATTGATGACTTTACCATTCAAATTACTCTTAAGTCTGCTTATGCCCCTTTTATTTATACGATAGCGATAACACCATTTGCAATCGTCAGTCCTACAGCTGTAAAGGAATGGGGAGATGCGTATTTTAACAACCCTGTTGGTACGGGTCCATTCAAGTTTTCGCGCTGGGATAAGAAGGATAAAATCGTTCTCGTCGCAAACGATGACTATTGGGGTGGACGTCCGAACTTAGACAGAGTCGTCTTTCGTTCTATACCTGATAACGCTGTGAGGCTTATTGAACTTCAACGAGGTGGTCTGCACGCAATGGAATTCCCAAATCCAGATGATTTACAGCAGATCGAAGCGGATGATACGCTTCTATTACTAACACAATCGGGTATGAATATCGGATACTTGGCAATGAACTTTGATAAACCACCGTTGGATAATCAGAAAGTCCGACTTGCCATAAACCACGGTATTGACAAAGCTACGATCATTAAGCATCTATATCAAGGACTCGGTATGCCGGCAAAGAACCCGATCCCTCCCTCTTTATGGAGCTATGACGATACAATTCAGGATTACGAATACAATCCAGAATTAGCAAAAAAACTGCTTGAGGAAGCTGGATTTCCCAACGGTTTTGAAACAACTTTGTGGGCACTTCCGGTTCCCCGTCCCTATATTCCTGATGGACGTGCACTTGCAGAAGTCATCCAGTCTGACCTGAGAAAAATTGGGATTAAGACAAAAATCGTTACGTATGATTGGGGAACTTATCTTGAGAAAACCAAGAATGGTGAGCATGATATGGCTATGTTAGGATGGAGTGCTGATCTCGGTGATCCTGATAACTTCTTCTATTTTCTCTTAAGTAAATCATCAGCAGAAAAACCTGCCGGAAATATCGCATTCTATCGCAGTGACGAAATGCAGAACGTGTTAGAAAAAGCAAGAGCGACTTCAGACAAAGATGAACGCGATGCTCTATACAAAGAAGCGCAACAAATATTTCACAATGATGTGCCGTGGGTCCCATTGGCACATGCAAAACAGGTCTTGGTGATTAATAAAAGGGTGAAGAACCTAAAACTGCAGCCGCTCAATTGGAAATATTTCCAAAGAGTTTCGCTTGAACCTGAATAATATAACCTAAGTTGCCACCTTGTAGCACAATCTGTTAGATTGTGCCTGTGAAACGCAAACTAACAGTTTGCGCTACGAAAATTGGCTAATTATCAACATATTTTTCATTAAAGAAGGTCTTTCTATGTCTAAAAACTTATAGGTAGCAACTTAGGTTAATATAGTAAAACTTAGAATTAAATATACACTTATTTGCCAACAAATACCTGTTTGTAGGGGCTGGGTTTCCCTGCCCGTAGTAATTCATTATCTGTTGCGCTAAGAAGTATCATGATATTTTGGGTTTCACTATCTATTGGACATTTTGATCAATCGGAAAACGTAAATGAATAAGAACGTATTTCGCGTTGGCATCACGCGTGATTTCATTAAACCTGATGGAAGTTCAGATTTAGACAGTATTGCTGGACAGTTATTTGATGCTGCTGGGATTGCTTGGGAATATATCGCAGAAAATACACCGGAATTGTCGTCATCGCAGGTGAAAGACTATGATGCCTTGTTAGTATTAGGCACAGCAATCACAGCCGATACCATCTCTGGAAATGATAGGTTAGCAATCGTTGCCAGATTCGGAGTCGGATACGACAGAGTAGATGTCAAGGCATGCACTGACAACAGCGTATTACTCACAATCGCGCCCGATGGTGTTCGTCGCCCAGTCGCAACTTCTATTCTTACATTCGTTTTATCCTTAAGTCATCAACTCCTCATCAAGGACAGACTGACTCGCTCAGGTAGATGGGAGGACAAGCAAGATTACATGGGAATGGGTTTAGTCGGTAGAACACTCGGTCTCGTTGGGATGGGTAACATCGGTAAAGAGACATTCAAACTTGCCAAACCCTTCGGTATGAAGCACATTACCTATGATCCTTATGTTTCACCCGATGAAGCGAAAGAGGTAGACGCAACACTTGTCGATTTAGAAACGCTGATGCAAACTGCTGATTTCGTCTGTATCTGTTGTCCATTGACAGAACAGACACGCGGTCTTATTGATGAGAAGTATATCGGAATGATGAAAAAGACTGCATACCTTATCAATACTGCACGCGGTCCTATCGTCAATCAGGAGGCACTTACGGATGCACTGCAAAATGAACAGATACAGGGAGCAGGTCTTGATGTGTTTGAACAGGAACCGATTGACGATGACGACCCTTTGCTTAGTTTGGATAATGTGATTGTCACCCCACACAGTATTTGCTGGACAGATCAGTGTTTTGTTGATAATGGAAAGAGTGCGTGTAAGAGCATCCTTGCCGTTGCATCGGGGAAACTTCCCACTTATATCGTCAACCGTGATGTCGTAGAAAATCCAGAGCTAAAGCAAAAATTAAAGAGATATGGCAGTTTATGGCGAAATATGTAAATATGTTTACATATCTTCTGTAGGAGGGAACTCCGCTTCCCGACTATCAGAGCGTTCAGTCGGGAATCGGAGTTCCCTCCTACAGAAAAGCATGTCAAATTAATTCTATGTTCTACCATAAATAAAAAAGTACCGATGTAAACAATACTCTTAAAAGTAGTAGGCACACTCCGTGTGCCGTCCGTAAAGTAGCAGGAACACTCATAAAGATTTAGTAATTAATTTGCGTTAGCAAGAATGCTCCTCAACACTTATTGTGATTGAGATTGTCCCACATTTAGTCCCGTAGGGACGATATGTTTATAGATCAGGATTGAACACCATTTCTTTAGTCCCGTAGGGACGATATGTTTATCTAATATCTTTAATCTACACATATCGTCCCTACGGGACTAAAGAGGATAGTGGTAACTTTTATCTATAAACATATCGTCCCTACGGGACTGAGGTCACTATTAGATTGTATTTATCTCCTTAAATAGATGTCTATGGTGCGATGGGGATATCGCACTTACTGGACCTGGTGAAATCAGGATTACCTGATTAATAAATCAAACTTCATCCGTGTGCCGTAAGTTAGCAGGCACACTCTTAAGATAATTTATAACAATAGGTGTAAAGAATGGCACACGCGTATACTCCCGGACTAAAGGTCACCGAAGGAACAACAATTCAGAAAAAACGGCAACTGCCTCTTGAAGGTGAGGTGCTTGTAGAAATTGGGGCAAAAGTAACTGCTGAGGATGTCGTAGCAAAGGCAGACCTACCCGGTAATGTTCAGTTGCTGAACGTTGCAAATCTACTCAGTGTTCCACCAGAGGAAATTTCAGAATACATGCTCAAGCAGGAGGGAGAAACAGTCACACAGGATGAAGTCATCGCATCTACAAAAGGACTCTTTGGACTCTTCAAATCACAGGCACGTTCTCCGATGGTTGGTACGATTGAGTCTATATCTGGCGTAACCGGACAGGTCATCCTTCGGGAACCGCCTATCCCTGTAGAAGTCAAGGCATATACTGAAGGCATCGTAACAGAGACTATTCCCAATGAAGGTGTAACAGTAGAAACGTATGGCACTTATGTGCAAGGTATCTTCGGTGTCGGTGGAGAGACCGTAGGTGAACTGGTTGTCATTGTGAATTCACCAAGCGAGACGTTGGATGCCAATCAGATATTGCCTGAACACAAAGGCAAGATACTCGTTGCTGGTTCGCTTGTTTCAACAGATGTCGTTCAGAAAGGCATTGACATCGGTGTTAACGGTATCATTGCAGGAGGTATTGATGACGCGGACCTACGACAACTCCTCGGCTATGAACTCGGTGTAGCAATCACAGGTTCAGAAGAACTTGGGATTACGTTGGTCATCACTGAAGGATTCGGCAGCATTGCTATGGCAGATCGAACGTTTACGCTATTGAAAGAACGTGAAGGTATGAAGACATCTATTAACGGCGCAACACAGATACGTGCAGGTGTCGTCCGACCGGAGATCGTCATACCGTTTGTGTCAGAAGCAGAAGACCAACATGCAGATGTGTTAGCAGGGATACTAAACATTGGCAGTCCTGTCCGAGTTATCCGCGAACCGCACTTTGGTAGATTAGGACACGTAACTGAACTTCCAATTGAACTACAGAAACTGGAGACAGAGGCAGAAGTGCGTGTGCTACAAGTGGAATTCGCAAACGGAGAAAAAACCACCTTACCGCGTGCAAACGTTGAAGCGATTGAAGAAAAGTAATGCAATATGCCAAATTACGCATTCTTTTCTTAAATGTTGTTAGATTGTGCATGTTTGTAGCACATGTTGTTAGATTGTGCTACCGATCCCATCATCCCACGCGAAAAGTTTTGTGCTTAGAATATGATTTTATCAGTCTGTAGCACATTTCGTTTTCACTTGCTAATATAACCCCCCTATGTTAGAATTGAAGTGAAGGAATAAGTTCTTATTTTATAGTAAACATTGAAAACACTGATACAACGTTTTTGAAGGAGTAAAATGGCAAGTTTTGATACTGCCTCTAAGAAACAGATTGAAACAGATCCGCAAGACTATGTCCAACTCTGCATCGGGTTTGAAGAAACGGACATTGAGGTGTTGGAGATCATCACCCCAGAATAACCTACCGTTGAAATGCATCAGGCGGATTCACTCATCAAAACGATCTACAAAGGTCAAGAAGTCCTTATACATATTGAATTTCAGACTACCGATAGTTATGATCCGGAGATGCCCCTTCGGATGGCGGGTTATACCATTAGAGCGATTGAAACACATCGTTTACCAGTCTATTCTAATGTGATTTACCTACGCCCGGATGCTGGCAAAAACGATCCGGGTAAATTTACGCAACAGATTGAAGGTCATAACATCTCAATTGAATATAAAACCTTACGACTGATTGATCTTGATGGACAGCAGATTCTGGATTCAAGGCTTACAGGATTGATTCCCCTTACGCCGCTAATGGGGCATGAAAAGAACATAACAGATGACCAATGGGTTCGGAATTGTGTGAAAGTTGCTGATAGCATTGATGTACCGGACAAGGCAGCATATCTTGGAAGTTTGGTAGTATTTGGAAGTTTAGTTTACGAATCACAAATGATAATGGAAATTATATTGGAGGAAACCATGCAACATGCACCCATCATAGAATACTTAGCACCAGAAGCTCGTGAATTAGGCAAAGCAGAAGGCATAGTTGAATCTATTCTCACAGTGTTAGAGGTCAAGTTAGAGGCAGATGTGACTGATAAACTCAGACCTTTTCTCAGCACCATTGACGATCTGCAACGTCTAGATCATTTACTTCGGGTTGCCACCAAAACATCAGATTTAGATGTGTTTATACAAGCTCTCTTGAACCTTGAGGACCTATAAACATATCGTTGCTTTGAGGGTATTAACTAAATAATGATACTTTGTTGCTTTTCTCCGAATTATTTGGTTAACACCCTCAAGCAAACAATAGAGATAACCCATGAATAACAACCCTTTTCGCTACACAGCAGAAGGATAACTCTCTACATAAGGAGATATTAGCATGACCCGTAAAATGTATTGGGGAATCGCTATTCTCATTCTTTTACTCGGAACTGCAGCCGTGTATATTATTATGCACGAGATCGCAGACAATCGCGATCTAACAAAGTTGTTAGAAGAAGCAGATAATCTTGAAAGCGGATTAAGCAACAACCGGTATCTAACATCTCAACTGAGAAAAAACCCACAAATGTAATAACCCAGTCCACAGAGGAAACAACCGAACCGATAGAAGTAAAGAATGAACCCGAACTGGTTTCACCTTTTGGACTGGGCCCCTATCCAAAATTACCAGATGGATACCCGGACCCCAAAACTTTTTGGGAACAATGCAAAAACCTTAATCACGAATTGCTTAGACGCACAACTCTCAAAATGCGTGAAGATGGCACACGCGATAAATATAGCAGTATCGGCACAACCAATCTGAACGGTAAATTCGTTATCGCACCGATTGAAAAGGGAAGTATCCTTGTTGAGTACATTACCGATACAAACGGTAATAAAAAAATAATCGGGGCAAAAGGTGCTCCCGATTTAGTGCCACCCGGTGTCATCTATCAAGACGAAAACGATGTTCCATCACATATCAAAGTTGTCACTCTTGAAGACATAGCAATTGACCCTTATCAATATTTGGGTCTACAAGAACCGTAGGAGGTTTTAGAGATGAAAATCAGATTATTCGTTTCTTACTTATCTTTTGTGTGTTGATCGTTCTGTTGACCGCGACATCGCTTTATATCCACTCTACGCCTCTACCGAAGCGACAGACCTTAAGGAACCGTATGTTGGAACCAACCGTATTGATTGGGTTATTCAGACAATACTTGATTTTCCTCAAACTTTGTCAGCCCATGCTTATGATCCTAGAATAAAACCTGACACCTCACGTTCGAAACGTTGATTGGAATACAAAATACTTTTAAAAACATAGTTAAACATTTGCCACAGGTCCCTATGCCTGTTATTAACTTACAAGGGATTTAACTTTACGCACAATCTCAGCAAAATGGCAAAGCCTGTCATAATATCGCATCACCTTATCCACATAATCAATCGTTTCACCAAATCCGTTATAGTACCCGTGAGGAGGTTTGCCTGATTCCCATACTTCTGCATGTAATTCTCTATCTTTTTCGGTGAGTAGACTAAGATGTGAACGTAGCGACTCCCACTGATTAGGCTGTCCTTTCTGGTGCAATGTTATCTTTTGAGCGTCTTTTATGTGTCCCCGACCTCCATTATAACTTGCTAAGGCGATTCGGACACGATTGGGATGTGAACTATCTGGATAGAGGTCGTATAGACTGCGGAGATAACGTATAGCACCCGCAATACTTTCCTCCGCGTTGTATGGGTCGGTAACCCCAAGCTCCTTTGCTGTTTCAGGCATAAGTTGCATTAAGCCTTTTGCCCCAGCTGGACTTATAGCATATTCGTTAAAGCCAGATTCTTGAACTATCAACGCAATTATAAGCTTCCAATCCAATTCGTGTGTTGACGCATGGTGGCGAATCACATGACGATACTTGTAAATTTCCGGGGATACGGCGAGTAAGCGAACACCGTACCAGTCCCGTACAATTACAACAAAGCCAATTATCAGCAAAACACATAATATCAATAGAAAAAAGCGTTTTTTTCTGGTAAAAAATATATTTTTTCCATTGTGGCGTTCCTCAGTTTTACTTTGTCCATGCATAAGCAAGAAGTGTTCGTAGTAGGGCAATTCATTGCCCGTTCTTCCTTGTTTTACTTTGTCCATGCATAAGCAAGCAGGACGACGATGCGATGTTGCTGTTCGGAGTCACTTTCCGTGTTATCTCTGTTCTGAATGTGTCGCCATGCGTAGTTGATTGATCCGTTAAAACCACCAATTGGTCTATATTGCCATCCAACCCGAATTTCAGATAGACGTTCAACTGTTCCTGATGGGAACGGTATACTTTTAAAGTCTTCACCGTAAAAACGATCTGTTACGTTTGCTTCCCCATTTCGTTGATGACTAAAACGTGTCTCAATCAATGCTGAAGGTGTCGCTTGATACGAAAGGCTGCATGAAAACAGGTCAGCATCCGTTCCAATCGGATGTCCGATAATCGCTCCGAAGTGAGTAAACTGATTATCAGGTTCCAGATGCGTATAAGTCCATCGGTTGATCCTCACATATTCTGAATGGATACCAAGTTGACGTTCCAAAAAGAGTGGATACCAATCAAATCCTGTAATCCATGCAACTGCATGCGGATCGTTTGAATCAGATTGGTACTGAAAATCATCTGCAAGCCACTCAGCGTACAGACGTAAACCATCAACGGGACGCACAGAAGCATCAAAACTCAGTATAATGTTATCGTCCTTCTTCGCATTATATTGAACAGCATAATACAGTATAAACGGGTTGACGTACTCCCACTGCAATGCTTGTGCATCTCCACCGTATAGCACCATTTCAGATATACCGATTTCCAGCCAATCCCTGAATTGATAATCAAGACGGTGAGCACTGAGAAAACGTTTTGCCAGATAACGCGTTGTACCATCATCGTACCATGTTGAATTCAGTTGTGATGTAAAAGCAGTTGCTTTGAGAGTTCCTATTTTCGCAGTGAACCGTACAAGTTCAAACGGTGGGGAGTTGTCAGAAATCGAAACAGATTTCTCTGGACTTGTCCCCCAATAAACATAATCTCTTCCTATTAGGATGTCAAATTCTGCCTCACCAAAAGCGGCAAATTGGTATTGAAGGTAGCTTCGTTTGAAATCAACTACGTAATCCCTATGCCACTTCTCATATCTCTGGTCAGCAGTTTTTTCAAGAGGGGCTGCATCCGGTAAAAAATAACTCTCAACATAATCAATTCCCGGTTCAGAATCAGCGACTTCCAACTCAGTGTAGAACGTTATTTGACTTCTGTTATTTCCGATTGCATAATGTAATCCACTTTGAAGTGCAAGTGCGATTTCACTATTAGCCTCTCGCGATTCAGATTGAATACGAATGTCTGTTTTCTGCATGTAATTCTTGTCTGTGTCGGTCTTATCCCTCTCTGATAATTCCGCTTTAAATTCGCGTTTGAGTTTATCTAACAGTTTTCTATCTATAGATGATAACGTAATCTCCTCTGTGTGAATTCGTTTCTCAGTTTTCTGAATTATCTTCGCGACATCGCTTCGTGATAGCGGTAGAGAATTTCTGTGGTATCCATCCATAATTCCTGATATTTCAAGTTTATTAAGTGCATCCATCACCCATCCGTCAAAGTTAAGCGGTAAATTTGGAACACCATAGACAGCAATTGACGGAAGAATCAACAAAAGAACTACACAGATAAGTATGCTTGAATACTGAGATGTATGATAAAAGGTTGTCTTTTTCATTCAGATTCCATATCTGCTAACATTTTGTCAATTTTCCGAAATTGCCAAGTCCAACGTGTATTGTAAAGGAACTGTCGTAAGTCAAACCTGTTGTCATCGGGTGAATAGGACTCAGCGTGATATGCGGGTGTTAATGTTGTCATCTTATGTCGATTGATCGCATAGTATCGGAAGAAACGTTTTACTTTATCGGCAACATCACTTGCAGGTAGATGATCCCATTCTTGCACAAGTTTCTCAAACATATTGACAGGTCCACACCGATGGGTTTTCCGTAGTTGTCCGAATCGGCTCAGCTCCAGATATGTCATTCCCATGTCTTCCTCATCGGTTTGTGTGTATGTCTCGGTGATAGGCTCTAATTCAGCAGTCGGTGGTGCCTCTAAGATTGTTCCAAGACTTGTATAACCGAGATTGTCCTTTGCCCAACGGAGAAAACTGCGAAGATCCGTTTTACTAATACTTCCGATTGGATTGATATCCGCACTACTACAATCATACTTTGTAAGGTAACCGCGAAGTGCTTCATCAACATTACCGGTACCTAATACAAGTAGAGTTCCGCTCCTATTGCGAACCCAAGGCAAAGTTTGTGCAAGAAGATAACTAATCACCATTCGTAATCTGGCTTGGATGTTCTGCAGTGCTTGGTTCTCTACTGTGCTACCCCCTTCGGTCTTGAACTGAGGCGTTTTTCCAGTGATACCCGTGAATAGTTTTCGCAAGGCATTTACGAGCGAGTCTATATTGATATTAAGATGATAACTGCCAATTTCATGCGCTAATTCCTTTGCACGTTGTCGCGTTTCCCGTGAACTATTCGTTGTTCCCATATAACATGTATAGAGCAACTGATTCGCAAGATGCTTTGCCGCTATTTCCGGGTTGTTATAGTCGGTTTTGATTGTTTGCACACAGGCTTCTCCGAACAATTTCTTTGCATCTCTAACCACATGTGCCACGTCATCAAGGATTGCTTTTGCTACGAGTTGACACATAGAACCTACTATTGTAGCGACAGCACCACTATCTGAACCACCTGAGAGAGGAATGAAATATCCTGCTGCTTCAGAACGTCTCAGGTAATCCCACAACCAACAAGCAGGACCGAAAGCGATCTCCTCCTCTGGTGTATGAATGTGAAGAGAAGTCTTAGGCACCGTTACATTCACATTGCGATTTTCTGGGTCAATCAGCTTAAAGTCAGTATGTATCTGTGGTATAGATACACCATGACTTGCCTGAACAGCACCGCTCATTCTTGAACCGCGATAGGAACGCACATCGGACAGATTGACAGTCGCTGTGACCACTTCAACATCATTGATGGAAAATTGTGAACCTTGCGTTAGAATGTGTCCGTTCTGTGCAATGGTGGCACAACCGTCAAAATAGAGTCTCCCACCATCACATCCTTGTTGATTTGCGTATAGATATATGCCACCGCACTTTTCTGTAGCGTTACGAATTAATGACAGACGTGTATCCAGTTTGCGTAGTTCATGATGTGATCCTGATCCGTTAGCAATTATTTCAACACCGTTGTAAGCCAGATCAATATGCGGCGAGTGAGGCGCGAAAAGTTCTTCACACGTCTCAGATGCTAAAACTGTCTCATGCGTTACGATGACAGCACAACCGAATGGCACTATTAGGTTACCGGTAATCTCTTTAATCTCAGGTGGGAGTTGAAAAGGTTCTGTTGTCCATCCTTTCTGCCAAGCAGCAAACCAACGCGGTTCACGATAGTTCCCCTCAGCAGCCAATACTGTTTTAGGACGAATAAGAAGTATCTTACCATCACAGACGAACACCCGGCAGTTGTATCGTACACTCTTGTGCATGACCGGCATACCGATATCACACAAGATTCCATCTGTGTGTCCACCACTGATAATCTGTGCAAGAGATTCCCAGCTGTGCCGTTGTGTATCCTCCTCCAAGAAATGGTCTTGACAGGAGTAACCAGAAATCTCAAGTTCAGGACCGAGTCTATACCGTGCCCCTGCTGTTTTTGCCTGTTCAATAGATTCAATGATACGTTGACAATTCCCATGAAAGTCAAGTGCCCACTGATTAAGGTTACAGGTTGCAAGTGTCGCTTTCATAGCATCAATAGTTTTGAGGAATCAGTTTCTATTATAGTAAAGTTAACCCAAGTTGCTACCTATGTAGCACAAACTTTTAGTTTGTGTCAAAACGGCGCAAACTAGAAAGTTTACGCTACAATATTGGTAAATTATCAGCATTTTTTCATTAAAGACGGTGTTTCCATTTCTAAAACTTATAGGTAGCAATGACCGCTGATCACGAAGACTTTTGACTGTCAGGTTTTTTGCGGCTTTTTTCGGGCGGCAGGAAACAGGATATTATTCAAGATGAGCCGATACCCTGGTGAATGTTTGTGCAGATCAAGATTCGTCGGTATCTTCCCTTCACCTACAAGGTGTCGGTAATCTTCGGGATCATGTCCTCCCAGGAAAGTGAAAGTTCCTTTACCTAATGTGCCGTGGACATACTTTGCATAGTTTGTTCCTTCAATTTTACCTAAGATGGTTACCGATGGGTGAATTCTATCCAGATTAAAAGAGGTCGTTTGTCCAAGAAAACCGCGCACTTCCGACACATGATTCTGAGTTAACATCGTTGGTATAGGATCATGTTTTGCCGAGAACTCAAAAAGTTGAAAATCCTCTACGCCGCTTTGTGGATTCCTGTCAGGATTCGGATTATCAACATCAGAAAACTCATATCGGTTGGGATTTGGATACAGAATGAAGTCCTTAAATGCAAATGTTCTTTCAAAGTTTAGTTTCTCTTCATAGGCTGGTGACATGGGTGTTGAATCTAAGATTGGATCAACGATGTCAAGCAACCCTCCTCTTGTCGCTAATGCGATGTCTAAGGTTTCCGGAGCAGAACACATAGCGAATACGAATCCACCTTTTGTTACATAGTCAGCGATATCTAACGCAGTCTGCCCTTTATGTCGTGGAACCCTTTTAAATCCTGCTTCTTTAGCAGCTTTCTCGAAGAGTGCGGTGCGTTGTTGGTACCAGAATTGATGTGAAAAAGATGCGTGAAACTTCCCGTGCTGTCCTGTAAAATCCTCATGATGTAGGTGCAGCCAATCATAGTTTTCTGTATGTAATGCACCGCGTTGCACCTCCTGGTCCCATATTTGGTCATAAGGAATCTCTGCATAATCTAATGCTATTTTTACAGCATCGTCCCACGGGTCCCGATAGAGTGTGTCTTCAGGGGGTGCGTAAACTGCAATTTTAGGGGCTTTCTCTAATAGGATTTCATCCATATTACTTGTGGCAATGATGGTCTCTTTTATTGTCCGATATTCAGCGACACTCATCTGCTCGTAAGAGACACCCATGCTTGCTGCCCGTGCCCTAACATCCGGAGAATCTGGAACAACAAATGCACCACCACGGTAATTCAACCACCAATAGCATTGATATTCACGCGGTACTTCTAATGCCCAATAGGTTAAACCGTAAGCCTTTAGATGATTGGTCTGCGTCTGTTCCATTGGCACAAGTAGATACTGTGCTGATGCAGTAGACAAAATCAGCATATGTAAAAGAATGACTGCTACGGTTAGCTTATGTATTTTCAATATCTTCATAGATAGAATACCTCACTCATTAATATGAACAACGGTAGGTTGATATCCAAAGACCGCTTTTCCGTTGCTAATTAGCGGTGTTTCACTTCCAGGGGTCGTCGCATCAACTGTCCAGAGTTGTCCGTTGTTTTCATATAGAATCCAGCGTCCCTTCGGTGGAACCCAAACAGGACGACTACCGCCCATCTCTGTTATCTGTTTTTCAATGGGTTCACCTGTAGAGGACATCGTTACAACCCAAATTTGCCGCGTGTCATCGTCATCTCCGCGAGAGAATGCCAGCGTATTCTGGTCAGTCGGATGCCAAGAAGGTTCAGCATCATCATCAGGAGAAATCACAATCGGTTCAACACTATTTGAGACATTGTCGAAAGCATAGATATTTCTGTTAGAACCTGCCTGTGGATTTTCAACGGATCCTGCAGCTGCATAAGCGAGCAATTGTCCATCTCTACGCCACATAGGGTTTGACATTTCCAGTGATGTTGATGGAATAAGAAAAGTCTTTTCACTTCTGAGATGTTGGACTACGATCCGCCTTCTTCCTGAATTGTCAGCATTTGCAAACGCAATGTATTCACCATCTGGAGAGATAGAGATGTCTTGAGCAAGCAGCTGTCGGCTGTCCAAAAGAACAGTACTTCGCTCGGTATCAACATCTGAAATGATAACGTTCTGATTTGGATCGTGGTATATAAGAATACCATTCTCGGATGCAGATGGATTGATTCCTGTTCCAAGCGGTGCAACCCGTGTGTTTATATTCAGTAGGGATAGGGTTTCCTTACCCATCTGTTCTTCAGATGGCGCACTGATTTTCCTATCTAAATAGGATGCTGGTGCTATCCTCCAAAGAACACCTTCATGGCTATAGAAGATATAAACTGATTCGGTGGCAAGAGAGAACCCATCTGTGCTTACCTGTTTATCAGCATTTTGTTGACCGTTCTTTTCGGTATTTGTATTATCTTGTTGTGGGGATTGTTTTTCCCTCTGCATATCACTGTGTATATTCTGTGTCTTTGGTTCAAATGTCTCACGGTGTTTTAGTTTCCAACCTGCCCCGTCTCCCTCAAATTGAAATGCTAAACCGGTTGTCCAATACATCCATTCTTCAATCTGTTTGCCTCTATCTGTATAATTGAAGATGTCTTCAGGTTTGCCATACATACGTGCAATATTCCACCTATCTCCATCTGATAGTTCTGACATGGTGCCTTTCTCATCAACATAAGATGCCAAAATGTCAATATCAACGTGTGGTGTAGTCTTACCGGGGAAGACAGTTATTGTAGCAGGATTTCCCCGAACAGGTTGATGTGTCCCATAAATTCCGATGCCATCAGAGAGCCCTGAACGTCCATCACTGTTCTGGTCGATAACTGCCATAACATAGTATTTTCCCGGTTTTACATCAACAAGAAATGTTCCATTTTCATCAATGAACAACGGCATCCACATCGGTTTCCTGAAATCTGGTGTCGTAGATAGGCTCAATAATCCATCTGGTGTCGGTTGCTGATTTTCAAGGTGAGTAGGGGTTTGGGTTTCTCCACCCGCTGTATTTACGGATTTGGATTTTGGCGTAGAGAAATAAGATGTAATCTTTCCGGTGATACTCCCCATCTGATCCGTATCAGAGCCCATATTTTCTGCAGCAATTCCATTCGGTCCAATATTTCCTGATAGAATCTTTTCATCGTTAGCGTCGAATTCAACAAGTTGTCCTTCTACGTCATAACGTGCACTCATCTGTATATAAATTGCACGTGTTTCTCCCTCCTCTATTGCCAATGGTGATGGTGGTTTAGTTGTGATAGCATCTGTTCCAAAACCTCCAAGCCTGTCACCTTCACTATATTTTCCATCCGCATCAACATCATGATTTGCGATGAGATAGTATTCTCCGACAGGTAATTTTATTGTAAACTGTCCATCAGGATCAGTTGTCACTGTAGCAATTGGATTGACCAAGGCGGAGCTCGTGTAGACTTCAACTTGAATTTTTGATGCATTCTGAGGCATCGGTACAATTCTACCGGAGATTTGAGAGGTACTCTGTTGATCTTTCTCATCAATTTTTGTATAGGCTGCTGATACCTGAATTTCTAAGTTCTCTGTAAATGTATGTCGTTTGACGAGAACCGGTTTCGGGAAAGCACCCCGTTTGTTGATATCTTTTACACCGTAAAAACCGTAAGTGTCTCCAGTATCAAGTTTGTTGTTCCTGTTCTTATCAACGACTGCCATGAGATAGTATTTACCGGGTTTTAAGCGGAGTTCCCAAACTGTAGTATCAGGATCAACGATACTTATTCCAGCTTGATATTTCCAAGAGGTGTCGGTGTATGCGATTACGATCATCTGAACGTTCGATTTTACCTCTTGTTTCAATATCAGTGTACCCCGACATCCAGCAGTTGCTTGAGATAATTCAGTCGTAAACTTTTTGAATTCACTAGGTTGATAGAGTTTTTCAGGTACAAGTTTTAGCTCTTCGCCAATTCTCTGGAGTCGCGCTGTGATGTGTATTTTTATCCCTTTTAGTTCAGCATTTGCTTTGATATCTACAGCTTGATGTTTCTGGTTTTCATCTTCCCATTTTTTAACGCCTAAGACGCCATAAGCATCACCTTCATCAAATTTCCCAGACCGATCAACATCAACATAAGCGACCAGATAGTAGCTACCGGGTTCAAGTCGCAATGCAAATTTTCCTTGCTGTGATATACCACTGGTGTATAGGTCTTTTAATTTTTCATCACGATAGACGGATACATTTGTTTGTGTAAGTTTATGTCCTTCCCAAACGATTTCGCCGGTTATCGTAGCGTTAAATCCTTTGAGTGCTGGTTTCAGATTTTCTGAACCGGGTGGCGGTACTATTTTGGTTGATTGTTGCGCATGAATATTACTACTACAAATCAAGCCAATGTAGCAGAAAAGAAATAAAATACCGAAACGCTTCATGATGATACTGACTCCATCCTTGTTTGAACAAAGAGACTGATAGAAGTTATATTCTGATTTTTCTTGCCTTTCATTTTAGCATAAGATATAATAGTTTTCAAGTTTAACTTTTGTATTTTACTTGATTCAGAGTGTTACCACATACACTTCGCAGAGATCATTAACCATAACAGCCAACGAAATCAGCAGCACCTGGAGAAAACCGTGAAACATATATATTGGAAAATAGCAGCTATAATATTAATTTCTCTGAGCTGCTTGTATTTATATTTGGAGCAGACAAAGAATATCAGCACACCAACAGAATCAGGCGAAGACGCTCGTATCTCCCCACACGGATTCGGACCCTATCCAATAATCCCTGCCGGTGCACCGATACCGGAATTTAAAGAAAGTCATGATGTAGACACTGAACTCATGCTGCGTGTTGCCGTAAAAGCATGGAATGAGGGAGAAAGGTTTGAAAGCATGTTCTATGACCGTAGTAGAGGTAGAATTTATCTGAATTATTCAGATGTCGCTTACGTAAAATACGCACACGAAATTGATGAACAAACAGGAAAGAAAAAAATAGAAAGTATTTCTGCAACACCTGGTAACAAAGGCATACTGAAAATGATTCGTGATGGAAACATCCCCGTAAGTATCAAACTCATAGATATTGAGAAAGCTGGTATAAAACCCTTCAAATACTTAGATTTACGATAGTGGAGAAAGATGCGGCATATTGCTAAAGACATATCTGATACTGTTTTTCAGTTGACAGATAAGATTTAATGTGGTATTTTAAAACAGCATTGAAATCAGGCTGATTATTACATGAACAAAATCTGACTTTTAGTCTCTAAACGTATATATTTAGTATTCAGTATTAAAATAACCTAAGTTGCCACCTGTGTAGCACAATCTGTTAGATTGTGCCTCTGAGGACGCAAACTAACAGTTTGCGCTACGAATATTTGCTAAAAACTCGTGTTTCCAAGTCAAAATCTTGTAGGTAGCAACTTGGGTTAAAATAATCAGAGAGGAGTAAAATAGTGAAAAAGGTTTTTCTTTGTGCACTTGTAGTTTTTTGCTTTGCTGCATTAACCGCAAATGCACAGATAGAATGGGACGCCGAAAAGTTTATGCCAGTTTCCGAAATCAAAGCGGGGATGAAAGGTGAAGGATACACCGTATTCTTTGGTACAAAGGCAGAAAAGTTTGAGTATACAATTGTAAGCATTGAATACAACTCTACCCCCGGCTGGGATGTGGTATGGGCAGAAGGAACAAGTGAGAACTTCAAACGCACAGGTGTCGCGGGTGGTATGAGTGGAAGTCCATGTTATGTAGATGGCAGACTCATGGGAGCAATTTCGTTGGGGTATTTCAACCAACGTGAAAAATCTAACCTGTTCGGGATTACACCCATAGAACTAATGGTCAAAGTTACAGATCGCGGCATGAAACCTAATTTGAGATATGCTGGCGCAAAATACTTCAACCAAAATTCTGAGTATGCAACAGAAGGTCTTAATATGGTACCTGCTCTTCCCTCTAATGGTGAAATTGGGATGCGGCAATCGCAGAATAATCATAGCATGCATAACCCCAACCCCGGATTTAACTCGCATGCGTATTCTTTACGTTTGGCAATTCCGCTCTCACTGCCAAGTCTTGATCCAGTAACATTGAAGATGTTAGAACCGGTACTGCAGAGATCAAATATGATGCCTGTACAGGCTGCGGGTGGTGGTGGACCTGTGAAAAAATCACCAGTTGAAGAAGGGCAAATAATCGGAACGGAGTATGTCCGGGGTGACTATTCTGCTTTCGGTTTTGGAACGATCACTTACATTGATAAGAACAAAAAAGAACTGCTTGCTTATGGACATCCAGCAGATGGCGAAGGAAATGTTAACATACCACTTTCCGGTGGATATGTCCATTTTATCCTACCGAGTCGAGCCCGATCCAGCAAAGTTGCATCAGCAACACAACCGATAGGTACTTTAGTGCAAGATCGTGTTCCTGCAATTGCAGGTTTAGTGAAAAAACTTCCTAATACACACCACTATATTCCCGTTACAGGAAAAGTACAGACGTCCGACAAGAAAGTACGTGATGTCAATTATGAAGTTATTCGTGAACCTTTCTTCACGCCAATTTTTACTGGAATGGCTATCTCAAATATCGTTAATGCAATGGAATTCGGTTTTGGTGACAATACCGTAAATGCAAAAGCAACCATAAAACTTGCGGAACATCCTGATTTGGATACACGTGAGATCGTCTTAGAAAACATCAATTCTTCAAGCGGATCCCCAGGATTTAATGTTACGCGATTGCTTTCGGGTGCTGTAGCAGACATCGTAACGAACCCTTTTGCCAAATTAAGAATTGATTCCATAGACTTTGACATCAAAATCCAAGACAAGCGGAATACTGCACAGATCCTTACCGCTCACCTTGATAAGAACATGTATCGACCGGGTGAAAAGGTAACGATGACGTTGACTGTCCGTCCTTACCTTGAACAACCGAAGACGTTAACAGCATCAATTACAATTCCTAAGGATACACCTGATGGCATAGTATTGCTCCGGGCAATGAGTTCCAGTTCCTATCGTTCATGGCAGCGGGTTCGTGCGCCGGGAAGTTTTAGTCCGAAGAACGTAAATCAATTGGTCAAATTAATCCAGCAAGTAGAACCGAACACGAATCTGGTTCTTGAGATTTCTGCTCAGAGACCGGGTTTAACTGTTCAAGGTGAAGAGTTCTCGGATCTGCCAATCTCAGTTATGTCTGTCATGAATACCGCTACACGTTTGGGTGAAAGAGGGTATACCATCGGGACAGCATTAGGGACCAATAGAGTAGAAACAGAGTACATTATTAGCGGAAGTGCGTCCATGCCAATTGCAGTCAATAGAAACGCACAATAACCTATTTTGGAATTATGGTGAATTTTGAAAAAAATTATACACATCCGTCTCCCGGTAGTAGCGATTTCCTAATCGCTATGTCTCCCGGTAGTAGCGATTTCCTAATCGCTATGTCTGATGAGTATATAAATAAATCCATATTCTACCATAGTAAGTATTATTTACAAGCGCATTTAACAGGAGGATAAGTATAATGCGACGTTTGATTTCCTTTTGGAGCCTGATGGCAATCTCCTTGATATTTGTGAGCCTTGCTTCCGCAGTCTCCACGTCGTTGTGGGAACAACAACATAGAACAGATTTTGAAGCAGGTGAGATTAAGAATATCTCTGTTACAAGCAAGGGAGATGCCAGTTTATCCAGGAAGGTAGAAGAATTCTCAGAACTTAAGGAAGCACAAGTTTGGGCACTCGCTGAGGATTCTGAGGGTAATATCTATGCAGGAACAGGCAACGAAGGTAAAATTTATAAAATCAGTGCTGATGGTAAAACTGTCACACTCTATTTCGATTCACCAGAAGTTACGATTTTTAGCCTTATCGCGGGTCCAGACGATGTCCTTTATGCTGGCACTGGTCCCGATGGATTAGTCTATAAAATAACAGATAAAGAGACCCCACCGAAAACACTTCTCAAAAAAGGTGACAAGTATGTATGGGCGTTACACCTTGACGGTGAAGGGAATCTATATGCTGCTACGGGTACTGAAGGAAAAATATATAAAATCACACCCGATGGTGAATCCAGCGTTTTCTTTGACACTGAAGAAAATAATATCTCATCCCTGCTTGCTTTTGATGGTGGATTATATGCAGGTAGTAGTGGTAACGGTATTATCTACAAAATCATGAATGATGGATCCTCTAATGTGATTTATCAAGCAAGAGAGAAAGAAATTCGTGATCTGGTCATGGACAGTAAAGGTAATGTCTTTGCAACTGCTGTTACTTCCGTGCCTATGGATAGAGGTGCTCCCCGACCCAGTAGAGGTCCAGCTGTTCCTAATCCACAAGCACCCGGCAGTGGACCACCACAAGAAAACAGGTCGGTGATTTACAGACTTCATCCAGATGGTACAACTGCTCACGTCTGGAGTTCTCCTGAACCCTTGATCTTCTCTACTGTTTTGGAAAGTGATGAACAGATATTAGTGGGGACAGGTAGCAATGGAAATCTGTATCGTGTCAATCCGAAGAATGGTGAGTTTCATTCGGTTGGAAAATGTGAGGCAAAGGATGTAGTCGCTATACTTAAAACCAAAAACTCAGATGATATGAAGACAATTATCGGGGCAGGGAATCCTGGTAAACTCTACACGTTAACTGAGACATACTTTGAGGAAGGCACACTTGAATCTTCTGTTCACAATGCCCAAAGCCTATCTCGTTGGGGTAAAATTTCGTGGGAAGCGGATGTTCAAGAAGGCACTTCACTCACTTTTGCGACGCGGACAGGGAATACCCGCAAACCAGATGATACTTGGAACAAATGGTCTGACGAACTCACCACTGCTGAAGGAACACAAATCCCCAATGCTGCTGCGCAGTATATTCAGTGGAGAGCAAAATTCACAACGACAGACGCTGCTAAAGCACCTATTTTGAAAAAGGTTACACTCGCGTCCGCACAAACGAATGTTGAACCAACTCTCTCCAGCGTTGACGTTAGGACAGGTGTGAGCAGTGCACAACGTCCATCAGGTCCACAGCCTCCCGGTGCTCCAAGCAGAGGCGGCTCAGCTCCAGCTTCCCCAAAAAGATGGAAGGTTGAGTGGAAAGTAGCAGATGCAAATAGGGATACCTTACAGTTTACGGTATACTATAAAGCAGTTGATGAAGAAAACTGGAAACTTCTTAAAAAAGAACTGAATGCCCCCAGTTACGATTGGGACATTACATCCATCGCTGATGGGAAATATGAAGTCAAGGTTGTTGCTACGGATAAACTCAGCAATCCAGTCGGATGGGAAAAAACTGTAGATAAAGTTAGCGCACCCGTAAGCGTAGATAATACAGACCCTGAAGTTGGGGAAATAAACGTTGATCCGCAAGACGATGGAACGTTCAAGATTACATGCAAGGTCTCTGACGCAATGAACACTGTCCAAAGAGCAGTCTACAAGATTGACAACGACGAACAGTGGAAAGTTATCTTCCCAGAAGATGGTATCTTTGACTCTAAAGAAGAACAACTGCTATTGCATACAACCAAGCTGCCAGAAGGTGCACACAGCATAACGATCCGTGTGACCGATAGAGCACAGAACACAGCAACAGGTCGTCAAAGTTTCTAAACATTAATAGATTGTCTGCTTGTACCTTGTAGGTCGGGTAGAGCGAAGTGAAACCTATAGTCATCAAATTAAGGATATCCCCAAGTTGGTAGATGTGATTCCATAATCGCATCTACTATCTTGGGATATTTTTTATCGTATTTGTCCTATTAATTTCTTAATCTTCATCCCTTGCTCACTAATACCAGATTAACGTGATCCAGAGCGGTAGGTGCGATTTCCGGATCAATGCAGAATACCAAACGCGTATTCTGCCGAATTCTAAAGGGTATGTAAATATTTTGTAGAAACACATGAGTAAAGTTTTTGTAAAATCCCAAGCCCCAGCGGGGCGAAAGGTGTATAGAAAACATTGATATTACCAGAGTAAGCCCCAGCGGGGCGAAAGGTATATCATGGCACGAAATTAAAAACACATGTTCTATATACCTTTCGCACCGCTGGTGCTTGGGATTTTGTTTTTCACATGTTCTATACACCTTTCGCACCGCTGGGGCTTGGGATTTTTCTGACCATTTCTGCCAAAATTTTTACACACCCGATTCTAAACATATAATTGACATTTCTCAACAATTTGTGCTATTCTATCTTACAATAACCGGAAAAGAGGAACACATGACAGAAAAGCATGAAATCCTGATCTGAGAGGGAACATCTGATAGAACATATTTTGATACATAATAGAGATACGGAGGTTGAAAATATTATTATGACAGGTGCAGAAGCTTTAGTTCAACAAGGCAAAGCCGAAGGACTTGAACAAGGTAGAATCGATGAGAAACGGACATCCGTTCTCAAAGTAGTACGTCATAAGTTTGCTGACTTCTCAGACGTTGTTCTCAATGAGATTAGTGGGATAAATGACCTTGTCTATCTTGATGATCTGTTTGACCAAGTCCTCACCGCAGAATCGTTTGATGATATTGACTTTTCTAAGAACGGTAAGTAGTATATGCCTACCTATATTTCACTTGACAGCCTCTCGATTCTTAGTGATTTTTCCTATGTTTATCCTAAGATTACGTTCCTTCCAATCTTCTGCTACTTCCGTATTAACATCTTGCGCGTTGCAGAAAAATCGCCTGCCTTAAGCGTATAGAAATACAGACCTGTAGCAACCTTCTCACCAAACATATTCCGACCATCCCAATGGATAGCACGGCTACGACTGGTATACACACCCGCTGCTTGATGTCCCAACACAATCGTCTGCACCACAACACCACGCGTATTGTATATTGTCAATGTGACCTCTGCAGGTTTTGCGAGTTGATACGGTATCCACGTTTCTGGGTTGAACGGGTTGGGGAAGTTTGCATGCAGCTGCGTTTTGTTTGGACGCATGGTTGCTAGTGGCGCAGTGCCGGGGTTATCAGCGAGTGTAACGGTCACAGTTTTTTGGACTGCAGCGGTATTTCCATTACCTGCTAAATTGGTTGCGACATTCTCGGCAACACCGAATGTCACTTGTCCACTCTGTGTCACTGTAATCTCTGCTGTAAAGACAGTTGATCTGTCGTTAGTGCTCCAATCTGTAATCGTTGCCCCCGCAGTATTATTGGTAAGCGACAACTCTGATTGCTCGAAACCGAATGCTTGATACGGGCCCGAATATTGATAAACGCCAAACCTGACTTCTACTGTGAATGTCTCGGTTTCTACAACAGAATCTGGAACAGAAATCTGTGTGTTATCACGATATTTTGAGATCTCAACCCGTGGTGAGTTTGCGGAAGTGTTTGGATTTCCTGCGGCATCCGTAGCAGAACCTGCCGCAATATGAATACTGAAGCTCAGGGAATTATCATTAGGATCTGGAATAACTTTCACGGTATAAGTATCGGCATAAACCACGGTGTTGATGGTCTCGGCATCTATTGCTTTGAAATCGGTGTATGTATATTTATCATCTATTTCAAGATCCGATTGTTCAAAACCGGATACTGGTTCTGTGAATATAATGGTCATTGTAAATGGGCCGTTGCCAATATAGTATCCAGGTTGGCTTTTTTCCCGCAAATCGAGAGAGAAACTTATACTTGGCTGTGTTAAATCTATCTCTACCTGCTGTGCTGCTGCGGCAGTATTTGGATTCTTTGCCTCATCAGTGGCAACACCTTCAGGAACACTGACATTCACAATACCATTTGATTTCGGTGTAATCTTTGCAGTGTAGACGGTGTTGTCTGTTGTTTCCCACGCTGTGATCGTAGCTTTGGCAGAGCCTGTGATCAAGAGGTCGTCCTGCTCAAAATCGGATACTTGCTCGGTGAAGGTGATGGTCACATCAAATGCTTTGTTTTGCACACCCGATGGTACCGTGATGCTTACACCCGGTTTGCCAACGTCCTCGGTTACATCCGTAACATTGATTGTGACGGTAATGCTATCTGTCAAATTGCTATCGGAGGCGGTAATCGTCACGGAATAAGATGTTTTTGTTTCATAGTCAAGGGCTGCGTTTGTTCGCAGCTGCCCATTGGTGCTGTTAATACCGAAGGATGCTGCGTCCGTACCGCCGAGTGTGTAAGTCAATGTGTCGCCATCAGCATCGGTAGCAGACACAGCACTGCCGATGTCCACACCGGTACCGGTATTTTCTGCGACTGAACGAGTGGTGCTGGTGCCATCTGTGAACACTGGAGGATTGTTGTCAGCAGTACCCTCGACTTCCGCAACCTGATCTGGCGATTCATCTACATCCGTTATGCTGATCATAACAGCGATAATAGCAGTAAGGGTACCATCCGAAACGGTAACTGATACCGTATAGACAGATTTTGTTTCATAGTCCAGTGCTGTGTTTGTTCGCAGCTGCCCAGTGGTGCTGTTAATACTAAATGCTGCATTGTCCGTGCCACCGAGTGTGTAAGTCAATGTGTCGCCATCAGCATCAGTAGCAGACACAGCACTACCGATGTCTACACCGGAACCGGTATTCTCTGCGACTGAACGGGTAGTACTGGTGCCATCTGTGAACACGGGGGCACGATTCTCATTCACATCTGTGACATTGATGGTGACGGTAATGCTATCTGTGAGTGTGCCATCCGAGACGGTAACTGATACCGAATAGATAGATTTTGCTTCATAGTCCAGGACAGCATTTGTTCGCAGCTGCCCGGTGGTGCTGTTTATGCTAAACGATGCTGCGTCGGTGCCGCCGAGAGTATAATTGAGTGTGTGCCCATCAGCATCTGTAGCACTGATAGGTGTACCGATGTCTACACCGGAACCGGTATTCTCTGCTACGGAACGTGAAGTGCTACTGCCATCTGTGAATACGGGAGCGTTGTTGGCAGAAGCACCTTTAACTTCCACAACCTGATCCGGCAATTCATCTATATCCGTTATGTTGATCGTAACAGCAATGGTAGCAGTGAGCTTACTATCCGAGGCGGTAACAGATATTGAATAGATAGATTTCGTTTCATAGTCCAAGGCTGCATTTGTTCGCAGCTGCCCGGTGGTAGTATCAATACCGAACGCGCTTGCATCCTGTCCACCGAGGCTGTATGTGAGCGTATCATTGTCGGGATCAGTAGCGGTTATAGCATTCCCGATGTTCGTGCCAGCTGTGGCATTTTCTGCAACCTTACGTGTCGCATTACTACCTTCTGTGAATATAGGTGCGCGGTTTTCGTCTATGTCCGTGACATGGATCGTAACAGCGATTGTATCCGTTGCCAATCCATCTGAGACGGTGAGTGTAATGGAATAGGTGTTTTTGGTTTCATAATCCAAAGCCTCTTTCGTTTTGATCTGCCCAGTTGTGCTATCAATATTGAACGTTGCAGCATCCGTCCCACCAAGGGTATAAGTTAACGTATCATTATCCGCATCTGTAGCAGCCACAGCAGTACCGATATTTGAATTGGCACCAGTATTCTCTGCCACAGAACGGATAGCGGTGTCCCCTTCAGAAAACATAGGTGCGCGGTTCTCGTCTATATTCGTCACATTTATCGTAACAGCAATAGTATCTGTTGCATGTCCATCAGAGACGGTGAGTATAACGGAATAGGTGTTTTTTGTTTCATAATCCAGGGATGCTTTTGTTTTGATCTGCCCGTTTGTGCTATCAATACTGAACGTTGCAGCATCTGTCCCGCCAAGGGTATAAGTCAACGTATCGTTATCCGCGTCTGTAGCAGTCACAACAGTACCGATATTTGAATTGGCACCAGTATTCTCTGCCACAGAACGGGTAGTGGTGCTCCCTTCAGAGAACACGGGTGCACGGTTCTCCTCTACGTCCGCGACATTTATCGTCACAGTGATGCTATCACTCCCGCCAAAACTATCAAAGACAGCAACCGTGACAGCGTAGGATGTTTTAGACTCATAGTCCAAAGATGCTCGGGTTTGCAGCTGCCCGGAACTGCTGATGATACTGAACTTGGACGCATTTATGCCACTGAGACTATATGTAAGCGTATCACCGTCAGCATCTGTTGCATACACGGGATCACCAATGTTAACACCTCTTACACTGTTTTCTGCTACGGAACGGGTAGTAGTTATGCCCTCGCTAAACGCAGGTATAGTATTGGATCCACGGTCGATTATCAACGGAAGGTTATCAGATTTCACAAGCGCGTAACCGTAGTGATTACGAGGTAAACTTGGTAACTTGCCAATATCCACGGTGACATGTGCTGTAGTACCAGCGGTGCGGGTAACCGCGAATGTGCCACTTTCCATACTCCCTTGTGGAATAGTGAGTGTTGCTGCGCCACTCGTGACACTACCATTTGTTATGGTAATCGGTAGGACGATGTCAAATAGAGCACCCGCAGGTGCTACTGCTTTGAATGCTCCCGCTCCTATCTTCTCCAAAGATACGATAAACGGTAATGGATCAACTGTGTTTCTGCCTAATCGGATCGTTGTTAACGATGTGAGTCCTTCAAAGATGCCAAGGGGTAAACTACTGAGTTGATTGTTGAATAGATTGAGCGATGTTAAGCCGGTCATGTCGGAGAAATCGCCTGCTTTCAGTGCTATAATCCCAGCATTCCTTAAATTGAGGTCTCTGATAGCAGCAACGTGTGCTTGGGAAACATCAGCGGCATGGCTTAAGTTTGGTACCGCCGTGACGATAGCATCGCGCACTTCTGGAGTGCGATCAGCGACTGGTACAAAAGGATGTCCGATGATCGTTTCATCCATGTCCGTGACGTTGATGGTAACAGAGATACTATCTGTCAAGCTGCCATCAGAGGTGGTGATTGTTACAGTATAAGATGTTTTTGTTTCATAATCTAACACTGCCCTGGTTTGCAATTGTCCCGATGCGCTGACAATACTGAATAATGCTGCATCTGTGCCGCTGATCGTGTAAGTCAATAGGTGTCCATCTGCATCCGTAGCGGCAACGGCAGTACCGATATTTTGACCAGTAGGTGTGTTTTCAGGGATGGAACGGGTGGTGCTGCTACCTTCAGTGAATACGGGTGCACTGTTTGGTGGCGGAGCTACAACTTCATGGACATCGGTGATGTTGATCGTAACCGTGATGCTATCGGTAAGACTATCATCAGAGACGGTGATTGTGACGGTAAAAGTGTTCTTGGTTTCATAGTCAAGGGCTGCCTTTGTTTGCAGTTGTCCCGATGTGGTGTCAATATCAAACGATGTTGCATCCGTTCCGCTCAGTGTATAGGTCAACGTATCGTTTTCAGCATCTGTTGCGGCTACGGCAGTGCCGATGTGTTGTCCAGTAGTCGTATTCTCCGCAACAGATCGAGTTGTGCTTGCACCATCTGTGAACACAGGTGCAGTATTCGCACCACTGATAATTATGATTGGCAGTGCATCGGATTTAACAAGCGCATAACCGAAGTGGTTCCGAGGTAGACTGGGTAATGTGCCAATATCCACGGTGACATGCCCTGTTGTACCGGCAGTGCGGGTAACCGTGAGTGTGCTGCTCTCTACACTACCGTGCGGAATTGTAAGTGTTGTCGCATCCCCTGTGATAGTTCCATTTGTTACAGTAATTGGTAGAACAATATTGAACAGTGCGCCAGCAGGTGCTACCGCTTTGAACTCTCCTTCCGCAATCTTCTCCAGCGATACAGTAAACGGTAACGGATCAATTGTGTTTCTACTTAATCGGATCGTTGTCAGTGATGTTAACCCTTCAAAGATACCATCCGGGAGGTTACTCAGTCTGTTGTCGTATAGGTTAAGACTAGTAAGTGCGGTGAGTCCAGAAAAATCGTCTGTTTCAAGCGCAGAAATGCCTTTGCCACGCAGATTCAGACTTGTAATTGCTGCAAGATGTGCATCGGTAACATCTGCTGCATTGTTTATACCAGGCACCGCAGCCACAATAGCATCGCGTACCTCTGCCGTTCGGTTACTTACAGGTGTAATATCCGCATAACCTGTAAGATGTGCGGCAAAAACTATTAACAATGTCAACAGAACGGATACAACACATTTACGATTTCTAATCAGTCGTTTCAAAAGAATCTCCTTTTCAGATTTATCTCTAAACATTTTTTTCTTTTCTAATAAGTATGTGGGAAGAAATCTTTCTATGTTTCAAAATAAATAAGCTGATTTCTCCTACTGATGAATAAGGAATAGTTGCTATCCCTTGCCAATGGAAAATCAGCATGTGTTTAGATGCTTTGTCAGTTTTAGTATTTTCCCAGAGAATTTTTATAGATCCAGGCACTACTAAATGTATTTGACAAACAGGTATCCTGATGCTACAATTAGATTAGCAAGGGATAGCAAAACTGTTCCTTGTTGATATAGATTGCAGGGTTTCTTTTGCGGGATAACCCTGCAACTTCAATTATAAAGTATAATTGTAATGTGACAAAATGTCAATAATATTTGTCTGACAGACCTACACGTGAGATTTCGGGTTGTTCCCTCAACTTGATTTCAAATTTGATTTCAAATCATACTTTCCCTAATAAGTTTACCAAATATGTTATCATGATTTCGGTAGTTGTATTTATAACACGATTCTGCTACATGTAGGGGTGTGTACTGCCATCGAAAATTTAGACCACTACCTCAATAAGATTGTGATATAATTACAATCAAATTGAACTTGATCTAAAAAAGGCAATTAACCATTCACTTAATCGAGACCGCTACACAGTAACTGCATATCTTAAACTTAATTCACAACACACACTTTATTTATTTTAGGAACAAAACAAGAATGTAAAGATTACATAAAATAAGAATTAGCAATCCAAACCCTTCTAAAAGCATTAGGTTATATAACTGCTGGAGCAATAGTGGCAATCCTAACATGTTTTCTAACTAACTGAGATACATAAAACCCAATTCTACACAAACCTAACCCCAAGAAAAAATTGACTCAAGCTACCAAACAAACAGAAAAACAAAAATTAACAGAAAGCGAGATAAGTCCATATCTACTTATTCCGAAAAGATATTTCAATAAACCCCGTAGGGGCGAGGTCTCCTCGCCCGATAAGGAAGGAGTATTTCATCAAATTGTAAAATTCACTATAATCATAAGTAATAAATAGGCTGAATGAAAAAATTTGACAATAATGCTTAAACATTGTATCATAACTATAGGGTTTACGCTATTTTAAAACTTGTGACGAATTGTCGACATTCATAATCATTTTACCCAACTCGTTAAAGGTAGTATTGAAGAAGTCAGTGTGAGGAGCAATATATGAAGTTTTTGTATACGTTCAAAGTATTCAGTGTGCTGTTTATGTTTATTGTTGTAGGTAGTGTTGACGCACAGCAGAATCTGGCACGAGATGCTTATGCGATCTTTGAACAATCTTGTCTAATATGCCATGGTGAAAACGGATCCTACAGGGAATCACTTTTCATTGAACACAAAGCACTTATTGATGGTGGATCCGTTATCCCTGGAAACCCTGATGATTCCGTGTTTTATCAACGACTCATTGAAACGAATATAGCAAAACGTATGCCGCTTGGTCAGCCGTCACTTGCCCCTGAAGCGATCGAGACGATTCGTCAATGGATTGCAGTAGGTGCACCCGATTGGGACACTATTTCCAAACCAATACCCGACTTCATTACAAACGATACACTTCTTGAAACGATTGAAAACCACGTCAACTCTCTTTCACCACGTGACAAATCGTTCGCCCGTTATTTTACATTAACACACCTTTATAATGCAGGTGAAACGACTGAAACACTGAATGCCTATCGGCGCGCACTTTCAAAACTGATCAATAGCCTCTCTTGGGGACGCAAGGTTGTTAAACCGCACCCTATTGATGCAGAACAGACGGTTTTTTACATTGACCTTCGCGATTATGAATGGGATGTCCGAAACGATGCATGGACACAAGTTGAGCAAAAGTATCCTTACAAAATGACGTTTGATGCTCCGGCACAAGCACATCTGCGTGAGAAACTCACAACACTACAACAAGAAATGGACTGTGAAGTGCCGTTTGTCCATGTGGATTGGTTTCTTGCAACTGCTTCGCTACCCCCGCTCTATCATGATATTCTTGCACTACCCGAAACAGACCGTGAATTAGAGGCATCTCTTGAGGTATTCGTTGCCGAAAACCTGCGAAATGCCCCTGGTAAACGTGTGTGGCGTGCGGGTTTTAATAATTCCCGTGTTTCAAGGCATAATCGCGTTCTTGAACGTCACACGTCTCGGTATGGAGCGTATTGGAAAAGTTATGACTTTGCGGGGAGTTCAGAGTCACAAAGTGTCTTTACACATCCGCTTGATTTTTCACAAGATGGTGGTGAAATTATCTTCAATTTACCGAACGGTTTACAGGCATATCTTATTGTAGATAGGGAAGGCATCCGCATTGATGCAGCACCGATCAGCATCGTTTCGAATCCTGCTGTGGCGGATCCGACAGTACGAACGGGTCTTTCCTGCATCGGGTGCCACACAAAAGGGATGCAGACGTTTGAAGACGAGGTGCGTGCTGTTGTTGAACAAGCAGATAACCCACCTTTCAACAAACAACGTGCGTTAGACCTCTATGTTGAAAAAACAGAGATGGATGAACTTGTAGCGGAAGACATGCAACGTTTTCGTGTAGCACTTGAAGAAGCAGGCGGGGTGTTTGGGGGTATTGAACCGGTCCAACGATTGCACGAGGCGTTTCAAGGTCCCCTCAGTGCAGCACATGCGGCAGCTGCCGTTGGATTAGAAGCAGATACATTCCTTGAAAGAATTAGGAATAATGTGAGTTTACAAAACTTATTAGGATCACTGGTATTAGAAAACGGCACGATAAAACGAGACGCATGGACAACGGCTTTTCACGATGTGATTACTGCGTTAGATTCTCCTGATAGTGTCTTGCCCCCAGTTGTTGAGCGACCAGAGCGTATTCCCGGTGCTAGTGTTTATATTCCAGATACGAATTTACGTGCTGCAATTGAGGAAGTACTCGGTAAAATACCTGGTGATGTGATTACGACTGAAGATATGGCGACGTTGACAGAACTAAATGCGGCAGCAATGGGAATTCGTAATATCACGGGACTTGAATTTGCAACAAGTTTGGAAGAACTATTTATTAGCGGTAACCCACTATCCGATTTATCTCCTCTGACGAAGTTAGTAACGTTAAAATTGCTCGAATTTTCCGGCGAATCCCTATCAGATCTATCTCCTCTTGCAGATTTAATTAACTTAGAAAGGTTAGGTTTTTGGAATACTTCTGTTTCAGACCTATCACCTCTGGCAGGATTAACAAAACTAAGATGGTTAGGATTTTTTAGCAATCCGATGATTTCTGATCTGTCACCCTTGGCAGGATTAACAAATTTGAAAGAGCTGCATACTTACAGTTCCAACAGACCTGGTCTCTTACCCTTAAAAAGTTTAACAGGTTTAGTAGCGTTATCGGTACGTGGTAGTGGCGTATCGGACATCTCACCCTTGGCAGAATTGATTAATTTAGAACAGCTTAATTTAGAGGGGAACCGTAATATATCAGACATTTCAGCTTTGGCATCGTTGAAAAAACTTGTATACCTAAATCTTCACACCAATCAGATAGAAGACGTATCACCCCTTGCAGGTTTGCACAACTTGGAACGTCTGCAGCTTGAACGTAACAACATATCGGACTTCTCACCTTTAGATGGATTACGTGGACGGACAGAAATCTTTTGGTTCAGTAATCCAGGTTTTGCTCAAGGCGGTCCTAAAATAGAGGGTCCTTGGTTATGGATGTTGGTGTCGGGATCTGATTTATCCAATTTTTTCAATGGAGTAGATTTACTCTCCCAAGCAAGTAACGGTGCCGTAACTGAACTGGAAATCGCAACAACCGGTGCTACAATAGGAAACCCTGTCGGAGAAAATGTGTGGACACCAAACAGAATCGCACCTGATGAATATCAGAACATTGCCGAGATGCTTAGAACGACTCGTATTTGGGAAAAAAGAACTAGGGATAACGTAATTTATGGTTCCATCATCCTGTATTCACCACGTGAACAGAAGACAACAATGTTTACTGGAGCTACCGGGGAGTACAAAGTTTGGTTCAATGGTGAATTTCTTCACGAATACGGCCATAATGGTGTGTGGGGTACCGATTACCAAGAATTCGTCCCTGTTACACTAAAGCAAGGGATAAATGTATTGTTATTTGGGATTTATAGTAGGAACGATAAGAACGATTGGAATGTTAAATCCGGTTATTTCGGATTTGCACCTGATACAGAATATAAGGTGTTACCACCTCGTATTATCGCAGACCCAAACCTCCGCGCTGTTATCGCAGAGGCACTTGACAAAGAGGATACTGTTCCAATTACGCTTGAAGAATTGGCAACCTTAACAACCCTCAGAGCAAGCAATAGGGACATTAGGGATTTAACAGGCATTGAGGCCGCTGTAAATTTAGAAAACTTGTGGATTTCAGGAAATCCGATATCTAATATTTCACCACTTGCTGCATTGAAAAACCTTATCGGTTTAGCTGCTTGGGATATGGCTATAGAAGATTTCTCGCCACTTTCAGAATTAACAAATCTAAAATGGTTAGAATTGTTTAATACGCCAATACCAGATATTTCACCACTGGCAAGCCTTACGAACCTGAAAAGATTGAGTCTCTATGGAACTGGAACAGAAAACCTGGCACCACTGGCAGGATTGACCAGTCTAATACGACTGCAGATCGCTAACAATGAGACGCTATCGGATGTTTCACCCTTGGCAAGCCTAATCAATTTAGAATGGTTGGACCTGCATCGTTGCGATTCACTATCAGATATTTCATCATTGGCAAGGTTAGTTAATTTGGAATATCTAAACCTTAACCATACCAGAAGAGTGTACGATTATTCTCTATCGCCATTATCGGGTTTAACAGGATTAAGAAGTTTACGACTTGCCGAGAATAGAATATCAAACGTGTCTTCACTTGCAGGACTAATCGGCTTAGAACGGTTAGATTTACCTCAGAATCAAATAGTTGATATATCACTATTGTCGGGTTTAACAGGATTACGAGAACTGTACCTTCACGCAAATATGATATCAGATGTATCTTCACTTGCGGGACTGATTAACTTAGAATGGTTAGATTTACGTGTAAATCAAATAGCTGACATGTCCGCTTTGGATGGGTTAGCTGCGCGTACTTATATAACTTGGGTTAAAAACCCGGGTGCCCCTGTAGGAGGTCCTAAAATAGAAGGACCTTGGTTGTGGTTGCCAATCCCAGAAAAACAACTTAATAGCGATACAGATTTATTGTCAGAAGTGAGTGGAGGTTCTGTAACAGAACATCAGATCGCTACCAGAGGTGCAACGACTGGAAAAGTAGTCGGAAATTATGAGTGGGCAGCTCATAAAATATCTCCTGTAGGTACTTATGATGGGTTTATAAATAATATGCCGGATATGATACGTGCTTTTGGCTTATCTGAAGAGTATGAATGGAGTACAGAAGTTATTGTTATCTACGGTTCCATAATCATAGAGTCGCCGCGGGAACAAAAAACCAGAATGTTTGTTGGAAGTGAAGGTCGAAACAAGGTTTGGCTAAATGGTGAGTTAGTCTACGAGCAGTTAATTAGACCTACCGAATTTGATTATTGGTGGGACGATAGTGACGGTTTCAATCGGTATTTTCCTGTTACACTGAAGCCGGGAACAAATGTATTGTTAGTTGCAGTTGGTAATGGAAATACAATTACGGGGCACTTCGGTTTTGAAGAAGGCACAGAATATACGTTGTTACCCCCTTCAGAGATTGATATTCCTGACCCAGGTCTCCGCGCTGCCATTGCAGATGCACTTGACAAAGAGGATAATGTTCCGATTACGCTTGAAGAAATTTCGACATTAACAATCCTAAGGGCAAGCAACAGGGACATTAAGGATTTAACAGGCATTGAGCAGGCAATAAATCTGGAAGAGTTGTGGATTTCAAAAAATCCGGTATCTGATATTTCGCCACTTTCAAAATTGACAAATCTTGTCGGTTTAGGAGCGTGGGAAACGCCTATATCTGATCTCTCGCCTCTTTCAGAATTGACAAAACTGACATGGTTAGACTTTGGGCGCACCCCAACAGATACAAATGGAGACTTAATTGGGAATTTGGATCTGGCACCACTTGCAGGAATTACAAGCCTAAAAAAACTGACGTTTTATGCCTGCGGCATACAAGACATCTCACCATTAGCAAACTTAACAGAGTTGACACATTTGGCTGTGGGAGGTAATAGAGCTATATCTGATGCATCACCTATTGCAGAATTAATCAATCTTGAACATTTGGACTTCCACCACGATAGCATATCTAATTTATCGCCACTTGCGGGGTTAACAAAACTGAAATATCTAAATCTTTATGACAATAGATTGGTAGTTGATTTATCACCCTTGTCAAGTTTGACAAGTTTGACAGAACTAAGACTTCACCAAAACAAAATTTCCGATGTATCTCCGCTTGCGGGATTAACCAATTTAGAAATACTAATTCTGCGCAATAATCTAATATCAGATATATCTTCCTTGGCAGGATTGCCAGAAAATACACATGTAGATTGGCTAAATAATCCTGGTGCCCCTATAGGAGGTCCGAAAATAGAGGGTCCCTGGTTATGGTTGTCGATCCCAAGAAAACTACTTAGCAGCAATACAGATTTGTTGGCAGAAATGAGCAAAGGTTCTGTAACTGAAAATGAGATCGCTACCAAAGGCGCAATGGAAGGGGAAATAGTCGGGGATAACCAATGGAAAACTCATAGTATCTCTTCCACGAATGATAGTAACGTTGAAGAAATACTAAATGCACTTGGTCAACCCGCAGTACGTTATACTGTTGTCTACGGTTCCGTAATCATACATTCACTACAGGAACAAAATACAAAATTGTTTGTGGGTGCTGAGGGGAATCACAAAATATGGTTAAATGGAGAGTTGATCCGAGAGGATTTAAGCTACAATGGGAGTGATATACATGATTATGAGTTTTTTTTCCCTGTTAGCTTGAAGCCTGGTGTCAATATTTTATTAGTGGCAATTGATAATTACCCTTATCCAGACCGGTTTGAAGGTTATTTCGGCTTTGAAGAAGGTACGGAGTATAGCATTATTCCCCCAGGTGTTGGTTTTACATTTTCTGCTACAGAAACAAACCTTCTCGCTGGTGATACATTTACACTCAACCTCAATGCAAAAAACATTACCGATTTAGCTGGATGGCAAGGAGACATTTCTTATGATCCGAATATCCTGGAGGCAGTTGAAATCACGGAAGGTGATTTCTTAAAATCAGATGACGTAGACACTTTCTATCAGACCGGCACGATTGAAAACTCAGAAGGCAGAATATCTGGTATCAGTGCAGCACGGATTGCAGAGGGTGGTGTAACTGGTACAGGCACACTGTTGTCTGTAATGTTCATTGCAAAATCGGGTGGTGAAGAAACTCAGTTGGTGTTAGAGAACTTTGAATTTGGCACAAGTGGTGGAACGATCATCCCTACTGTGATACCAAAAATTACTATCACCGTAGAGGATTATCCTCCATGGGATGTAAACCGAGATGGACGAGTGAGTGTCCTGGACCTCATTCTCGTCGCTGGTGATTTTGGTTCAGACTCACCATCTTAACTTACGCACTGACGTAACTCGGGATGGTACTGTCAACATCCAAGACCTTATTATTGTAGCACAACGCATGGGTGAGTCACCAGATTCCACGGCGGCACCAATTGTTGTCATAGACAGCAGGGAACTAACACCAACAATGGTGCAAGCATGGATAGACAAAGCACGGGCTGCAGATGACGGATCACTTGCATTCCAACAAGGGATAGAGAATCTGGAACGGTTATTGGCATCACTGATTCCTGAAAAGACAGCATTGCTAGCGAACTATCCAAATCCGTCTAATCCTGAGACGTGGATACCGTATCACCTCGCGAAGTCTGCAGAGGTTACGTTGACAATCTATGCTGCGAATGGTGCTGTTGTAAGGATATTGAAATTGGGACATCAAGCTGCCGGTATCTATCAGAGTCGTAACCGGGCAGTATATTGGGATGGGAGAAACAGTATGGGTGAGTCTGTGGCAAGCGGAATCTATTTCTATTCGTTATCTGTGGGTGATTTTACGGCTACACGGAAATTATTAATACGGAAGTGATTGACACTTATGCATATCTATCTTGCCAATTGGTTCCAATGACTTCCAATTCTATGACAGCCTCTCGATTCTTAGTGATTTTTCCTATAATCATTGAGGAGACACCGAAATCTTAAATCCTATACGATAGGCTGCTGGAAATCCGATCCGTAGTCCATATACTAAGGCATTAGGTTGCTTTGAAAGAAGACGATCTGTAGCCTCTAAGTCCTCATCAGCTATAGCATAGTCACCCGTTTCAATATCCACAGCCAAAAATCTTCCTTTATGGTCTGCTTCAACCTTTGCACGTATATTTTGCTGATAAAGTTTTTCACCACGCGAGGCAATCATATCGGCAGTGACATTAGAATCATACATTATATTTCCTCTAATATTCATTATACACTGATAACCAAATTTTCGCGTTTGTATTGTCAGATTGTATAAACGAAAAAGTTGTGAGTAAATTACTTGATGCTAACAGTAGAATAATGTGTCTATTGTAACATTAACTATCGTAATAGTTCAACTTGGGTGTGTAAATATTTTGTCACCATAATCGTCAATTTAAGGAAGGCACGAAAGCGGTAATACCCCCAGGCCGGTAGGTGCGATATCCTTATCGCACCGGATCCTACGCGGAAACCTTTGATGAAGCGGATTTACCATAATCTGTTTCGTCCGAGTTTTTTGCTTAGGATCCGGTGCGATAAGGATATCGCACCTACCGGCCTGGGGGTAATCAAAATTACCTGATTATCTTTTTAATCTTCATAAAGTTTATGCTACATAGGTAGCAACTTGGGTTTCATTGAAATGTAACTTCATCTATTGCACTATAAGCAATATCAAGGAGTGCATCTAATTCTGAAATAGATATCTGTAAAGGGGGCATCAAAACAATGGTGTTGACCAACGGACGGAGTATTGCTCCTTTGCTAAGTGCAGCTTTGCAGACGTGGATACCGACTTTTTCTTCATAAGGGTAAGGTATATTTTTAGAAGTGTCTTTCATCAGCTCTATACCCGCAGCCATCCCGCATACTCTTACATCCGCAACATGCTTGAGTTCATAGAAACGTTGCAATTTCTGCTCAAAATGCGTAATTGTTGACTGGAGTTTATCTATCAGGTCTTCGCGCGCAAAAATTGCTATATTCTCTAAGGCAACAGCACAACCTAACGGATTACCTGTGTATGTATGTCCGTGAAAAAACGTCTTGCGTTCACTGTAATCTGCAAGGAAAGCACTATAGATTTCATCGGTTGTTAACGTAGCTGCGAGTGGTAGATATCCTGCTGTGAGTCCCTTTGCGGTGCATAGAATATCTGGTGAGATGTTCTCATGTTCACATGCCCACATTTTCCCCGTCCGTCCAAAACCTGTCATTACCTCATCAACGATGAGGAGTGTGTTCCACTTTTTCGCTAAAGCTGCCAGTCCATTCAAGAAGCCTTTAGGAGCGATTAGCATGCCACCTGCTCCCTGTATTAAGGGTTCCAAGATAATCCCTGCTATTTTCCCTTCATTGTCAGCCAAGACACGCGCAACAGCATTGAGCCAAAGGGTTCTTCTCTCCGCATCGGATACGTGTTGCGGTGTGGAAACTCGTACGGCATCAAATAGAAGCGAATTGAATGTGCTATGAAAAGTATCAATTCCACCGACACTCATTGCACCGATGGTGTCACCGTGATAGGCGTTATCAAAATGCACAAATAGATTGCGTTGTGGTTGTCCTCTATGCTGCCAGTATTGAAATGCCATTTTCAAAGCAACTTCAACAGCAGTCGATCCATTATCCGAATAGAACACCTTGTTAAGACCGACAGGTGTAATCTCAACCAATTTTTGAGCAAGTTCAATCGCGGGTATATTACTATAACCGAGGAGTGTCGCGTGAGAGATGCTATCAATCTGATTCTTGAGTGCTGCGTTAAGGTCAGGATGGTTATGTCCGTGAACATTTGTCCACATGGATGCTATACCATCAATGTAACGATTGCCATCAATATCTGTAAGGTAGATACCTTCACCGCGCGCGATGATAACCGGATGTTCATCCAGCCAATCTTGCATCTGTGTGAATGGATGCCAAAGGTGTTTTCTATCCCAAGAGATTAACTGCTCCCTATCCTTTAAGCTTTGCATAATGAACAGGAAGTTCTATACCGAGTTCTTCATAAGTACCTGTTTTCGGTACGATAATTTCAAGCATTCGGTTGCGATACTTTGCGCGGAAATCTTCTGGCTGTGCTTGTATCGGGAAGATGTTTCTAAAGCCATCGGGAAATGAACTTGTACGTCCAACGACCTCCTCAAATCTTGGGTCTAAGAACCGATCTGATTCTTCTGGGTCTCGCGGCAATTGTGTTTGAACTGTAACAATGCTCTCAGGTGGGATCGCTGAATCTGCCACATAAGGGGAACTGATTGATACCTCATAGTCATAATGTGGCATTCTGTCGGGTAAGTCGTTTCTTTCTTTGGCAGCAGAGTTTGGTACCCAACGTGGAAATTCTATCTCTATCCGATAGTGGTCTGCTAATTCAGAGACGCGATTTACCATTCCGTAACGTCGATAACGTTCCTTTATGTCATCAGAGTATATTTCACCATCGGTTTGAACGGCACCGGGATTGGTAACACGAGGTGCAGCGGGATCATCTGTGATTGTAGAACGCATGGCTTTTAGAAGTAGCGTAGCGAAAAGGGAAGGCAGCCACCCATAAAATGATGCACCAAAACGGGATTGTGTTTCATCCGGTGTTGTTGTAAGTTCATGCCTAAACCTGAAGATACCTTCAGCGATAGCGATAGTTATACCGAGAAAGATCATCAAATTACCTGAAGATGAAAAAAGCGTTACGTCACCGCGTTGCATCCCGATGAAAAAGAGTATAAGCGGATATAGAATCAGGTTTATGAGACTATTAATGCCTGTTGAGACAGCGGAATTGAATATCCATGAATTTCCCGCCATTTCTTCTAACTGCGATTTGAATTTTGCCGAGAATGCACCGAGTATCGGTTGGCTAAGCATTGCTAACACGTTAAAGGGTGTCCGGAGCGAAGAACTAACAGCAGCTGGCAGCTGCACATATTCCTCTGGTACACCTTGTGTTTTCCCTCCACCTTTTCCATCCGCGCCATCTCCATCACCCTCTTTTTCTGGATAGACGAATGTCTCAAAAAACTTACTGTTGACATCTATAAACGATTCCCATTGGCTTGGGACATCGCTTTGCATAAAGATTGCTTCCACAGGACAAGCAGGAACACAAGCTGCGCAGTCGATACAGACGTTTGGATCAATGTATAACTGTATCTCACCTTCATTGGTGTGTATACAATCAACCGGACACACATCAACACAAGCCGTATCCATTACGTCAACACACGGTTCACATATTATATATGCCATAACATTTTCCACCTTCCCTCAAGTGATAGTCTGACTTAATTATACCACAATCATTTGAGGATAGCAAATTGTAATATAAACAGGTGTGTAAAGTTTTTGTCACTAGATTCTGAATAGAAAATAAAGTTGACTTTTATCCTTAAATATGGTATACTCCTTAAACTTACGTAAACTATTGATAAATTGTCTCACTATGAACATAAATTTTTGTTCATACGAGTATTTATTAAAGCATAGCGGTTTGAGTTTAGTGACTCATTGTGCCTTGCGTAAGGTCTGAATGGATCATGATCTAAGTGATCATCTTATTCATATTTTGGTGGAGTAGGTCATTGATCTTTAGAGAGTGCCGACTCTATTCACCAGAGGATCACCGAGTCCTCAAAAAATGAGGGATGCGTTGATAACGCTTTGAGAGTGCCGACTCTACCTCCAGAGAGAAGAGAGATTAAGAGGGGGATAAACAATTATCCCCCTCTTATACTGCATATTCTGTCTTGGTGGAGTAGGTCATTGATCTTTAGAGAGTGCTGACTCTATTCACCAGAGGATCACCGAGTCCTCAAAAAATGAGGGTGCAATTTATAATGCTTCAAGAGTACCGACTCTACCTCCACTATTTATTTGTGCAATGACCTTAAAAAAAATGCAAACATGGTGTATCTATATAGATGAATCAGGGGTCAATGAACGTCAATTCATTTATGCTGCCATCTGTGTTCCTTTTAATAGCCAACAGAACTTCTTAAAGGCTTACCCTGAAATTGTAAAGCCTTTGGTAGGAAGTTCTCGTAGAGAAATAAAATATGGACCCTTACTCAATAGCACAGACTCATACTACCAGGAGCAAACTGAGCAGATATGCCAGAACCTATTAACCCATTTTTTGGAAATAAAAGATGCCCATATTATTCGAGTAAAAGCGATAAGAAAAAAGATACGACATAAAGGTGATAACCTCTGCGCAGCCCTCTTTAGAAAAACGCTTGAGCTCTGTATGGATTCCTTACCACCCGATCCCTATGGTATGATTTTGCACGATGAATTAGGCGCCCGAGATCAACAGCGCGTCCTGTTGGATATGTTTAATAAAGATTTGCATAAATACCCAAACTTTCAAAACTGTGTCTTTGTTCATTCTAATGAGAATCCATTCATACAGTTCGCAGACTTCGTTGCTGCCATCTGCTACAGATATTATTACTTTCAGCAGGGAGGATATAAGGATAAACAGTATTGTCAGTCTTTAGTAAATTCGCTGTTTGAAAAAATAGATGAACACTGTCCTCCTATTGTTGAACTCTCCTCAGAACATCAGGCTATTGAAAGTACACCCAGAAGAGATCAAGCATTACAGCTCGCTTCAGAACACAATATTGATGTTTCCACTGCTTACCAGATAGTAGATAAGTATATCACGCTTGAGAAAGTGTTGCGGCAGAAACAAGCATCACAACTTGCTTCAGAACATGAGATTCGTCTTGGAGCCGCTTACCAGATAGTAGATAAGTATATCACGCTTGAGAAAGTGTTGCGGCAGAAACAAGCATCACAACTTGCTTCAGAACATAGTATTAGTTTTGCAACCGCTTTCCGGATAGTAGATAAGGATATCACGCTTGAGGAAGTGTTACGGCAGAAATAAACTCGCGCAGCCTTGCAGATGAAATGAAGATAAGCACTGCACTCAATTAGCAGATAGATAATCAGAAAACAATAGCCTTTGTGAGTCGTGTCTTTCTTTGGCAGCAGAGTTTGGTACCCAACGTGGAAATTCTATCTCTATCCGATAGTGGTCTGCTAATTCAGAGACGCGATTTACCATTCCGTAACGTCGATAACGTTCCTTTATGTCATCAGAGTATATTTCACCATCGGTTTGAACGGCACCGGGATTGGTAACACGAGGTGCAGCGAGATCATCTGTTATCGTAGAACGCATGGCTTTGAGAAGTGGCGTCGCGAAAAGGGAAGGCAGCCACCCATAAAATGATGCACCAAAACGTGATTGTGTTTCACCTTCACTGGTGTGTATACAAAAAACAGGACAGACATCAACACAAGCCGTATCCATTATGTCAACACACGGTTCACATATTATATATGCCATAACATTTTCCACCTTCCCTCAAGTGATAGTCTGACTTAATTATACCACAATCATTTGCAGATAACAAATCGTAATATATACAGGGGTGTGTAATGTTTTGGCATGAAATTGTTCTTCTTTCGACAACAACCATCCATCATTACCCTCTCCGCTCAACAAACATCATCATACGGTCCGTAGCACATTCATCTTGATTGTGCTTCTTTGGGAAACAACCATCTTTCACTGCACCTCTCTGCACAACATTGATAAGACCCAATGCTGAGCAGATACATTATCGCGTGGGATGACGTGCTTCGTTGCACAATCAAGATGAATGTGCTACGGCTTGATAATACCAAATGCTGAGCAGATACTTTAGGGGTGTAAAGTTTTTGTCACTTGAAGATTCTAAAGTATAAAGTTCGCGTCTATATAGGTGTGCTAGTGGATATGTTAATTTAGCTATCTCCTTATTCTTAACTTTCAGAACACCTGATGGTTGTGAAAATAGACAAAAATCCCCAAAACCCCTTCCGCGTTTTCCGTGTTCTCCGTGTTCTCCGTGATTCAGACAAAAACGGTGCCAAAAACTTTACACACCCATACACACCCGTTGGCAATTGTCCAATTATATGCTATCCTTTTAAAGCAAACTCTCCATTATAGAGGTGTATTATTCCGAATATACGTCTCGTCAACGTGAAGAAGCAGTGAATCGAAATCGGAGAACAATTGTACGAAAACTGATCAGTAAACTTGGAGAGAGTGAACGGACAGTGGTAACGATGCATTACCTTGCAGGCTTAACGTGTGAAGAGATTGGTAGGTTTTTGGGTGTATCACCGAACACGGTTAAAAGTCGGCTGCATCGCGCAAGAGATCGGTTAAAGAAGGAGGAAGCAGTGATTCAAGAAAATCTTAGCAGTTTCCAACTGCCAACACAAATGACAAAAAACATCATGAAGGAAATTTCACGTCTCAACCCAGTAACACCATCAGGAAGTAAACCTTTAGTACCTTTAGCAATATCCGCTGTATTAGCAATAATAGTCTTTTTACTAATAGGCTTTGGCGCACAAAACCTAATTCAGTTTCAGCAACCGTATAGTATAGAAGCAACATCAAAACCCACGATTGAGATCGTTGACGCACGAATAGTCTTGAAATCCCTTACCAAACCTGCAATAAACAATCAGGTTAGTCGTTCTGATGTACGCAGTAGTAATGATGGAACGAGGCAGAAACCGGGGACATCACAATTTGCAGCAGCACAAGTCGATGATACTGAAAGAACTAAATCCAAAGGCACATGGAAACAAACGAATGGTCCTTACGGTGGCGAAATAACAACGCTTTATGAAACCACTCATGGCGTGCTCCTTGCGGGGACAGATGGATCAGGTGTTTTCCGCTCCACTGACAATGGAATCAATTGGACACCAGTTAATACTGGATTATACAACGACCCAAGTAGGTATCCCATGGTAATTAATGCAATCGCAGAAATAGGGAATAAGATCTATGTTGGCACGCGGGGGGCATTATACATTTCTACTGATATTGGCAAGACCTGGCAAACTGTATCTGCTATCAAAGACATTGAAGGAATCAGAGATATTGTGATTCTTGATGACCACATCTATGTTAGTACAGATAGCACAGGTGTTTGGCAGTCAAATGATGGTAATTCATGGGCACAAATCAATGATGGACTCGGAATAACGTTCCAGGGGTATCTCTTAGATAACGATGCACCTTTGATTCCTCCTTTTGCACTAAACCCGATGCAGGTTTTTGAACTCGCAAGTGTTGGGACAACACTATTGGTCGCTGCAACAAAAAAAGGACTCTTTCGTAGAATAACGGATGAAGACTCGTGGACACCAATCAATCCAACTGTCATTGAACATTCAGATCCTTCACCTAAGCAAGATTCTTCATCTGATTTATATGTTGGGTCGTTAGCTTCAATGAGACATTTACTTTTTTTGAGTGGAAGTATAGGAAAAAAATCTGGAATATTCCGGTCAAATGATGGAGGCGACACATGGACGCTCATCACCCCAACAAAAGTAAGAAAAGAAAGTGATCGCGTTCAGACAATTTCCGTGCAAGGTGAGAGGCTATATGTTGGCACTAAATACGGTTTGGTTTATGTTTCGCATGATATGGGTGATTCCTGGATATCAATCAGTGATGGGGTAATCCATGGAGATGTTTCAACATTGTTACCAATCAATGAAAATACTGTCTTTATAGGTACATCAAGAAATGGAGTCTTTCGCACAACAGATACAGGGAATTCTTGGGTAGAATGCAGCACTGGCATAATAAATACAAATGTCAGTAATTTAGAGGTTATTGATGATAAACTATATACCGTTGTTGGTGGCAAAATTGTCTATTCTGCCGACGGTGGAGATACATGGTTGCCTATCAACGATCCTTTAAATCAGGGAAAATGTGGTGTTCAAACCATTTGTGTATCAGATGGAGAACTCTACATTGGTGCTTACTTTGGTGATGATAAATTTATTCCATCTCATTCTGGTGGTGAGGGAGATAGTGTTTATAGGTTGAATAGAGAAAACGACACTTTGGTTGAACTTTTCACAGATAAAGACCTGTTTCAAATTGAAAGTATGGATGTAGTTGGCAACACATTTTATATCGGCACATGGGAAAGTGGGGTCTTCAAGTGGGATCAGAAAATAGGTCTTACTAAACTTGGTTTGGAACAACATGACTATATCTGGTTGTTATCTGCAAATAGTGAATATGTGATAGCGGTTATTCGGGATAATGAAATCTACCGTTTTAAAGAGAACCGCTGGGAACCTATTCACATAGCAGATATGAATGATGACAATTTGACTGATCTCAAGTGGGTCGGTTCAACCTTATATGCCACCTCTTGGGAGAATGGGGTATTTCGTTCCAAAGATGGAGGCGATACATGGACATCCATCAACGATGGTCTGGATGATACATCTGTTACATCAATAGGAACAGATGGTGCTGAGGTGTATGTCTGCACTTATTCAAATGTTACAAATGTTTTCCAATGGATAGAGGAAAAACAGCATTGGAAGTCTATTGGTTCTCTTACCCAACAAGTTTCATCCTTAGCAGTAGTTGACGGTTTTCTCTACGCTGGTACTTACGGTAGCGGCGTGTATAAGCTTCGGCTTGAAAAATAAATCATCATAGTCTGTATGTCAGACAAATAGAGTGGCAAAAACTTTACACACCCTCCCCACACCCATATATACTTGTTGAAATTAAGGAACAGTGTTAAAATAAAGCAATTGATTCATACCTCTTCAGAACATTCCAGTCGGCAAATGCATATAAAAACAGACTTGACAGTAAACAAGCACATCAGGAGAAGATAGACGTTATGAAAAAACACATTTCCATAATCTTCAGCACATTAACACTCCTAACTATATTCCTTACCAATGCTATCGGAAGTGGTCCATCCCCGACACCTCGTGCCTTACCTGAAGGTGCAAAGATGCGTATTGGTCAAGGACGCGGGGTTGACTTCGCCTTTTCTCCAGATGGCAATCAATTTGCTATTGCATGTTCTTTTATCGGGATTTGGATTCATGATGCCCATACCGGTGAAGAAATAACACTACTTACTGGACATACAGACGCTGTCACTGCGGTTGAATATTCTCCTGACGGTAAAGTAATTGCGAGTGGTAGTTTTGACAAGACAGTGAGATTGTGGGATGCACAAACATATCAGCATCTGGCAACTTTTACAGGACATACAGGGGATACCAATTCGTTGGCATTTTCACCAGATGGAAAAACCCTGGCAAGTGGTGCAGCAAGAAGCAGTGAAATCAGAAGGAATAACTTTTGGGGTAATTTAGAAGATAAAGAACCGGAAAAGATGGATGGTTCTGTCAGATTGTGGGACATCAAGAATAAGGAAGAGAAATTGACACTTACGGGTCATACGGGTTGGATTACAGCATTGAAATTCTCACCAGATGACACAATGCTTGCCAGTGCAAGCACCGATGGGACTGTGCGTCTCTGGAATGCTAACAACGGTAAGCAAAATGCTCTGTTGAAAGGAGGTGGACAAGGTCCCAATACAGTCCTGTTTTCACCTGACAGCAAACGTATTGCCACCTTGAGTTCCAACGCATCAGTTAGACTGTGGGATACACAGACTGGGAATATGATAGCAATCATTGTGGATTGTCCTAATGGGGTTATAGCATTTTCACCTGATGGCTCAACCTTCGTTAGTGGCCAAGGGCGCGGGGACTCAATTGTTCGCTTGTGGGACGCAAAAACAGGAAAAAAGAAAGCCGAATTAGATGCACCATTTAAGTCCCTCATGGCAATCGCATTTTCACCTGATGGTGAAAAGATAGTTACCACCGAAGATTGGGAGAATACAACAATTCGGTGGTGGAATTTAAACAGTGAAAAATTCCAAGCTGCCAAAGGAGACCCACTTAAAGTTCACTCTCCACAGAAACCGCATCCAAGTCAGGAAGCGAGAAATATAACTGGGTGGATCTCTCGATTGGAGTTCTCACCTGAAGGTTCTTCGCTTGCCAGTTGGGGATACGATGAAATTCGATTGTGGGACGCAGAAACTGGCATACAAAAAGCAAAGTTTGAATACCCGCGTCTACGTGCACATCGTGAAGGTCTTCCTTTTGCTTCATTTTCTAAAGATGCTACACTTTTAGCTTGTGGGAACGGGACATCCAAAATCTGGTTGTTTGATGGTGAGACTTATAAACATCATGCAACACTTAACGGACATACAGGTCCCGTAATTGCGGCTGCCTTATCTCCTGATGGAGAAACGTTTGCAAGTGCAAGTAAGGACAAAACATTAAGACTGTGGGATGTGAAAACAGGTAAACCCATCGCAAAACTCGCTATACATAAGGAACTGGTCTTATCAATTGCTTTCTCAGCGGATAGCAGAATACTTGCAAGTGGCAGCGTAGATCAGACTATTTTTTTGTGGGATGCGAATTCTGGAATACCGTTGAAAAGGTTGGTAGGACATACAGAAAAGGTAGAGAATCTGTTATTCTCAAATGATCAAACAGTGTTAGCAAGTGCAAGCGAAAAAGAAATACTGGTCTGGAATACTGCCACTGGAGAAAAGCGATTTTCACTTGAAGGACACCCGTGGAGCACTCGTCCATTAGCATTCTCGCCAGATGGAAAAACCCTTGCAACTGGTGGTGAGTGGGAGATTCAATTGTGGGATGCATACACAGGAAAACATAAACGGACGCTTTCAGGACATCTTGACAACAATTTCCTATTAACTTTTGCACCTGATGGAAAATCACTTGTCAGTTGTGGTAAAACAACACAGTTATGGGATGTAGACACAGGAGAAAACATATCAACGTTATCTGAGAAAAGCGGTGCGTTTCCACTGTTGTTTTCACCTGACGGTAAGATACTCTACGGCAATTTTGGGGGTAACATTGAGATCTGGGATGTTCAGCTGCGTCAACGTATCAAGACATTAAATGGACATAGTTCAAATGTTACTTCAATGGCACTTTCTCCCAAAGACGGTGTATTTGCCAGTGCAAGCTATGATGGAACTGTCGTTTTGTGGGAACCGATACAACGTGCAGACAAAAACATGGTTGTAAAGATAGTGCCACCGTCAGATGCACCAGCTGTAGGAAAACAGCAACCATTCAACATTAATATAGTCGGTGGAGAAGATGTTGCTGGCTATCAACTAACACTTGCGTATGACGAAACAAAACTACGATACATCTCAAGCAGTAATGGTGACTTCTTACCAGGTCGTGCTTTTTTTATGCAACCGATTCAGAAGAAGGACAACGTAACCCTTGCATCAACCGCACTGATAGGAACAGGTAACGGGGACGGAACACTTGCGACGATTACCTTTGAAATTGTAAATGAATCGCCTTCCCCCTTAAAGATAACCAATTTAATACTCTCTGACGAGGATGGACAGCGACTACGCCCAAAAGTGGAAGATGAAGGGAGAGATGTGGAGGAGAAGTAAAATGAAACGGATGCGAATCTTGACCAGTCTGCTGCTGTTAATTTTTGCCGTTGTTTTAGAAAGTAATGCTCAGAGTGGTTTTCAAATGTCCTTACCTGACTTCTATAATAGTGGGGCGATTGGAAGAATTGGCAGAGGACAGATAAAAGAGATTGTCTATTCACCAGATGGACACCTGCTTGCAGTCGGCAGCTCAATAGGTACGTGGCTGTATGATGCAGAATCGGGTAAGGAACTTGCACTGTTCACCGCACACACTGGCGGTGTGGGTTCTGTAGCATTCTCTCCTGATAGCAATACGCTGGCAACTGTGAACTATGGTCAGTCAATACTTCTGTGGGATTTGAAAACCAGAGAACACAAAGCAACACTTGTCGGTAGTGTCCGGTATATCGCATTTTCACCCGATGGTAAAACCCTCGCGTGTAGTAATCGCGGAGGGATTACGTTCTGGGATGTAAAATCACAGCAACAGACCCATAGAATCTTAGCGCGAGCGAATAGTAGGATTGTATTTTCGCCAGACGGTCAGTCGATTGCCAGTGCAGATATTGACGACAAACTTAGATTGTGGGATACAGAAACTGGGAAGAACAAACTCACGCTACCGATGGACGCTGTTGTAGATGGATCTATCGCATATTCTCCAGATGGTGAATCGCTCGCAAATGGAGGTCCGAATAACATTATACGGATTTGGGATGCAAGAACCGGTGAACAGAAAACTACACTTACCGGACATACACTTCCAGTTCACACAGTGGTCTATTCTCCTGATAGTAAAACACTTGCAAGCGGCGGAGGAGACCCTGCAATACGACTGTGGGACCTTAACACCGGAGAGAATAAAGCAACCCTCACAAGGCACAGTTCGGCAATTGAGACGTTGGCTATTTCACCAGATGGGTTAACGCTTGCAAGTGGAAGTTATGATGGCACAATACAGTTTTGGAATATGCACACGGGAGAACACAAATCTACTATCAGACATGCACAATATAGTGTCCATACCAAACTATCACCAGATGGAAAAACATTGGCAACAGACAGGTCTGAAGAGATAACATTATGGGATGTCAAGACAGGTGAACAGAAATCACTCCTTAAGGGTCTTAAAAAAAGACCAATTTTTCTATCTTTCTCAAAAGATGGAACGAGTATCATTGGAATGAATACAGACGAGAATCTAATATGGAATACTGAAACAGGTGAACAGATAGAATCAAGTACATTTTCATATCATGAGATGTTCTCTTATGTAGCACCCTATACAAATAAGAGAACTTTTTCACCGGATGGCACCACCCTCGCATTTGGAAGAAAGGATGGAAATGTGGAATTCTGGGATACCTACACAAGAAAACGGAAAATGATCCTTGAAAGGGCGGGAGCTACGTTATTCGTCATTAAGTTCTCACCAGATGGAAATATACTTGTAGTGGCTACGGAAGACGTGTTTGAATTCTGGGATACAACTATAGGAAAACGGACTGCAACCTATCCTAAACCTGGTATTAATCCTTCAGTTTTAGCAATTTCAAGAGACAATACTATGATGGCGGGTGGTGGAAGAAACAGCGGAAAGGTTAATTTGTGGAACATCAAAACTGGTGAACACATTTCGTCTATGGGACATCATACAGAACAAGTTTTAAATGGTATTAGTTCCTTAGCATTTTCTGCTGATGGCAAAACACTCGCAAGTGGGAGTCAGGATTATACCGTTCGGTTATGGGATACTGCGACGAGGCATCACATGCAAACTTTTGCTGGACATCCGCGTCGAATAGGTTCATCATCTGGCGGGATTACATGGTTACAGTTTTCTCCTACCGAAGATACACTTTTCAGTAGAAGTGAGGATGGAACAATACATCTATGGGATGCGACACACACCATCGAGTCAGACGCTACTGTATCCATTTCACCTTCTTCAATCAAATCTCCTGCTATTGGTGAACAATTGACTCTTGAAGTTAAAATCGCTGATGGAGATAAAGTTAAAGGTTATGATGTTACAATTGAGTATGATCCCACGGCTCTCCGTTATCTATCCAGCAATAAGGGTGATTTTATACCAGAAAATGCTTCTTATGAAACAAAGGAAAACAGACGAATGAAAGTTGTTGATTTTCATAATGTATCCTATCCACATTACCTAAATCTTGTATCAAAAGATAAGAATGGAAGGTTGGAAGAGGGGAAGGGTGGCAATTTAGCAAGCATTACTTTTGAAGTGATAGAACTAAAGACATCAACAATCACTCTAAAGGAGGTCCGTCTTGAAAAGCGAGATGGTATCATGGCACGTCCGAGAATTAGACACGGAAAAGTGCTTGACCCTAATCTAACACAGAGAAGACCTGGGGACACTACGCAATTAGAATTACCGAAAGGTGTGATAGCTCGCTACGGGAAAGGTCGCGTGCATGACATCAAGTATTCCCCAGATAATTCACTCCTTGCCATTTCAACTACAATCGGAATTTGGTTACATGAGGCAAACAGTGGTGGAGTGCTTGCATTATTTACAGGACATACAAAAGCAGCTTCTGTTTTAGCATTTTCTCCAAACGGTGATCTACTCGCAAGTGGTAGCGATGATAGTACTATCCGTCTATGGGATACGACGACTTATCAACATATTAGAACGTTCAAAACGAATGATTTAGTTGGTGCGATTGCATTTTCTCCTGATGGCAGATCGCTTGCAAACGGATTTGGTGATGGTATTCAACTATGGAATTTGCAAACAGGTCAACTCCCATCTTTAACTTTCAGCATCGACCATAACCGTAGCACTATCGCTGATTTGGTGTTTTCACCTGATGGTAAATTGCTTGCAAGTGCAGGTATTGATGACAATATCCAGCTATGGGATGCAAAAACTGGACAACGAAAATTTACATTTGATGAGAGTAAACGCGGCCATAGAACAGCTCTCGGATACTTTGTAAGCGGACCAAAAGTCGCCTTTTCACCAGACGGAAAAAGCCTTGCAAGTACAGCAGTGGATCATAATAGGTTTGAAAATAAGAAAGTTAAAGTATGGAATACACAGACTGGGAAACTACAAACAACACTTGAAGAGGATAGACCCGGTTCAATTCCCCCATTTACCACCGTCCAATTCTCCAAAGATGGACAGAATGTTATATGTGGTAGCCAAGATGGGACACTGCGACATTGGAACCCGAAAACAGGTGAAAATGTCAAGCCTTTCGGGGACGCAGAAAATGGGAAATACACGCTCCTTCCGATTTCACCAAACAATACTACTTTAGTGAGAAAAACAGAAGATGAAAATTTTGAACTGTGGGATATAGAAACTGGAGAAGTGCTAACAACACTTAAAGGTTTTGGACCTGCAATTCCACCTTTACATGTGTCCTTAGTAGATAAACAAGCTGGTGTTTCTAAACTTCAAGACAAACCTACCGATTTATGGGAAATAATCTCACCACAGTTTACTGCATCAATTCGCGGCATAAGTGAATGGATGACTGTTCCTGCGGTGGCTTATTCGTCAAATAGTGCTACTCTTGTCGGAAAGCGTTCCGAGACTGTTACTCTATGGGATACAAATACCAATGAACAACGAGGTACTTTCAAAGAAGATTATGGTGATTTTTTTGCTCATACGTTTTCGCCTGATGGACGCATACTTGCAGTTGCAACCAGATGGGGACATACAATCCGTTTGTGGAATGTTTTGACATGTGAACAGGAATTAACACTTAAGGGACACGCAGAACACATTAGATCCATTGCATTTTCTCCAGATGGTGCAATGATTGCATCAGCAGAAACATTGAATGAAGGTGAATCCGTAATCCGTACCTGGAACGCGAAAACTGGCGAAAACTTAAAAACAATCGCGAATCTGATAAATCCTCAAGATGGACGACGTCAACCTATAAGTGCCGTTGTGTTTTCTCCTGATGGAAAAGAACTGGCAAGTATGGATGCAAGTGGTCAAATACAGTTGTGGGATGTAGATACCGGAAAATACATAGCGACTTTCACTTCGTTTTCACAGGAAATGCATTACTATCTTGAAAATGCTGCATTTCTATTCTCACCTGACGGGTCAAAACTTATCAGCTTCATTGAAAACAGTAATATTTACGTTTGGGATGTTAAAAACAGAAAACATGAAGATACACTTAAAGGGCACATGGGTTCAGTTGTCTCACTTGCATACTCAGAGGATGGTACAACGTTATTGAGTGGAAGTGCAGATGGCACTGTGCTTAAATGGCAAATGCAGACCAAGCCGACTACGCGACTTAAAATCGTACCATTATCCGTAGAATCTCCACCCATAGGCAGAAAACTCACGTTCAATGTAAATATGGTTGATGCGGAAGATGTCACTGGATATAAATTTACATACAAGTATGATTCAGACGCACTCCGCTATATTCCACCAACAGAAGGTAATAACTTGAACACCACAACACAAGCAGCAGGAAAAAACACGATTGTAGTCACAGGTAATGAAATTGATAATGGAACAATTGCCACTCTTACTTTTGAAGTTAAAGAACCTGCAAACGTAACGCTAACGATAACTGACGTGCTACTCACTCACAAAGATGGTAAAAAAACACGTCCAATAGAAAGCCATGCATGGGTCATTAAACCGGAACTTATACCAGAAGATGCTAACCGTGACTGGCAAGTGAATGCTGCAGATTTAGAATTCGTCTCGTCCCGTCTCGGACAAACAGGAAAAGGGAATAGTGCCGATATTAACGGAGACGGTATCGTTGATATTGCTGACCTTGTCTTGGTTAGAAAGGCACTGTATGGTACTGATGTTGACACCGAAACAGAGTGACAATATCGCAAATTGCATTATGGCATGTTTCTGATTTGATTGGACCTTATCAATCTGTAGAAGGGAACTCCGATTCCCGACTTGATTGGCATTATTCACTCAATTCAAATCTTGGTAATGAGAGGAGGAAAGGCGATGGTGAAGAATATGGCCAAAATAGTTTCACTTCTGATTTTGTATCTCTGTATTGCACCTGTTTTTGCTAAGGATACCTCCCAGTGGTCGCTGCCAGAAAATGCTACAGCACGTTTCGGTAAAGGAAACATCACAGATATAACCTATTCACCTGACGGTAAACTGCTGGCAGTAGGTTCTTCAATTGGAGCATGGCTTTACGATGCCAATACAGGTGAAGAAATTGCACTGCTTGCGGGACATACGAAAGCTGAAATTGCGAACTATCTGAGTAGGAACAACCATATTGTCCGTGATACTTCTATCGTTTTTTCATCAGATGGTAAGACACTCTTAAGCTCCGATTGGGATCAGAACATCCGTTTGTGGGATGTAGATACGCACAAACACATCGTAACACATGCTAATGAAAACTATTTCATTCAGTTTCTACAAGGTGGCAAGATATTGGATTTTTCGGACAATACGTTTCAAATATGGGAAACGCATACACGTAAAGTTAAATTCACAAATACTGGTGGAAATTTGTTCTTTACCTCAAGAGCAGCATCACCGGATGGCATGATTCATGTTAGAGAGCATAAAAAAGATCGAATGTTGTATCTCTGGAATATGAAGACCGGAAAAACGATTGCTAAGCTCTCAGGAAATACGAAGTCAGTCAGAACTTTAGCATTCTCACCAGATGGGGCCATACTTGCTGGTGGTTTTCGCAATGCTATACGGATTTGGGACACTAAAACAGGGAAACAACAGAAGTTTCTCATACTGCGTAATAGGGCAGTCATGACTCTGATATTCTCACATAACGGTGACCTACTTGCAAGCGGCAATTCAGACAATAGTATTCGTTTATGGGAAACAGAAACATGGCAGCATAAAGTTACGCTGTCAGGACACAACGACAGTCTTAGAACTTTAGCATTTTCTCCAGACAGTAAAACGCTTGCAAGTGGAAGTTACGACGGGACGATTCGGTGTTGGAACCCACAAACAGGTAAAGAGAAAAACAGAATTATACACAATCATCTCTTATCTCATGTGATTCTCTCATCGGATGGAAAAACACTTGTAAATTCTGAATTTGGAGATGTATTCGTGTGGGATATTGATACAGCAAAACCCAAAACGCGTATCAATAGTGAACTAGAAAGGATATATACCGGGAATAATATTCATATCTCAGGGGATGGCACAACGCTCTCTCAGTTTGGACGAACAGGAGAGGACAAGCAACATCTTTTCTGGAATTTGAAGACCGATGACCAACGTGAACCCTTCAAAGGACAATTTGACGACATCATACCTTACACAGTTTCAAAAATGCTTTCTCCAGATGGTAAACTGTTCGTAGCTGGAAAATCAGATGGTAGAATTCAATTCTGGAATACATATACTGGTGCACTTGAAGCAACCCTAACAGAGAACAAGGATTATATTCACAGTATGGCATATTCTCAAGACGGTAAGCTCTTTGCCGCAGGAAATGGGAATCAGACAATTCACCTGTGGGATGCTATTTCCACAGAGCATATAGCAACGTTTAAAACAAGCTATCAGGCAATCGAAGCCTTGGCATTCTCACCTGATGCCTCCATACTTGCCATTGGTACACATAAAGAACTTCATTTATGGAATTTTAAAACAGGTGAAAGCATTCCTACAGCCGGACATGAAGATATTGAGGCATTGACGTTTTCTCCTGATGGCAAAATCCTCGCCAGTGGCAGCAGTGATACAACGATACGGTTATGGGATACAAAGAGTGGACGACTCATAGATACGCTCATTGGACATTCAGGTTCTATAACATCGTTAGCATTCCGCGCACAAGACAAGGGACAAAATACTCTGAATACAACCTTAGTCAGCTTAAGTGAGGATAAAACCGCAATCAAATGGTATATAAAATCCATTATTGATACCGAGGCAGTCGTAGAAATCTCTCCACACCTTGTGGCATCCCCCGCAGTCGGAGAACAATTGACATTTAACATTAGTATGAACAAGGCAAAGAATATCATAGGTTTTGAAGTAACACTGGATTTTGATACTTCAGCATTACGTTATGTCTCAAGCGAACGCGGTTCATTTCTACCTGAGAACGCAACATTTTCAGTTAGCGATACATATCCTAATCGCATAAAGATTGAATCAACTTTTCGTAAAGGATCAAGCAGTGGTGAGGGGGTCCTCGCAAGTATCACTTATGAAGTCTTAGATAGAAAAGATAGCACCGTCCATCTACCAAAGGTCATCCTTGAACAGGACGATAGTAGTCATACTCGTCCTCTTGTTAAGGATGCTGCTGTGTTCAGAAGTAGAAAAAAAATGAGTACCCACATAGATGCTACCCAGGTAGAATTACCGAAAGGTGCGTTTGCTCGTATCGGCAAAGGAACTATCAATGATATCAAAATCTCACGAGATAATTCACGGATTGCAATCGCAAGCTCACTTGGAATATGGCTGTATGATGCATTCACTGGTCATGAACTTGCGTTGTTGACAGATGACAACTTAGGTGTTGAGTCAATCATGTTCTCACCTACGGATGAAAAAGTTGTAGGTATCAGCGATGATGGCACAGTCCGAATCTGGAACGCACTTACTTACCAATTATTGAGAACATTAAAACCTGAGCATGAATTTTGTCCAATTGCCTTCTCACCTGATGGCGGAACACTTGCTTATGGTAAAAAGTTGTTGGATCTTAACACCGGACAAATAAAATCTGAACTCATTTGGAAGGATCCTTATGATGTAAGAACTCTTGCATTTACACCAGATGGAAAGACACTCGCAACTGCAAATCAGCACAACAAAATACGTCTGTGGGATATACATACTGGAATCGAAAAAGATGTTATCCATGAGGGGATAAGTTATAATACTCGTGGACAATTACTTACATTTTCACCGGATGGAAGTTCACTTGCCGCCTCTCTGTTAGATCACAACGGAAGGAATAACAAAATCTATCTATGGAATACACACACTGGCGAACTACAAAAAAACTATGAAGATAAAAGTAACTCGTACGTATGTCTGTCAACGTATTTTTCTTTAGAAGGAGAACTTATCACCGTTAGTAGGCATTGGCATAATAGGGGTCTTTACATTCGCAATTTTCATACAGAAGAGGACCTTGTAGTTTGTAATGGACATACAGGATTCATCAAGCTTGCCACAGTTTCAGATGATAAAACCACATTGGCAAGTGCCTCCATGGATGGCACAATCCTCTTGTGGGACATAGCCACTGGTAAACTGCTTCAGTCAATTATTGGACATACCAATGCCGTGACTTCTATGGCATTATATGATGAAGCAGAAACACTTGCCACTGCACACTATCAACAACCTTTGCAGTTATGGGATTTATCTACATTTCAACATAAAGATACATTACAGGTTGAAGAAGAGTATCTTTTTCCCAGAGCCATTACATATTCTCCTGGTAATGCAACACTTGCTGGGGGTGATGACAGATATATTTGGTTATGGGACACGAAAACTCAAAAACGGAAACAGATTAAATTTCAAGAACATAGATTTTTTGAAACTTTAGTATTTTCTCCAGATGGACAAATACTGACTTTAACATCAAAATGGAAACGGATTGTACCTCTGTTAGATGGGAAAACTGGAGAACATAAACTAACATTAAATGGATATGCTGAAAGAATATATGCAGTCGTGTTTTCACCGGATGGGTCAAGAATTGCGACTGCAGAAACTTTATCTGATAGTGAAAACGCAATCCGCTTGTGGAATGCGAAAACAGGTGAAAACCTTGCCACAATTGCGAATGTAATTCAACATGAGAACGGACAAAGACTTCCAGTAAGAGATGTTGTATTTACACCAGATGGAAAGACACTCGCAAGTACTGATGGTAGTGGAGAAATCCATTTCTGGGATGTAGAAACAGGCAAACACAAAACCACATTTTACTCGAATTCGACTGGGGTTTCTAACCCTCTGTTTTCACCAGATGGTTCAACTTTTGTCTGTGGGGACTACGGCGGGAACATTCATATATGGAATCTAAAAACTGGTAGAATTCGAGACACCCTTACAGGGCACATGGGAGGAGTCGAAACTCTTGCTTTTTCGGATGATGGTACAAGGCTTTTCAGTGGTAGTATTGATGGTACTGTGCTTCTATGGAAAATGCAATCCTCTCCCACTACGCGCCTAAAAATTACACCATTATCCGTAGAATCTCCACCCATAGGCAGAAAACTCACGTTCAATGTAAATATAATTGATGTGGAAAATGTCACTGGATATAAATTCACATGTAAGTATGATTCAGATGCACTCCGCTATATTCCACCAACAGAAAGTAATAACTTGAATACCACAACACAAGTAGCAGGAAAAAACACGATTGTCGTCACAGGTAATGTAATTGACGATAGAACAATTACCACACTTACTTTTGAAGTTAAAGAACCTGAAAACGTAACACTAACGATAACTGACGTGCTACTCACCCACAAAGATGGTAAAGAGGCACGTCCTGTAGAAAGTCATGCATGGATCATTAAACCAGAACTTATACCAGAAGATGCTAACCGTGACTGGCAGGTAAATGCTGCAGATTTAGAATTCGTCTCGTCCCGTCTCGGACAAACAGGAAAAGAGAATAGTGCCGATATTAACGGGGACGGTATCGTTGACATAGCAGATTTAGTCTTGGTGAGAAAGGCACTCTACGGTACAAAAACGGAAACTAACCAAGATTCATCTGAAACACAATAATCACTGTGAATTTTGTGTGAACAATTAGCAGAAAATGTGATATACTAACATTAATAGTAGTAGGCACACTCCGTGTGCCGTCTAAAAGTACATAGTAGTAGGCACACGCCGTGTGCCGTCCTAAACTTAACATTACGTTCAACTAACACAATTTCTTAATAAGGTAATTCGTGAACACATCTCAGAAACAACTAAAGCCGAATCCCGGCATTGAAACAATGGTTGCCTATCAAGGTGGCAAACCAATTGAAGAAGTTAAACGCGAACTCGGTATCTCTAATATTATAAAATTAGCATCAAATGAGAACCCACTTGGACCTTCACCTTTAGCCATGCAGGCTATTACAGAAAGTTCTAAACAGGTCAATTTTTATCCAGACGGTAACGCATATTATCTGAAAGCAGATTTAGCAAAGCATCTCGGTGTAAATGAAGATTATCTGATTTTAACAAACGGGTCAAATGAAGTGCTAACACTCGTAGGAGAAACATATCTTGGCCCCGGCGATGAAGTCATCTATGCAGAAGGGGCATTTGTTGTCTACGAACATGTCGCTCAGGTCTCAGGTGCAACATCCGTGGTTGTCCCAATGCAAAATGATACACACCATTTACCATCAATAGCAGAAACAATTACGGATAAGACCAAAGTTATCTTCATAGCAAATCCGAACAATCCGACTGGCACTATGGTCACAGCAACTGATACAGCACATTTTATGGCACAAGTGCCTGAAGATGTGTTAGTCGTGTTTGATGAGGCATATTACGAATATGTTACACGATCAGATTACCCGCAAACCCTACCTTATGTAATGGAGGAACGCAATTTTATTATTACGAGGACGTTTTCAAAAATATATGGACTCGCTGGTCTGCGGGTTGGATACGGTATAGCCAAACCCTCTCTGATTGCAACGATGAATCCTGTACGTCAACCTTTCAACTGCAACATGATCGGACAAGCAGCTGCACGGGCAGCACTACAGGATACAGGTTATGTAAAGAAAAGCAGAGAAATAAACGCTGCTGGTAAATTGTATCTATACGCTGAATTTGATAGATTAGGTCTCCGTTATATCAAGACTGAAGGCAACTTTATCATGGTGTTTGTCAATCAATCTGGCGCAGATTTCGCGAACGCAATGATGGAAGAGGGAGTCATTGTTCGTCAAATGGGCAGCTACGGCTACAATAATGCCATACGGGTCACAATCGGCAAGCAAGAAGATAACGAACGTTTCATTGAAGTACTCACGCAGCTTATACCAGATTAGCGTGATCCAGAGCGGTAGGTGCGATATCCTTATCGCACCGATCATCAATAAAACAAGATATATCCTGTTAATTTGGTATTATAGGTGCAAACTAATTACAAAAACATGAAAGAACTCATTCAAATTGACAATAGAAAACGGACGCGAAAGATACAGGTAGGAACGGTTACGATTGGTGGGGGTCATCCGATTTCCATTCAGACGATGACGACTACACTGACACACGATGTTGATGCCACATTAGCACAGGTAGAAAGATGTGCTGATGCGGGTGCTGACATTGTCCGTGTCGCGGTACCAGAAGAAAAAGATGCGAAAGCACTCAGCGAATTGGTCAGACGTTCACCAGTACCGATTGTTTCTGATATTCATTTTACCTACAAATTCGCGCTTGCTGCTGTTGATGCGGGTGTCGCAAAAGTTCGCATCAATCCGGGAAACATCGGGAACGAAAAACGCATTGCAGAAGTGTTATCAGCTGCAAAATCTGCGAATATTCCTATTCGCATCGGTGTAAACGAAGGATCGCTTGAAAAGGATCTATTGGAGAAATATCCGTCACCAACAGCAGCCGCATTGGTTGAGAGTGCAATGCGACATGTGAAAATCTGTGAAGATCACGATTTCACAGATATTGCTATCTCCGTCAAATCCAGCGACCCACTTCGGATGATAGAAGCAAACCGTATGCTCTCAGCGAAAGTTAACTATCCATTGCATCTCGGGGTGACAGAAGCAGGAACACCACGACGCGCACATGTGAAGTCAACACTTGGTATCGGCACGCTCTTATTGGAAGGTATCGGGGATACGATCCGTATCTCAATAACGGGTGATCCTGTTGAAGAGGTGTTGACAGCGAAGGAGCTTCTCCGTGCACTCGGCATGGCAGACAATATATTAGATGTTATCTCATGTCCGTTCTGTGGACGCGGTGACCCAGAGGCAGGATATGAAGATATCGTCGCCGCCGCAGAGGAACTGCTGGATAAAAACGGCATTGAGATGAAAATTGCTGTCATGGGGTGTGAAGTCAACGGTCCAGGTGAGACACGGAATGCAAAACTTGGTATCCATTTGGGTGGTAAAGAACTGGCTGTATTAAAAGTTAATGGAGAACGGGTACGCACATTCCGAGGAAAAGACGAGGTGAATCCGCAATTTTTAGCGAATGTCTTGTTAGAAGCAGCGCAAGAACTACAAGCATCTGAGAAAGCACTAAATTAATTTAACCCGAGTTGCTACCGATTTTCCCGGGCCGGTAGGTGCGATATCCCTATCGCACCGGATCCTACGCGGATGCCTTTTATGAAACGAATTTGGATAAAATCCGGTGCGATTAGGAAATCGTACCTACCGGGTTTGGGGTATGGATAAAATCCGGTGCGATTAGGAAATCGCACCTACCGGGTTTGGGGTATTTAGAATCACCGAATTTGTTTTTTAATCTTCATACAGATTGTGCTACAAGGTGGCAACTTAGATTAATTTAGCGAAACTACATAAGGAGTAATAGAAACATGAAGTTTGTATCTCTTCTCACATCAATATTCGTTGTATGTATACTGTTGATGATTACAACAGGTTTTGAAGATGACAAGACTAAGGTGAAAGAAGACAAAAAGCCAGAAGCACCCGAAGGTATGGTGCTGATTCCTGCAGGTGAGTTTCTCATGGGAAGTAATAACTACAAAGATGAGGAACGACCTGTTCACAAAGTCTACGTTGATGCATTCTATATGGACATCCACGAGGTGACCGTGGGTGAATACAAAAAGTTTGTCGCTGCGACAGGCTATCAACCACTACGTTCTGTGGTCGCAACGTATTCACCTACCGATAACCATCCTGCTGTCTGTCTCAGCTGGCATGATGCGATGGCGTATGCCAAATGGGCTGGTAAGCGACTACCGACAGAAGCTGAATGGGAAAGAGCAGCACGAGGCGGGTTGGAAGGTAAAATGTATCCATGGGGGAACGATGTTCCAGATGGATCACAATGTAATTTCTCTGATAGAAACTCAGGTAAAAATAATGCAGACATGTTTGTAGATGACGGTTTCAGATGGAATGCACCTGTGGGAAGCTACCAACCTAACCCTTACGGTCTCCACGATATGGCAGGCAACGTATGGGAATGGTGTCTTGATGCACATGATCCTACCTTTTATTCAAAATCCCCGTACAAGAATCCAGTGTTAGGTGCAACCGCCGTTGACTGGTTTGAAAATAATCTTATTTTACCGAGCAGGGAGGCTATGGCAAGCACAAACAACATTGAATGGATCATTGAAAACGCAGAAACTATTGCTTCAAATCGTGTGTTACGTGGCGGTTCCCGCGCCTGTACTGCCATCGTTGTACGCGTATCACTCCGCAACAGTGAGTCTGCAATAACCAGGTATTACAACGATTTCGGGGTACGTTGTGTAAAAGATGTTGAGCCTTAGGTTGTAAATAATGCGTCATCTGCAAAAAGCGATCCGATCAATTGTCGGACAAACTGTACTCATCGCGCTTTTCTTCTTGTTCTATCATATAATACTAAAACACATCATGCGCGAAACTGGACTGGACCTCGGCGCAGTCAACTATGCTCGACACTTCGTTCCACTCTATGCCTCTCCTGAATTCAGTTTTAGTTTCTGGTTACTTCCAGCACTAATTGTCTGTATCGGTTTCCTATTCCTATGCTACAAATTTCTACAGCTTTGCCTACTACCCGACAACTTCAACCCGCGCACCCTAATCACAATAGCAATTGTATGTTTCATCGCTATAAACATCAGTGTTGCACTCATTGATGGATATCATGAAATACCAACGGAAACTGATACAGAACAGATTTTAAAGCTATATGAACCCTATACCCGTTCAGGTCAAGAATACTATGCTGATGTGCCATTTATTGATGAGTTAGGCTTAATAGATTTCTTGCGCGATTTTAGTAAACCCGAACTATTCAATGAGTTTTCCGGTCACACCCGAACACATCCCCCTGGCGGCGTAGTTTTCCTATGGTTTGTCAGTAAGATTTTCGGATATAATCTCGTGTCTACATCGTTGCTATCAATACTCTTTACGGCACTCACGGTAATCCCAATCTACAAACTTGTAGAACGGCTTTACGATAAGAAAGTAGCACTGTACGCGCTTCTGCTGTTTCTCATTACCCCTAACTTTGTGATGTTCACAACGACATCAATGGATGGTCCCTTTAGTGTATTTCCGATCCTCAGTCTGTTTCTGTTCTACGAAGCGAGAAAACGAGAAACGGACCCCACCATACCGATAAGTGTATTCAGACCTTATAGCCTTCTTACGGGTATTAGTCTTGCACTTGGTATGTTCATGACGTATTCTACGGTCGTGATAGGTGTCTTTTTATGTGTCATCCCTTTATTGGAACGGAAGCGATTCGTGCAATACCTGAAGATGTTGGCGTTTGCTGCGACAGGATTTATCGGATTCTATTTTATACTGTATGTATTGACAGGTTTCCAACCGTTTGAGGCACTTTGGCTATCCATAAAAAAGGACGAAAGAGGGATGGGAACTGGTTATGAGAGCATTGACCGATATTTACATCTGAGTTTCGCAAACCTATTTGCTTTCCTAATTGGTGTGGGAATTCCTATAACGACTGTATGGTTACGGCAAATGGTTAAGTCTGTCAAGGATTGGAAACAGAACTCAGTTTTGACAGGAAATGACAACAGTGAAGAACGTAGATCATGGTTCTTACGTACAGAAGAATCCGACACATTCAACATCGGATTCCTGATGACACTTCTCTTCTTTACATTCTCAACGTTGTTTACGATGGAAGTAGAACGGATTTGGATCTTCATGGTACCGTTCTTTGTTATACCAGTAGCGAAATACCTTACAGAACGTCCGCGCTCGGATTTTTTCTGGGTTTCAGGTATGTTAGTACTTCAGTTGATTCTAATGGAAGTATTGCTAAATACATTCTGGTAAAATCTGATGATATCTATACACTTTCAACAAGGAAAATACGAAAACAAAAGTATCCCCAGGGCGGTAGGTGCGATATCCTTATCGCACCGGATTTGCCCAATACGTCCCATTTGAAGGTCTTCGCATAAGATTCGGTGCGATTGGGAAATCGCACCTACCGCCCTGGGAACATCCCTCTGTGCGATAAGGAAATCGCATCTACCGGCCTGGGAACATACCTCTAAAGGACTACCTCAATCAAGAGAGAAACAAGTCCCAAAACAATACAGTAATAGGTAAATAGCGAAAATTGCCCACGGTTTAGCACAACCAAAAGCAGGCGTAAAGCGATATAACCAACGACAAATGCCGTTAACATGCCTGCACCTAAAATATATAACGGCATTGACGTGTCTGCTATATCCGGAATCTTTAACGCGACTGCACCGAGTATGGCGGGAATTGACAAAAGGAAGGAATACTCAGCAGCAAGTTTAGCAGGTATTCCCAACAACAACGCGATTGAAATCGTTGATCCGGATCGGGAAATACCGGGTGTGATAGCACATCCTTGTGCTATACCGATCAATGGTGCATGCCACGATTTAATCCTTTGAGTTGAAATTTCTAAATTGTTCACATCTTCTCTACGTAGTCTTGGCAACTGAAGTATAATACCCGTAAGGATTAACATGATACTTACGAAAACAACTGCCTCAAAGAAAGACTCCAATTGTGTCTTAAACAGTACAGCGATAATACCCGTGGGAATAGAGCCAAGTAGAATCAACCCAATAAACCTAAGTTCATGAGAAGAATTTAACATAGCACTTGGGTTTCGAAAGAACGTTTTTGACGCCAGTGTTGAAATGCTTCCTGATGCCAATCGTCCTATCGCACCACGGTAAACGACAATAATTGCGGCTAATGTCCCAACATGTAGCATCACATCAAAAAAGACCAACGGTTCTTTCAGACCAAGGAAGTGTTGTGCTAAGACAAGGTGGCCTGAACTGCTTACGGGTAGAAATTCGGTCAATCCTTGTAGTATGCCAAGGAGTATTGCTTCAAGAAGTGTCATAGTGGATATTATAGCAATCAATACACCTACCTGCAAGGATATTAATTAACGTTAGTTTGATTAATCATTTCGGATGCGTTCACTCACTCCATTTTCGTATTCAAGAGGTGTGAATTGTAGCACAACCAATTTTATTATAATGGCAGTTTGTGGCATATCTGGCGCAAACTGGAAAGTTTACGCTACATTTATCAAACTCACGTTTAATTACGTTGACAAAAGTCTATCAATAGTTTTACAATTATGGATAGGAGGATATAAATTATGAAAAACCGTAGTTATCTGAGAAATGTATTAGGATGTGCTGTCCTAATTATATTTACCGTTACTGTGATGTGGACAGGTAATGCCGTCGCACAGACTTCATTCGGGGACCCGTTTGATGGCGACGGATTACAGAATTCTAATTGGAAATGGCAAAACGAACCCCCAACGTGGGATGTTGGTAAAACACGTGATGGGTTTCTATATATTGATTGTGAAACAAACCGTAATATATGGGCAAATGATGCCAGTCACTTTCTCTATCAAGAAACAGATGCTGAGATGTTTGATGTTGAAACCCATTTCTTCGCAAAATGGGATACAAATTCCGGAGTCAACGGTCTTCTTGTAAAAAGTAATACAGACGACAATTGGGTAACTTTAAAGTTTTGGGGACAAGGTGCAGGTCCCAAAGGACAGATTCAATTCCAAACAAAACAGGTTAATATAGTCGGAAACGCTGGATGGACGCCTGAGTTTGGAGATACCGAGTTATTCTTGCGACTCAAGAAAGACGGGAATGCGTATACTTCCTGGTATAAAACAGAAGATGGTGAAGATTGGAAGCAGATCGGTGTCACCAGTTTTAACCTAACGCCACCACTTTGGCTGGGAATTTATGCAGGTGTAGCAGATCCTACTGGTAGTCTTGAGGTAGAATACGAATACTTCAGGGATAACATGACCCCCTTCCCAGTTGAACCGGGAGGCAAAGCAACTACCACATGGGGTGCAGTAAAAACCAGATATTAAGGAGGAAATACATGATGCGTTTCTACATAATCCTATTGCTCTCTTTATGTCTGACTTCCCATCTTTACGGTCAGACTTTCACCGATGTGAGTGAAGTCGCAGGGGTTGTTCAACGAGAAACGCCAATTGATGAAAATTCCGGGACCTGGATGGGTCCCGGAACCGCCTCAGTTGATTATGATAACGATGGCTGCTGGCTGGACATTTTCGTTGTTGGTGATGGCGGTTTACCCAATGCGCTTTACCACAACAATCGTGATGGAACGTTTACGGATATAGCAGAACAAGCAGGGGTTGCCAATACGCCAAATGGACGCGGATGCGTCTGGTTTGACTATGACAATGATGGGTGGCGTGACCTGTTCGTCACCTGTGCAGGACCGAACTTTCTCTTCAGAAACAACGGAGATTGCACTTTCACAGATGTTAGTCAGACAGCGATGATCACAAATGAACTGCACGGTACGAATGCCGCAGTTGCTGACTACGATCACGACGGTTGGCTTGATATTTACATCACAAATTGGGGACGTCCTGCATCGCTCTTAGTTTTTGATCCTGAGCCGAGGACAAACGTCCTATACCGGAACCTTGGGGACGGTACATTTGAGGATGTTGCTGTTGATGCTGGCGTGGCTGATGAAGGTATCGGATGGGGTGCTGTTTTCTTTGATTATGATGGTGATACGTGGCAAGATATCTTCGTCGCGAATGACCACGGTCCCGATAAACTCTATCGGAACAGAGGAGATGGTACATTTGAAGATGTATCCGAACAGTCTGGGATTGTCACGCTCATCAGAAATAAACCTACGGGTGCAATGGGACTTTGTGTCGGAGATTACGACAATGATGCTGACCTCGACCTATTCGTCACGAACTATGATGAAGACCTGCTGTGGCGTAATAACGGTGATGGCACTTTCACCAATGTGGCAGAACAGGTAGGAGTAGCAAACGTAGGTGTAGGGTGGTATGCAACTTTTGTTGATTATGATAACGACGGTTGGCGCGATCTATACGTAGTTAATGGAAATGTTGATAATTCACAGAAAACCAATCGCAACCGTTTATACCATAATGATAGGAATGGGAAGTTTGTAGATCGGTCCGATTCACTAAATACAAATGTTGATGTAGTCGGACGTGGTGCAACAGCAGGCGATTTTGATAACGATGGGGATGTCGATTTTTTCGTTGTGAATAACACAGGTAATACACTCCTCATAAATGATCTTGACCCTCCCTTTAAGTCCGATTATCCTGCTACGCGTCGCAACTTAGCCAAGCATCAACGTATCACAATTAGGTTGATCGGAACAGAAAGCAATCCCGATGGAATCGGCACACGGGTTGCTGTCAGAGGCGGTGGCATCGTTCAAACGCAAGAGTTAATCTGCGGCACCGGGTTTCTCGGTAGTGACAGTTTAGAGCTTGAATTTGGTCTTGCAGGTTCATCGCGCATCAATTCTATTACGTTGACGTGGCCATCGGGAATTGTTGAAACTTATGAAAATCTCGGTACTTATGATCTATTCGTTTTCACTGAGGGGGGTGATGTCCTAACACCTGTTGAACCTGCAGGGAAACTGAGTACAACATGGGGAAAAGTTAGAAAAGCAGAGGTATTTCAAAACTATCCTAATCCATTTAATCCAGAAACATGGATACCTTATAGACTATCAGAATCAAGTGATGTCCAGGTTTCTATATTTTCCGCAACAGGAGAATTGGTGCGAAAGTTTAAACTCGGTCATCAGGCACACGGTGAAAGAAAGTTGTATTGGGATGGTAAGAATACTGCCGGGGAAACTGTCTCCAGTGGAATCTATTTCTATCAGTTTGAAGCGGGAAATGTCAAGAGTGTGCGGAAAATGTGGCTAATGAAGTAAAGAAAGGTTATAATTTTGAGTAAGTTCAGTCCAGTATTTGTACTTAGTTTCTGTCTTGTACTGTTTTTGGTTATTCCTATTGCGACATCTGCACAGACTACTAATAATCCTAATAATGCAAATCAAAATACAATCCTCTCCTTCTCTTTAGAAGGAACACCCATACATGTTGGTGATACGTTTACGGTGCATCTGAATGTGGAGAACATCACCGACTTGGCAGGATGGCAATGTGATATTGAATATGATCCTGCAGCACTTAATGCAGATGAGGTCATCGTCAGCAATTTTCTGGATGTGGGAGATGTGCTTTCATTCTCCCTGCCGGCTGTAATTGACAACGTCACAGGAAAAATTGCCAATATCAATGCCGCAAGAACCGCCTCGGGAGGCACGAGCGGTACAGGTAGTCTATTTTCAATAACCTTCACTGCCAAGACGGTTGGGGATAGTCGAATCACTCTTAGTAATCTTCAAGCAGGAACACATGAATTGGAAACAATCCAATTGAATATCCCCGAAATAATCATATCTGTTGTTGCTATCCCCGAAGATGGGACAAATGATAACGGTCAAGCATTGTCCCTTTCAACAGATGTTCCTTCTATTAGTGTTGGAGACACATTTACACTCCATCTCAACGCTCATCAATTTGTTGACTTATCCGATTGGGAGTGCAAACTTCTGTTTGATCCCAACATACTTGAAGCCTCTGAAGTCCTTGAAGGAGATTTCTTGAAAGAAGGGGATGTATCAACTCGCTTTAGAAATAGCAGAATTGATAACACTGCAGGTGAGATTACGGGCCTGAGTGTTACACGCCTCGCTGAAAAAGGTGTAAAAGGGTCAGGTAGGTTATTGTCAATCGTATTCACAGCAAAGGCAAGTGGACAAGCGCGAGTCACACTTAACGAACTATATGCATATTCCAGCGATTCAGAAGAAATCCCTTTGGATATGCCAGAACTTATCATAAATGTAACAGAACTGAATAGTGCGCTCCTTTCTTGTTCAATAGATGAAGTGTCTGTTCGCGTTCTGGATACGTTTACACTAAATCTCAATGTAGAAGACGCAACTGATTTTGCTGGATGGTTCTCTGATATTGTATTTGATCCAGCTGCACTTGAAGCAATTGAGGTACAGGAAGGTGAGTTCTTGAAGGAGGGAAATACGGGGACCTACTTTCTTAAAGGAACGATTGATAACACAGTTGGAGAAATCAAAAATGTAGGTTCAATTCGTCTTAAAAGAGATGGCGTAAATGGAACAGGCACGCTGCTATCCGTTACATTTACCGCAAAAACAGTCGGTGACACTCACATCAGATTTGTTAACCATCATGCAGGCACAAGCAACTTGCAGATCATTCGTTTAAATAGTTCAGCATGTGTCATCACTGTGGAAGAACGTGTGTTTTTACCTTGGGATGTAAATCAGGATGGCCAAGTGGACATTTTAGACTTAATGCATGTATCACAGTTCTTAGGAAGAGATGCGTCTTTTTCACCTGAGTCTGACGTGGATTCTGATGGCATAATTGGCATTTTAGACCTTATTGTAGTCGCACAACATATTGGCGATACAGACGGTTCTGCTCCAAGCTTAAATGCTAATCGTGATGTTAGGATAGAGAGTACAGAACCTGTCCCGGCAATGATACAATCGTGGATATCGCAAGCGATGTTACAGAATGACGGCTCTACTGTTTACCGAGAAGGTATAGCCAATCTTCAAAAACTGCTAACGTCGCTTATGCCTAAGAAGACCATGCTGCTTCACAACTATCCGAATCCGTTTAACCCAGAGACGTGGATACCGTATCACTTGTCGGAAGCCGCTGATGTGAGTGTGACAATCTATGCTGCGAACGGTAGGATAGTGAGAACGTTAGTATTAGGGCATCAGGAAGTGGGAGAGTATAAGAGTCGGAGTCGTGCAGCATATTGGGATGGCACAAATAGCAATGGTGAACCTGTGGCAAGCGGAATCTACTTCTACACCTTATCCGCAGAAGATTTCACCGCAACACGTAAGATGCAAATTTTGAAATAAAGTAAATTCAATAATTAATGAGACATTTACGTATTTACAAAGATCACCCCGCGTAGGGGCGAGGTTTCCTCGCCCGCTGTAGAGTGTATCATTTATTCTGAAGTCCACTATAAATCTCGTTATTCATTATGGAGAAAAAAGAAATGAAGATAGTAAAGCGTGTGATTATTGTTAGTATTTTTTTAGTGCTCATATTGAGTTTTCAAAGTGTTGATGCACAACAGAACATCGCACAACAAGCGTATGCAATATTTGAGAATAGCTGCAATGGATGTCATGGTGAGGGTGGATCTTACACGGAGCAATTACGCATACAATATCCAAATATAATTGATGATGGCTCTGTTATTCCTGGGGACCCTGTTAATTCTGAGTTCTATAAAAGGTTAATTGAAACTGACCCATTAAGGCGTATGCCGTTCAACAGTGAACCGTTGTCATCAGAAGCGATTGAGACGATCCGTCAATGGATTTTAGCTGGTGCACCTGATTGGAATGTTGATTCCCAACCAGATCGTACCTTCATAACTACTGATTCGATGCTTGATGCCATACAACAGCATTTGGACACATTGGCAGCATTTGACCGTCCTTATGCACGGTATTTTACGATGACACATCTTTACAATGCAGGTGAATCCGATGACACACTCGCAAACTATCAACACGCGCTTTCAAAACTCGTAAACAGTCTCTCTTGGGGGTCTGATGTCATCAACCCGGTTCCGATTGACATGGAAGAGACAATCTTTTACATTAATCTCCCGGATTACGAGTGGGAGGTTGGAACGAATCGATGGACACAGATTGAAGAAGCATATCCCTATAGCATTGAGCCCAGTATCGAAAAAGCATCTCCAGATAGTATTGAACGTATTCAAGATAGACAAAGATTGCTTACAAAACTGACAAATTTGCGTGAAGCAATGGTGTGTAATGTGCCGTTTGTCCATGTGGATTGGTTTCTTGCCACTGCATCCGTGCCACCACTTTACAACGACATCCTTGGATTACCCGATACAGACCGCGAGTTGGAAACCAATCTTGATGTGGATGTTGCAGGAAATCTACAGGATGCTCCCGGTATTCGTGTTTGGCGTGCAGGATTCAACGATTCCGGTGTTTCACAAAACAATCGGGTTGTTGAACGGCACAGATCACGATATGGTGCCTATTGGAAAAGCTACGACTTTGCCGGAAGTGTAGGTACACAAAATGTCTTTGACTATCCACTGAACTTTACGCATGATGGTGGCGAAATTATCTTCAATCTGCCGAACGGTTTGCAGGCATACTTTCTTGTAGATGCTAATGGTCAAAAACTTGATGTCGCACCGACAAACATCGTTTCTAACCCTGCTGCAAGTCCTCCCGATGTGCGAAATGGGATTTCCTGCATCGGTTGTCACACAGAAGGAATGAAGACGTTTGAAGATGAGGTGCGTGCAGTAATAGAAGCGAAGACGAACCTACTTGATAGGGACCATGCGTTACGCCTCTATGTGGAAAAATCGGAGATGGATGCACTTGTAAACAAGGATGCGGAACGTTATAAGGTGTCACTTGAAGCAACAGGTGGTGACATTAAAGATATTGAACCTGTGCACCGTTTCTTTGACGCATTTCAAGAACCCGTTAGCGCGGCACACGCTGCATCCGCCATCGGATTACAAACAGCAGACTTCCTTACAAGGATAAACGATGATCCGCGTTTACAAGACTTAGTACAATTAACGGTTGAAAACGGACGAGTGAAACGAGATGATTGGACAGCAAAATTCGAAGCTGTCATTTCTATTGTGTATGATGACATCCGACCTGATGATCTTGAAGACCGAGATGAAGAGATAGGCGGCATAGTTATAATCCCTGACCTAAACCTACGCAATGCAATTAGAAGTACACTCAACATGGCACCCGACGCTACTATTGCTAAGACAGATATGGAAAGATTGAGGATTATTGTAGCAGATGACCAAGGGATTAGTGACTTAAGGGGACTTCAATTTGCAACAAACTTGGAACGGATAGAATTTCGACGCAACGCTATATCAGACTTATCTCCGTTAGCAGGTTTAACTCAGCTGAATAACATCAAACTTCGCGGTAATCAGATAACAAACGTTACGCCGTTGGAGAATCTAATCCGAGTAGACTGGTTGGGACTTGAACAGAATCAGATAACGGATTTATCTCCATTGACGAAGTTAACAAAATTAGAAGGCGTAGGAATTACGGGTAATCCTGTAACAGACCTTTCTCCCCTTGCAAAATTAACATCTCTACAACGGATAGATGCTTGGCAAACACCAATAACAGATTTCTCAGTTTTATCATCTTTACCACGCCTGAATTGGATAGAATATGGTAACAACAGATTGACAACTGAGCTCCCATCTTTTGAAGGACTAACTGCTCTGACGCGATTAGAGATTCATGGATGTAGTCTTTCAGATCTAACCCCATTGGAAGAACTGACCCAATTAGAGTGGTTAGAATTAGTAAATAACGGGATATCTGATCTGACCCCGCTGAGCAACCTGAAAAACCTAACAACACTGAATCTTGATGCCAATATTATAGAGAATGTGTCGCCGCTTGCGGGGTTAACCAATTTGGAGGTGTTATACCTTGAAAACAATGTCATTTCAGAGGTGTCCTCACTCGTGAATTTGACTAACTTGGAACGGTTGGACCTTCGGAACAACGCAATAACCGACTTTTCATTTATAAGTCAATTATCCCCCAATACTTTTGTGCGCACGGTAGGAAATCCAGGCTTCCCGACAGGTGGGAGAAAGATAACAGGACCTTGGTTATGGGTAATTGTCCCGGGCACACGATTAGATGAAAATACAGACTTTCTTGCACGTGCATCCAGAGGCGCAGCGACAGAAATAAAGGTGTCTACCAACGGTGCTGCCGCTGGAAAGGCAGTCGGAGAAAGCGTCTGGACATGGCATCATCTTCAGACGACAGGGAATAATATCAACATCATGACGGAGTCCCTCGGATGGGGCACGGGATCAGAAATATATGACCATATCATTTACGGGTCCGTTATCTTAGATTCTCCAAGCGAACAGCAGACAAGAATGTTCGTCGGGAGTGATGATTCTGTCAAGGTATGGCTAAATGGTGCATTGGTGCACAAAGTGCTCAGCAATCGTGGTGGGACAAACAATTACGAAGATGTCATCCCTGTCACGCTGAAACAGGGACAAAATGCACTATTGGTTGCAATCGACAACCACGGACACGGTGGGTTCAGCGGGTATTTCGGTTTTGCACCCGACACACAATATACTGTATTCCGACCCGGTACAAGATTCGTGTTTGAAACTGATGCGACAAGCTATGAAGTCGGAGACACGTTCACGTTAGACCTGAAAACAGAAAATGTGAGAAATTTAGCAGGTTGGCAAGCGGACCTTGTGTTTAATTCGGATGTACTCAATGCATTAGAAGTCAGCCAAGGTGATTTCCTGATGTCTGAAGAAATAGAACCCCGTTTTGATGGCGGTACAATTCAGAACGATACTGGGAAAATTGTCGGTATCAACGCACTACGACTTGACGGTAGCGGAGTCAATGGAAATGGCACGTTGTGTTCAGTCCGTTTTACTGTAGTCGGTACCGGAGAATCTCTGTTAACACTTGAAAACTTTGAGGCTGGAACCCGCAGTAGTCAACCGATTCCTTTTATTGCGCCAGAACTCCTCATCACTGTGACGGGTGACGAACCCAGACTGGATGCGGATGTGAATCAGGACGGCCTCGTGAATATTATGGATTTAATACAGGTCGCACAATCCTTCGGCTCTAACGCATCTGACAGTCCACGAGCGGATGTAAACGGTGATGGCCTTATCAACATCTTAGACCTGATCGCAGTAGCACAGAGCTTCGGGGAATCAACTGCGTCTGCTCCTACCTTAGTATTAATGAAGGACGGCGCGTTAACACCAGCAACGGTAACAGGCTGGATAGATCTGGCACAAGCTGCAGATGACGGTTCAATTGCTTTCCGAGAAGGAATCGCAAATCTCCAGATACTCTTGGAAACCATTACAGTGCCAAATAAAACAAAGTTGCTTGTTAACTATCCGAACCCATTCAATCCAGAGACGTGGATACCTTATCACCTTGCAGCGGCAACGGAGGTCAATCTGACAATCTATGCTGCGAATGGCACATTAGTTCGGACATTGGCATTAGGACATCAACCCGCAGGTATTTATAGAAGTCGTGCCCGCGCAGCATATTGGGACGGCAAGAATGAAATAGGTGAACATGTGGCAAGTGGAATCTATTTCTATACTTTGTCTGCCGGAGATTTTACTGCAATACGAAAAATGTTGATAAGGAAGTAGGGACAATTAATATAGAACTGATAAGTGTCACAGTTAGACTTTCGGTGTAACTGTGACATATAATTAAAACTAAGTAAGAGGATTCTTATGATGCAGATTCACAATAAAACCAGTTTTTTGTTTCATACGTTTACGATTTTTATATGCCTCAGTTCCTTTTTTTTAAGGAACACCATTGCACAAGACAACACTGAACCCGTTACCATATCCACTACTGCCAACTATACCTATGAGACGATTGATGTCCCCGGTGTAGACTTTTTAGCGTTGACAGCAAGTAGCGACTTTGAAGATTACGCGGGTTATACGCGCAGTCCTGATAGCGAAAAAATTGTCGCCTTCACACTTATTGACGGGGTTTTTAAGACTTATGCATTCCCTAACTCTCAGGACACCCGTTTCTATGCACTGGGTAATAATGGAAACGCTGCGGGACACTACTTGGATAACGAAGGGCGTTCCCACGGTGTTATCTTAGAAAATGGCGAACTACGCCAATATGATTTTCCGGATGCTGTCGAAACAGAAATATACGGGATTAGTGATGCAACCGGTGCACTGACAGGTAATTATATAGATGCTTCCGGGATCCGCCGCGGATTTTCAGGAGACACAATCGTTGAATTCCCTGGAGCATTGGAAACTTACGCCGATTTTGTCAACGCGGAAGGGGGTATGGTAGGTAGCTACGTAGATGCTGATGGCATATACTATGCTTATGTGCGTGTCCCGGATGGTGGTTTTGTAACGCTTAACCTTACAACACAAGGAAAACAGGAGTACTTTTTTGTCCACGGTATCAACGATGCCAGGGTTGTCGTTGCACGAGATAAACTGGTAGATGGACTCCCACGCACTTTTGTCGGTCTATTCCCGGAAGGACTGCAGGAGCTGAAATTTCCGGACAGCGTTAGCACAGAAGGTTGGAATATCAATCAGGACGGCTCAGTCGTCGGACACTATGACACAGCAGATGGACGTAGACACGGGTTTATCGCAAGACCCATAACAGACACCACTGACCCTGTTGATGAACCACCCATTGCACCCCCTGTCTTTATCTCCTTTACTTATGAGACGATTGATGTCCCCGGTGTAGATTTCTTAGCATTGACAGCAAGTAGCGACTTTGAGGATTATGCAGGCTACACGCGAAGTCCTGATGGAGAAAAAGAGGTCGGTTGGACGCTCATTGATGGTGTTTTTACGAGGTATGATTTTCCGGGTTCACAGAGAACGCATTTCTATGCGCTCAGCAACGATGGAAAAGCTGCTGGACACTACGAGGATAGCGACGGTCTCTACCACGGTGTCGTCTTAGAAGATGGAGAGTTACGACAATACGATTTTCCGGGTGCCGTCCAAACGTTCATATACGGTCTCAGTGATGCTACGGGGATACTCACAGGCAGTTTTATAGATACCTCCGGTGTTCGCCGCGGATTTTCAGGCGACCTAATCATTGAATACCCCGAAGCATCAGCAACTTATGCCGATTTTACGAACGCGGAAGGTGGTGTCATCGGCAGCTTCGTCGATTCCCAAGGTGTATTCTATCCATTTATACGTAACCCAGATGGTAGATTCTTATCCCTTGAACTACCACATGCCGCACAGTTTGAATACTTTTTTCTCCCTGGTGCCAACGATATAGGCGTTGTAATTGCACGAGCAAAATTGAAAGGTGATATCCCCCGCACTGCTGTCGGAACACTCCAGCACGGGTTACAAAGCTTGGAGGTCCCAGGCAGCGTTAGCACAGAAGGTTGGAATATCAATCAGGACAGCTCTATCGTCGGACACTATGACTCAGCAGATGGACGGAGACACGGGTTTATCGCAAGACCTACCACCAAGGCAGAAAGCGATCATTTTGGCAACACCTTCCATGTCACACTGACGAAAGGTTTGAACATGCTTTCTCTACCTTTAGCCTCCCTGAAACCGATGACTGCGAAATCTCTGGCAAGTATCGCTGGAGCGAATGTTGTAATAGCACTTGACGCAGAAAAACAACGTTTCATCGGATGGACTCCGAGCGCACCTAACGACGGTTTTCTTATTGAAGGTGGACAAGGCTATATTGTTAATGTTCCCCAGACGCGCGACTTTGCTTTCATTGGGGCACCCTGGACAGATCAAACCGATGATGCCGCAGCACCCGCCATATCTACGGATACGCCACAAGAAGCATGGGCATTTGTTGTAAGCGGACATTTAGAAGGGAAACCCACATTTGACGGTTATCAGGTAATAACCCGTAACCTGAGAACAGATAGCACAGTAGCCACCTCAGTGCAAGGTGATTATTTTGCTGCTGCAACAGCTGACTTGTCGCAACGTAGCGTTGTCCAAGTTGGAGATGTGATTGAAATACGCGTTGTCGGTCCAAATGGAAATGTGGAAGCCCAAACCCTCAAATATGAAGTGACACCTGAACATTTGGCAAATGCGGTTCTGTCTGTCCGACTTGACAGCATCGGTAAACCTATGCAGAATCAGTTGTTGCAGAACTACCCGAATCCGTTTAACCCGGAGACGTGGATTCCATATCAACTTTCGCAAGACAGTCTTGTCTCAATATCTATTTATGGGTCAACTGGTAAGTTAATTCGCACCCTTTCGCTCGGTATTCAATCCGCGGGATTTTACAACAGTCGGGGACGTGCAGCCTATTGGGATGGCAAAAATGCGTTAGGTGAAAAAGTCGCAAGTGGTGTCTATTTTTACAAATTAGAAACCCCTTCTTTCCAGCAGACACGACGCCTCGTCATTGTAAAATAGCATCCGCAAGTGCACAGTGTGTAGCGTTCTGGTTACATATAATAAACAATTAGGACTGATGCAATTAATCAAACACTTCTCAGATATTGCAGAAAATGACCTGACGCTTGTTGGCGGGAAAGCACTAAATCTCGGCAAATTAACCCAAGCAGAATTCAACGTCCCACCAGGATTCTGTGTCACCACCGATGCATTCAGTTCCTCAGTTAAAGGCTTGTCAGAGCAGACTCCTGAAAAAATAATAGACCTAACCTTAGAACCCAACATAGTTGAAGCGATACACAGAGCGAGAGAAACACTCAACAAAGGTAAAGTCGCTGTTCGCTCCAGTGCCACCGCTGAAGATTTACAAGACGCAAGCTTCGCCGGACAACAAGATACATTCTTAAACGTAGAGGATGATGAACTTGTTGACTGCATAAAAAGATGTTGGTCTTCCCTCTGGTCTGAAAGAGCAATTAACTACCGAAAAACAAAAGGTATTCAAGATGATGGTTTGTCAATGGCTGTGATTGTGCAAGAGATGTGTGCAGCCGATGTGTCTGGTGTTCTGTTTACTGTGAGTCCGTATGATGAGAATGTCTGTATCGTTGAATCAAATTGGGGGTTGGGTGAATCTGTTGTTTCAGGTTCTATCACACCAGATAGTTTCCAAATCTCGCGCAAAATAGGTGAGATACTAAAGAAAGACATTGCATCAAAAAAAGAGATGGTCACCGAGGTTGGTGTACAGGATATACCAGAGAGCAAGCAAAATACCCAAAGTCTTTCGGATGACCAGTTGATGGAACTGTATCAGATCGGTCTTCAAGTTGAGAACCTATATGATCAACCGATGGATGTTGAATGGGCACTCGCGGATGATGAGATTGTCCTATTGCAGGCAAGACCGATTACAGTAAAAACACAGGCTATACCTCATTCAGATGGAGAGATACAGAAACTTATTCAATCGGAAATCAGTTCGCTTGAACGAATTGCCGACGGGAGAGACACTGTATGGAGTCATCACAATATAGCAGAGGTCTTACCCGCGCCCTTACCCATGACGTGGGAAATAATAAAATGCTTTATGTCAGGAAAAGGTGGCTTAGGCAAAGCATATCGCAGTTTGGGTTTCTATCCGAGCAAACACGTTGATGAGAATGGAATTTTAGATATTATCTGCGGCAGAATATACATAAATCTGAATCGTGAAGCAGAACTCTTCTTTGATGGATTTCCCTTAGTTCACAATTTTGAAGAACTAAAACAGAATCCTCAGAAAGCACTGTACGCACAAGCGAAGACAGATATCAAGCATAGCACACTTTCATTCTGGGTGAAACTGCCACAACATATTATCCGGATGACGAAAGCAGAATTGCAGCTGAACAAGTGTCGGTCTAACTATGATAAAATTCTGAGAGAACATGAGCTACCAAGCTTTCATGAGATGGTTAGATCAGAGCAGCATGTTGCTTATACGGAACTTTCAGACAAAGAACTCGTCCAGAAATTCAGCGAATGGACACAGAAAACATTAGACGAGTTTGCACCGAAAGCACTTATCGCCACACTTCTCGCCGCATTTTCTCTACAAAGATTAGAAAATATACTCCTGAAATGTATGAATGAAAGTGAAGCGAAAGGATTGGCGAGTGGACTTATTAGCGGAGAGTCAGGAAATCTGACAGTTGAAACGAATGATAAACTATGGCAGGTAGCCAACGAAGAAGTGTCTCTCAAAGATTTTCTAAACGACTACGGACACCGCGCTGTCGGTGAATTTGAACTCGCAGAACCGAGATGGCGTGAAGATACAACATATCTTGAACAGATAATTCAATTATACTCACAACTGAAGGAGAAACCCACAGATACATCAGAAAGTAAAAATCAGCATTTTAAACGTCAAAGGGAGCAACGAGAAACTGCACTGATAGAACTTAACAAATTGCTTGAAACACATAAGAAATTGAAAAAACAGATTGAAATTGAACTGGATTATACAAGACGATATATGCCTTTCAGAGAGACAGCAAAATTCTACTTGATGCTTGGATACGAACAGATACGTAGAACCTTGATTGAATTGGATACCCGGTACAAACTGGAGGGAGGCATTTTCTATCTCCTACCAGATGAATTAGAGGGATTAATCAACGGAGAAAGGTATAACGATCTGATTATTGAAAGAAAAGAACAGCGAAAAAAACTAATCCAAATTCCGTTGTCAGACGTTATATTTAGTGACGCATTGGATTACATTGGTCAGCATGAACAGATAAACGCGTCGGAAACATTTACAGGTCTCGGTGTTTCAGCAGGTGAGGCAAAAGGAAATGCACGAGTTTTACTGAGTCCTTCAGACATAAATCCAACTGATAAGGATTATATTCTCGTCTGTCCTTCAACTGATCCAGCATGGACACCCCTCTTTCTAAAGGCTGCCGGTTTGGTTATGGAACGTGGTGGAATGCTATCACATGGTGCAGTGGTCGCGAGAGAGTATGGTGTCCCCGCAGTTGTAAATATCGCTGACGCAACACGAGCAATTTCAGATGGACAGACATTGCATGTGGATGGAAATCAGGGAACAGTTTCCATAATTTCTGAATAGACCTCGTTAGGAGAGAAAGATGGTTTTTGATGAATTTACATACCAACGACAACATAAACGTAGAAGAACTCGGCGCGCCTTTCTCTTATCGGTAACATTACACGCACTCGCAATAGCACTGATAAGTTTGAGTTATATCACCTGGTATCAACCGATGATGCTCCCTGAAACGATGCTCAGCGACACTTTAGAAGTTACAACAGTCAGACGTTTTCATACGAGTAGTCAACGGAAACGTTCTATGCCTAAACGGCGTCCAGTCTCTTCTAAGTCTGCCCAAATCAGAAAACAGAGTCATGCTGAACCGATAGACGCCACCCAACGCGTAACGACTGAAAACGCATCAATCGGTTTCGGTACAGAGGCAGACCTACCTTTTGCTGAAACACGCTTATCAGATACAAGCACAAAAAAACCTGAATGGAAATCTATAGCTGTACCAAGCGTGCAATCTCCTACAATATCCGTTTCAACGTTAACAGATGAAGAACACTTAGATACCTTACAAGAAGAATTAGATGTACCTGCTAAACCTGTGGACAGAGATGGAGAAATGGGAGAAGCGTTGACAGGTATCGCTGAAAGTATTTCAGATACTGACCCTGATAGTGCAGTAGATATCATCTTTCTGCTTGATATAAGTGGTAGTATGATTGATAATATACGCGCTGTCGGCAGACAATTAACAACAATGGTAACCGTATTTGAAGAGAAGGGGATCGATTTCAAACTCGGTATCGTCATCTTCCGGTATCTTGAAGACGATACTATCACACATCAACCCACACGTGATGTTGAACGATATAAGCAGCTATTGACAACGCATGTCGTTGCTGCAGCCGGAGACGAACGCGCACACAACGCAATCATAAAGGCTATAAGACGCGTAGAATTCCGAAGTAATGCAAAAAGACGATTCGTTCTTGTGACAGATGAAGCAAGTAAAGGTAGCTATAATCTTAATGATGTTTTGCTCCAATGCTGGGAGAACAAAATCACCATGGATGTCATTGGAATCAATCACCTTACGCATAGAGCATTAACATCAAAAACAGGAGGACTCTGGTACCCAATACCGATCCAGGAGTAAAAATTTATGAAGTGGTCGCTAAACACATATCAGACTTGTCAAGAATGGGAACTCAAGCGAATACTGGAAATTGCTGAAAACACCGGTTATCACGGTGTAGAACTGCTTATGGATTACAAGCAGAAACATGGATTTGAATGGGATACACCTAAAGACCAATGGGAAGGACTCAAATCAGAGGTAGATGCAAGTAATGTCGTCATATCTTCCCTGACAAGTTGCCAGAATTTCCATTCAGAAGACGCGTCTGATAGACAAGAGACTGTCCGTCGTGTAACAAGGGTAATAGACATGGCAGAATATATGGACTGTAACCATGTTCGTGTTCTGGGAGATAGATATAACGATGAAAACAGAGATGCTGTGGTCGGTTATGTGACAGATGGACTAAAGGCACTTGGGAACTATGCAGGTGAGAAGGGTATAACCGTATCTATGGAGATGCATGGTTCTTTCACTGATCCTGATTCTGCGATGGAAGTCATTGAAGCCGTGAATCTACCAAATGTTGGTTTTGTCTTCAACTCACAATTCAGGGGATGTGAAGGCGGTAGTATTGAACCGCTATTTTCACGAATTGCACCTCATATAACAGCAGTCCATACACATAAGGTGGAAACACCTGAAACCTTTGAACTGTACAGACAGATGTTTCAATGGTTAAATCGAATCGGTTTTACAGGATACATCTCTAACGAGTGTGCCTATACAGGTCCTGACCCAGAGAAGGTCTTAGCACTATATGTTGCTCTATTCAAAGCCTTTGTGTAACATGCATATTTCTGTTTGACGGTTCACTCCCACCGTGCCCAAGCAGAAGGGGTGACATAACCTTCATCAGCATAAGGATCATCACCAGAAACGACAAATACACCCCGATAGTTTCGTTGTCCTTTCCAACTCAGCCACGTAGCTGTACTGCAGTAATGGCTCACAAGGACACGGCGATAACTATTGCTCCGGTTTTTCTTTGAACGATGCAAAAGATATCCGTTGAAGAACAAGACGCTACCTGCAGTCATCTCAATAGGGATTTCATTTGAATCATCAAATCCCTTTGCTTCGTAGCAACTGTCAAACTCATCCCGTTTGTCGTGCGGAAACCGATCATATATCACTCCGGAACGATGACTGTTCGGCAGTACCCATATACAGCCATTCTCCATAGTCGCATCATCCAATGGAATCCACGCGCCAATAAGTGATCTATCACGGGTAGGAATAGGGTGCTCATCTTGATGCCAAGGATTTCCGGTATGTCCAGGTACTTTACCTAACATCATAGATTGCATGCACTTCACACCTCCATCCCAGAACGGTATATGTGCACCAACAATTTTCTGCAAAATCGCGCACACCTTCGGATGCTCAACATACTTCCGAATAAGTGGACTAATTGCGTGGGGTTCACCGACACACATAATCCTATCTAAAATCTCAGTCTCCGTAGCAGTTTCATCCATAGCAGGAATCGCAGCACAATCATATTCCCCTCTGAAGATCCTTAGCATTTCTTCCTTTATTTCGTCACATTCTTCAGGGGACACTACATCAGGCACCATCAAATAACCATCATTAATATAGGATTCTGCCCAACGTTCTGGTGATGTATGCTTCATAATACAGATTCTCCATTTTTACCCAGAGCTAATATAGTCTCATCTTAGTATCATATCTCTAAACTTGAATGTGAAATCGCGGCTGCGTTTTATACTGTCAATATCTTGCATCTTGTATTGAATTACAAGGGGTCCTGAAAAACTGATTTCTTTCAATCCTGCAGCAAACGTTTCAAAATCGAAACTCCCACCTCCCGGCTCACCGCGATCACTTCCCGATACATGCACATCCCCTAAACACGTTTTCATCGCTAATGCAGCAGTGTGCGGGTTGGCATTATCGTTAAATAGGTGATACGTATCACACGTCAGATAAACAGGCAAACCTGTATCATTTATAAAATCGATACCTTCGCGATAGTTATCAAGCGGACACCCTTTCTGGAATTCAAGTGCGATTTTGAGGTCGTTTTCTTGGCAAGCGGGAACCATTTTAGACAGATTATCTGTAAGCGTGTCCAGTGAATCTTGGCGAGAAACACCTTCTGATGGATTAACCCAAACACCGATAAATTCAGCGTCGAATCTACAGGCAACATCCAACACAATTTCAAAATGCCGCAGTGCTTCATCTCTTTTTGGTGGTGTTGTTAGGATATGATTCCCAAAGCCGATTGTTGGCGCGACAAAGTTGTGTTTGTCAGCAAGTTTGACTGCATCCGCTATTTCGTTTGATGACATTTCTCCAAGAAATGCGTTGTTCACGGGTATATTAATACCTTCATATCCTGCATCCGCGACGAGTTGGAAGATTTCTGCACGTTGGAATCTTCCCAATGTTCCAGAATACGGGTCGTAACAGATGGGTAGCATGATATTTCCTTCCTTGTTCTGACCAATTTCTTCTAATCAGTGTAGCCGATTTGTTCACGCCATGTATCTAACAGCTGCATGTTCCCCAGTGTATCATCCCAAGACATTGCGGGTGCTTGTCGGTCATCAATATGGTCTGCAACCATATCTGCTTCATAAGTAAAGAGGTCTCTGTCTACCTCAACACTTACCTCAGTTACGCCGCCGCGTTTATTTGAACGCAGTATGATTTGACTTGGTGGGAAGGTTGTATCCAACGGCAATGGTGTTCGCGCACCTCTACAAGGTGATGAGGGTAACCAGGGATTTGGAATGCTGATGGTCCCACCTGAACCGTATATTGTCACGCTACTGCCGATATTGCAAGCAACTGCGGTACTGATTTCAGCGATAATATCGTTTTCAAATTTCAAGGTAGCCGCTGCGATATGATCAACACCTGTAGGTCCCAACACCCCGTTGGCTTTCACGGATATAGGGTCTAAGAACAGTTTGTTTGCAGCTGCGCCTGCAACTTTGCGTGCCATAGATGCGGAATAACACCCGACATCAAGGATACCACCACCTCCCATTTCCCGATTGAATAACCTACTTTGCGGGTTGAAATTAGATTGAAAACCGAAGGATGCACGGATAAATCGCACCTCACCTATTTCATCATTTTGTATCAGTTCTACCATGCGTTGTATCTGTGGATGACAACGATACATGAATGCTTCCATCAGAAACACATCGTTTTCCTTAGCTGCGTTGACCATTGATAACGCATTTTCATGATTGATACTGATAGGTTTTTCAACTAAGACATGCTTCTTTGCTTGTGCAGCTTTAATTGTCCATTCTGCATGATATGGATGAATAGTTGAAATATAGACAGCATCAATATTGTTATCAGACAATAGTTCCTCATAGCTTCCGTAGTGATGTGGGATACCGAAATTATCTGCAAACTTTTCCGCCCGTGAAATATCACGACTTGCCACGGCATATATCTTACCAGAATCAGTAAAACGCATACCGTTACAGAAAACATGGGCAATTCCACCCGGACCAATTACACCCCAATTTAACATAAGCTGTATCTCTATCAAATAGGTTTGTTGTATAGATGTTTCAGTATAACACGATATGTTTTTTATCGCAATAGGTAGTGGCAGGGTTATATAACTATTGACTTTTAAAGGAAAATAAAGTATAATACATCTCAATATTAACAACGGTTTGTTAATCATACAGAGACATACAATATAAAATCAAAACAGGAAAAACATGGCAACGATTATCAAACATAATACAACTAGAAAGAATTACTGCTTACTCGGTACAGGTTTTGGGGTTTTCCAATCTTCAAAACCACACTTTCTATTAGGAGGTGACTGGCTCGCCGATGTGAAAGAAGGTGAATACGCTTTGGTATGCGTTTGTGATAGTGCGGGTAAGGTTTTCTGGATAGATGCCCAAGATGTAACAGTCGTCAGCGTTGATGGACAAAACATAGGAGAATTAAATCTCAGTTCATTAATATAACTTGTCATATATTATAACCCAAGTAGACATTGATAGTACATATTTACGAAAGGAAACATATTTATCGAATGGATTTACAGCAGATCAATATTAAGGTTTTTGCTACTGAGGAAAGTGAAGTTAACTACGCCAATTTTATCAAAGTCTTCAACCGTTGGATGGAAGAGGCAGATTCTGATGATTATCTCAATTATGCCGACTATTCACATGTTGATGCCGGACCCGGTGTGTTATTGATTTTAAAGCAAGAAAACTATAGCATTGACAATGCATATCATGAACCCGGATTCCTCTATAACAGGAAGCATGAAGTTGAAGGAGATAACGCAGAGAAGATTCGCCTTGCACTCTCCGAAACACTCTCCAAATGTCAACTGCTTGAAGCCTCAGAGGAATTGGAAAATGCTATACATTTCAACGGAAATGACATTCTGTTTATGATTAACAATCGGAACATTGCACCGAATACTGCTGAAACAGCGGGAACGATTCAAGCAGACCTTGAACCTATACTGAAACAGATGTATGGTGATGATGATTTCCGGATAGAACGCACCTCTGAGGATGCACGTGAACGGTTTGCAGTGCGTGTCTCTGCCAATTCAGACAAACAGATTCCTGAACTTCTCTCCAATCTCGGAGGATAAGATGTATAATTTCTCGAATGAACAGATTGAACGATACAGTCGACACATTATCCTAAAAGAGGTGGGTGGAATTGGACAGACAAAGCTGCTTGAATCTAAAGTGTTGCTGATCGGTGCAGGTGGACTCGGTTCGCCTATCGGTGTATACCTCGCAGCCGCAGGTATCGGTACTCTCGGCATTATTGATGATGATGTTGTTGACTTGAGTAACCTACAACGACAGATTTTACACGGCACAAGTGATATCGGCATACCGAAAACGAAATCCGCAGCAGCCAGTATTACAGAGATGAACCCCGATGTGAAAGTCATCCCCTATAATGAACGTATCAATTCACAGAACGCTTTCCAAATTTTAGAACAATACGATCTAATTGTTGATGGATGCGATAACTTCCCAACCCGTTATCTCCTCAATGATGCATGTGTTATGCTCGGGAAGCCGATTGTTCACGGTAGCATATTCCAGTTTGAAGGACAGGTTACTGTGCTTTATCCGGGGAAAGGCCCATGTTATCGATGCGTATTTCGCGAACCGCCTCCTGAGGGATTAGCACCGAGTTGTCAAGAAGCAGGTGTGTTTGGCGTGTTACCCGGTATCATCGGGACAATTCAAGCTGTTGAAGCCATCAAAGTGCTATTAGACATTGGTGAATCGTTGATTGGAACACTCCTACTATTCAACGCGTTGACGATGGAGTTTCAGCGACTCAAACTGCGTCAAGATGATGGATGTCCAATGTGTGGCGAGAAACCGACTATTACAGAACTGATGGATTATGAGGAATTTTGTGAAGTGCGGTTATAGGTGCTAGAAGTGCGGTTGCAGGTGCTAATCAAGGATTTGTCAGCATTAGGAGAAACAATTCAATGCATGAAGTAACACAAGCAATTATAGTACTGACTATCGTTATGGTATTTATCGCAGTTAAACTACTCCAAATCGGCAGAACTCTTAAAGTTCAGAGCGAGAGTTTAGCAGAAATTGCAAGAAACCTTGAACGTCTAATCTATTATGCAACTGTTGATAACAGGACGAAGCCAGACGAATAGAGAACATAAACAAGAAAAGTTTCAGACCCACTGTAGATTCTACCAACAGTGGGTCTGAATCTATACAACAGTTTTCACTTAACCTTCTAAATGGAAAATTGCCATCTTCAACTCTGTCATCTCTTCAATGGCGTATTTGGGACCCTCTTTACCCATGCCGCTTTCTTTCACACCGCCATACGGCATTAGATCCGCACGCCACTGGGTTCCCCAATTCACCATGAGGTTACCAGATTCAACTTCTCGGACAAATTTCATTGCCCAATCAACGTTCTGCGTAAAGATAGCTGCACTCAAGCCGTAGTTTGTGTCATTTGCCAAGGCAATTGCTTCGTCAATGTCGTTGACACGGGTCACTCCGACAGCAGGCCCGAAGACTTCATCACAAGAGATTTTCATTTCTGGTTTGACATTCGCAAGGATTGCTGGTGTAACAAACTGATCCTGCTTATCACCCCCTGTGAGGAGCTCCGCACCATCTGAAACCGCCTCCTGAATCCATTCAGCGACACGAGTAGCATCACCTTCGCGAATCATCGGGCCCATCCGAACACCCTCTTCTAAAGGATTGCCGATACCAATCTGGGATACTTCTGATTGGAATGCATCTAAGAAATCTCCGTAGATTTTCTCGTGTGCAATGACGCGTTGTGTAGAGATACATACCTGTCCAGCATTAGAGTACCCAGATGCCGCAGCTGCTTTTGCCACCTTTTCTGGATCAGCATCGGGCATGACAATGAGCGGTGAATTTGAACCGAGCTCCATCGTAACCCGTTTCAATCCTGCAACTTTACAGATATGTTCACCAACATCACGGCTACCTGTAAAGGTAATTTTGCGAACACGTCTGTCTTCACAAAGCGCATCTCCGATTTCTCCACCTGGACCTGTAACACACTGTATGGCTTCTGGTGGTGTTCCTGCTTCTAAGAAAAGTTCAACTAATTTTAGTGCGGAGAGGGGTGTATCTGTCGCAGGTTTGATGATGATCGCATTGCCACCCGCAATCGCCGGACCAGCTTTGTGACATACAAGGTGTAAAGGAAAGTTGAAAGGACTGATGCCGACAACGATGCCACACGGAACACGCACGGTAAAACCCATCTTGTTTTTCACACCAGGCGCACCTTCAAGAGGAATAGTTTCACCCGTAACACGTTTTGCTTCTTCTGCTGATAGTGCAATAATTTCTGATGCGCGCGATGCTTCACCGGTCGCTTCAGCGATTATCTTACCTTCTTCACGTGTTATAACTTCAGCTAGTTCATCTACTTTTTCCACCATTAAATCTGCGACTTTACGCAAGATTTCATAACGTTCATATCCTGTCATCTCTGCCATGATTTTCGCACCGCGTTCTGCGGTCCGTATAGCAGTTTCAACGTCGCTTGCGTCACCTTTAGGGACAGTATCAACAACTGAACCATCAAAGGGACTCAGGACATCGATTTTGTTAGACTTGTCAATCCATTCTCCACCAACATGCATTTGCATAATGCGATATCTCCATTTCTTGTTAAGCACATGATGTGCGTAAATTATTTAGTTTTTAGTAAACCCCAAGTAATAGTTGCTTTTCCTGTTGCTTCAACGGCGGCATAGTCAGCTAAACCGTTGTCCTTTACAGCGTTAACTTCTGCTTCAGAAAGTGCTTGTGTAAAGAACCCTACTTCGTCAAAAAGTCCAGTCGCTGCAACGTTTCCAGGACGTGCGCCTATCCAGATTGGAGATTCACTTGTATCAAGTGTTCCACCACTTGCACTTTCACCATCCAGTTTTCCATCTATATACATCTGCACCTTACTTCCATCGTAGACTTTTGCTACATGGTGCCAGTCGCTATCAGCGATTATTGTCTTTCCGTCTATACGGCCGACTTGACCGTTGACGTGCCACATAAACACGGGGTAGTCATCTTGGTGTATCCAGATATCGAGATGACGGACATTCTCCGGTTCGGGCCAAACATCACCGTTTCTCCATACGATATATTGCCATGAGGCAGCATTCAACTGCACCCACGCGACAAACGTGTACGGGTCTGCGTTAAAAACATCATCGTGATCTATACGGACATAACTATCTCCCTGACCTGGAAATTCCAATGCACCTCGGAATTTACCGTTGTTAACCCAGGTCAATGAACCTTTTATTTCTCCATCGTGCCCACTGACAACATCTGTTACAGTATCTCCGCCACCATCATCAAATAACCATGCGCTTGCTAAACCAAGTTTTACTGCATGTGCTGACGTGACGGCAGTTCCTATAACTAAAATCAGACTTAATACGGTTGTTTTCATTGTGTTTTCTCCTTTTGCTCTGCAGTAATCAGTATCGGATTATTTATGGTGAAATATGAAATAATTACACATTCCATTCCCCGGTAGGTGCGATTTCCTAATCGCACCAGATTTGCCCTAAAAAGTTTCATAGGAGTTCTTCGCGTAGGTCCCGGTGCGATACGGAAATCGCACCTACCGGCCTGGGTAGTATTGATAGTGTATAAATGATTCCATAATCCACCATAGTTATTTTATTTTTGTGCTTTTAAATATGCCCACGTAATAGTTGTTTTACCCGCGGTTTCAACTGTTGCAAAGTCTAATAAACCATTGTTCTTCACAGTGTTAACTTCATCTTCAGAAAGTGCTTGTGTAAAGAATCCGATTTCATCAAATAGACCTGTAGCTGCTATACCACCCGGACGCGAGCCAATCCATATAGGGGACTCATTGGTATCCAAAGTGCCGCCACTCGGCTTTTCGCCATCCAGTTCACCATCAACAAACATCATGACTTTTTCACCATCGTAGACTTTTGCGATGTGGTGCCATCTGTCATCAGTTATGGCGGTCGGACCATCAATCTGTCCTTTATGTTTACCCGCAGTCCACATGAAAACAGGAAAACCTTCGTCATGTATCCAAATATCAATGTGCCGCACCTCTTCTGATTCGGGCCAAACGTCGCCATTTCTCCAAACGATATACTGCCAAGAAGCAGGTTTTAACTTTATCCACACGACGAAGGTGTAAGGAGCAGCATTGAAAACATCGTCGTGAGGAATACGGATATAACTATCACTCTTACCTGAGAACCTTATTGCACTACCAAATTTCCCGTAAAAGGTCCTACTTAATTTTCCTATGATGACACCATCATTTCTACCTACAACGTCTTTAATCACATCACCACTTCTCTCCTCAAACAACCATGCGCTGATTAAACCCAATTTTCCAGCATGTGTAGAGGAAACCATAGCAATGCAAGTGAGAATTATAATTAAGATTATTGTCTTTACCATATTCGATTCTTATCTCTGTGCTGCCATCTCAAACACGGCTATTCTCAAGTGCATCCTCATCTATTTCAACGCCTAAACCGGGTTTATCGGGAATTGTTGCGTAACCATCTTCAAGCGGTATTGTAGAGGGTGTAACAATATCATACGCGCGCAATGCATTTAAGGTAATTGACGGCATCGTCGCATTTCGCATCACAGCTGCAAGGTGCATAACATAAGTCGTGGTTATGCCGAGACCAACGATCTGTATCCATACGGGTAAGTGTGCTGCATCAGAAATGGTCGCCTCCCGTTTTGCATTGGCAGCACGCGAGTCTGGATAGGCAATGATAAACGAGTCGTTCATCTTCGCGCGAATCGCTTCCACCGGATCAGGATTCCCGAAATGGATCGTAATCGGCATATCCGTGTGTCGCTTTATCTCCTGATAACCTTCTATTTTTGCCTGTGGGATAGGCGTTTCAAAGGATTCTATATTAAAATCCTTTAGTTGACTTGCAACCTCAAGGGTGCGTTGGGCTGTCTCAAAAGAGTCATTTGCATCAACACGGAGTTGAAAGTCATCTGGGACTGCTTCTGTGATGGCTTGTACCTGTTCAAGTACCTCAAACCAGGGACGCGCCTTAATTTTATGCAGTCTATATCCGAGTGCATAAGCATGTTTTGCCTCTGCTGCCCACTCCTCTGGTGTCATATCAATTGACCAATATCCAAACGAAGTCTTGTCATGAACCTTTTCACCCAATAGTTTATGGACAGGGACTCCGAGCGACTTACCCATAATATCGTAGAACGCTTGTTGCAGGGGTGTCGGTGCCCAACCGTTCATAAACGCAAAAGGATTTCTACCGATATATCTTTGGATAGTTTCTTCTGATTGAAACGCACCGTCCCCGATCCCTATAATCCCAGCGTCTGTGTGTACTTTGAAAACATGATCAATCTGATATAGATTTCGTTTTGTCATCAGATCATAGATACCATCGTGATAGGGTACTCTGACCTTAATTACCTCAATCTTAGTGATTTTCATGCTGCAAACTCCTCTATGAGTCTGACGATATAGTAAAACTTAGAATTGTGTAGACATTCATCTGTTAGTAGTAGGGCAATTCATTGCCCGTCGTGTTAGTAAGCGCATATATATTTTTAGGTTACGCTATAAATCATTCATCCCGTCGGATCCAGCTGACAACATCTTCTGCTTCTCCAGTTCCCCCTTCCATACCATCACTGCCAAACGAGATCAGATCGTATCCATATTCGTCATGCACACCCGGTCTGATGTAAATGTAGGGATTTCCCCATGGATCATGCGTAATTGGGATTTGAATATAGGGTCCTAACCAATTGATAGGAAGCGGGGGTTCTTCGGGACTCTCCCAAAGTGATTTTAAGCCTTGTTCAGTAGAAGGATAGTCTCCATTGTCTTTTGCGTATCTATCAAGTGCGATCCCAAGTGTCTCTATATCCTCCGCGGCGCGTGTCTGTAATGCACGTCCTGCTTGACCGAGTAATCGTGGTGCTAAGATGACTGCTGCAACCACACCGACGATAACGACGACAATGAGTACTTGTGTTAATGTTAAACCGGATTGTCTTAGATGTATTTTTTTCACGTACACGCCTCCGCGCTTTGCTTAGGGATATAGTCTGTTTAGGTGTCTTGAAAGTTTATCACATGATTCTGATTGTGTCAACGCAGCAGTTACGTGAGGGTGTGTAAAATTTTTGTAGAAGAATGCAGATAGAACTGGTAGGAGCGATCTCCGAATCGCGACCTGTCGGGAATCGGAGTTCCCTCCTACAGAGTGTTTTTGCGGTTTATAACCAAAACTTTACACACCCGTTGCGTGAAATCTTCACTGTTTTGCACCTTTATTGTACAGTAGTGCGTCATAAAAATCAAGCAGAAAGGTTTAGTGCCCAAATTTTTCGTTGACATATACAAAACTTTCAACTATAGTAATGGAATACTTAAATGTAGATTCAGTCAGGTAAACATCAATGTTTTTTGTCTTCTGTATTTTCATAATACCGCTATCCGTATTACTCATTGTACTCTATGCTTCAAGACAGAAAACGGATGATGAAGAAACACTAACGGAACAGTTAGAAGTCTGTGCTATCTGTCATAATGACTTTCCTATAAAACAATTGATAGAGAAAGAGGTCGGTCTGTATGGGAGAGTTTACTGTTTCTGCTGGGATTGCATAGATGAATTACATAACGATTTTAATAGACAGATGGGTATTAATCAGGAGAATAATTGATGTACGATTTAGTAGCTTTCGGAGAGGCAATGATACGACTCACAGCACCAGAACATAAGCGTCTGGAACAGGTCTCATCCTTGTCTATAACGGCTGGTGGTGCTGAGATGAATGTCGCAGTGAATGCAGCACAACTCGGTCTAAAGACTGCATGGGTCTCACGACTTGTAGACAACTGGTCTGGTCGGTACATACAGAACAAAGGACGTGAACTCGGAGTGGATATGTCCAATATTGTGTGGGTAGACTTTGACGGCGTCGGTTTTGAACGAAATGGGTTCTATCATCTTGAAATGGGGGCAGGACCACGCGCAAGCAGTGTGACTTATGACCGTGGACACTCCGCAATCTCCAAAGTTAAACCTGGCGAGATCAAGTGGAATTCAATCTTTCAAGGAGCACGTTGGTTTCATCTCAGTGGCATTACACCAGCACTGTCAGAATCTGCAGCCGCTGTCTCTGCCGAAGCACTTCAAGCCGCACAAGCTGAAGGTGTAAAAACCAGTTACGACCTAAACTTCCGATCTAAACTATGGAGTGCAGAGGAAGCACAAGCAGTAAATAAACAGATGATGAATCACATTAACGTTCTCATAGGAAATGAAGAGGACTTTGAAAAATCACTCGGTTTCGCTGCTGAAGGAACAACTGAATCATACAGCAAACTTGAACCCGAAAGTTACAAAGAGGTGGCACAAAGAGTCAAAGAGACATATCCGAACATTGAGATGATCGGGACAACTTTGCGGGATGCCAAAACCGGATGGATAAATGATTGGCGGACACTCCTATATGATGGTGAGGATTTCTACCTATCACGCATATATGAAAATCTGGAACTTGTTGATAGAGTCGGAGGCGGGGACAGCTTCTCATCCGGCTTAATATATAGTCTTCTAAATGGAAAATCACCGCAGGAAGCCGTTGATTTCGCAGGTGGCTATTCCGCGCTTGCACATACGTTCCCGGGTGACTTTAATTGGGCAACTGTCGCTGAAGCAGAAAAAGCAATGCAAGCAGGCAGCGTGCGTATCAGTCGTTAAAAATGTAGCGCAAACTTTCCAGTTTGCGAGCTAAAACACGAAAATTGTAGGTCGAGTTTCGCTTCGCTCTACCCGACCTACAGAAACAAACTGGACAAAAAATAGTATGGAAAATAGGATAAAAGTCGGTGGTTTAAAAATTGATAAAGCACTGTATGATCTGGTGCGCGATGAAATTGCTCCCGATACGGATATAGATGCTGATGAATTCTGGAACGCATTTGACGAAATCGTGAAAGAATTCGCTCCTGAAAACCGAGCACTCCTGGAAAAGAGAGATAGATTACAGCAACAGATTGACACATGGCATCTTGAGCATAGAGACAAACCGATTGACCAAGACGCGTATCATTCATTCCTTGCAGAAATCGGCTATCTCGTTCCTGAAGGTGAGGATTTTATCGTATTTACTGAGAACGTTGATCTGGAGATTGCATTAATTGCTGGACCGCAATTGGTTGTCCCTGTAGACAATGCACGCTATGCACTAAACGCTACAAATGCTCGCTGGGGAAGCCTTTATGATGCACTCTACGGTACAAATGCAATTGATGAGAAAGATGGTGCTACGCGAGATCGCGACTACAATCCTATTCGGGGGGCGAAAGTCATTGCTTATACTGAAGGGTTTTTGGATGAAGTCGTCGGTCTTGAAGCAGGAAGTTATTCTGATGTTACGAGTTTTAGATTGAGAACAATTGATCATCAATTACAACTTCGCGCAATTTTGAAAAATGGTGAAGAGACCGGATTAGAAGACTCAGCGAAGTTTATCGGTTTTTCACAAGAGGGAGATATTCTCAGTTCAATCCTATTCCAGAACCATGGATTGCACATTGAGATACAGATTGACCGTGAACATCCAATCGGCAAAGAACATCCGGCAGGTGTATGTGATGTTATCCTTGAATCAGCAATAACGACAATTCAGGATTGTGAAGACTCTGTAGCTGCGGTTGATGCTGAGGATAAAGTGAACGTCTATAGAAACTGGAACGGTATCATGAAGGGCACTTTAGAGACGACTTTTGAGAAGAACGAAAAAATGATAACCCGACGTCTGAACCCGGATAAGACTTTCACAAAACCTGATGGCAACCCTTTGACAATATCTGGGAGAAGCCTACTCCTTATTAGAAACGTAGGACTTCACATGTATACGGATGCTGTAACAACATCAAATGACGAAGAGATACCTGAAGGTTTCCTTGACGCAATGATGACAACATTTGCTGCAATGCACGATCTAAAGAGGAACAGTGGATTTACCAATAGCAAAACTGGCAGTATCTATATCGTCAAACCGAAATTCCACGGACCTGAAGAAGTGGATATGACCATCAGGATGTTCTGTAAGATAGAGGACGCATTGGGTTTGCAGCGCAACACAATCAAAATCGGCATTATGGATGAGGAGAGACGCACAACGGTTAATCTTAAGGAAGTCCTACGGATAGCATCGGAACGACTGGTTTTTATCAATACAGGATTTTTAGACAGAACCGGTGATGAGATACACACAAGTATGCACGCAGGAGCAATGATACCAAAAATGGATATCCGAAATGAACCGTGGATGCGTGCTTATGAGGATTGGAACGTTGATATCGGTATTGAGACAGGTTTGCCTGGGATCACGCAGATCGGTAAAGGAATGTGGACGAAACCTGATGAGATGGCTGAGATGCTGGAGACAAAAGTGAATCATCCGCTTGCAGGTGCAACAACTGCATGGGTGCCATCTCCTACCGCAGCAACGCTTCATGCAATTCACTATCACAAAGTAGATGTAGCAAATTGGTTAAATACGCTTGCAACACGAGAACGAGCAAGTATGAGAGACCTACTGACACCACCTTTGCTCAAAAACCGAAAACTGGCATCAGACGATATACAGAGAGAAATGGACAACAATGCACAAGGTATACTCGGATATGTTGTCCGATGGGTTGACCAAGGGATTGGGTGCTCAAAAATACCTGATATTAATAACGTAGGATTGATGGAGGATCGCGCAACGTTAAGAATATCCAGTCAACACATCGCAAATTGGTTACATCACGGTATTGTTACGAAAGAACAGGTCAGAGAGACGTTTGAGAGAATGGCGAGAATTGTTGACGAACAGAACTCGGAAGATTCAAACTACATTCAGATGTCACCAGACTACAACCAGAGTGTTGCATTTCAAGCAGCTTTAGATTTAGTGTTTAAGGGGTGTGAACTGCCAAATGGATATACTGAATTTGTCCTGCATCCGCGCCGAAGAGAGGCAAAACATAGAAACAAAATTCAATAAACTGATCCTATCACTTTAGTTTATAGAATCTAATAGCATTATCGCGGAATAATTTTCTCAATTCTTCTGGCGAACATCCTGCAACAGCTGCCTGCAGTGTCTCTACCCAACGTTTATAATCTGTAGCAAGTGTAGAAACTGGCCAATCACTCCCATAGATGACACGGTCAAAACCGAAGCAGGTGATAACATGGTCAATATAGGATTGTATGTTGTCTAATGACCAATTTTCATGGTCCGCTTCTGTCACGACACCAGAAATCTTGCAGTGAACATTCGGGAAATCAGCGAGTACTTTGATCTCCTGTTTCCACGGTTCAAAAAGTTGGTTCTTGATATCTGGTTTACCGATGTGATCCAAAATAAACTGCACATCTGGACACTGTTCAACGAGTCGGATAGCATTAGCAAGTTGTGGATGATATATACAGAGATCGAAACTGAGGCCGTGTCGAGAAAGCGTTTTCACACCATCAATGAAGTTTTGTTGGATACAAAAATCAACACTTTCACCTTGAATGAGCCTCCGGATACCTTTGACGAGTGACTCCTCAGCAAGTTTTTCTACAAATGTTGCGACACAGTTCCCTACTTCAAGCGGAGCCCAAGCCACAATTCCACGGATACGTGGATCTGCTGCTGCAAGTGAAGTAACCCAAGAGGTCTCTTTCAAGCCATCATCAGGGTGTGTATCACATTGAACGAAGACCATTGACTCAACTTCCAAGTCACCTATTGCAGCATTATAATCCTTGAGTAGAAACGGTCTATTAAGTAATGGGACCTGCTTAAGCCAAGGATATCTAAGCTGTTTAGGATGCCATAAGTGAACATGGGTATCTACAATTGGGAAATTAGCCATTTTTCCACCTCCATTTACCTAACATGACAGCATTATAATGTATATATTGAATTTTGTCAATTTCTAATTCCCGACATAGAAACGAATTTGATTGACTTTTTGTCTATCAACATATATAATCTACCCAACTTGGAAAGAATGAAATAAAAACAAATAGAATAACTTGAGTTTGATAAATGTAGCGCAAACTTTCCAGTTTGCGAAGATGTGCCACAAACTGCCATTGTAATAAAATTGGTTGTGCTACAATTCACGCCTCCCGGATACGAAATGGCGTGAGTGAATGCATCCGAAATGATTAATCAAACTGACGTTAGAATAAGGAGAAAATCAATGTATCAAAGAATAATGTTCTTGCTAACAATCGGTATTTGTGTCATCTTTATCAGTGCACCTATCGTGAATGCACAATTTCCAACAAATGGCGTTGTTGGGTATTGGTCTTTTGATGCTGGGACAATTAGCGGTAAGAATGTAAAAGACCAATTGGGCAAAAATGACGGTGAGTTGGATGGTAATCCAAAAGTTGTCGCGGGTAAGGTCGGAAACGGCCTTGAATTCGACAGCAATAATTTTGTCCATATACCTGGTACAGACACGTTAGATTTCAACGGAGCAGAGGCGATCACTGTTGCCGCATGGATTAAAGGCGCATCAGATAAACCCGTTGATGGTGCCGTAGCTGGAACATGTTGTGGAACAATCGTTGCTCAACGCGATGTGAATGGATGGGCATTAAGGTTTGATGGTAGGAATGCTGGGGCAGAATTAGAATTTATCACACAACCAAGTTGGCAAGGTGATGGCGGATTCGGTGCACCCGCTTTACCAAAAGGAGAATGGCACCATATCATCGGTATTGTTGATGGAAATAAAAAGTATCTATATGTTGATGGTAAGCTAAACATGGAGGGCGACTACAACGGTCCCATGTCAACACAAGGAACGGAAACTGAAATTGGGAGTGCTACAGATGGCGGATTCATCGGTGTCATTGATGAAGTTGTCATATATGACAGAGCTATTTCAGAAAATGAAGTAAGACAACTCTATGCCGCTGAAGGGTTACCTGTCCAACCACAAGGCAAGCTTGCAACAAGATGGGGACAAATAAAGGCTGCACATTAATTTGCAAATTTCCAGAGATTTTAGTATAATTATCTACAGGAATTATTGATGTTCAGGAACCTTGTTGATCCCATCCGGAGAGGTGGTTTGCTTCTCTTCTTAATACAAAAGGGGGGAGGATGGTCTTTATCAGAACGGGAGAAAGATATCTCAACTGCGAATTGCTAAGCGTATGTTCAGTTGATACATACTCTCAACAGAATACTTTATCTGTTGATTGGGATAGTCCTTTAATACTGGATGAGGTAGTATTAATTCTGTTCTGTTTGATCTGCCTGTGTAGTAAAGTGAAATATAGTGTATTCCTTCTCACCGAAGTGAGAGGGTTTTTTTATGCTATTACTTAGTGTTCTAATAGTTATCTGAATTAAAACTTGGGAACTCATCATGAATATGCGCGAAAAAGCACAAGTCATGAACGCGGAGGAGATCCGCCGCGCTTTAGTACGAATTGCACATGAAATCTTAGAACGAAACCATCAACATAAAAACAACCTTGTTCTGGTTGGCATCAAAAGTAGAGGGGATACACTTGCACATCGTATCTCTGAAAACTTGGAGAATATAGAGAATATCAAAGTGCCTGTTGGTGCTATTGATATTACGCCTTACCGTGATGATCTAAATCTGCATCAAACCCAAATAAAAGTTAATAATACTGAAATACCTTTTGATGTTACAGGAAAGTGGGTAATTCTTGTAGATGAAGTATTGTATACCGGACGGACAACGCGCGCCGCGATGGATGGCATTATGGATTTCGGTCGTCCAGCGGCAATACAATTGGCGGCTTTGGTGGATAGAGGACATAGAGAACTTCCAATCTCCGCAGATTATATCGGAAAGAATGTCCCTACTTCACGCAAAGAATTCGTTAGAGTCCAAATAGTAGAAGAACACGGCGTTGACGCTGCTGTGATATGTGAACCTGTTTCTGAGTAAAGAACCGAAGGAATTATAAAAGAAGATGAATAGGTTGCTCATCAGAAATGGACATGTTGTAGATCCAGCGAATAACGTCGATGAAATAGGCGACATATTGATCGTCAATGGTAAGATAGCACAAGTTGGCAGCAATATAACACAAGAAGCAAGCAAGGTTATAGACGCAGATGATTTGACTGTGACACCCGGTCTAATTGATATTCACGTGCATCTTCGTGAACCTGGATATGAACATAAGGAGACTATCGCGACAGGAACTGCAGCTGCAGCTGCAGGCGGTTTTACAACTGTTGTCTGCATGGCAAATACTTCACCTGTCATTGATACTCCCGAAAAAATCAGAAATATCTACGAGATCGCAAACCGAAAACTTGGGAAAGCCAGTGAATATGGTAAATGGTCAACAAAAGCAAACGTATATCCGGTAGGTAGCATCACCAAAGCACTTGCTGGTGAGGAACTGACGGATATCCGAGGTATGCTGAATGCTGGAGCGGTAGGGATCAGTGATGATGGCGTTACAGTGATGGATTCATCACTCATGCGAGACGCACTTACGCTCAGTGCAGAACTCGACTTTCCCGTGATGGTGCATTGTGAGGAACATAACCTAAATGCTGATGCCGTGATGAATCTCGGTGAAACATCGCGAAAGTTGAAACTTATCGGTAGTCCGAATGCCGCAGAGGACATCATCGTCGCACGCGATATTCTACTCGCAGAAATGACGGGTGGACATATACATATCCTACATGTCAGCACGGAGGGGGCAGTTGAACTCGTCAGATGGGGTAAACAGCGCGGTGTGAAAGTAACCGCGGAAGCATGTCCACACCATTGGGTTCTTACTGACGAAGAGGTAGAAAAGCAGGGAACAAACGCAAAGATGCACCCACCGCTACGGACAAAACGTGATGTCAATGCCGTTCTTGAAGGTTTACGGGATGGCACGATAGATGCAATCGCAACGGATCATGCACCGCATACACCTGATGAAAAAGCACTCGGGATGATAGATGCACCGAACGGTATTATCGGTCTTGAGACATGTGTACCACTTGTCATCACATACTTGGTGGATACAGGAATACTATCGTTGAAGGATGCGATAGCCAAGTTAACTCACATTCCCGCCGATATTGTTGGAATCAATCGCGGAACGCTTTCAGTCGGCGCAGTTGCTGATGTTACAATTATCAATACACAGAAGACAGCAAAAGTTGATATTGATACGTCTCGTTCAAAGAGTAGAAATTCTCCTTTTAACGATTGGCAACTTAAGGGATTTCCTGTGAAAACGATTCGTGAAGGAATTGAGATGTAATAGATGTCTTAGGATATAGTGAGGGTACTATGAAAGCAATTCTTGCATTAGCCGATGGGACGGTTTTCGAAGGAGAACAGTTTGGAGCGACTGGTGAAACGGTTGGAGAGGTCGTCTTCAATACAAGTATGACAGGGTATCAGGAGGTCATTACAGATCCATCCTACAAGGGACAAATCGTTACAATGACCTATCCTTTAATCGGCAACTACGGTTGCAATGAAGCGGATATAGAGTCTATCGGTCCACAGGTGGAAGGATTCGTGGTCCGTGAATATAGCGCATTCCATAGCAATTGGCGTTCAAAGTGGAGCCTGGATACATACTTGGCAGAGAATGGGATCATCGGTATTCAGGACATAGACACACGCGCATTAACGCGTCGTCTTCGTGTTCATGGTGTCATGAATGGATGCCTGGCAACTGAGAATACTGAAGAGAATTTTGATGCGGAAAGTCTTGTTGAAAAAGCACAAGCATGGCACAGTTTAGTCGGTTGGGATCTGGTAAAACGGGTGACCTGTCCGAATCCTTATGCTTGGAATCAACATCCGTCCAATATTGGTACACTACAAACAGATGGTCAGGTGAACATAAAAGAGCCAAGGTACCGCGTCATAGCGATGGATTTCGGCATAAAGTTCAACATATTACGGCAACTGACAGCGCATGGGTGTGAGGTACAAGTTGTGCCAGCATCTACACCTGCTGAAGAAATACTCGCTGCTGAACCAGATGGTGTGTTCTTGTCAAACGGACCAGGGGATCCTGCACCACTTGATTATGCAATCACAACGATACAGGAATTACTGGGTAAAAAACCAATATTTGGCATCTGTTTAGGACATCAACTCTTAGGGCTTGCACTGGGAGGAAAGACTTATAAGCTGAAGTTTGGACACCGGGGTGCTAATCAACCCGTGAAACATTTTGAAAATGATCAGGTAGAGATTACTGCACAAAACCATGGATTCTGTGTTGATATAGATTCACTACCGAATAGTGTAGAGATTACACATATCAATTTGAATGATAATACGCTTGAAGGCATGCGACATTTGGAGTATCCTGCTTTTTCTGTCCAATATCATCCTGAAGCTTCACCAGGACCCCATGATGCCAGTTATCTATTTTCTCGGTTTATGGATATGATGTAGGTTAGCATTAAGATGCAAACCAACCGAGAAATTGCAGAAAATCCAATAGAATAATACATAACCCAACAGAAGAATACAATGCCTAAAAGAACAAACATAAAAAAAATACTAATCATAGGATCAGGTGCCATTATCATCGGACAAGCGTGTGAATTCGACTATTCCGGTACACAAGCTTGTAAAGCTCTCAAAGAAGAGGGTTATGAGATTGTGTTGGTCAATAGCAATCCTGCGACGATTATGACCGACCCGGATTTCGCTGACCGTACTTATGTGGAACCGATAACAGCAGATACAGTTGAGCTTGTGATAGAGAAGGAACGTCCACATGCCTTGCTACCTACATTAGGGGGACAGACGGCACTGAATGTATCAGTCGAACTTGCTGAATCAGGTGTATTGGATAAATATGACGTTGAATTAATCGGAGCAAAACTCCCCGCAATTAAGAAAGCTGAAGACAGAGCCTTATTCAAGCAAGCGATGCAAAAAATCGGTCTGTCAGTTCCCAAGAGTGGTATCGCGCATACCTCTCGTGAAGCAATTGACCTTATTGATGACATCGGGTTTCCTGCTATTATTCGTCCAGCTTTTACACTCGGTGGGACTGGTGGCGGGATCGCTTACAACATAGAAGAATACGAGAAGATGGTTTCTACGGGTTTATCGTTGAGTCCCATCAGTGAATTACTGATAGAAGAATCTATCATCGGTTGGAAGGAGTTTGAGTTAGAGGTAATGCGTGATGGGGCAGACAATGTCGTCATTATCTGTTCCATTGAAAACGTTGATCCGATGGGGGTCCATACAGGTGATAGCATTACAGTAGCACCCATCCAAACACTTACGGATAAAGAATATCAAACGATGCGTAATGCAGCGATTAAGATTATCAGAGAAATTGGTGTTGATACAGGTGGCTCTAATATACAGTTTGCAGTTGATCCTAAAACGGGTAAACAGGTTGTTATTGAAATGAATCCTCGTGTTTCTCGTAGTTCCGCTCTTGCATCAAAAGCCACAGGTTTTCCGATAGCCAAGATTGCTGCGAAGTTGGCAGTGGGGTATAACCTTGATGAAATCCCCAACGATATTACTGCCGAAACCCCAGCATGCTTTGAACCGACGATTGATTACGTTGTTGTCAAAATCCCGCGTTGGGCTTTCGAGAAATTTCAAGGAACAGATGAGACGTTGACAACACAGATGAAGTCTGTTGGGGAAGCGATGTCCATTGGTGGAACTTTTAAAGAAGCACTTCAGAAAGGTTTACGCTCATTGGAAACAGGCTGGTATGGGTTAGACAATCATCCGATAGAGGAATTGCCACTTTCAGAATTGTCCAGTAAATTGACTATCCCTAACGTTGAAAGAATATTTTACATAAAATCGGCACTTAAACGTGGCATGAGTCTTGATGAGATATATTCTTATACACACATTGATCCATTTTTCTTGTATAATATACAAGAAATTGTTGATTTTGAAGCGCATCTTGAAACTTATGCATCGCGGTTTACGTCAGAGAACGATAAACATGATCAAAAATCCATTGCAGTTCTACGACAGGCAAAACAGTTCGGGTTTTCAGATAGACAACTTTCTGAAATCTTTGATAGGACAGAACCTGAAATTCGAGAAATTCGAAAATCATGTGGCATTGTAGCGACCTTCAAAACAGTTGATACCTGTGCAGCGGAATTTGAAGCAGAAACACCTTACTATTATTCAACCTGTTCCAGTGAAGATGAGGTGAGACATACCGACAAAGAAAAAATAATGATCTTAGGCGGTGGACCGAATAGAATTGGACAAGGAATTGAGTTTGACTACTGCTGTGTTCACGCTGCAATGGCACTCAAAGAAGATGGTTATGAGACGATAATGGTGAATAGCAATCCTGAAACAGTGAGTACAGATTATGATACCTCCGACAGGCTCTATTTTGAACCGTTGACGTGTGAAGATGTCCTAAATATTTGCGATAAGGAAAATCCGAAAGGAGTCATCGTTCAGTTTGGTGGACAGACTCCGCTAAACCTTGCGATGGCACTTAAAGAAGCGGGTGTGCCAATTATCGGAACAAGTCCAGAAGACATTGCACGTTCTGAGAATCGTCAATTATTCAAAGAGGTATTGGATGAGATCGGTTTGATGCAGCCACCGAATGGCACTGCTACTTCCAGTCAAGAAGCAACACCAATTGCTGCTGCACTCGGTTATCCCGTGATTGTGCGTCCCTCTTTTGTCCTAGGCGGGAGAGCAATGCAGATTGTCTACGACGAAAAGTTATTGCAGGAATACATGGATACTGCTGTTAAAGCATCACCTGAACATCCTGTTCTCATTGACAAGTATCTGGAGGAAGCGATTGAGGTAGATGTAGATGCAATTTCTGATGGAAACCATACCGTTGTTGGGGGTGTAATGGAACATATAGAAGAGGCAGGTGTCCATTCCGGTGATAGTGATTGTGTTCTTCCACCCTATACGTTGGTTGACGAACAGATTGACCATCTAAAAGTGTATACGAATGCGCTTGCTAAGGCACTCAACGTCAAAGGTTTGATGAACGTACAGTATGCAATTAGAAATGATGAGATTTTCGTTCTTGAGGTAAATCCGCGTGCATCTCGGACCATTCCATTTGTCAGTAAAGCGATTGGCGTTCCTTTAGCAAAGTTAGCTGCACGCGTTATGGCTGGAAAATCGCTTGCTGAACTCGGTTTCATTAGAGAAATTGAACCCTCATACTTTAGTGTCAAAGCACCCGTTTTTCCCTTTAATCGTTTTCCAGGTGCAAATTCACGACTCGGACCTGAAATGAAGTCTACCGGAGAAGTGATGGGAATCGATGATGATGTTTCACATGCATTCGCAAAAGCACAGAAAGCTTGCGGATATACATTGCCTTTAGAAGGAAATGCTTTTATTAGTGTCAGAAATAAAGATAAGCGTGCTGTCATCTTTATTGCAAAAAGACTTACTGATATGGGGTTTGCACTTATCGCAACACATGGAACCGCTAAAGTGCTTCTACGGAACGGCATGGATGTCCAACTGGTTTATAGTATTGGTAAGGGAAGACCCACGATTCATGACTACATAAAAAACTACGCAGTCGATTTAATTGTCAATACACCAACGGGTGATCTCCACCGAACAAATGAATTGCTTATTCGTCAGATGGCAATAGAGCACGATATACCTATCTTCTCAACGATCCCGGGTGCAGCTGCCGCTGTCAATGCTATAGATGCACTGCAAAGCGGTGATATCACTGTTTCACCACTGCAAGATTATCATACTAAACTAAAAAGGTAACATAACATGCAAAATGATTCAGTTCAGAGAAATACACGTTGGGTTCAAGCACTTGATCGAATTCTTCAGGTACTTAACCTTGATGCAGATCATCCTATTAGAATTCTAACGATTGAGGATGGCAGGGAAGTAGTCGTTGTTCAACCGAATGCGTTCACAGTGTCCCGTATATATGCAACGGGACGACCAGATGGTGCACGGCCACACGGCATGGACTCATACTTTGCATATTATACGGGGAAGTTAGAGGAATATGAAACACAGCACGGAAAACGGGACGGTTTTGAATTGACTGAAGAAGATTGGGAAAATATGTTTGAAGAGTCATTTTATAGATATACACGTTACTTACTATTCTCAGGTATTAAACGGTGGGAGGATGTGCTGCGGGACACCGATACAAATCTTTCTGTGACAAATCTGGCACGTGAATTCGCGCCAACAGAAATAGCTTGGCGAAGTTATCAATTCAAAGGTTATATGATTATGATGAACAGTATAGCGAAAGCTGAATTGAGCTTGCAGGAGGATGATGCCGAGACTGCATTACAACACATTGATATGGGTATTCAACAGATTGGAGAATTCTGTGGAGAATGCCTACGGGAAGAACACGGAGACGCTGAAAACATCACACGGGAACGATACCTTAGCAACTTGATAGAATTCAGAGCAGATTTGCAGTCTTTAGGAGCAGAAGATGGCAACACTGATGAGGTAGATGGAGATGATGAAGATTCTGACTTGTTGGCAGAATTGGAACGCCTACTAAATGATGATGATTCTCCTGAAATTGAAAGGGAATAGGCAGGTTAAAAACTTGTAGTATTACGCATTCAACAGGAGTAATCAACCTACCTTCATCTGATACTTCAGTTAACCTAGGATTCCCATAGTTCCTCAATACTATCACTTGGTGCCTGGATCAAGACACCACCTAAGAATAAGAAGGTTATACCTCTAACGAAGATATACCAATCGAATTCTGTACCAATAAAGAAGGTCAGTATAAAGGCGATTGCGGATATATAAAAAAGATTAGCAGAAATAGAATTTCCCCATTTTTGCATTGATATACCGTAAAAAACAGCAGAGACTGCAAAACAGAACAACCCAATCTTTGTCATTGCTTCTACTGAGGATAACCATACTGAACTGATCTGTTGTCCAAATTCCTTAGTTGTTTCATCAGCAATAATTATATCACCAAGTGCTTTCAATGGGGTAGTTTGTGAACTATGTGCTAATAATTCAAATATTATCCAAATTGTTGCGAACCCAATACCTAATAGTGCACCATTTTTCGCATCTTTAATGAGTAAGATGGTAGTAGCGATAATTGTAGGAACTAATAGGATAGTTGTGAGAACACCGACTCCGTGCATGGCTGCATTTAGATTTAGCGTGGCTTGATTTAGCGTGGCGTCATTTAGTATAACTTCTTTTAGATTATCGCTTTGAAATGTGAACCAATAACCTAAAAAAATCATTGCGAGTCCACTAATAACAGCAGTAATACCTCCAAAATTATACAGACTTTTTGAATTATTTGACATATACATAACCCCCTATAATTGCCTTATGGAATTATTGAAAAAACATTTATAATATCAAAGCACCTATTTTTCAAAGTGTTATCGTATAGAATATAATATGAACTTATGGATAAATTGCAAGTAAAAAATGCGAATTTGTCGCGAAAATGTGAAACCAACTAATATTTTAACTGACGACAGAAATAAATACACTATATCAAAGTATACTGAAATACTCTTTCTTAGTCAACAAAAACTAATCTAAATATCTAAATGGGAAGCAGTGGACAGAATGAACATACGAAAAAACGTCTTAATCTGTGAGGCGGATACCCGTCAACGGGAATTAATTTGTCAATCTTTGGGAGGTGAAGGTCTTAATCTCATTGTTACAGAGAATATGTACCAAGCATTTCACCAGATTGAACATATAACGATTGACATGTTGATTGTTCCATTGAAAGCAGAAAGGATAGAAGGACTAACGCTATTAGATGCTGCAACACGGCTTCACCCCGATGTAGGTGTAATCTTTATTACTGCACCGAATGTATTAGAAACCGATATCGGTATTAAGGCAATGTTGGCACATGAGGGGACCTATTTTGTTTACAAACCTTTAAATCCTGTTCACCTGAAAGCATTATTACAAAAATCCCTCAAGAATCAGCGACTTACTTATGAAAACAAACAACTTCGTTCACAGATTGATGAGAAAGAAGGACTTTGTCGGTTAACGGGTAATTCACCACAACTCATTCAAATACGTGAGATGATAACACAGATAGCACCGACTAAAGCAACGGTGATGATATATGGTGCCCGTGGTACAGGTAAGGAATTGGTTGCCCGCGCTATTCACCATCGGAGTTTGCGTCAAGGGAATCTTATTGCGTTCAACTGTGCAACCCTTAATGAAAATTTGGCAGAATCAGAACTCTTTGGACATGAACGAGGCGCATTTAGCGGGGCATACAACCAAAGAAAAGGAAGATTTGAATTGGCACATGGGGGAACGTTGTTCCTCGACGAAGTTTCTCAGTTAAGTCTGGCGAATCAGGCGAGATTATTGCGTGTACTGGAAGAACGAGAATTCGAACGGGTGGGTGGTGACAAGACAATTCAGGTGAACGTTCGTATTGTCTGTGCTACAAATAATGACTTAGAGGCTGCTTGTAGCAAAGGGGAATTTCTACACGACTTGTATGACAGGTTAAACGTTGTATCCGTTCATTTGCCTACGCTACAGGAACGTGTTGAAGACATTCCTTTACTCGTCAACGACTTTCTTGAAGAATTCAGCCGAGAAAATAGGAAAGTCTTGAGAACGCTTACTCCCGAAGCGGTTAGAACATTAATGAAATATAATTGGCCCGGGAATGTGAGAGAATTGAAAAACTGCGTTGAAGGACTTGTCGTCATGTCTACAGAAGAACTCTTGCAGCAGGAAGACCTTCCTGAACGTATCCTAAATGCTGCAAGTGAGATAAATGGTGGCATTACATCAGTGCCAACATTACATACTGCAGATACAAGGAATAACAGTCCTTCCCGACTAAATGTTGAAGTCGGTATGTCCCTTGAGGATATAAATCGTGAAGTGTTACGTGCTACGCTTGCGTATACTGGCAATAACAAAGTTAAAGCGGCTAAAATACTTGATATTAGTCGGCGTACCATTCAGCGGAAAGTAAAAGAATACGGACTGTGTGATGAATAAGTTATCTTTGACAAATTCTACATTTTTTGATACACTGGTTAATAGAATCAGAACAACAATAAACCATCCATTATAACATCAGGACTTACACAGTTTCTCTTAAAGTCCCCTTGATAAGGGGGATTTAGGGGTTAAGTTACTAAAATATCATTGAAATAACGACTTTTTAACCCCCCTAACCCCC
>JAAXGN010000026.1 GCA_012267415.1 Candidatus Poribacteria bacterium | reverse complement strand
CGCATTTATAAATAATTGGCTTGACAGAATCCCGAAAATTTGCGATAATATCGGCATCAAACCCTTATAAACAAAGGAGTTTCGTATGAATCTATTTGATGCTGTAGAACGATTTTCAGACCAAGAAAAGTGTGTTAAACACCTAGAAGAAGTGCGTTGGGGCGGTAATCCCGAATGTCCCCGTTGCGAAAGTAAAAAGGTTGCCCCGAAGCAAGAAAGACACATAATTGGTCGTTGGAATTGTCATACGTGCAAGTCAAGCTTCAATGTGTTACAGGGAACGATATTTCAGGGAACACAAATACCCCTTCAAAAATGGTTTATGGCCATCCTGTTGATGAATGATGCGAAAAAGTCGTTGTCCAGCTGCCAGATGGCTCGCCACTTAGACCTGACACAACCCTCAGCATGGTATCTGATGCAACGGATTCGCTCTGAGATGGGCAGAAAAGGGAAAACCTTACTCAAGGGTATCATCGAAGCCGATGAGACGTATGTAGGCGGTAAACCACGCCGTCGCAAAGATGATGATGGTAATATGCCTCCGCCAGCTAAGCGGGGTAGAGGCACAAAGAAAACGCCTGTTCTTGGTGCGATAGAACGTGGTGGAGAAGTAATAGCGCGTATCGCTACAGATTTAAGTAAAAAGGGTGTCTTAGGATTTATCAAAGATGTTGTTGATTCGGCAAAATCAGTATTGATGACCGATGAGTTCCAATCGTATGAGGGTGCTGATGAAATGATGCCTCATTCTACTGTGAATCATGGCGAAAAGGAATACGTGAAGGGTATAGCCCATACGAACACGATTGAAGGCTTCTGGTCAATGCTAAAGCGAGCATTTCACGGGACCCATCACCACTATAGCAAGAAATGGACTCAGCATTATGTTGATGAAGCCTGCTATAAGTGGAATAATCGAGGGAACAAGAACATCTTTGGAAAGTTTATCAGGAAATGCTTCGTGTAAAGCATCCCCTGATAATTGCAAGAGTTACTTCTTGCGTTTTGGACAGGGCTTTACTTTCTCAGCCACTGTCTTTTTAGGCCACCGCATTGCTGCTGCTTTACTGACATATCTGCCAGTAATTGCGCTGCGGTATTTTGTGCAAGAGGCCATCTGACCACCTCCTTTCTGTCTAAAGGAGTTAAGATAGAGGGTGTTAATCGCACCCTCTATCTTAACTCCATTGTTATAGCAATAAGTCCAAGAGAGACTATGATGCCTACAATCCAACCTGTAATAGCATCAGAAGTTCTTTGGTCTTGAATTTCTTTAACATACGCTTCTGTATAGATGAGAACGTATGTGTTAGATTTGTCTTGTAGTGCTGCTAATCGGTGGACTGGTAATCTTCCTTCATAAACGTAAGCGGCACCGATACCAAAGATGCCACAACCGAATCCAAGACAACACCCGGCTGTTGCATCATAATCAAGGTTAGCATGACGAACTGCATCTATCATTGCTTGGGCACTTTCGGATCGTGTTTCTTCTCCGATAGCGTAACTAGCAAGTAAAATAAGCGTAATGACGCATGATAAACGAGTCATTGGGGTGTCCTTTTCATTGGCGAGTGAAAGGTAAAACAAGCCAACGACTTAATAACTTTCAAAATCGCAGGCTTGTAACACCCCAATAATACTACATATTTTGAGAATACGCAAGCCAATTATTTATAATTTCGTAACGCAAAGACGCCATGGCGCGAAGATGCAAAGAAAAGGAGATAATTCACTTGGCTCATCTAATATAATGAAACAGGTCGAAACTTCCCGCCTCTCAATCAAAGCAATCCTGTTTGGGTTGCTGCTCATGCCCCTGTGCCTCTACCTTGTGTCACTTGAGGAGATGATTTGGCACTCCCTCCACTGGACATCCATGTCTCTCCCGCAGCTTTCGATTTTTTTTCTGTTTTTTCTGATTTTGCTCAACAAAATCGGTGGAAGGTTCATGGCGAAGGAACCCCTTTCGCAAGCGGAACTGTTAATGATCTATACCACCGTCTCTGCAACGACAGCAGTTACCGCTCACGACAACATGGTATGTATGATGGGCGTTATACCCCACGCCTATTTTTACGCTACGCCTGCAAATGACTGGGCAAATCTCTTTCACAGATACCTTCCGGATGTGCTGCTCGTCCGAGACCCTGACGCCGTCGAGTATTTCTACAAAGGCGAATCTGCTTTTTGGGTGACCGGTTTCTACCGATTCTGGATTCGA
>JAAXGN010000008.1 GCA_012267415.1 Candidatus Poribacteria bacterium | reverse complement strand
TACCACACCACGATAGAATCCATCCACACAATCACCCAGCGAAGTACCCCTTCGCAGAAGATTATCAAGCAATCTTAATGCTTCTGGAAATGTCAACACCCATCCATCTGATGATAAGTTGCAGGCATGCATCGAAAACGCACGTTCATGAAATACTTCGGGGAGTCGAGGAATATCAGCTTCGTCGCGAATAGTTACTGCAAGGAAAGGCTCGCTACTTGGGGTATTATTCTCAACAAGTATTATACACGTATCTACATTCGCCCTAAAAACTCCAACTCCACCAAAATCCAGTAATATATGAATTCGCGTTTGGTCTGTTAAGGATGTACGAAGTCTCCTGCCATATCCGGACCGAAGGAATTTATTTGAGGAAATATAAGTAAGAACGCCACAATCTCTGAGAAGTTCGCCCCCACGTTTGTAAAAGTAGACATAGAGATCGGCTGTACCTGTATAAACATCTGGAAAGATGCGTTGTAAAGTTGGTCTAATTGATCTGATTAGTTCCTGACGCACATAAGGTGGATTTCCGATGACAATATCAAAACCACCTTCATGGAACACCTCTGGAAACTTAACTTGCCAAATAAAACCTTCCGGGTTCTCTTGCCACCCTTGGATTTGTTCCTCAAGTTCGGAGATTACTTCTCGGAGTCTTTGTCTTTCAGAATTGATGTAGGTCACCAGATAATCTGCTTGATGTTCCTGTATCTGTTGAATGAGAGGTCCGGCAATACCAATTTGCTCAGTTGAAGGTGTTGGCCCGGTCAAACTATCTCCTACCGCAACTTTATAGTCTAAGTTTGGTAAAGGTCTCGGTATGTCACCTTCATAATCGACAGCAAGACTAAGCCACAATCGGAGCATAGCGATGTTAACAGCGAATTCGTCTTTGTCTACACCGTAGAGATTTTTCTGGATGATGTCCAGCTTCCGTTGATAGATTATCGGGGAATCGATTTGATTGCTTTGGAAAAGTGCATCACGCAAACGTAGCAGTTCACTCGTCATTCCCAGTAGATATGCACCACTTCCACATGCGGGGTCACATATACGTAACGTCTGTAGCACTTCTAATACTCTCTCTGGATTTCGAATCTCGGTTGCATCTCCATCGTTAACAAACTTTTTAAGGCATTCCTCTGTCTCATCGGTTTTATTCTGGAGGCAGATTTTCAGACTTTCGCGACACATAAAGGAGACAACAGGACGCGGGGTATAGTAGCTACCTGTGTCGTGCCTACCGGTAACAAGTTCTTCAAACACCTTACCAAGCATTTCCGGGTCTACTGCTACCTCAACGTCAAGCGGTGTGGATTCGGTTACCGTGAAGTTATACCTTTCAAAAAGCTTTAGGATTTCGTCAAATTTATCGTTAGGAATATGGACAGTGCCGCGCGCATCGTCGTCCTGCATCTCAAAGAGTCCACCGTTGAGAAATGGGACTTCTCCCCGTCGTTCAACAACCTCAGGTATGTTGTTAGGTGCACCCCCAGGAGTACCAAGTCCATTGAAGAAAGCCCAATAGAGTCGGTCATTGAGAAAGTTTTCATCGGTTTCTGCTTCCGTAGCATCAAACATGGCGCGCAAGTATTCACGGTTACCGTTGTAGGTCAACCATCCCTTCTTTTCAATAAACCGTAAGAACATTAATCGGTTAAAAAGCCGTTGCGTATAGAGTCGTTTTTTTTCTTCAAGGCTATCGGGAATACCTGTTACAGCTGCTTCAACCCGTGAAAAAACGCGTTGATAGTCGGCGAAAAACTTATCGGTTACGATCTCAACATCAAATGCTTCTTTCCACGCGTTCAGCCATGCTTCGTCATTTGGAAATCCATCGCTTGGATAAGCAAGTGCAGGTAGGTTATACTCACATAGCGTTCGGATGTGTGTATCTCCCTGTTCCCAAGAGAATATGGAAAGGACTGAGCGTCTCCAATTTTCATTTGCAGCAAAATTGGCGAAAGCAAATTGTTGATAGTTGGGTGTGGTACAGATAAAGAGGAGTTGGTCATGTTTCCAAGAAGGTAGGTTTGGGTCACGATCGCGTCTTTCTACCAATCCCCGCAGCACACGACGTAGTGTAGTTCGATAGATATGTTCGCTGTTAAATTGTAGGAAAAATATGCCCCACGGTTGTGTTGCTTCTCCAAACAATGTATATCGGATGGGTGGGAAAGGTGGTAACTGTCTGCAATAGAAGATGCGTTCTTCAGTGGGTTCGTCAAGGTCAAGGTCTTCGGCGGACCAGGAAAAAGTCATATCTTCAAGTTCAAAGTCTTCGGGGATGTGCCAATCAAGTTTATCACGGAAGAAGTCTAAAAGCGTATCAAAGTCACGGATGTTTTGGATGTCGTTTGGTGTAATATTGGGCATACGTTTTCCCTCAAGCTTTCAATTTAAAATTGTTCAGTTCAGTACAATCATCAACGATAAGGTCATTTTTCTTTCCCATGAAGTACAAAACCGAAATTTTGAAAATCTTCTGTTGTGCAGATAAAGAGGAGTCTGTCGTAACGCCAGAAAGGAAGTGAAGCACTACGACCCCGCCTATCAACAAGACCTCTTAAAACTCTTTTCAAGAGAGTGCTTGATTTATCAATATGTACATTATTTTCAAATTGGACGATGAAAATTCCCCACGGTTGCTTACTATTGAAAAATTTGAGATTAAGAATTCTTACCTGCCAACAACCAATAATGCGTTTCTCGGTTTTAGGATCAAGTTCAAGGTTCTCAGGAGACCAGAAATGGGTAAGATCATCAAAATTTGATTGGTTATCAGAAATTGGCCAGTTCAACCTATTTCGTAAAAGAGATATTATTGATTCAAAATCGTGAATAGTATTAGATTCATGTGAAATGTCGTTTTTCATCTTGATAGACTTCCTCCTTCTAAAAATAAGCAATACAGATTAGCAAATTTCCATCCATGCAATGAGTTTAGGTTTCGCACCCATCGGTGCTTGTATTTTCATGAGATACCCTTGAATGTGCTTTTCAACTTTTTTGAGTGCATCTCTAAGTTCGCCTGGTCCTTCTTCAGTATAACGTTTCGTTTCTATATCACAGCGGATTTCGGGCCAAATGTCCCTAACATCTTCAATAACTTGGTCATTTTCAACATCATAGAAGTACCACTTAATTTCACCTTTTGATTTCTCATCTTTGGGTTTCTCAACTATGGGCATCTCATAACAGCAGAAAACACCTATATCCCCAATACGTTTGAGGGGAATTATCTCACCATCTCGATTAAGCATCGGTGGAGGTTTGATATTCACATCTTTGCCTGAAAAGAGACGTTTTGGTAGGTCTGGCAGTTGATGCCACAACTTAGAGTGCGCTTCGGAGATACGTTGGCGTTCAAGGTTCATCAATTCCTCAGTACTTTCTCTACCATCATAACGTTCATTGAATAGTCTAAGGGTTTCATTATCGTCATCAGGGGTAACAAACCTTCCTTCAATACCAAGTGTGCGGCTGATGCGTAGGATTTTGCCATCAACCCGTTTCCGAAGCTTAAGGATATCCTCAAGCTCCTCAGGGGGTAGGAAATTCCAGACATGAACGGTTGGGTCAGTGCGGCTAAGCTTCGCTTCAATGTTTGCGTCAAGTCGTCGGTCTAATCTACCGATACGTTGCATGAGTCTCACTGGATTCCAATGTAGGTCGTAGTTGATGATAACGGACGCATCCTGTAAGTTTAGCCCCTCGGCAAGCACATCTGTTGTGATGACTGTGTTAACAGGTTTTCCGCTTTGGCAAGGTGTTTTCCCGTTATAGAAGGGGGAAAATCGCTGTATTACTTCCTCTCGATTCACTTTACGTCGACTATCAATTTGTTCAATGTCCGTAACACCAGCATTCATCAGTTGTTTGTTAAGATACCGCGCGGTGTCACAGAATTCGGTAAAGATGAGTCTCTTTTCATCAGGTGCGGATTTTAAGAGTTTTATGAGTTGCTGTAGCTTGTCATCTTTTTCTGTGGCAGGTTCGCCTCCTACCTCGTCAGCATAGAAGGACTTATAGATTTTGCTAAGGATGAGTGTTAAGAAGTTCATATCGACTACAACATCTCTAAACAATCTTTCTAAATCATGATCTTCAGGAATAAAATCATCTTCAATTTCGATTGATTCAATGTCATCTTCCTCTTCACTGGGTTCGTATTGGATTCCATCTGCTTCGAGGCGTTCCTTGATGTGATCTTGTGCCACACTCCACTCTCTGCGGTTTGTATTTTCCCATATTACAAAACGTTCAGGTGCATACTTTTTAAGCCATTCTGCCATCTTTAGGAGTAAGTTCTCAATTGTGACTTCAAATGACCGCCATGAACTTTCCAAACGTTTTAGCACAAGTGTTCGAATGAGACCGACAATCTGTTTCTGACGATTTTCAAGCTGCCTTTCCGGACTTCTGTGATACCTGACTGTGTTGTAGATTGCCAGATTAATAAACGGATAATTTCTGTCAAAAGCGATCCTGAGTTCATCATAGAGTGAACCGTAGACTTTTTTGAGTGAATAATCTACTGTTGGTTCAATCACACGTTTGGGAAAAAGGATGTCAACACCCGACTTCTGTTCGGACTCTTTGATGTATTTGCGACTACGTTGAATAAGTACCTGTTTTAGTATCGGGTTTTGTCGCAGGAAATCTTCTTCTTCAACCTGTTCAGCAATTTCCGTTTCTACATCCTCAAGTCGTTTTTCAATATCGCGAAAGTGTTTACGGAAATCATGAATACCGATTCGCGAGAAATAAGTCCTACGATTCTGTCCGAAATAGTTTATCAAGTGATAGATATCGTTTAAACTGTTATTGATTGGCGTGGCAGTAAGTAAATAGAGTTCTTTTCCTCTGGCAATATCCATCAACATTTTCCCACGATTGGAGCTTGCATTCCGAAAATGGTGTGCTTCATCTATAATGATAACATCCTTATGTTCACGAAAATACGCAAGATCATCTTCACTGATTCCACCTTTGCGTCCGAGGTCCGTATGTCGTTTGAGATCATAGTTCTCTCGAAGAAAACGACCATATTTTTTTTGGAGTTGCCGTTTAATCTGACTTTTCCAAACGCTTTCCTCAACTGATTTCGGTGTTATGAGTAGTACACGTTTGTTTTCTCTTAAGGCACGTTCAAGTATCATTAAACCTATGTATGTTTTACCACTACCAACCCCATCACAGATAAGTGCACCGTTCCACGTATCTGCAATCTGAAGAGCCGCGTGATAACCATCTTTTTGGTATCGTGAAAGTGTGGGGTATATAACAGATTCATTTTCTTCCCATTCGTCAGCAGGTTTTTCACGTCCTTCAAAATATGCTTGTAGTGCTTTGGCATAGACTGTGAATGGTGGATATTCTTTTAGGTGTCGTTGAATTGTTCGAAGCAGCTCCGCTTTAACTTCAGCTCCTTCCTCCCAACGTTCATTATACCAACCTTGAAGCTCGTCAATATGCGTGCGGTCTGTAGTGAATGTATTTAATTCAATATTTTGGGTCAGGCCAGGTAAGGTAAAGTTAGAACTACCGTAGGTAGCAAAGTTGAAAGGCCTTGATTCTTCGGTTTGCATTATGTTGAGTTTCGCGTGAAATTTTGCACGATCATAAACACGAACGACTATCTTACCACGTCGTATTGCCCTGCGAACATCTGCGAGTTCCGGTATAGAATCGTCTTTCTCTTTTTCAGATTCAATACTATCCTCTGTAGCTGTTTGTAATGCTTGAATTATATGTTCTTTTGTGCGTTTTGACGTTTCGTCTCCCATAAGAATGCGAATGCGATCAAGATGTTGCCATGCCTTTCCAAGTGACAGAAATGCGCCTATTTCAAATGTTCCGGTTGCTATATCTAAGTTGACACTTTTTATCAAAAGAGTTTCCAATACTTTTTGGAGGGTGTTATCATTAACATTATCAATTATTGTCGGTATTTGCATATTTCTCCAAGTCTGTTTTGAATTATTACTATAAGTTTTACTCTATTATAGTAAGATGTATTAATATATTCAAGTACTTAAAGGTATCGTGGATTGTCAAACCATTTATAGGAAAGCAGTGGAATGGTATATCATGCCGAGACCACCCTGCACTTAACAAGTATTCTATTGCATCATCATATCCGTATGCTACGGGATTAAGTGCGATTTCAGTTTCCCATTTTTTATTGTTTTGTTACCTTTAACCCAAATACTACAAGTGGATAAGGTATGCTCAATGATGTAGAGCATGCCTGAATTGGGTGTATTTATCCAATCTTCTGGCGTGCTGATAACGATAGCTGTTTCACTTACAGGCACAGAAGTGTGTACAGTATGAACGTCAATATTGTCAGGTTTCATTGACACTGGTAAATCATCCCAAGCTTGTTGCTTTGCTTCTCTTTCTGTATCAAAAGATTTCTTGAAAACCATAAAATTTGTCTCCTTGTAAGATTGTATGTTCCATCACAGATGCTCTCCTTTCAAAAAAAATCTGTCCATAAGGGGATACATTCTCTTTAGTATAAGGTGAGTTTGATAAATATAGTGAACTTTCAAATTATTGGGACACTTTGATAAACCTGCTTCGGGACCATAACGAACAACAGAAATTGTAGCACAAACTTTTAGTTTGTGCCGATGAGACGCAAACTAAAAGTTTGCACTACAGAAGTGTCCCATTAATTGTCCATTCCACTATACTTTCAAGTCGATATGTCATACCCTCTATAATTAAAGACACAGTTTTCGACTAAAAAGGGTGCAAGTGAAGAAAAAATCTTCATCTAAATTTCAGTCAAAACGGGCAAAAAACGAAAAAAATCCCTGAAAATTACTGTGGCTGCCGAACGTTTTCAGCTATTTTAGGCAATAACATAAACATATCGTCCCTATGGGACTAAAGAGGGTTAACTGCACGTTCTTCTATAAACATATCGTCCCTACGGGACTGAAGACAAATCAAGAACAAATTAATTTCCTTAAATTGACGCCTATGCATCCTTCCATCTTTCTGCTCTTCCCACCTTATCCTGCAAATCCTGGTTCAGACAAGTAGCAAAAATTATACACACCTTTAATATAACTTTGCTGTTGACGCTTGGTTCAAATACTGCTATACTCTTTCACATATTCATATTGAAACTCACGTCACTTTTTAAGGTATAAACTATAGGATGGGCTGCATGAAAGTGGTGACTGCAGCGCAGATGCGTCAAATTGACAGTCATACTATTAATGAAATTGGCATCTCTGGTATTGTACTGATGGAGACTGCGGGGAGTCAAATCGTCCGCAAGATTAAACAACACTTTCCGAAGGCACAACGTGTCGGCATATTTGTCGGAAAGGGAAACAATGGCGGAGATGGTTTGGTCATTGCACGACAACTTGCACATGCTGGACACGAGGTGCTTATCTTTCTTGTTTCGTCCCCTGAGACATTTACTGGAGAAGCACGGGTCAATCTTGACATAGTGGAAAAACTTGGGTTGCACATTAAAGAAGTGGTGACAGATGATGCACTGAAAAAATCACATAATCTCGTTGCGAAATGCGACCTGCTTGTAGATGCTATCTTCGGTACAGGATTGCACAGTGAAGTGCGCGAACCTATCGCGAAGATCATAGACGTTATCAACGACCACTTTATACCTATTCTCGCTGTTGATTTACCGTCGGGTTTAAATGCAGATACGGGTCACCCGTTGGGAACTTGCATCAAAGCAGATACAACAATCACGATAGGTTTGCCAAAAAGGGGGTTATTGGTTCAACCTGGGACAGCACTTGCAGGTAATTTAGAAATAATCGACATAGGGTTTCCACAACAGGTAATTGATGCTCAGAACATTAACGTAAATTGGACAACAAAAGAACAAACTATTGATTGGATGCCACGTCGTTTCAACGCATCTCATAAAGGAACTTATGGGCGCGTCTTAGTCATTGCAGGTGCTACCGGAATGACAGGCGCGGCAGCACTTACAAGTGAAGCAGCATTACGTACAGGTGCAGGATTGGTAACACTGGCAATACCGAAAAGTCTGAATTCCATCATGGAGGTTAAGCTTTCTGAAGTAATGACATTACCTATGCCAGAAACGGATACAGGAAGTATAGCAGAATCAGCAGTATTGCCTATATTGGAACATGCAGAAAAAACAAAATCTGTCTTGGCTCTTGGTCCCGGTCTTTCTCAACATCCTGAGACAGTAAGATTTGTTCATCAACTGATACGTGAAAACAGAAGACAGGAACTCGGTTTGCGGATGGTGATTGATGCGGACGGATTGAACGCATTAGCACAGGAGAAAGAACTTATCTCAATGCTGGAATCGGAAACAGTCTTAACACCGCATTTAGGTGAGATGTCTCGTCTAACAGGAACGGCCATACAAACATTAGCGTTAGATGGGATTTCTGCAGCAGAAGAATTTGCAAAACAGCACGAAGTAACCCTCGTATCTAAAGGTGCACCTACTATTATAGCAACCCCCAAGGGTGATGTGTGGATCAACTCAACTGGTAATCCGGGAATGGCGACAGCTGGAATGGGAGATGTGTTAACAGGGATTATCACTGGACTGATAGCACAAAACCTATCAGTTGATATAGCAGCGATACTCGGTGTCTATATCCATGGATTAGCAGGCGACATCGCAGCAGATAAGACAGGAATGCACGGTCTTATAGCTGGAGATGTCCTCCTGTCAGTACCGAAGACGATGTCTCAATTGATATATAGCGAACTTTAGAATTAATGCCAGTTAAAATGCTAACTGGCTTGACAACGGGCGAGGTTACCTCGCCCCTACGCTGGGTGTTCTTTGTCATCGGTGTATTGGGTGAAATGTATCATTATTTTTTTACTTTACTATAAGTCTTGCAGAAGGAGTGGCGTGTATGCGTAATATATTCTTTGTTACATTAATCTTATTGTACTTTGCAGTAATGCTTAGTCTCAATGCAGATGCAAATACACATGCATTGTATGTGCAGCATGTAGAGCAGGCGTTTAAGTCTCTATTTCAAGGCAATAACGAACAGGCAATAGAGTCTTTTGAGGCAGCACTTGCCATTGAACCTGATCATTATGAGATATTGCATTATTTAGGTATGTCGTATACACAAGATGAATCTTGGAAGAAAGCGATAAATGTCTACAGACGTGCTTTAGAACTGAAATCAGATAGTATTGAAGTGCTTTATTCATTAGGGTTGCTTTATTTCAAACTTGATCAATGGTCAGATGCCGCGGCACAGTTGAAACAGGTCATAACACTTTCACCTAATCATGCACGAGGTCATGAATTATTGGGTAAAGTGTATATCAAGCTTCGGCAATATACGGATGCTGTTGAGGTTCTAACGAAAACCCTTGAACTCAAACCAAACTCCCCCGGGAATTACAACGAACTCGGTAATGCCTACCTTAAAATTAAGTCATACTCAGAAGCCATTACCAACTTTAAGAATGCAATAAAATACGGTCCTCCCAACTTTGCAGAACCGCATTACGGTCTCGGCACTGCTTATGTGCACACAGGAGAGCGAGAAAAGAGTAGAAGCGAGATGCTATTGTATCAGCAGTTACAGAGGCTGAACGTTGAATATGAAAGGTTTACGCGTCAGACACGGGTTGACCCCGATAACCTTGAAGGGTGGACAGGTTTAGCCAGAATACTGATGCAACAGAAAATCTACAATGAGGCAATCCCCGCACTACAAAAATGCATTGCGTTAGGTAATTCTCAAAATGCGTCTCCCGACAAAATTGCCGGATTCCATCACGGGCTCAGTCAAGCATTTCTCAATCTGAATTATCCCAAACACGCACTTGAATCTGTCGGTAAAGCAATTCTGCTCTCACCCAAACAATCAATATTCTATAATACACTTGGCAGTACCTATGCGCGCTTAGGCATGATACAAAAAGCAATCCCAGCTTATCAACAAGCGATAATGCTGGACAATGAACAACCCTACTATCATCTGAACATCTCTAAACTGTATCAGAGTATCGGTAATAGAAAACTGGCTCAAGAACATTATCAAGCTTATGAATTTTACCTATCTAAACAGCAAAATAAGGGACAATGAAAATTAAACTACTGATCTCATTTTTTTTATTCTTCCTTTCATGTTCTATCCCTTGTAATGTGTTTGCTCAGAAGCCAGAAAATCAGATGATTCTAATTCCTGCTGGCACATTTACAATGGGTAGCGATAATCGTGCAGACGATGAAAAACCTTCACATAAGGTCTACTTAACGGCCTATTATATAGGCAAGTACGAAGTTACGAACGCAGAATACCATGAATTTTGGATGAGTCTACAAGACAATAAAGCCAAGGCAACACTACACACACCTGAAGACTTTTCGCATCACCCCCATATAGGTCAATGGCCTGAGCGTGCAAAAAAACATCCGGATAATCCTGTTGTTGGTGTCTCTTGGCATGATGCTAAAGCTTATGCTGACTGGAAAGGGATGCGACTTCCGACTGAAGCTGAATGGGAAAAAGCTGCAAGAGGTTATACAGATAGGACATTTCCCTGGGGAAATGCCTTCGAACTGTTCGCAAATACTGCTGAAGGAAATGATGGTTACGAGAACCGACTTGCACCTGTTGGCAGCTATCCGAAAGGAAAGAGCTTTTTCGGTATAATGGATATGGCGGGTAATGTGTGGGAGTGGACCGCAGATTGGTATAGTGATGTCTACTATTATCACACACCAAAACAGAATCCAGAGGGACCCGACGTCGGTAGTTGGCGTGCCGTTAGAGGTGGGTCTTGGATTGACAAACTTGCTCGCTGTACCACAACATTCCGCTTTTATCTTTATCCAACCCTAAAAACTTCCTTCGTAGGTTTCCGTATAGCAAAAACTGCTGAACCGAAAAATAAGTAGAGTCTTATCTAACAAATACCATATATGCTAAAGTTCACGTATCTTCTTTTTCCATTTCTGTTCATATTTGTAGTAATGTTTACATCAGCGGATACGTTACCTGTTTTTGTAGATGTTACGGAGGAAGCAGGGATAAACTTTAAACATAATAACGGTAAGACAGAGCATAAACACGTCATTGAGACAATGGGATCCGGTGTCGTCTTTTTTGATTACGACGCAGATGGAAACATTGACCTATATTTCGTTAACAGCGGACCTGTGCCTGTTGATGGAATCTCAGATAAGACTAAAAGTGAGAACGGTTCAAACGTGCTTTATCGCAATGAAGGTAACGGACACTTTATAGATGTCACTGATGCAGCGAGGGTTGGAGATATCGGATACGGTATGGCTGCATCTGCGGGGGACATTGATAACGACGGGGATGTAGATCTCTATGTATGCAACTTTGAACGAGATAGTCTATATCAAAATAACGGCGATGGGACATTTACAGATATTACGGATACTGCTGGAATCAACAATTCACTTTGGAGTATCGGCTCCGTTTTTCTGGATTATGATTTAGATGGTGATTTGGACATCTTTGTTGTCAATTACCTTATATATAACGTAACCATGCCATCGACCAAATTCAAAGAGATAATCGGTTATCCTCTCCCTCGTAGTTTTGAAGGTACTGCAGATGTACTATATAGAAATAATGGGAACGGAACGTTTACAGATGTCGCTGAAGTCGCAGGACTTGCCAGCAAAATAGTGGGGCCAATTGAGGGGCGCGGTATGGGAGCAATTGCTTTTGATTACAACAACGACCAGTTCCCAGATATCTATGTTGCTAACGACACAAACCGCAATTTCCTGTATCATAACAATGGGGATGGAACATTTACAGATGAGAGTCTCTTTCTTGGCGTCGGTTATGATGAAAACGGTTTTGCAGAAGCATCTATGGGGATAGACTATGGCGATTTTAATCGTGATGGATTGTTAGATATCATACTTGCGAATTTTGAGAAGACAACACTCTATAAATTACAGCATTTTGGACAGAAAAACGGTGAAGGAGAATTTCTCTTTGTAGATATTACTGCAAATAGCGGATTACTACAACCTACGCTACCTTTCGTTGGTTTTAGTCCGCTTTTTTTGGACTATGACAATGACGGGTTTTTGGACTATTTTTGTGCAAACGGTCATCCCCAAGACATAATTGAACTATTGAACGACCATGAAACTTACGCACAACGGGACCAGCTTTTTCATAACAAGGGTGATGGTTCTTATGTTGAAGTATCACAGACATCGGGAGCGTATTTCTCCGAAAAACTTGTTGGTAGAGCTGCTGCTTCTGCTGACTATGATAACGATGGAGATATTGATATTGTTATCCAAAATTCAAATCAGCGTGCAGTCTTACTCAGAAATGAAGGTGGAAACAGGAAAAACTGGCTGAGCGTAAAACTCGTAGGCACACGGACTAACCGTGACGGGATAGGGACAAAGGTGAAAATCGTCTCTGAAGATATTACGCAGATTGCAGAAGTGAAAAGCGGATCAAGCTATGCATCTGGAAGCGATACGCGCTTGCTGTTTGGCTTGGACAAAGCTAAAGAAATTGAGCGTATTGAGATCATGTGGCAAAGCGGGTCTCTTCAGAACTTAGGCAAAACTGCCGTTAATCAAATAATAACAATAACAGAACCTGAATAGGAAGTTTTTTCTGATAGTCATAACTCATGCCGAAATTAATAATCTTGCTTTTAACTTCTACATCTATATTTTTCTCAGCATATCTTTCAGCTGAAGAGCTTCCTATTTTTGTAGATGCCACTCAGGAAGCAGGGATAGACTTTAAACACAACAACGGTAAGACAGAGCATAAACACGTCATTGAGACAATGGGATCCGGTGTCGTCTTTTTTGATTACGACGCAGATGGAAACATTGACCTATATTTCGTTAACAGCGGACCTGTGCCTATTGATGGAATCTCAGATAAGACTAAAAGTGAGAACGGTTCAAACGTGCTTTATCGCAATGAAGGAAACGGACACTTTATAGATGTCACTGATGCAGCGGGGGTTGGAGATATCGGATACGGTATGGCTGCATCCGCTGGGGATATTGATAACGACGGGGATGTAGATCTCTATGTATGCAACTTTGAACGAGATAGTCTATATCAAAATAACGGCGATGGAACATTTACCAATATAACTGAAGCTGCAGGCATTGACAATACACTCTGGAGCATTGCAGCCATTTTTCTGGATTATGATTTGGACGGTGACTTAGACATCTTTGTTGTCAACTACCTCATATACAAAACCTCTATGCCAGTAACGAGATACAGAGGAATTATAGGGTACGGTCATCCACGGAGTTATGAAGGAACCACGGATGTGCTTTATAAAAATAACGGAGACGGCACATTTACAGATGTTGCTGAAACAGCTGGACTTGTCAGCAGAATAGAGGCACAGATAGAAGGTCGAGGCATGGCTGCTGTTGCATTCGATTACAATAACGATCTATATCCCGATATCTATGTCGCGAACGACACAAATCGAAACTTTCTGTATCATAACAACGGAGATGGAACATTTACAGATGAGAGTCTCTTTCTTGGCGTCGGTTATGATGAAAACGGTGTTGCTGAAGGGTCTATGGGTGTAGACTATGGTGACTACAACGGTGATGGATTGTTTGACATCATCATCGCAAATTCAGAGAAAGCGACACTCTATAAATCACAGAAATTGGGTAAAGCGGGTTTTCTGTTTACAGAGGCGTCTGCAGAGAGTGGATTACTGCAACCTACGTTACCTTATGTCGGTTTCAGTCCGCTTTTCTTAGATTATGACAATGATGGATCCCTTGATGTTTTCTGTGCAAACGGCAATCCACAAGATGTAATTGAAATATTGACACTTCAACACGAAACATACCCACAACGAGATCAACTTTTTCATAACGATGGTAATGGTTCTTATGTTGAAGTATCACAGGCATCAGGAGCGTATTTCTCCGAAGAACGTGTTGGTAGGGCTGCCGCATCTGCTGACTATGATAACGATGGAGATATTGATATTGTTATCCAAAATTCAAATCAGCGTGCAGTCTTACTCAGAAATGAAGGTGGAAACAGGAAAAACTGGCTGAGTGTCAAACTCCTAGGTACACGGACCAACCGGGACGGGATCGGGACAAAGGTGAAAATTGTATCGGACGAAATTACACAGATTGCAGAAGTGAAAAGTGGATCAAGTTATGCTTCAGGTAGTGATACACGCTTGTTATTCGGTTTAGACGACACGGAAAAAGTTGATAGAATGGAAGTAATATGGCAGAACGGGATCGTTCAAAAGTTAGAAAATATAGACGTTAATCAGATATTGATAATAAGGGAACCAGAATAGAATCTATTTAGACTTAGACTGCAAAGCAAAAAACCCGTATCCCTTATATAACCGATGGGGAAACGGGTTTTCTGTTTGAAGGTTCTCAGGGACATTATTTTCGTTTAATATCTGCCCAAGTTGTTGTAACTTTGTTGCGGGGTTCAACTGGGGTAAGCACATTCAAGAATTGCCCATCTAGTGTTGGTGCGATCTGCAGGTCTGTATCAGCTTCATCAAAACGCAGGTTGATATAATCGCCTCCGCCGCCTTCGCCGCACTTATAGTGCAGGAAATTTTCGCCCTGGATCAGGTCTATCTCTGTTGGACGGGTTACGTTTCTAACACCACCTGTCCAATCAGGATTGTCATATACCTTACTCCCGTTCAACCATATTTCTGCATAATCATCATGTGATGGATACATTGTGGTTGTGCGTTCATCAGGAGACAAGATAAGCAGGATACCGTGCCAAGTAAAGTTATCCAGAGCATTAGGACCGTGAGCCAAAGACATGTTATTTCCCGCTTCTGTGTCAAGGTCAACTACGGACCAGACGAGCGTACCGCCGTTATCTGGCAAGTAAACTGCCCCTCTTCCAGTCAGTCCAGCACCGTAACGTGTGGATACTGAAACATTGTTATAATCGCCATTGGTGCCCGTGGCAAGATAGTCTTGATCAGCAGAGGGGCCGAATCCGCCGGTATTTGTGACTAAATCGAGTGCCCACCATTTTTCAATCCATTGATCACCTGCCGGCTGCCAATCTTGAGCGAATGCGGTTGGTGCAACGGTTAAACAAGCAATTGTGAAAAAAATTGCTAATTTCTTCATAGCTATGAAATCTCCTTATTCCTTACAAACTAATTTAATCTTATTCCGGCTTGCTAGCTGAACCGAAATTTTATCTATTGTCAATAAATAGTGAAACCGTGAGAGGTCACATTATTTATAGAGTAAATTATAGCACTTTGCAACAAAAAATGCAATGAAAAAAATCAGGGATAATATATGTATTTTAAACGATTACAGTTTTATTGTCAAGTTTTTTAATAACCTTAATTCAAATCTGCTATATCAACTACTGATCCACTATCTGCTGAAGCATAGATTGCATCTGTAATCTGCTGAACGACAAGTGCTTGTTCCAAACCCGTAATTGGTTGTCTGTTTCCACGTATCGCTGCAGCAAAATCTATTAGCGGATTATTATAGTGCGGACCTTCAGTATCTTCACCATCTTCAAGTGGATTTGAGCTGACACCATCTACTGTGGTTGTTTGACTGTGTACAATGTTATTCGGGTTTCCATCTCCCATTCTTAGTTTCAGTGCACCTTCTGAGCCGATTATCTCCCAATCTGAATGTGAGTGAGATGCCAAAAATTCACCGCGTTCGAGATTAATCACGGTGCCGTCTTCACAACGAACAAGTGCAGTATAATGTGTTTCTGCATCAGAACCTGGCGCAATATGTGACTCAAATACGGGCGGGACAGTCCACGTCTGTGCAAACACGGTCTTTGGTTTGAGTTGCCATCCGGTGATGCCGAGTAGATAATCAATATCGTAGCATCCCCAGTTAACCAAGATTCCGCCGCCATTGAGTGCTTTCGTCAGTCGCCATGCGGGTCTTGATGTATCGGGTTGTTTCCCACATCCTCTTAATGCGCGACAATGTACAGTCCGTAATTCGCCTAACCCACCCGATGTGATGAGTTGCGTTACCAATCGTGCAGCTTTGTTAAAGCGATTCCGCGACGAACAGCATCCAGAGACTAAATCCCCACGTGCATCTATCAGTTGATTCACTTCATCAACGTTCATAGCAATCGGTTTTTCTAAGAGGACATGTTTGCCGCGTTCAAAGGCACGTAATGCTACTTCAGTTCTGTATTGCGTGGGAAATGCTAATACGACTGCTTCTACTTCTGGGTCATCCAACAGGTCAACATCGTTGGTATATACTTTTGGTGGATTGAATCGTTCCGCAGCGCGTTCTCGGTAGGACTCCACCAAGTCAGCTGCTGCAACGAGTTCAACGTTCTCAGAGTCAGATGCGATACTGAGATGTCTACTTCCGATAACTCCACAACCAATAACACCTATTTTTACAGGTTCCATACAATCTCCTATTTGCATATATATTTCCAATTTGATATATATTAATGTAAGTTGTAAGTATTCCAGAATTCCGTATGGATGTCAAGTACATTTCCACTTTCTCTTGAGAAAATGCGTAATTTAAGATAAAATAGGGGATATGCTATCATTCATTTATCATATATCAGAGGATAGAAAATATGACGAAAACACATCTATTTCCTGCCCCACACATTCACGCAATTGCTCGCACTCTGTTTGTCGCAGCAGGAACATCAAACCACATTGCGGATGATGTTGCCGAGATATTAGTCAAGGCACATCTAACAGGACATGACTCCCACGGTATTCTAAGAATACCCGCATACCTAAGGGCAATTGAGTCGGGAGGCATTAAACCAACAGCGGAACCAGCGGTAGTTGCTGAAACGGATAACACATTAAGAGTTGATGGCAATCAGTGCTTCGGACATTATGTTTCCCGTTGGACAATTCGAAAGTCCATAGAAAAATCAAAACAGTCAGGCATGTGTTGTGTGAGTATTTTCAACACCGGTCATATCGGACGTTTAGGAGAATACGCGGAAGAAGCAGCCGTAGCAGGATGTATCGGACTCATCACAGTCGGTAAAGGTGGAAAAGGTGCTGGTCCAATGGTTCCGTATGGTGGATCACAAGGCACATTCAGCACAAATCCGATCGCAATCGGTGTTCCTACAGGTGATGCGGCACCCTTCATCGTTGACTATGCTACAAGTGTCATCGCGGAAGGAAAAATACAGGTGGCAAGAAGTAAAGATGCGGATTTACCAGAAGGATGTATATTGGATAAAAACGGTGTACCGAGCGTTAAACCGGCAGATTTTTATGATGGTGGAACGCTCTTAACATTCGGAAGACATAAAGGATACGCACTTGCAATGTTCACATGTCTACTGGGAGGTTTAGCAGGGACATTCAACGTTGAGACCGGCAACATGGGGGGTATTTACATGCAGACGATAGATGTCAACGCATTCACACCCATCAACGAATACCAGAAGGGTGTTCGCGCCTTCTTAGATGTCATCAAATCTACGCCTCCAGCACAAGGTTTTGATGAAGTGTTATCACCTGGCGATTTTGAAGCACGTAACCGTGCTGAACGACTCAAGAATGGTATAGAGATTCCGGATACAATCTACAAACAACTGCTAGCATGTGCAGAAAAATTCAATGTACCCATCGGTGATGATATTACTATGGCTGAAGATAAGAAGCGTTACGAAACCCCATAAATCATGCAAAGAATACACTGTTTTCTCATTCTGTTCATTTTGACATCTGCTCCCTCTATCACTGCTGCGCAAGATCACACATCAATTACGCACGGCGGGGTTGTACAAGCCGTGACATATTCACCCGTAGATTCTAAGTTAATAGCAAGTGCAGGTGGGGGACATGCAATAAAATTATGGGATCTTGAGGAAGACAGCGTTACGATTCTTGGGAATCACACTAAAACTATCAACGCAATTGCATTTTCTCCTGATGGCAAAAAACTTGTCAGTGGCAGTGATGACTATACGATCAAGTTGTGGGATATTGAGAAACAGAGTCAAATTGTAACCCTAAGACATGTTACGGATTTTGCGCAATCACAGATAAAGGAGGTTTCATTCTCTCCGAATGGACAGATGTTTGCTACCGCAGGTTATCATGTAAAGTTGTGGGATATACATACATACAGAGAGTTGATGACCTTCAGACACGACGAATGGGTATTTGCATTAGCCTTCTCTCATGATGGAAGATTTCTGGCTATAGGTGACGCAAGCGGGAAAGTGAGAATTAGAAATGTTCAAAACCGACTGGAAGTAGCTAATTTTCAGGCAGATGCTGATCTGATTTCCGCCTTGCAGTTTTCTCCAGATAATCAGATACTGGCAAGTGCTGGATATAACAGTGGAGTGAAATTGTGGAGACTATCCAATTGGGAACATCTCGGCACATTACCTACGAAAGCAACGGTGACAGATCTCAATTTCTCAACAGACGGTATGACACTTGCAACGACAGATTATGAAGCAGTCAATCTATGGAACATCACTGATGGTGCTAATATCGCGACATTCTTGGGACACAGCGGATGGGTAAATTCGGCATCATTTTCACCTGACAACAGCTCGCTGATCAGCGGTGGTGATGATGGGACCCTTCGTCTGTGGGATGTCACTACGTATCAGACGGTGACAGAAGAATTGGTGCGGGTTATCTACTTCGTACCAAACGACCGCTTCCCTCAGTCAGGTATGAGTACAAAACTAAATCGTCTGCTAAAAAACGTGCAAACTTTCTATGCTGATCAGATGGAAGCAAACGGATTTGCACGCAAAACATTTACTTCTGAAACAGATGAAGGGGGAAACGTTCTCGTTCATCAAGTTCGCGGCAGGTTTAATGACGCATACTATTATGCTGATACAAGCAATAAGATTATAAATGAGCTATCAACCCGATTTGAACAGAATACACACGTTAATCTTATCTTCGTAGAAACCGGTGCTGAAGCGATTGAAAGGGATAGTGCATGCGGTATAGGTGGAACACTATGGATCGAAAATCAACGCCAGACATTTTCACGCGGTGGATACGCTGTTATTCCCGCTTCAGGTGAGTGCTTTGATGGTGATGTTGGTAAATATATCGTTGCGCATGAACTTGGACACGCATTTGGTTTAACACATGATTTCAGAGACGACAGATACATCATGTCCTATGGTAATAATGCTGACAGGTTTTCAATGTGTGCAACTGAATGGTTTAACGTAAATCGGTTCTTCAATATAGAACAGACCGCATTTAACGAACCCACAACTGTTCAAATGTTAACTTCTGAGGCATACCCATCAAATGCAGAAACCCACACGATTTTATTTCAGATCACTGATCTGGATGGCATATATCAAGTTCAACTTCATATTCCAACTATCAGCACTGATCCTGCTACAGGGACTAAGTTGCATAGTTGTCAGAAAATAGAGTTGTTAAGCAGCACTGTACATTTTGATATTACTTTTTTGACACGTTTTCCATATAATTCCATAGTGTTACAGATTATTGATGTATACGGCAATATCACACGTCATGAATTCTTGCTAAAATCTGGCGCATCAACATCAGTTGAGAATCGAACTGATATAAACGGTGATGGCACAGTAGATACGGATGATCTTGTGCTTGTTGCTGCGAACTTCGGAAAGACTATCATTGGTGATGTATTTCCTAACCCGGATGTCAATAGAGATGGAGAAGTAAACGTTATTGATCTGCTGTTAGTTGTCAATGCGTTAGATATTACTTCTGGTGCTGCTCCTTTACACCCACATCAGATGGCACAACTTGATACTGAAACAGTAAAACGTTGGATTAAGAAAGCAGAACAATTGCCGAATAGAGATGTTACTGTAAAGAAAGGAATTGCAATACTGCAACAATTCGTCCAAGTGTTGAACCCAACCCAGACACGTCTACTTGAAAACTATCCAAATCCCTTTAATCCAGAAACGTGGATACCGTATCAGTTAGAGTCTCCTTCTGATGTAACCGTATCAATATATGATATGAAAGGTCGCAGAATAAGAACGATAGAATTAGGTAATCAACCTGCTGGTACGTATTACAGCAAGGAACGTGCAGCATATTGGGATGGACACAATGATTCTGGCGAACCTGCGGCAAGCGGTTTGTATTTTTGCACGTTATCCAGTGGGAATTTTACTGCAACTCGGAAAATGTTATTGCGGAAATAATACAACGTTGTGATGCATAGAAACTCCTTATTCTAAGATTTCGATTTGTGTGGCTAACTGCCGCACAGCTTCGGTCTCATCAATGTCTTCTATCCATAGCACAAACTCAATCACATCGTAAACACCATTATAACAATTAAAACAGCACCATGCCTCAAGTCTGCCGTTTTTCGCATTCCGCATGATTACAAAATCTTGTTGACCGCATTTCGGGCAGTAGCCGTCGGTTGGATCAAAATATCTGCTGATTACCTCTTTGAGGTCATTAGTCTCTATTACCATTCCGGAAAGCTCCGCGTATGGGATATCTGTGTTCTGATCCTGATCGTTATGGACCTGTTCACTGGTATCGTTAGCTATGTAATCTTGGTCATGGACTTTATCCATTTCTATCACCACCTATTTGGTTCTTCAACAATAATATACTATCTTTTGTATGTAAGAATGTATTTGCGTTGAAAAGGTTACATAGTCAGGACCTAATAATAACAATTCTGGACATATGGCTTAATGGGTTGCATTTCCTGTCAATTTCTGATACAATATAATCTGAAAACTCTGGGTAACTTGATAATAGGGAGAAATTTCATGGAACAAATAAAGACTGTAGATATCCACGACAAGGTCTTTGAGGAAACCTACACCGCACACATTCAGAGAAACGGTGCAAACTGGCTTGGACAGATACCAGACGTTCCTAAAGTCAAGTGTGAGGCACCCACAGAAACCGTACTCCTGGAAACCCTCGAAAAAAAACTTCATGAGGCACTCATCTCCGAAGAAGAAGCTTGGGAAGAGCAATTTGAGGAAGACGTGAAAGTTGGACGGTTGGATCACCTTGCCAAGAAAGCTGCTAAACACTATAGAGAAGGCAAATACCGAAACGTAGATGAGCACTACAGAAGTTTTAAACCTACATAAGAACCTTTTGATGAGAAATATCGTTTTTACTGCAGTCTTGCTATTCACAGTTACTATTTCGTGTATTAGTTATGCACTCCCTCCAGATGCGGACCTTCAAAGTGCCATTCAAACTGTGCGAAAGTTCACCAAACTCAAACCGAGTTATTCACCTGACGACGTCATGGAATGCGCTACCGATAGTTTTACTACGGTCGCGAAAAACTGGCAAAACATTCCATCAAGGCTACGCCAAGAACTGAAACCGGTTTTCCTCCGTCCAGGACTGCCGGGTAGTTTCTTCGGTGATATAGTGCTTACAGAACACTTCAACACACCGCATTTCAAACTTCACTATACACGCAGAGGCCCCCACGCACCACCACTTGAAGACTTTCATCCCCGTAACGGAGTTCCTGATTATATTGATCTGTGTGCTGATGCAATGGAACGCGCCTATCATGTTCAAATTGATCTGATGGGTTTTAAGAAACCTTACATGGATTATTGGGCAGAACAGAACGGTGGGGATCATAAAATGGATGTCTACCTGTTTACGTTCCCAGCACTCGGTATCACGACAGCCGATTGGTTTGAGGGACGGGTGCTATCCACTGCGTTGACAATCGCCCCCTATTTCATGATTAACTCCCGTATCTACGATTATGTCGGTAAATTAGAGGGGATACGTTACCTTGAAACCACATGCGCACATGAATTCCTGCACGGGATTCAGTTTGCATATAACGCCTATATGCCGACCTGGTTCATGGAAGCATCTGCCACATGGATAGAGGTGATGACCTATGATGGCGGTGTTGTTGACGATGGGGACACAATCCCTGATCCCGATGAACCGACCGAGACAAACTCCTATAACTATTACATCCATCAACTACGTCGCTGGTTTAATATACCCGATATTTCTCTTGAGAGTAGAATCGGTGATCATGAATACGGTTCAGTAATATGGGCACTCTATATGGCAGAAAGATTCGGCTATGACATCATACGGCAGTTTTATACCAATACGACTGATGGCAGTTATCGCGAATTCGGTAATTTTTATGATGTCTTTATAGACAACGGTACAACCCTTGCGGAAGCTTTCAAGACTTTTACTGTATGGAATTATTTTACGTATACACGCGCGAATACGACCGTTGATATACCGGGATATAGAAACGCCGAAAGATTTCCACCTGTCGCAATCCACCCAAACGATGTTCACAGTCAATATCCGATTCGTACGTACTTTGATTCTGAGGCGATGCCTGAACACTTTTCGTGTCGCTATATCGTATTCCGTCCCCAAGGCGTCATGCCAGAATTCGCCATCAAAATTGACGGTGCTGACCTTGCACCTTATGATATGAATGCTCTGACAATTGGAGACAGAAACAATATCCAGAGCGAACTTAACAGACTTAACGGCACAGGATTACGTGGTTGGGCTGCAAAATTCATTGTCCGAAAACAGAATGATAAGATTGAAATCAGAGAAGCATTCACATATCATAAGTCCCAGGAGGCACAACTCACATTCAATGATTTCGGTGGCGTAATTAAAGAAATTACACTCATTCTTATCAATATGCATGCTGATGTTGAACAGGTGGTAGTTCCGGGTGGCACTTCTGGCGGTTCTGTGAGTTTTGTGGCTGGCGCGCCACCGAAAGGACAACTTGCAAACGTCCAAGTATCACAAGGCACTTCTGGTGCTTTGCTCAATTGGAGTGTTGATGACCCAACGGGTATTCAGGATGTCGCTATCGTGAGAAAACGATACGTCTTAAATAGTGAAACGGATGAGCCGCAAACCTTCCAATCCGATGCTGCAGTGCTCGCCGCCGCTGATCGGAACGGAGATGGCATTGCAGAAGACGATATCACTGTTGTAGGACGTGTCTCATTGACGCAAAATCAGTTTGAAGACAGAACAGTTTTCCAGGATATTGACCCCGAAGACATGGTGCACTATTACTATGCAGTTGTGCCGGTGGATGCTATGGGGATTATGGGGACACCGAGTATCGCTCCAGATAGTTTTTCGCCGATTGTGGAACCGGCAAATCAAGCACCATCCTTTTTCATCAATACACAACAACACGGTACAGGTGAGTGGCATGTTGAGGTGACAAGCACACAGGCTCTTCAAAGTGCGCCGATGCTATCAGTAGAAACACCAAATAGGGATACCTATAACATCACCTTATCCCAGGTGTCTCCTACAAAATGGCGTGGAACTCTACAGACAAACGGATTCCCCACTACCGGGATTTACTTATATAAGATTTCTGGTAAGAACCTTTCAGGTAAAACAGGTAACAGAATCTGGCAGGGACAATCTTTCAGTTATCTACAGAACAGTGCGAATCGCAAAGTAGTCGTTGCACCGAATCCAATTCGTCCAGCTTTCGGAAACCAACACCTTTCATTTTACCCAAAAGGTCTAAAAGTTGAAATTTATGATATAACGGGTAACTTAATTAAGGTAATAGAGAATGCTTCAAATTGGGATTGTACCAATCAAAATGGTGAAAAGGTCTGTACCGGACTATACTTCTACATTGCAAGCGATGGAAACGGATACCAAAGCGCAGGTAAATTCTCTATAGTCAAATGAGACCAGGATTAGACCAAGATTTACAGGATTAGCAGGATTGACAGGATTGAAATATAAGTAAATGGATTATTATAAGTTAGCAAAATCATCCTTCTTAACTTTTGTTCTAATGCTACTGTGCATAAGTTGTGGCGAAGAAGGTCTGATTGAACCACATGGTGAAACGAAAATACCCGCACCGATCTCAACGGGAACACTCCAAGCCATTGATTTCCCAACGGATACAGGTTCGTCGTGGACTTATGTCAATGTTGACACTGAGCAAGAGGTCACGCTTCGTATAGGGGGTACACGCGATATTAGTGGAACAACGCACCGTCAAATGACGATTAGCGAACTGACACCCACTCCTCCCGATGATTTTCCTTTTGAATCAATTGATCATCTGTCTGCCAATGCATATTATTTCAGGTTAGACACGGAGTTTTTTGATGGATTTCCGTTTCCTATTTTGGCTACCTATTTCACAAAAACCCCGCAAGCGTTGACAGAATCAGCGTTTGATATTATTCTTCCGCTTGATAACCCGTTATTTCATCAGAAGCATTTTCCGGCACGCAAGTTATGGGATTTTCCATTAGAGGTTGGCAAACAGTGGGTTGTTTTTGAAAAGGACATCGGTATCCCAGTTTCTGCTACACGTTTTGTTGCTGAGAAGGATGTGCAGATTACCGTCCCCGCTGGAAGTTTTGATACATTCGTTGTCTACGAAGAGGTTGTATACAGTGAGAGTGAGGATTCAACGATAAGGTTGATCAGTCCACCCGCAGTCTATTGGGTTGCGCCATCCATAGGCGTGGTTAAGTACAGATTCAGCCGTTATCGTGCTACAGATACTTTTCAAACCCAGACTTTTGAACTAACACGTCTCCATCTTCCCGGCCCTTTCACCGATTAAGTGATACGATAGAAGTCATGAAATCTCTTGCACATCGCAATATTCCAATTACAATCATCGGTGGGGGTATTCACGGTATTTCTATTGCATTGCGACTGCTGCGCGACATGCCGCAGGCAGCAAAACAGATTGTCATCTTAGACAAATATCCAGAACCGCTCACTGAATGGAGAAATAAGACCGACCGTCAAGGCATGACGTTTCTCCGTTCCCCTGCAGTACATCATATCACACCTGATTCCTTAGGGATAGTTGACTATGCACAGCAACATGACCGTACTGATGCGTTAGCACCCCCATACTCGCAGCCTGCTACTGAACTATTTTGGGATTATTGCGTGGAAGCAGTAAAGGAGATACAAGCATATCCGATCTATCATCAATTCAAGGTGTCAAAATTACGGTGGGACAAAGGGACAGGCAGATTTCCATTCCGTCTAATTTCTGATAAAAACGAAGGTTTCCGTAGTAGCTGCGTTATACTTGCTATTGGATCAGAGGATTGTGCTTATGTGCCTGACGCGTATAGAGTTTGGCAACGTCTTTACCCACATCGGATCATCCATTCATCTCGGTTCTCTGTGAATGACTATCAGAGGTTAAGAGAAACCGGCAAAATTGTAATCGTAGGTGGTGGGTTGACTGCCGGAACACTTGCAAGGAGCTTGAGTGAACGGGGTCATAATGTAGTGTTGGTCGCAAGAAAGCAGTTGAAAACGGAACAATTTGACTTCCCGCCAATCTGGTTAGGACCAAAAGCTCTGACAGAATTTGCGGGAGAACCAGATTTTCAGCGACGATACCAGATTATTCAGGAGAACAGAGGCGAGGGTAGCATAACACCAGATGTAATGGAATCGCTTGAGAATAGTGACAACATCAAAATCTTACCTGAAACGCTTATTCGCAATATAACCGATGATAAGAACCTAATAGTAGAAACTACCAGTGATGTTATTACAAATGTTTCTCAAATAATACTTGCAACTGGGTATAGATTTGACTTACGGGATTACGGATTTCTTGAAGCGTTAATCACACAACATCCAATTCCGCTTGTGTGTGGTTTACCAGTTCTTGAAACTGACTTAGAATTCCATCCTGTCAAGAATCTGTTTGGTTCAGGGACAGTTGCACAACTTCAAATTGGTCCTGCGTCAGGTAACATTGCCGGTGCAAGTCTTGCATATCAGCGTTTCCGTGATAGGGTTTTGGCGATTGTGCAATGACTTTGTCACTGAAATAATCCATCTTGAACTTTAACGAAATTCAGTATTTTCTTTATTTTCCCAGGTTGGGCCCAGGGTGATACATTCATTAATTTGTTCAGCCCCATCGGCAGAATTAATAATCTCCCCGCCTAATGCGATTAACTCAGCGTTACCTTGAGGAGGATTTTCAAGGCAACTTGGATCGAGCACAAATAGTGGTAAGTTCATTTCAAGTGCTGTTTTTGCAGTATTAAATGTCCCACTCATTTTACCTTGTTCATCTCGTTCAGGACCAGATTCAATCACTACAACTGCTTTAGAGAGTGCACATACAAACTTATTCCGAATCATCGCATTGCATGCTAACCATTTCTGAGACGGGTCAAATTGTGATACGATTAGCACATTCCGCTTCCAGTCAAATTGCTTAAATGCTTTTTTCAGGTAGAATTCTCTAATACCATAAGGCAGCACTGTTGTCGTCGTTCCTTCAACTTCTAAAGCTCCTAAATGCGCTGCAGTATCTATCCCTTTGGCATATCCTGATACAATATTGATACCCTTTCCCGCGAGGTCTGCAGCAAGTTTTCCTGTATGACGAATTCCTTCAGTAGACACATTCCTTGATCCAACGATTGCAGTACTATCTGAAGTCAGGTATTTTCGTTGTCCCTGAAGAAAGAATACTGGAGAAATTTCAAGAAGATTAGATAGAAAATCGGAGTGCCCTGGATACATAATTTCAATACCCAAGTTTTTAAGTTGTCCATACTCCTCCAACACCTTCCCTCGATCCTCTTCACGAATTTTACCGTTCAGGATTTTCGCCAATTTTGGAAATTGTGTTGAAAGATCGTTTTTTTTGGTAGGCAACATTTCAGGGTAAAGTTGTTCAGTTTCTAATATCTTAGCGATAGATGTAAGACTTTTCGGACCTATACCGCGCGCCTTAAAGAGACGAAACCAGAAATAATCTCTGTTGATATCCATTTTTTTATCCTTCAATTAGTTAACGTTGGAATTTTTAAATTCGTAACATCAACCTCTATCTGTCCGCGTTCGGGTTAGCGTTAGGACAAGCACATACCGAACATCGCCTTGTTCATAAAGGACTTTGGTGGCTTCTGTCAGAGTTGTCCCAGAGTCGTAGAGATCATCAAATAATAATACGCACTTGCCTTTATAATCTTGGGTATTGACAATAAAGGCTCCCTGAAGTTGTTTGCGTTTCTCTTCACTGGGAAGATTCTTAAGAGGATCTGTTTTTTTATTTTCGTCAACAAGTCCGTTCGAACCGGCAGATTTAAAAGTCTACCAAGTTCTTGGGCAATTTCAGTAACGGGTTGGAACGACCTATCCATATCTGAAGGTGGAATAGGAATGATGGCTGCAATGTAAGGAAGAACAGCGTATCCATCAACTTTAAAACTCTCTTTGATAAATTCAGCTGCAGTTCCTGTGATTAGTTGAATCTTGCTCCTATCCTGATGATACTTTGCCTGATAGACTAATTCCCCTAATTCAGTCCGAACCGTATCATAAACTCCACCTACCATAAGACGACTTGAAATCGTATGGGTATCTAAAGCCCAACCAGATCTCCAATTGCCGCTGAGCTCTTGTGGATTAAAAGTTGGGTTAGGTAAATGCCGCTCGGGGTGATCCTTAGAATTCAGTACCACAAGGTCCTTCTTCTTTTTAACTTTATGTGTTGCTGGCGTTTTGTGAATGTTTAGACATGTTATAAAGTTTTATTGAGTAAAGATCTTGTAGGTAATCAGTGATTTTCTCGAAATAGTCTGGTGGTGGCTCTGATTTTGTGATTTGGAATAATTCTTTACCGACAGAAGTTAATGCATAACCACCGATTTTTATATCTTGTAGATCACCTGATTTTTGACTACCAATTGATGGACCTATAAAAGACCAGAGTTCATTATTATACCAAAAGTGATTATAATCTATAAGAGAGGAATCATCAATAAGAACATATTCCTTTAATAGATGTTGGATAAATGTATCTTTAATTCTAACTTTTTTTGTGCTACAAAAACAAAGCGGGGAAAAGCACAAACTAACAGTTTGTGCTACAAAAAAGAGACATTATCAATTAGAAATCGTATAAGTCTTATCGTGTAAGTGCATAAGCGACAACATTCATCCCTTGCTCAAATGCCCAAATACGTTGCTCTTCACCACCGGGACTGCATGTTCTTCCTTCCCATGCACAGTTGAGGTCGTTTGGACAGAAGTAGACCATAACTTTGTCGTCCTTATCCAAAATAGCTTGGTCAAATTCATAACCTGGTATCAGTTTGTCTCCCCCCATATATTCGTCATGTATGTAGAGGGTTTTGTAAATTGGGTGAGTGATATCAAGTCGTTCGAATTTCTTATCTGGAAATATCCGCTTCATCAATCGTTCAAGTTGCGGATAGAAATAATTCCAACGGAAATCGCAATCTTCAACGTGCATGAATCCGCCGCGATCAAAATACTCCCTTAACTTTCCGACCTGCTGATCCGTAATCCGCATACCTCCCCTAACTCTACCGTGTCCAGTCATGTAGAGGAATGGATAGGAAAACAACCAAGGATCGTCAATTTCAACATATTGTGGATGTTGTCGTAAATCAACATTTATTGCGGTATTTGCAGCAAGCAGTTGCGTAAATTTTAGGTCTGACTGCCAGAGAGCTGTTCTGACGAGATTGGTATACCAATCTCCTCCGGCATATTTGAGGCGGACGAAAGTAAATTTTTCGCCTGTTGGCTCCATACCGGGATGGTGGTGTTCAATTATTTCACGTCTTCCTGTGTTCCGGTTATAGTCCCAGTGAATATCCTTTGTTGAATCGTACGGTATGTACTCACCAAAATCTGATTGCGCGCTCGCTGACCGAATTAAACCACCGCCAGCTGTAGCAGCTGTTGCGAGTCCTACAGAACCTTTTATGAATACACGACGTGATAAAGGACGGTTGGATATTTTTCTCTGTTTTCTGTTTCTGTTAATTGACATGCTTCTATCCTCCCAATGATGTTTCTGCTACACTATAGTGAAACCTAAGAATAAATGTGCACTTCTTGGCACGACGGGCAATGAATTGCCCTACTACAAGCGGGTATTTGTTAGTGGATAAGTGTATACATAATTCTGAGTGTTACTATACATTGTCTGTTCGCTATATATTACCTAAGTAAACAGTTGTGTGAATCTAATAAGGTTTTCCTAACAATTCAAAAGTCACGCTTTGTGCTTCGCCGCCTTGCTTCTTAAATGCGTTCCGCGTGCCAGCAATCGCGCGTATTCTCTGATTTGCGATTCCGAGTTCCCTGAGAGCCTTCGCCGCTGCATCTGCGCGTTGCGTTGCAAGGATCTTATTCGCTGTAGCGTCTCCTTCCGCGCGTGTATGTCCAACGACTCGCAGATAGTATTGTGGAAATGACTTGAGTTTAGATGCAATATCGGTAAGCGCGCGCTTACTACCGGGAAGGATACGCGCATTCCCTCTTCCAAATTGGATCGGTTCAATTTTCATTGCTGCGACTGGCGCAAGTGTGTTCCAGTTATCATCAGATAGTGGATTTAGTGTTTTCTCTTCCCGAACTTTCTCCTCTATCACATCTGATGTATCAACAAGAATCCCTTCCAGACCTTCAGTGGCACTGCTACTGAGCACGCCGGGATGGAAATCATCTGTATTTAATGCACGTAGAATTCCTTCAAAGTATAACTGTCCGTATTTACCTGCCAACGGATCGGATGGTAGAGATTTTGTTTTGACGAGAACTTGCATTATTTTTTCAATCATTGTGTCAAGTTTCTCGGTTTCTTTTGCTGCTGAACCGGTGATAATTCCGAAATGTGCATAATTCTCAACGGTGTTACGCCATTCAATACCTTTGACGAGTTTACTCGCTTCATTCTGATTCAACTTATCACCATACTGCTTGGCATCTTCCTGAATTAATGACAGTAATCCATCCGGTTGGTTTGTGTAATCGTAGTTTGCCCGGAGATAGGCTTGCACGACATGGGTAACAAGTTCGCGTTGAGAATTTAGAAATTCCCGTTGAACCACTAATACATCTACGATATATCCTTTGAGTTTTGAGCTATCCAACAACAATTGGACACCATCAATTGCGAGTGCTTTTGTTACATAGGGTTCCCAAAGGACATAGGCGTACGGGTTGTCTGGGTCGGCAGATTTTAGTTTTTTATAGACATCTTCTGCCCCATTTGCATCCGATTGCCAATTTGATGGTAGACTCGGTAGACTCATGGTGTTAATCATGATCCGCGCAAGTGTTTCACTTGGTGAGTCCGGTGTGAGTATTATCTTTGCGTTAGGATTACTCAGATTTGGTATGGCAGCGACACCGCGTTCATGTGCTACGATTGCATCAGCACCTTTAGATTCGTCTATGACTAAAACAATTGAACCGGGATAATCACCAACAACATTACCCGCTTTAAGATATGCATCTATTGTAAAAACCGCCATCTGCACTTTACCATTTTTGAGGTCCCGGACTCTCTTGACATAGTCGGCTTTGTCATCAATAAAGGTGAGTTTAATGGCTTGGCGATCAAGCAGGTTTTTCACAGCAACGGATCGTAAAATTGCGTACCCCGGAAAAGAGTCGTGTGCGATTTTTATTTCGTGGTCATAATTCTGCGTGCTGGTATCTTGAACGAGTTTATCACGTCTCCCACTAAGTCGTGGTTCAACGAGAAACTTATAGGCAAGACCGATTACCCCGATAATAATCAGCCAGCTCGCTACCATGATGACTCTACTTTTTGTTTTTGCTTCCATACTACTGTCTTCCCATTCGTCTAAAAATGATGTAACCTGCAACTAAGACAACAAGTCCGATAAGTATCCATGGTGTGTTACCGCCTCGGACGGGCGGGGAAACCCCGCCTCTACCGTCAGGTTGTTGCGTTGTTTGCTGCGGTTGTGTCGGTGTATTCGGTTTTTTCGGCACTGTAGCAGTTGTTTCAATTGCTATTGCTTCATTACTTGCTGGCGTTGTAATCCGTTGAATTAGGTCTAAAGCGATTTCAGTTGTAAGGGGTGCAATATCGTCAAAAGCTTCTTCACCCCCAACATCCGTAGCAGTTCCACCTGTTTCCGCGAGTATCTGTGAGACAGCAGCAACGAGTTCGCCCGGATTATCTGCCTTTCGATAACTATCCGCTTCCTGTGCCAACTGGTGATCTGTGCTCATATCAACACCGATGACATCAACACGAAGCTGCCTGTTCAAAATCTCAGGGGTGTATTTGGTGACTTTTTCAGCATCTTGTGCTTCACCATCCGTTACAATTAACAACCGATAGTTTCCGTAGTTATACTGTTTCTCGCGTTGTTCCAGCAGTCGGTTTGCCCCGATACGTATATATCTCCCGAGGGGTGTACCGCCTTCTGGTTCGGGACGATTGATTGCTTCAATTAACTTATTGGTGTCCTTCGGTCCCAGTGGATATACCCATTCATTCGGCACATTGCGTCCAGAAAAAACAAGCACACCTATATTGGTACCATCAGGAATTTTTGCCAACACTTCTTGGAGTGCTTCCTTTGCCGCGTCCATCTTAGACTTGGTCTCGTCTCCTCGGAATTTGTCCTTCATAGAACCGGAAGCATCAAGGATTACGATGATATTATCCGTATGAACGCCGTTTTCTGCTATACAAACGTTAACAATTAGGAAGGCACTTAGAAGTAAAATAGATGTCACTATTGAAAGTTTCACAGGTTCTCCTAACTATTTAGACGGCACTCGGAGAGTGCCTACTACTTTTAAGTTCTCCTAATAGACGGCACTCGGAGAGTGCCTACTACTTTTAAGTTCTCCTATTTAAAAAGGACTAAAAGTCAAAGTCGGATGCAGCAACTGCTTCAGCAGAGACCTTAATGAGTGCAAATTCTACACGACGGTTTACCGCTGCTTCTTCAAGACTTGAAGGTTTTGGGATAATAGGTTCCTTAATTCCAACCCCAACAGGGACAATCTGGTCCGTATCAATTCGTGCGTTCTTAGTCCGAGCATAGTCGATGAGTGCCTGCTTCACCGCTTCACCACGCTGTTCAGAAAGCTTGAGTGCTGCCCGCATCACTTGATAAGGACTGTCAACATCGGTTCCATCATCAAACGTTTTCTGTTCTATAAGGCGAATTAATTCTGCAGTGTTTTCAAGACTCAGCGGTTTACCTTGCATATAGTATTTATAGTTTCCTGTTGTGCCTGTCTGTTTGAGAACCCCTTTAGCTTTTCCTGCTTGTACTAAAACTCGAAGCGTTCGCGTAGGATCGCTGTGACCTTTTATTGCTATTGCCGCGTTTCCATACTTTGCGGCGAGTTCAAGGACTCTGTCAAATTCTTCTTGATATTTTGCACCACTAAATGTTTCTACATTGGCATCAAATTGAATAGTAAATGATATGAGTGTTTTTTCGTCAAGAACAGCGTCCTCATTAAACGATTCAATCTCTGCGCGGACAGTCTCCTTTTTGAAACGGGTCTGTTTTAGCTGTGTCGGTGCAGCGACGGTTGTAGCAAGGATACTCTTAAATTCATTTGAATTGAAGTTTAAATCAGATGGCAGGAGTGCGTATCGTTGTCTTGCAAATCCCCAGTTAACCGCCATATCCAAGCCAGCCTTATTAAATCCTTCAAAACCTGTGATGGTATTCTTCGGATCGTTGAAGAATGCGACATTACCGGGTTGTCCTACGAAGGTGCAATCTGCTATTAAGCCGTGAGCATCCTCCTCAAGCGTCGGCAGAACGTCTTTGCCGTAGATATTCTGCATCATGGTGAGCAATCTCGTGTATTGCGTTGATCCACTTCTCTGATATGTCTTTTTAAGATCTACGACCTCCTCAGCACCCTTTAGATACCCTGCAAAAAATTTCTCAATTAGCGGTTTATAGAGGTCATAGAAATCCTTACGACATGCATAAACATCGGCGATTGAACGTGAGAGTGTTGCAGTACTAACGACAACATGTGCCCCTTTGACTGTTCCTTCAGCTCCTGTTCCGGTATTATCAGGCCCTCCTGTCAATCCGATCATATCAGGTGTGATGACAAAACATCCTGCGATGGATGTATCACTTCGGAATTTTTCTGCGGGACCGTTTGCACCTGTAAGTTCGTCAACCCACACGATTTGAACATTGGTTTTTGAGAGTCGTGCGGTCTTTAACATATCGTATAACATACCGACATGAGGTCCACCCTTTTGGATAGCGATCTTCTTTCCACTTAGATCAGAAATCTTACGTATATTCGCTCTTCCCACGAAATGGTCACCAGCAGACCACGTGAGTTGTCCAAATACAACGGGTTTTGTGCGTGGATCGCGTCCGACAACCTCACTTGCTTGTGCGATCATTCTAAACGTTCCCCGTAAAATCGGTGATTTACCGCTAAGATAGTCCCGTACTTGCTGCTGAAAGTTATCTCCAGGCACTAATTTTAGGTTCAATCCCTGTTTTGCCATGATTGTGCCAGTCTGCGTTGTCAATCCACCGTTTGCGTGGAATAGAGCGGATTCGCCACCCCACGTAATATAGGGAACAACTAAGGGGGATGTTGATGTAACTTCACGAACTGCAACTTGTCCAATTTCATCTGCGAAACGTTGTTGTGCTTGTGCCGAAAACACAAGAAACAGAAGCACCAAACAAGAAACGTTGATTGTCAACAGATGCAGCAGTTTCTTACGCGTTACCCAATTACATGTGTCGGAAGAAAATAAACCTGTATTTCTTTTCATGTGATCATCCTTTTTTGAGATTCTCTGCATTATTTTTCATCTTATGTACATTTTACCATAAAAAACCTTAAAATTCCAGAAAATAAAACTAAATGTCGTTATTGACGCGATCTTCTTGGCGCATCCTTATTTTGCGTTTCCAATACGTTTTTTGGGAGAACTTTTTGGGAAAATCAGAATAGCATCTGAAATTGCGCGTCCCTGGAACCTTGGCATAGGTCTGACGCGTCGGTTTCCCCGACCAACTCTTGCGTTCCTCTCAGTAGGTGCTTTCGCTACGGGTTTTTCGTCCGCTGTATCAGCCTTAGTTTCTTTTATTATGTTAACTGGCTCAGGTGTTTTCTTTTCTGCTACCTTGTTGTCAGATGTAGCATCTTTCACAATCTTATCTGGCTGTTTGCTCTGTTCATCTGGTTTCTTGCCATTGTCATGTTTTGTTGGCTCGATTTGTTTCTCTTTCTCAGACGTTTTCTGCTTTTCCTCAACTTCTGATTTGTCAGGTCGTGTTAGTTTGATACTGACGACCTCATTCCGAATAACCATCATCGTAGAAAAACCGCCATCCAAGTTGACAGCGTCTGTCGCGCCCCATTCAACAAAAAGCCTTGCAAGTTTGTGAAGCATGACACCACGTCGGACGCCGGGTTTAGCAGCAGAAATCGTTACAAAGAAGAGTGTTCCATCCGCCTTTTTACCGATAGCGGTTCTCGGATGCCAAAAACTGTGAAATGCACTATCAAACCCTTCACGTTCAAAGGCATCTCTCGTTGACACGACACCATTTCTTAGCAGCAAAGGTCCACCACCGATAATATGCGTAAAATCTTCCCAGAACTTACTCTCCCCAACCTTTTCAGGTATAACCTTTTCTTGAATCCTAACTGCATCACCGATTTTTATGTGTTCTAATAGCAATCCTCGCTTTCGTCCAGTTGCTGATAGGATATATCCATCCTTCGGAATTGGGGTACTTCCTTGTCCATCACGAATGTCGGTAACGATGTTGTCCCTTACGACAACTTCAACCCCCTCAGGCATTGTTAAGGTAACAAAATGGAAGTTTGGGCGATATAACAGCAATTCGTTTCGTTGTCTACCACGATTAATGCCATCAATTTCTATTGACATGTCGTTGGGTAACAAGATCCTGTGCTGAAGTGCTATTCTATCTATAGATGTTTCGATTTTTCCATCAACGGTTTTGAAAGCGACAACGCCGCGTCCCTGTTCTGGTTCACTGATCCATTCACCGTCAATCTTTAGTGCACCGACAGACTCTCCTCTAAACGTACCGGACGTCTCATAGAAACCGCCATTTATTGCAATAGGTGCTCTGTTTCGTCGTGCAATTGATGGCAGATCCTCTGTGCCAATTGCAGCACTCATCGCGCGATAGGGACGGATGTCAACCGCATCTGGTGAAACAGACAGGATGTTCGTCAAAACACCATCATCTAATATCTGTCTATGGACGACACCCGGAAACACCTGTTTCGTTTCATCCGTTTTCACTGGGTCTGTGTAAGACTGGACATAATCAGGCACTCTCTCAAATTTGACGACCCGTCCAACCCAGATGCCGATACCAAACGTGAGCAGAAACCCGATAGCAGTCCAGGTGCGAGGATATCTTCTGATGAAACGGACACATCTTCGTCCTAAGTAAACAATATCAAACATGGCAATTGACTGAGTTTTTCAGTGTTCCTGTTGCGTACCCGACACTTGATGCCGTATTCACCTATGTAGTCTCAAGACTGTCCATCAAGTTGTCTACCCGTTTTTCCCATTCATCACATGTTGCATGCGTTCTTTGCACCGAAGCACCGATATAGTTCGTTGGTGAACGTAATGCTTCGCGTTGCGGTTCCGTTAACTTATCAAGGAACGGTTGAAATGTCTCATCCTCCCAGAGTAGTGTTGACAGGCTCTTGCCTGTTTGGTGAACTTGTGCAATCAGTTTACGTGTATGATCGTAAGCATCTGGAAATCCGTGATACGCCATCAATAGATAGATAGGTTCTGCGATTGTATCCTCCGCACTCATTTCAAGGTTCCGCATCATATTTTCTGACTTTACATCCATCTCGCCCAATGCCTTGCGAAGTCTGTAGATAGCATAGTCGAACGCCGTAACCAACTCCGTCAAAAAGCGACTGGATGCGGAATTCGTTAGGTCGCGTTGATGCTCTAAGATGCTATCCAGGAATACTGTCTGCATGCGTGGCACAAAAGCTTTCCATAGACTCTTGATGTTCTCATAAGCTTCTGGATTAACTTTGTGCGGCATCGTGGACGAGCCAACAAGTTGTGGGTTATATTTCCTTCCGACCTCTGCAATTTCGGTGCGATAGAGATGTCGCATATCATCAGCGAAGTTTGCAAGTATTGTATAGGCAGCTGTGATTTGATATGCTAAATCTGAGATGAACTCTGGTTCTACACACTGTGTTGACGTATGCGTGTCCGATGGCTTCAGGTTGAGTAATTCAAGAAAATCAGCCTCTATTTTTTCAGGACTTTTATGTATCAATGCCAATCCGTTGAATGCGCCAACCGCACCCGAAAATTGCCCGCGTAAGTTTTGTCCTGCTTCGTGTACTTTTTCAATCCGGGTACCGAGTCTACTGACATAGAGTGCCAACGCGTAACCATAAGTAATCGGTTCTGCGTGTTGTCCGTGTGTTCTTCCTATTTGGGGTGTATCCGCATGTTCTCGTGCTAATGCGATCAATTGCTTTTCTAATGCAATCATATCCGGAACAATCACATCTGCAATGAGTGTTTTGAATCTTATCGCTGTAGCCGTATCCAAGATGTCTGCTGACGTTGCAAACAGGTGGACGTAGGGACGTGCTTCAGGACTGATTTTTCTGCGGATGACATTTACGAGTGAACGTATGTTGTGTCTGATACGCCTCTGTTCTTCGTATACCTCTTCTGCTGTTACGTGTTCCACCGCTTGTTCGACTTCATCTGCAATTTCGGTTGTGCAGACACCATATTTCGCAAGTGTCCGAACTAACGCTGCCTCTACCTTCGCTTGACAGGTTACATATCCTGCTTCAGAGACGTAGGGGAGCAGTCGTTTCATAAAAGTTTCATCGCCGCCATAGTATCTAAAATCTAAAGGACTGACAGCTTCATATAGTTGCATGTATTTACGTGTCTCTCCAAGTTTTTGGTTTTAATTGTATATTAAACTGTTAAGATTGTAAAGTGTTTTATTGGAGTGGGTGTGTAAAGTTTTGTCACTCTATTTGTCTGAATCGCGGATTACGCGGAGGACACGGAAAACGCGGAAAGTGCTTTAAATGTCAATAAGTCCTGTTTTTCCTAATAAAATCCTTGACAATAAAAAAACCTTTGTGTAAAATATAGAAAAGTCATAGAATAACAATTGGGCAATTGGAGAATAGAAGTCATGACACGACAAATACTGAACAAGATAATATCCTCTAAGCAATCCTTTGTCATGTATATTCTAATAGGCACACTGTTAACAGGTTGTGCCATAGCACCCAATCCTGAGATTGATGTTTTTATTGAAGCAATTGAAGGACAAGTTGACACAAAGATTGATCCGCAGACAGGTGCTGTTACAATGCAAAAGAAGGGTGTAGCAGTAACATTAGAACCGTTAGATGAAATAGAGATGTATTCCCTGACGGAAGACCCGCATATCAATCCTTATCTCGTCGTAGAGAATAACGGCAACGTTGAACCTATGTACACTGTTTTTCTTATGACTGTTCACAATTTGACAACACCAAGGGTTGTCGTTGAGGAATCCGCACAACTCATAGAGCGAAACGGGGCACAATACGCAAATTTACCTTTCGATTACTTTGAAGACCTTTACGGGAGTGTGCCGAATACAGATCAAAATCTACAACAATCCAGAACTATTCCACATTACCATCCATATTATCCACATTACCGTTCATATCTGGATATCGCGTCACTGCAGGCAGGACAAGAATTTGCAGCTGAAAGTCTATTTGAGAGTGGTAAGTTGTTTAAAGGTGCGAAACGAAGTGGACTCATTGTTTTTGATAGATTGAATCGTGACACTGTTGATATGAGGATTATCGTGCCAGAAATCAGTATAATTCATTCTGAAGAGAAACATGAAAAACTAAAATTTAATTTTGATTTTAAACAGGTCATCGCAAAGAACTGATTGCCGTTATAATATGGGTGCAGTGACCTAACTTGTATTACCAACGCACAATCTAACAGAATGTGCTACAGACAAACTTATTGAAGGAGAGTAGATTAATGAGAATGTGGTATGTAGGAGTGTTGATATTAGGATTAATTACCTTTTCTGGTTGTCAACCTTCAGATAAACTAAAAATAGCAGTTGCTGCTCCCATTACAGGAGGTTCTGCAGCCTTTGGGGAAATGATAAAAAAGGGAGCTGAACTCAAACTGAAAGAGATAAACGACGCGGGCGGAATAAACGGTACAATGCTTGCAATCGTTTTTAGAGACGATGCTGGTGATGAATCTGAAGCAACGCTTGTTGCTGAAAGAATCGCTAACGACAAAGAAACATTAGCAGTTGTTGGTCATTTTAACAGCAAATGTACATTATCAGGTCAGGAGATCTATGATAGAGCTGGAATTGTTGAGTTTTCACCAGGTTCAACAAATGTTGATGTCTGCGTAGGTAGCAAATGGACATTTCGCAACTTATACCGTGATGATTTTCAAGGCAAGTTTATCGCGCAATACATAGATAATGAATTGACTGGGATTGAGACTGTCGCGGTCTTTTTTCATAACGATGACTATGGTCGTGGACTCAGAGACGCATTTGTCGCTGAAGTAGAAAAAACTGGCCTCACGCTCGTGGCATCAGAGGCTTATGAAGAAGATACAACAAACTTCAAAGCACAACTCACCAGTATAAAGGGAAAGAAACCGGATGCCATTTTCATCTCAGGTCTTTATGCACAAGCCGGTTTAATTGTCAAACAAGCCCGCGAGGCAGGCGTTACTTCACAGTTCTTCGGTGCTGATGGGATTGACAATGAAGTTTTTTTGACAACTGCGGGATCACGCGCTGCTGAAGGCACATACATTACGACACCTTTCCTGTTTGGTGAAGACGATCCAAAAGCGAAGGAAATGGCTGCCAATTTTGAAAAACATCACAAGGTTCCCCCAGATACATGGGCAGCATTAACTTACGACGCTGTGGGAATGATCGCTGAAGCCTTAGCAGCAACTTACAATCCTGAAGCAGAACTCGCAGAGAATCGTAGTGCCATTCGCGAGCATCTTGCAGCAATTGATACACCTGAAGAAGGATATAAGGGTGTAACGGGTCTCACATATTTTGATCACAATGGTGACACAGTTGATAAACCCGCTTATGTTAAAGTTGTTAGGGACGGGAAGTTTGTCCGCGCAGAGAAACAACTGCTTGAACTGAAATAAACGTAATACAGAATGACGCGTTTTTTGAATTGAACATTATTCTAATTCTCTATTCCCGATACATAGAAAGTCAAGTATATGTGGGCACAGATATTTGAACAGTTAATCAACGGTTTGGTTCAAGGTGGAATCTACGCGCTTATAGCCGTTGGTTACACCATGGTTTACGGCATCATTCAACTGATTAACTTTGCACACGGTGAAATTTACATGTTTGGTGCCTACTTCGGACTGATCCTTATCACCGTATTCCACATCCCGTTTTGGTTTGCATTACCGTTAGCGATGTTGCTATGTGCGTTGTTAGGCATGTTGATTGATTATGTAGCCTATCGTCCCCTGCGCACTGCACCCCGTTTGTCTGCTTTGATAACTGCCATTGGAATTTCAATTGCACTTCAGAACCTGGCACGGATATTTTGGACAGCAGAACCTCAAGTTTATCCACCAGATTCGTTACCATCACTCTTTGACAACGTAATTCCTCTACCAGGGGGTGGTACGCTGCCTTATCGGGATGTTTTTATTCTACTGATTGCAGTCGTGTTGATGATTATTCTCAACCTATTGATATACTATACAAGAATAGGAAAGGCTATGCGAGCATGTGCACAGAATGCTGTCGCAGCCAATCTCATGGGTATTAATGCAAATAGAGTGATTTTAGCAACTTTTGCAGTCGGGTCTGCATTAGGAGCAGTTGCTGGTGTGATGGTTGGACTGAGTGAAAATGTCACACCCACCATGGGTTACTATAAGGGAGTTGCAGCGTTCGCAGCAGCAGTGCTGGGGGGTATCGGCAGCGTCACAGGTGCAATAGTCGGGGGGTTGCTCATCGGTATCGCAGAGGCATTTGGTGCTGATCTTCACTCAGGTTATAGAATCGCATTTGCGTATATCATCATGATACTCGTAATACTGATTCGTCCAACCGGTCTATTTGGAAAGGCAACAAGCAAGCGTGCATAGGTAAAAATCTAATATAAAGGTTAATGTATGAAGGATAAACTTACACCAAGGAACATCATTCTCTGTATTGCCATCTGTGCACTACCCTGGTTCCTGTTCGGCATTGATGATATTAGTAGTCTATTATTAGATCAATACAGGATCAGTTTTGGATGGCCCGGTGCCGATTATATTCTTCGGATTCTCGTCCGCGCATGTCTCTATATGCTACTTGCTATTGGACTAAACATTGTCTGCGGTTTTACAGGTCTGCTTGATTTAGGATATGTTGCGTTTTATCTCATCGGCGGGTATACGGTAGGCATACTTATGTCACTTCATGGTGTTCATTATTGGATTGCCTTACCCCTGGCAGTGGTACACGCAACTGCATGGGGATTATTAAGAGGAATACCTACTTTGCGGTTAACCGGAGACTACTTTGCCATCGTTACTTTCGGTTTTGCAGAGCTATTCTTCCGTATCGTCAAAAATGAACTGTGGTTGACAGGTGGTGCTCCTAACGGACAAGTGCGCGGCGTTCCAGCACCGACAATACCATTCACCAATTTCTCTTTCGACCAAATCTGGCACAACTACTACCACATAATAATCCTATTGGTTTTAGTCATTTTCGTTACCTATAGGTTGCAAAACTCAAGAGTAGGCAGAGCTTGGGTTGCAATTCGCGAAGATGAACAGGCTGCAGAGAGTATGGGAATAAACGTCGGTCGTTACAAATCCTTGGCATTTGCAGTGAGTGCTGCAATAGGCGGCATTGGCGGAGCATTCTTAGCACAATTTCAAGTCAATTTTAGCGCACAATCTTTTGATTTCTGGGAATCCATCTTCATACTCTGCATGGTCGTCTTGGGTGGCATGGGAAGCATCAGGGGGGCAATGTTAGGTGCTGTCATTCTTGGTTCGTTAGGTGAAATACTCCGTGAGGCTTTATCAAAGTATCCTGAAATCGCCGGATCCCGTATGCTCCTCTTTGGCGTAATCTTAGTTCTCTTAATGCGTTTCCGTCCTGCGGGATTGATGTATAAAAAGACGTAAGCATTACACGTCCTCTAAAAATGTCAATTATCAGCATGCATTCTCCACTGCTGCATAAGTAATTCCGCCACCAAGAATACTATTGCAATAAAAATAAACCATTGAAATTTATCCCTCAATTCACCATCTGCAGGAATCTTATATCTCTGCTTCTCAAGCCTTGCTAAATCTGACATCAACTGAGAAACCCCTATATCTGCATGATAGTAGTTGCCATCACCCGACTTAGCCAATTCAAACAACCCCTCTTCATCCAAGGTTGTTAGCACGAGTTGACCTCTTGTATCGCGTTTGTATCCCATGCTTTCATCAGGCAGCGGAATAGGTACAGACTTGCCAGAATCCCCAAAACCGACACAGTAGATAGATATTCCCTCCATTTTCGCTGCTTCCACTGACTCAGATACATCCTCACCGTGGTCCTCACCATCAGTAAATAGAATCAGCACTTTATGTCCACTTGCATTTGTCATGGTAGGAACAGACTCGCTACCTTCACGAATGAATCGTTCCTTCGCGATCTCTATTGCATTGCCGATACGAGTTCCACGATGCACCAGTGATTCGGGTTTCAACGCAGACAAAAACTCTCTGATAGTGCTAACATCGTCTGTCAGTGGACATACGACAACACCTGCTTCAGCAAAATAGAGGAGTCCGACACGGTCATCCTGTAGTTGATCCAGCAGTTCAAAAATCACATTTTTTGCACGGGTAAGCCTACGCACAGAATCACCATCGGTAGCAAGCATACTTGTAGAAGTGTCCAATGCCAGCATCACATCCAATTTTTCAGCAACAGTTTCAGGTTTGTTTCCCCACTGCGGAAATGTAAGGGCAAGAAATATAGCAAGGAATATCAAGATCAAGAATACGACCTGAACCTTTTGTCGTTTTATGTCAGAAGCACTCATACTGCTTTGGTAAAGCAGTATCGCTTTCTGTTTTCTATGCCAACCGAATCGTAACAGAAATAAAAAAATAGGCAACCCGAATAAAATATAAATCAGAAAATCCGGATTACCAAAACGGAACCAAGTCATGCTTCTACTATAGATTGATGATTATAGGTAATGAATCTTACAAATGTTGATTCAACCATTGAATGTGTTGTTTATATCTCTCTATTTCCTCAAGTTTCCTCGTCTCATTCCAATTGTTGTTCTTACTGAGAAAGTTCACTATCTGCTCTGCAATGTCTAAACCTTGTCCTTGAGTCCATCCGATCCGTGTTCTTCTCCACAACACGTCATCAAGCGTTATTGCCATTTCACCCATGAAAGCATAGAGGATTTCCGCTTTCAAAAAGGGGTGATCGGTTGTCATCCGTTCTGCCAGACTGGAATCACGATTAACTAATTCCTGAATACTTAGATAACCGATGTAGCCGTATCTCTGAATAAGACGTTCTCGATCTACCTCTACAGATTGACTGTGTTCGCTGTCCGCTTGTTTGCGTTCATCAGGAACGATTACATCTGAATTCGCACTCGGTAATGGGCAGCGTGCAGTCTTACATTGACGCGGCACACTTAACAAATCTGCAATATAATCTACTGTCTCTTCCGCTATAAGGCGATGTGTCGTGAGTTTTCCACCATATACATAGAGGATACCACTCGGACTTTCAGTTATCAAATGTTCTCTTGAAACAAAATTCTTGCTATCGCCTATCAATTTTGTCTGATTATTAGCAATCAGGGGACGTATACCAGCATAGGTACCAATAATTGAATTCTGATCCAATGACATACTTGGGAAAAGTCTTTTTGCCTCATCAAGCAAATATGAGACTTCATCAGCGGATGGACGAACATCCTTTGGATCACCTTCAGGCGTAGTTTCTGTTGTGCCAACTATAGATGTATTATCATCGGCTGGAAGAATAAAGATAGCACGTTGCTTTGCATTCTGCTGCTTTTCAAATTGTGTTAATGCAACAATCCCATAATTATCAGTAGGGTCAACTTTAGTACAGCGCGGCAATATCAGATGAATACCTTTAGCGTTTTTTTTCTCCAATCGTAGTTTGCCATTATAGCTAGGGTCTTTCTGCCACAACATGTCTGTCCACGGTCCAGTTGTTGAAACAATCTTTCTTGCACAAATCTCAAAACACTCATCCGTTATACAATCTTTTGCTAAAACACGATACATCGTCTCTGGTGGATTTGGGGTGGAAACATACTCAACAAACGCTACGTAATTTGCGATTACACCGCCATGCAAATGTGCATCTTTTATCGTTGCCAGGGTCAACCTTGCATCGTCAACAATGCTATCCCATAACACTACACAACCTTTTAAACCATCGGTTGAAATGGGACCCACTTTAGACTGAATTTTATCAGTATCAATATGTAACTTTGCTTTCTCGGATGCATCCGATTTTGATAGATGATTATAGTATTGTGCTGCAAGACGGATACCCGCAAGTGGATACGGGTCACCTTTATAGCGGAGAATTGCTAATGGGATAGGTTTTACGAGATTAGGTGCGATATGCGTTAAGGTTTCTCGTTCCTTACGGGACTGCTTAACAAGGGCAATATCGCGTTTGGCAATATAACGGAATCCGCCATGAATTAATTGAGAACTGGCACCACTTGTACCGCAGGCAAAATCCCCCTGTTCAATCAATCCTGCTTTGATATCACCGTTTAATGCCAAGTCTCGGATCAAACCAGCACCTACAATACCACCTCCGATAACTAAAACATCTAACGGCTCCGTTTTTAGTGTCTTTATATTTTGGCAACGTGTGCTATTTGAAAATTCATTCCGCATTTTACAATAGTCTTCTATTTTAATAATATGAAATGGTATGATGGAATTCTATCAAACTAACACAGTTCTGTCAATAATTCTCTGGAAACATAAGTCTTTCTACATGTTCAATGAGTATATGCAAGACCTTAATATGGATTTCTTGTGTGCGATCCGCAGTATCTCCAGGGGCAATTATATATTTATCACAATCCGCCTTTAGTTGACCCCCGTCTTGTCCAATCAAACCGAAGACATACATCTGACGTGACCTTGCTGCCGCTGCTGCTCGCACGACATTCTCGGAGTTTCCACTCGTAGAAATTGCTATCAACAAATCACCTGGATTACCAAGTGCTAAAATGGGGCGAACAAAAATATCAGCAAAGTCATAGTCATTTGCTGTGCAAGTGATATGCGCAACATCACTGAGTGCAATAACAGGAAGTGGTCGCCTATTATGGCGAAATCTACCAGTACATTCTTCAGCAAAGTGGATAGCATCACACATACTTCCCCCATTACCACAAGTGAATACTTTACAGTTCTGTGTAAACACCTTTTGCAATAAAGAGGCTACCTCCGATATGACCGTTATATTATCTGTATTATTAATAAAATCATTGAGTGTGTTTTGTGCATCTATGAGTGAATTCCGTATGCTACACTGTATATTCATTTTAGTACTCTTTTATAGAACTGGAGTAAGTAACTTGTTGCAATGTTGAAGGGAAAATCCAACTACATCTAACAGCTAGCTTTGTACGTTATGTGCTGTTTGTTCATCAAAATTATACACAATCTTTGCCTGGTTTTACAACCTATTTCTTTAAGCAGGTTTGAATATTAAATATGCAATGACGGGCGGGGAGACCCCGCCCCTACGGGTTCGTCGGCACCTGCAAGAAAATCGGAAAATTGATAATTCATTATTTAATATTGCTTGAATGTCGTTGCATTTTACCGATTACCAAGTATCCCGCATACTGACGTTGTGAGACTTTAGGTAGTCTTTAATTCCTGCAATGGTGAATTCCCCATAATGTGTAATTGATGCAACAATTGCCGCATCTGCGCTACTTTCAACAAATACATCACGAAGATGCTGAGGATTCCCGGCTCCTCCAGAGGCAATAACAGGGACTGGTACAAGGTCAGCGATCGCACCTGTTAACTCCAATTCATATCCAGCTTTTGTGCCATCAGCATCAATACTATTTACCACGATTTCACCTGCCCCTAACTCAACACCACGTACCGACCACGCCAACGCATCCCAACCGACGGGTGTTCGTCCACCATCAATAAAAATTTCATATCCACTCGGTATCTTCTCATGTTTTGGAACTTTTTTTACTTGCATACTCAAGACAACACATTGACTTCCGAATGCATGTGCTCCTTCAGCGATTATCTGAGGATTCCGTACTGCCCCTGAATCTATGCTGACCTTCTCTGCTCCCGCCAGTAAGACGCGCCGCATGTCTTCAAGCGTCCGCAAGCCGCCACCGACAGAAAACGGTATGAATATTTCTGCTGCAACAGAAGAGACAACATCAATCATAATATCTCGTCCTTCGTTACTAGCAGTGATGTCGTAAAAGACAAGTTCGTCTGCCCCGCTCTCATAGTAAAACCGCGCCATTTCAACAGGATCACCAACATCTACATTTCCTTTGAAGGCAATACCTTTTGTAACCTTTCCAGCGCGGACATCTAAACATGGAATTATTCGTTTCGTTAACATTTTCCCCTCAACTCATTTATAGCGAACTTTAGAATTAATGCCAGTAAAAATATTGACTGACTTCACAACGGGCGAGGTGACCTCGCCCCTACACTGGGTATCCTTCGTAAATGTTAAAATGTCCCATTAATTATTCACTTTACAATAATTTGCTTTTGAAATCTCTGTTTAACAATGTTCAATATGTCATCAAACTCCGATACTTTTAATGCTTTATACATCCCCGCAAGCGTTAGGACACTAAATCCAATCGGGAGGAATACATTTAGAGTTCGCGACACTATACCCTCTGTTCCAAGCCAATCTTTTTCTATAAACCCATTGGATACCCAACATACCACCCCCATCACCACAGATGCACATAGTACTTTCAATGCAACCTTAAACACTAAATTAAACCCTATTTTATCGATTCTACGTCTCAGTAGAAACAACAAAACGACACTGTTCAGTGTTACAGTTGTCACAGTAGAAAACACTATCGCGCGTTCATTCAACCAAAACCCTTGAAATATAAACATGTAGTTCATACAGATATTAAGAGCGACACCGCATAGACTAACGATTACAGGTGCACGTATATCTTTGAAAGCATAAAAACCGTCCGTAACGATTTTCAGTGCAGAAAATCCACACAAGCCAAATGCATAAACGAACAGAACATGTGCTGTTGCGACTGTATCTGTATCCGTAAATTCGCCGCGTTCATAGAGTAATCTACAGATCGGTTCTGCCAATATCATCAGACCAATTGACGCTGGCAAAATAACTGTAAGCATCAAACGTAAGGCATAAGATAACGAATCTCGGAACTCTGCCATACTGTCTGAATGTGCATACTTAGCAAGTTGCGGTAAAATGACTGTAGATATTGCCACACCAAATATGCCGAGTGGAAAGTGCATGATGCGATACGCACCTTGAATCCAGGCTAACCATTCATCACCAGATGTGATAAACCATGTATTGGTCAGTTGATTAATCGGGACTGCAGCAACTCCTAAAATAGCCGGACCCACTAATTTGAGAACTTGGACGACCCGCGGTTCTGTAAAACTAAGCAGCGGCCTATACCGATATCCGACACGGTACATTGATGGAACTTGTATAAGAAATTGAAGTATACCCCCAACAAGAACACCAACTGCCATCCCCGTTGTCGGGTGCATGTCTATACGTTGAAATAGATAATATCCGCTAATGCCGATAACAAGTGAACTCAGGTTGAAGAACGAGGAGGCACAAGCAGGTATACCAAACCTACCTTTACTGTTAAGGAGTCCCATGGCAATAGCAGCAAGGGATACAAACAGAAGATAAGGGAACATCAATTGGGTTAGATAGATCGTCAACTCAACTTTAGTATCAAACCCATAGTGTTTTCCCGGCTCTAATACCTCATCAAAGTTTTCACGCGCTAAAACATCAACTATAGCAGGGGAAAACACGATACCCAAAACGACAATACCGGTCAGGACAATTACAACCAGATTAAAAATACGATTTGCAAGGTCCCAAGCGGCTGCTTCCCCCTCCTCTTTTTCAGTAGCGATGAAGGTAGTGATAAACGCTTTGCTTAGAATACCCTCACCGAACATATCTCGCAGGAAATTAGGGATGCGGAATGCAAGATGAAAGGCAGGCGCGGCAAGTTTCGTCTTAAAATAGTAAAAGATCACCATTTCACGGGCAAGACCAAGCAAACGTGAACCCATCACTGCTAAACTAACAATCGCCGCATCACGAGCAACATTCTGGTTCTGTTCCGTGGAGGTAATCTGCTCATTTTCTTCCATGTGATATACGAGATAGATTATAGTGCATCAAAACCGTTTCCATTCTTCCAACCTTCCATCTTCTAATTTGATGCTTGACAACAATTCCGAATTCATATAATTTTAATGTAAAACATAAAGGAGATTACAATGCAGGAAAAAAAGTACTTTACCGTAGAAGAAGCAAATGAATATATCCCCGAATTGACAGGACAGGTTAGAGCCTTGATCCAACTAAAAAATATGTTGGGAAACCTTCGGATAGAGCTCGACGCATTCTTTGAAGCGATACCGTCTAATGGCGGTGACAAAAACGCCTTTTCGCATCTACAAGTAGGCGTGGAATTAAAAAGGTTAATTGATCGCATAGAGGCGAGCGGATGCCTTATCAAAGGACTTGACCCCCCTTTAGTTGACTTTCCACACATGCGCGATGGAAGAGAAGTATATCTATGTTGGCGATATAGTGAAAAGGAGATAGAATATTGGCATGAAATTGATAGCGGATATGATGGACGACAACCTCTTGAAAAACTATAATCATTATAGACATTAGAACATGTATCATAATATTGGCGGGTTCATAAAATAGAAATGGTGAGTCGGACCATTGCCATTTCCTATATCTATCGCATGTTTAATAGCATCGGTAATATATCTTTTTGATGCATGAATCGCTTCGTCTAAATTCTTACCACCTGCAAGATGTGTCGCTATTGCTGAGGCATAAGTGCAGCCTGTCCCGTGTGTATTCTTCGTCTCAATCCTCGGTGCTTCAAAATATGACCATTTACCTTCCCAGAACAGAACGTCTATTGCGTTCTTCTCATTGCTAAGATGTCCACCTTTAACAAGGACTGCCTCACACCCTAATTCTGAAATTGTTTTTGCTGCAGACTTAGCATCATCAATTGTCTGTATCTGTTTATTTGCCAACAGTTCTGCCTCGTAAATATTGGGCGTTAGTAGCGTTGCTAATGGAATAATGGATTTTTTCAAACTATCAATGGCTTCTGCTTTCAACAATGGAAACTTGCTCTTTGAAATCATTACCGGATCAACAACAATTACTTCTGGGTTATACTCCTTCAGTTTACGCGCAACCGTTTCCACAATCATTTGAGATGAGAGCATACCTGTTTTTACACTTGCAACGTCAAAATCTGAAAAGACAGCATCTAACTGAGACTCAATTAAAGGTATCGGTAGATCATAAGCATCGGTAACAGCAACAGTATTTTGTGCAGTAACGGATGTGATGACCGACATTGCGAACCCCCCATTTGCAGAAATCGCCTTGATGTCCGCCTGAATTCCAGCACCGCCTCCAGAGTCCGATCCAGCGATTGTCAATATCTGCTTCATTATGCTACCCCGATCCTGATAAGGAAAGATAATCAGATCCGCCGCTCGTATTCATCATGTTTTCCTATCCAAAACCAAATAATCGTACCGTTTTCTTCATATCCCAAAGCTCTGTAATCGTCAGTAATACGTAATGACCAAAGACCAGAGACTTTTTTGAAATGAAGTGAGGGATATAAGGGGTGATCTTGTAGAATTTGAAACTGTTTAGCAGCACGTCTTTGTATATGTGTTGGGAGTTTTCGCAACAACGTTATAAACTTCTGATTTCTAATATGCTCAAATTGTGAGTTATTCATACCAAACGTTACACAATCTTAGTACATCTACCCGCTTTATAGTCTTCAATAGCTTCCTGAATAAGGGAGTCAAGTTTTCCCGCCTCCATATCTTCTTTAAGCTGCTGATCCCATGCTGCTTCTTTCGCAACTAAAACATCATGAAGCATGTCCGGCAATTGTTCTTGCACAACTTCCGCTGTTTCCGCTATACATTCTATTTCGGGCAGTTCAACGATTGATCCTTGCCAATCTTTGCCGTTCTTTTGAATATGTGCGGTATAGGTTTCATCAAACAATTCATTATAAATGAAATAGGTTGTTATACCGTCCCAATTAATAACCATATTGAACATCTCCTTTGGCTGTTAGCCAGATACCACAGCATGTGACCCGGATCGTATTCACTCTCTAACCATAATACTTAAGAATAGAATACACGAAAAAGATAAGATTTGCAAGAAAACTTCTAAATATATACAAACAAATTCGCTTGCAAAGAAAATCCAAATTGCGTATACTTTTATAGGTTACTACCTATCCCATCTCTCGGAGGTGTTTTTTTGTCCGATAAACTTTTGAGTTCCTTAAATGATGTGCAACGTGAAGCTGTGCTGCACACTGATGGTCCCCTTCTGATACTTTCCGGTGCGGGGAGCGGTAAAACGCGCGTTATCACACACCGAGTCGCATATCTCATAAAACACCACCGCGTCTCTCCATTCCGAATACTTGCTGTTACTTTTACCAATAAAGCTGCAAACGAAATGAAAGAGAGATTGGATGTACTCGTTGAAGAAGGGATCGGTAAAAACCTATGGGTCTCTACTTTCCACGCAACCTGTGCACGTATCTTACGCAGAGATATCGAAAAACTCGACGGTTTTACTAAGAACTTTACTATCTACGATAAAGGCGAACAAGTTACAGTCGTTAAGGATATCATCAGAAACGCTGGATTAGATGATAAACAGTATAACCCACGAACCATTCATGATCTGATAAGCAAAGCAAAAAACAACAACATTTCGCCAGCAAACTATGAGAATATCGCCGAAGGATACTATGAAAAGGTCGTATCAGAGGTTTACCCTCTATATCAGGAAGCACTTCGCAAGAACAACGCATTAGATTTTGATGATCTGCTCAACTTTACTGTAACGTTATTGAATAAATTTCCCGAAGTGCTAAAATATTACAATCAGAAATTCCTACATGTGCTTGTGGATGAGTATCAAGACACAAATAAATGCCAATATGAGTTAGTACGTCTACTGGCAGGTGACAAAAAGAATGTCTGTGTCGTCGGTGATGATGACCAATCTATATACGGTTTCCGAGGCGCAAACATACATAACATACTCAATTTTGAGACGCATTATCCCAACACACATGTACTACGCTTGGAGCAGAATTACCGATCAACACAGAATATATTACATGCAGCATGGAGCGTCGTTCAGAACAACAAAGCGAGGAAACCGAAGAAACTCTGGACAAAAAATGAAGAAGGAGAACCCATCACCTGCTACGAAGCGATGGATGAGAACGATGAAGCCGGTTTTGTTGGAACAAAAATTGAGGATTGGAATGCTGAAGGAGTTGATTATAGAGATTTCGCTATCTTTTACCGGACAAATGCACAATCAAGAGTTTTTGAAGAGGCATTGCGCGCGGCAAATATACCTTATCAGATTGTTGGCGGACTCGGTTTCTATGACCGCATGGAGATTAAGGATCTATTGGCATATCTGCGTGTGATGTGTAATCCTTTTGACTCAATGAGTCTCAGACGTATCATAAATGTGCCGACACGCGGTATCGGGGCAACATCACTTGAAAGACTTATGACCTTTGCTGATAACGAAGAAATACCGCTCATTGAAGCAATAGATCGCGTTGACGAAATTCCAAAAATAAACGCTGGCATAAAAGGAAAAATACGCCGATTCGCGAAATTATTTGACCCGTATGATGCAGATGACTTACCAGCAGAAGTGCTTGAACATATCCTAAATACAACAGGGTATCGTGATAACTTTAAAGAACAGCGCACCATAGAAGCACAAAACAGGGTTGAGAATATTGATGAACTGATGAACGCAATCTGTGAATATGAAATGATCGCTGAACAACCGACACTTTCAGATTATCTGGAGAACGTCGCTCTTATCGCAGATATTGATACGATGGAAGATGATGATAACACCGATGAAACCAATGTAGTGACGTTGATGACATTACATAGTGCCAAAGGGTTAGAATTTCCGTTTGTTTTTATCGTCGGTATGGAGGAAGGATTTTTGCCACATCAACGATCTGTCAGTGCCGAAGCAGATTTAGAGGAGGAACGAAGGCTATGTTATGTTGGCATTACACGAGCCATGGAACAACTCTATCTTGTCCATGCAAGTTCACGGAGAACCTGGGGAGGAACAGATCATAGAATCCCTTCACGTTTCATTGAAGAAATATCGCCACATCTTATCAAACATGTTGACCGTTACAACTCAGCCCATTCCTCATTGACGCAACAAGAAATTAGATATGTTGAAGAGGAAGAAGACAACTTATACACTGTTGATCAAATTGTATTCCACCCCAATTTTGGCAGGGGAAAGGTAGTTAAACTCAAAGAATACGGTCAAAATACCTATGTAGTCGTTAGGTTTGATAGAGCAGGTTCCAAGCAATTCGATGTTGAATTAGCACCCTTGCATGCGGTATAAAGTAAAACTTAGAATTATGGTAGACACTTATCCGTTTGTATGTAGGGGCTGGTCCATTTTTAGATGGGCTGCCCGTAGTGCCATGAAGTGCACATATATTATGAAAAAAATATAGGAAGGTTTAATTGGTATGGCAACGATCACACCTGAAGATGTAAGTCACGTAGCAAACTTAGCGCGACTTGAATTTGATCCAGAAGAGACACAGCATTTCACCGAACAACTCGGTCGAATCTTAGATTATATTGGCAAACTGAATGAATTGGATACGGAAGATGTTCCACCTACATCACATATACATCCGCTTCAAAATATAACAAAACCTGATGTCGTAAAAAAATCGTTACCTATTGATGCCGCCCTTGAAAACGCACCTGAAACAGCCGAAGGCTACTTTGGCGTTCCTAGAGTAATTGATGTGACGTAAGGAGTAGTTGAATGTCTCTATATCAATTAACAGTGCACGAACTACACGAAAAACTGAAGGAACGTGAAATCACTGCTGTAGAATTGACTGAATCAATATATGCACGGATAGATGCGGTTGAACCGAGTGTGAATGGCTACTTGACATTAACAAAGGCGTCAGCTTTAGAGCAAGCGAGCAAGGCAGACGTTGGATTTCAGAACGGAAATGAAATGCCACCACTTGCTGGCATACCAATAGCAATAAAAGATGTGATATGCACCAAAGATATCCGGACAACATGTGCATCAAAAATACTCAGCAACTTTGTCCCGCCTTACGATGCGACTGTCATGACAAAACTTCATCAGCAAGGTGTCGTAATGATAGGCAAAACGAACATGGATGAGTTTGCAATGGGGTCATCTACGGAAAATTCCGCATATCAGATAACGCATAATCCCTGGGATTTAGAGACGATTCCCGGTGGGTCAAGTGGCGGTTCGGCAGCAGTCGTAGCAGCGGATACAGCAATATTGTCATTGGGTTCAGATACTGGGGGTTCTATTCGTCAACCTGCTGCACTCTGTGGGGTTGTTGGCATGAAACCAACTTACGGACGGATTTCACGTTATGGTCTTATCGCTTTTGCTTCTTCGTTGGATCAGATTGGTCCGTTCACTAAAGACGTGACCGATTGTGCTTTGGTTCTAAACGCGCTCTGTGGCAAAGACGAGATGGATTCAACTTCTGTTGATGTTGTTGTCCCAGATTTCACGAAGTCTCTCATCAATGACATAGAAGGCATGAAAATTGGGATGCCAAAGGAGTATTTTGCTGAAGGTTTAGACACAGATGTAGCAGACTGTGTACATACTGCTATTGCTGAATTAGAAAAACTGGGAGCGGCAATTGTTGAAATTTCTCTGCCTCACACAGATTATGCGATTGCAACATATTATATCATCGCACCCGCAGAAGCAAGTGCGAACCTTGCAAGATATGATGGAGTACGCTACGGTTATAGAACGGAAGACCCTGCTGATTTAATCAATATGTATAAGAAGACACGCAGTGAGGGTTTTGGACAAGAGGTAAAAAGACGTATTATGCTTGGAACTTTTGCATTGAGTACGGGGTATCAAGATGCGTATTATAAAAAAGCTCAAAAGGTACGTACACTCATAAAGTCAGATTTTGATGATGCTTTTGAGAAGGTTGACGTGATTGCAACGCCAACTTCACCTACACCTGCATTCAAAATCGGAGAACGAACTGCAGACCCGTTACAGATGTATATGTGTGATGTGATGACGACCCCTGCGAGTCACGCGGGTTTGCCTGGCATTTCCGTCCCGTGTGGTTTTGTCCAAAGTGGTTTACCTGTAGGTCTACAATTGCTTGCAAAACCGTTTGCAGAGGCATCAGTCCTACGGGTTGCTTATACTTATGAACAAAATACTGAACATCATCGTAAAAAACCTGAAATACTCTTACATGAGGACAACTCATGAAAATTATCATAGCTCCTTTCGGTGGTCTCGTCGGTGCAGTATTGGGTGGTATCCTTTGGGCAAAATACATTCAGTGGACTGGCAGTACTTTTGGATTTATCGCAGTTTGTATCGGTGCGTTCACTGGAATAGGAATGCTACTCACATGTGTCAATGCAATTGATGCGGATGAGAAAATGCATTGGTTGTTGGTCTCTATTGGAGCAGCCATATTCGCAGTGGTTGGTATTTTTGTAGGAAAATACCTTGATGTTCATTGGAATGCAATTGCACAAATGACTGAACAATATATGCAAGATCGGGACTTAACGGAAGAACAAGCCGTACCTATTGTCAAAAACCTTTATTACGGAAGTCCTAAATTTGAACTGATGAAAAACCGTATGGAGTGGTTTGATTTGATATTCGGCACTATTGCTGTAATTGTTGCTTTTTACATTACATTTAACCCAAGAATAAGAAATATAACAAACAAATTGGTTGGAAATAGATAGAATAGATTAATACATTGAATTGGAGTCAATTATGAAAAAACATACTTTTTTTACCATTCTACTAATTGTTTTCATCGCAGTTTTTCTTCAATTGAGTTGGACTTTAGCTGAGACTGAAAACGGTGAAACAGATAATGACACACTATTAGAGAATATTTCGCTTTTTACTGAAATATTAGCTTATATTGAACAGGAGCATCTTGATAATCCTGAGGCAAAAGAGTTGATGGAAGGGGCTATCAGGGGAATGCTGCGAACTTTGGACTCTTATAGCCAATATATTCCTGACTACCTCACATTTCGTACACAGAACCAAGGCAATTATGGCGGACTTGGTATGACCGTTGGTATGCGTGATGATATGATCACCGTCATTACGCCCTTCAAAGGAAATCCCGCAGACCTTGCAGGTGTGCAAAATGGTGATATCATCAGCCAGATAGACGGAGAATCAACTGCTGTCATGACTTTAGATGAAGCTGTTGATTTATTACGTGGCGAACCCGGTACTTCTGTATCAATAACATTAATTCGTCCAAAGGTGCGTCAACCGATTGAAGTTTCTATCACACGAGAGGTCATCCGTATTCCAAACGTAGAGAAAGAAATAATCGGTGATAACCTCGGTTATCTAAAAATCAATCAGTTTTTACAAACAACACCAGACGATGTTGACAAGGCATTGGAAGAACTCATTGAACAAAATGTAAAGGGAATTATACTTGATCTCCGCTTCAACCCTGGCGGTTTACTCAGTTCAGCAGTAGCAATTTCAAGTGATTTTCTTGAACCAGGGAAACTGGTGGTGTATAGCAAGGGGATTGAAAAGCGGGAGGATTTTCACGCAGAAGGTCCAGCAAGAGAAAATTTTCCATTGATTGTCTTAGTGAACGGTGGGAGTGCAAGTGCCTCTGAAATCGTTGCTGGTGCAATAAAAGACCACGGGAGAGGTCTGGTTATGGGAAACAAAACTTTTGGAAAAGCCTCAGTACAAAAGGTCTTTCCACTCAGTGATTCAAAAGCAGCGGTAAAACTAACAGTTGCACGTTACTACACACCCAGCGGTGTGGATATAGACAAAATCGGTGTCATGCCCGATGTTGAAACTGCCTATTTTAGTCGTTCAGAACAGCAGATGCAAGTCAAACTTCGGAATCATCAGAAAATAAAGACTTTTGTTCAAGAAAACGGGGATGATGTCTTATCCAAAATATTTGACGCAGAACATGCATCAAGAGATGACCGAGAAGCCGCTAAACTACTAAGGAAATATAGAAGGTTGACCGACTCACTCACAGAAGAACAGATTATCCTAAGCGATATAGGGATAAAGTTTGCAATTGCATTGGAAACGCAGAACATCAAGGACGATATTGTCCATGATCCGCAAGTAGTCGCAGCAATGGAGCAGATGAAAGTACTTGAACTCTTTGCAAAACAGAACTAATCACTGTTTTCTTACGTTATGAAAGAGACCATCATTCAATGACTGAACCAACACCCATATTAAACTATATTGACAACACATGGCTGCAGTCTGAGTCTACAGAAATGCTGGATGTAACGAACCCTGCAACGGGTGAAGTGCTGACAACGGTACCGTTATCACCTGATGAAGAAGTGCATCAAGCTGCGACTGCTGCCGTATCTGCTTTTGATGAATGGAGACGTACCCCTCCTGTCCATCGGGTTCAATATTTATTCAAACTCAAAAACCTCTTAGAGGAAAACATAGATGACATAGCACAAACGATTACATTGGAGTGTGGTAAAACCCTTGCCGAATCAAAAGGAGAAATGCGGCGTGCAATTGAAAATGTTGAGGTTGCATGTGGCATTCCTACATTGATGCAAGGCACAAATTTGGAGGACATCGCTACCGGTATTGATGAGTTTATGATACGACAACCTGTGGGTGTCTGTGCTGTGATTGCGCCTTTCAATTTTCCTGGCATGATAACTTTCTGGTTCCTGCCTTATGCTATCGCTTGTGGGAACACCTACATTGTAAAACCATCCGAAAAAGTGCCGCTTACCATGCAGAAGATTTTCCATCTCCTTGAACAGACAGGGTTACCTAAAGGGGTTGTGAATCTCATCAATGGTGGACAGGAAACTGTGAATGCGATATTAGAACATCCAGCTATCAGTGCAATCAGTTTTGTCGGATCAACTGCAACTGCAAAGTCAATCTATGCTAAAGCTGCAGCACATGGCAAACGTGTACAATGTCAGGGAGGTGCGAAGAATCCGTTGATCATCCTACCTGATGCGGATCCACAGTTCACCGTCAATGCAACAGCAGATAGTGCATTCGGATGTGCTGGACAGCGATGTCTCGCCGCTTCTCTCGCCTTTGCTGTTGGTGGTGCACAAAACTGGTTTCCAAATGCCATAAGTGACGTGGCTACTGATAGAGTTGTTGGAAACGGCTTGGATGAACATGTAGAGATGGGCCCCGTCATTACTCCTGAAAGTCAGAAACGAATTGAAGGGACAATTCAGACAGGTATAGAAGCGGGTGCGCGGGTCCTCGTTGATGGAAGGTATCCAAGCATCAGCGATTGTGAAAATGGTAACTTCATACGTCCCACTGTGCTTTCAAACATTGATCCACAAGGGGAAATTGCAAAAACAGAAATCTTCGGACCTGTTTTAGGACTCATCCATGTCAAAACGATTGACGAAGCAATTGAACTTATCAATAGCGGCAACTATGGGAATATGGCGTGTCTCTTTACGAGGAGTGGCGCAGCTGCTCGCAAATTCCGTTACGAAGCACAGATCGGAAACATCGGTATTAACATAGGTGTTGCTGCACCGATGGCGTTCTTCCCGTTTAGCGGTTGGAAGGATAGTTTTTTTGGTGATTTGCACGGACAAAGTTGGGACGCTGTTGATTTTTTCACGCAGAAAAAGGTTATTGTTGAGAGATGGAATTAGCTTGTATGATCCAAAGTTACTATCCGGTTTAGCATTGATAAAAAGCCTCCTATTCAATAAAGGATTGTTATACTCTAAATACAATGAAAAGTTTTAGTTTTATTGATCTCTTTGCAGGAATCGGTGGGATCCGTATCCCATTTGAAAAATTGGGTGGAACGTGTGTATTTAGTTCCGAGTGGGATAAACATGCACAACAAACTTACAAACGTAATTTTGGTGAAACCCCTGCTGGAGACATTACCAAAATTGACGAATCTGCTATCCCGGACCACGATATTTTATTAGCAGGTTTCCCGTGCCAACCTTTCAGCATTATTGGGGATAAACACGGTTTTGAAGACACACGCGGCACGTTGTTTTTTGACATCGCTCGAATTTTGAAACATAAACAACCAAAAGCGTTTCTTCTTGAAAACGTTAAACAGTTGGGCAGCCATGACAATGGACGAACCTTTTCTATTATACAAGAAAATCTTTTGCGGTTTGGTTATACTATCTATTTCAACGTATTGAATGCGCTGGAATTCGGATTACCACAGAAAAGAGAACGTATTTTTATTATAGGTTTTCGTGAACCGAGGGCGTTTAATTTTCCGATAGGGCCTAGCGTTTACAAACCTTTATCAGAGATACTTGAATCTGACGAGGCCGTTGACCCTACACTGTTCGCATCATCCCGTATACGTGAATCGCGTTTTGCAAAATGCAAAGGCATACCGTTTTTTCCATCTATTTGGCATGAAAACAAAGGAGGTAATATTTCAATGTTACCATATTCGTGTGCGTTGAGAGCTAATGCATCTCATAACTATCTTTTAGTTAACGGTGTACGGCGACCTTCTCGTAGAGAAATGTTACGTTTGCAAGGTTTTCCTGAAGACTTTAAAATTGTTGGGAATCTAACACAATTCCGAAAACAGATAGGAAATAGCGTAGCTATTCCGGTAATACATGCCATCGCTGAAAAAATGTTGCAAGCATTAAATCTACAAAAACCTATAATCAAACAAGGAGAACAATTACCCTTGTTTGATATCATTGGTAATGTGATGTCTAATGGACAATAAAACTGCTAAAAAACACCTTGATACCGTTATTAATAGGGCAAGGGTTCATTTTTACAAACCCATACAAATAGCAGAAATACTTCAAAGAGACCGTATAGAAGGAGATATTGATCTACACGATTTGGAAACTTACCGAACACCCTCAAGAAAATGGAGAAATGAAATTTCATTGAAGTTCGTTGGAAATATATCTACATCAAGCTCAAGATTCCAAGATAATCTTTTTGAACCTAATGCTACACCTCCAGCGGTTTTGGTACAATTAGGAATAATAAACAGAAACAGCAACGGGGTAGTTGAAGCTTATATTTATGATGCTCTGAAAAACAGACTATCTCAAATGTCTGCAGGGTTATCTTATGTTTTAAAGTCCGGTAGAAAATCTTTTGTCCTCAGTAATTTTGTTGAGCAATTTACGCGAAATCCTGGGCTTTCACGCAGTATTGATAAGATATATGAAATAGTGGTTTATGCCTTGTTTTCAACGCTGTTAGAAGTACTTGAAGTAAACATCGGAGTGCGAATCAATAACATCAATAATGCGATTCTTAGCGAGTTTTCTGATTTCGCTGAGAAAGTTCTGGGTTTGTCAAAAGAAATACCTGAAATTTATCAAGCAGCTAAAGTTTTTCGAGTAGGTGTCACCAACGCAGCTGATAGAGGGCTTGATATGTGGGCAAACTTTGGTGCAGCTATACAAATTAAGCACATCTCTTTAACACCTAAAGTAATAGAAAACATAAGTAATGAAATTACTGCAGATCGTATAATAATTGTATGTAAGGAATCTGAAAAAAATGTTCTCGTATCTGTTCTTAAACAATTTGGGAGTGCAAATAGAGTACAAAGTGTGATCACATTAGATGAGTTAGAGGTTTGGTATGAAAAAGCCTTACGTGGAAAATCTGCTGAAATAATTGGAGATAAAATATTGAATCAACTCACAAATGAAATAGAGATAGAATTCCCAACAACATCATCAGATTTTACAGATTTTTTCACAGAACGAGGATACAACAAACTTCCAAATGTAGATTTTTGACATACTATAAATTTACACACAAGGTATAAATAAATGCGTCCAAGATCAAGCACATCATTACTCATCTCAATTGTATTACACGTCATTGTCGCCATAATTGGAATTTTTTACTGGTTTGGCGTGGCACCCACCAACCCTGAAGAAAGCATGGATGCCTTCTTCACAAAAGTCGAACCACCCAAGAAACGAATCACACCCCCTAAACGAACACAAATCAAACGGCAGAACACACCAACTACGAATCAATCAAAGGTGAAGATACTTACAAGCAACCAACCCGCAACACATCGTGGTGTTGTTTCTGCTTCAGAACCAACTGCTTTTCATACCACTGAACAGGTCAATATAGGAGAAGGAATAGCCCCTGGTCCCACTCAGATAGAAATAAAAGATGTCCCCAGCATACAGCGCGGTGTTGAAATTCCAATACAGAAACAGCAGAAAACGCCAGAAAGAAAAAAGAGCCGTTTGGTAAAGTTCATTGAAGCACAGGAGGGACCGCAACGTATTATCTATTGTGTAGACTTATCCACCAGCGTGCAAAACTACTCTGATTGGAAATTCAACAGGATTATAAACATAATGCAAGATTCTCTCACCTTCCTTGCACCACACGATAGTTTTAACATTGTTGCATTTAGTACCGAATTGGTGAAATATCAGAAAGATTTTGTTCCAGTCACTGAAGACACAGTAAAAAGTTCAACAGGGTATTTGGCGAGTATAAAATCGCAGATACATACTAAGGGTACCGACCACGACATGCTGACGACTTTGACAGATACATCAAAATCCACACCTACAATTGTTGTTCTGTTTAGCGATGGAATCCCAATCAGTATCAGCACGCCAGACCTAAAGCGAATAGGGAAGCATGCAACAGGAAACGGTCGCATTTTTGCAATGGGTATAGGTATGGCACCAAATTTCCCTGGAGCCGTGATGATGAAGCACCTCAGCTCGGTCAGTCAGGGTGATTTTTGGCTCGTTGACAGATAAGGTGATAGATAAGATATTTCCCTCCATAAGGAATACAGCATGCAGGAAACCAGTGTAAAACGCGCCGAAGAAATTGCCGAAGGTTTATTTCCGCATCAAGTGGAAGGCATTGCATTTCTTTTGGGTCGCCGCCGTGCCCTCCTCGCCGATGATATGGGTTTGGGTAAAACCAGACAGTCTATCTTGGCAATGGTTGAAGCAGAACCGGAAGGTCCTTATCTTATAGTCTGTCCTGCATCTATTAAACGTAATTGGGCACGGGAAATTGAGATCGTCTTACCCACCGCTACATCCACGATTGTTGGTCCCAAACCGCTGCCTTCAACAGATTTCAAAGAGTGGGTTATCGTTAACTACGAAATCCTCGGTAAACATTTGGATAAACTGCTTGAATATGATTGGAAAGGAGTCGTTTTTGACGAAGCACATTTTCTCAAAAACTACCAAAGCCAACGCAGTCAAAATGCTTCAAAACTCATTCATGAGATTGAAAATGAACCGGTTGTCCATGCACTCACTGGCACCCCGATGACGAATCGTCCTCGCGACCTTTTTCCGCTCCTACAAATATTAGACCATCCACTTGGTAAAAGTTTTCTTAGTTTTGCAAAAAGATATTGCGAAGCATATCAAGGTGACTTTGGGTTAGTTGCAGATGGCGCAAGCAACATTGAGGAGTTAACCGTCCAACTCCACGGTGTGATGCTACGACGAACAAAAGATGAGGTATTAGACCTACCACCGAAAGTACGAACATGGATGGAAGTTGAACTGCACCCTTTTGCCATCCAGCACTATAACCACTTATTACAAGATTTTCTAACTAAATTTGAGACTCCAGAAGCCATCGCGGGTTTGCCTGAAGTCCTTGAAATATCAACGGAATCTCGTGAAGAATTTGAAGAATCTATAGATTTGACAGATGTAGGAAATGCAATGGGGCGGGTAACACAAGTACGTCGTGCAATTGCGTTTGTCAAATGTCGGCACACGATCAAATTCGTTGAAAATGCTCTGGAACAGGGAGAAAAGGTAATCATCTTTACCTCCTTTCTCAACACAATGCAACGTTTTCAAAAGCACTTCAAGGATCGAGCAGTATATGTTTCTGGAGCAGTTCCAGCAGATAAGAGACAGGATCGCGTTGATCGCTTTCAAAACGATGATGACATCAGAATCTTCGTGGCTAACATGCACATCGCTGGCGTTGGTATAAATCTCACTGCTGCACGGCAGGTGGTATTCAACGATTTAGATTGGGTGCCTGCAAATCACTGGCAAGCAGAAGATCGCGCATATCGCATCGGTCAAACGGGGACTGTGAATGTCACCTATATGATTGCAAGTGGCACGGTTGACTCCTTCGTAAAGACGGTGCTGAAAACGAAGGCAGCGTTGATGGACTCCATCGTTGAAGGATCAATATTGGTTCCAGGTGGTGAGGCAGCCCTTAAGATGGATGTACTCAGTGAACTCAAAAGAATGATGAATGCATTGTCTGTTGAAACCTCAAAACTGAAAGAATCAGATATTCAAAGCGTACTCCAGAAAGCAGGTGATGCATACCTTGAAGAAAATGCATCACATCTTGAAGAAGCAACACGCAAGCAGCTAAAACCATATTCAGAAGAAGCCATACGTATATTAGCACAGGTGTTATCTGGTCCACAACGTGCCGTCTATCACGTAGAAAGTTCATCTCAGAAAGGAAAATTTTATACTTTGGAGGTGATCGGTGCAGATATAACTTGCGATTGTCCAGGTTTTGAATATAGGGGCAGTTGTAGACACATACGACCATTGAAGACAGCACTCGTCAGTGGTAAGTCGTTGCCCAAGGGATATACGGAAGTTCAATCCGTATAAAATCAACAACTCTTATCTGAACCAGGATTTTCAGGATTTACAGATTACAAGGATTACCTCATCAATAGTTTTTTGACACAGATTTATGCCAACTTATGAATAGTGCGTCCCACCTCAAACTCATCATCCTGAAAATCTGGTAATCCTGAAAATCCTAGTTCAGACAAAGAGAATATCAAATAAAATAATCTAATACCAATTCTAAAAAATATTGTCCCATTAAGGAATTTCACTTTTATAGCTAGTTGGAGGTCTCTCTCTTCGGTAGGAGCGACCTCCCGGTCGCGACCAGGAGGTCGCTCCTACCAGATCTCCACAACTAATGAGGTATTATCAATTAGAAATGGTATAATATTCCGATTCATATAATAAACTATTAGTTAACCTGAAAAATTCAAATTCTTAAAACTAATCCGTAAACACACAATGGAAACAATAAAGGTGAATATCAGGATGGACCTCATTGCTCCGATGGTGTTCTGGGAGGAGTAGAGCGTTTCGGTGGAATCGATCTTTCTGGTGGACGCGGTGGCGGCTGCGGTGCCATTTCTCTACCTATTTTGCGGATCGCTTCCAGTTCTTTGATCACCTCTTGTAATTCTTTTAGATCATTTGGTAATTCTCCACCGTGGATTATTTGAAGCATTTCAAACCACTGCTGGATGTTATGGGGACCAGGGGGTTCGGGTGGCAGAATTTCAGGAGGAAATTGCCTCTTTGGTTCGGAATCTTTGGGACTTTCTACAGTTTCTTGCGTGTTCAACTGATCATCCGGATGTGTATGCGTAGACGGGTGTTTATCCTGCTGTTGAACTGGTGTGATTTTGTCCGGGGACAACTTGCTGTGTTTGCTTAGGTAACAAGTTAATGAATGTTTCATGATCCGCAATCATCTTTTCAACATTTGCTTGTGCTTCTTCTAACGCTTTCATTCTCCTTTCATAAAATCGAGGAGGAGGGTTACTTGTAGGTAAAGGATTCCCTTTTTCGTCAGTATAGACAACCGTCATACCTTTAGGAGCAACACCGTACATTGTCAAATCCTGCTCTTGCTTTCGGGTTAGCTGTACACCAGTAAACTTTGAGATTGGTTTATCTTCTGAAATATAGACATATACAGTATTCTCTGAGAATGGGGTGAACACACCATCAAGGTTCGTGACACCACCAGCAATAGATGGATTCACATCACGTGCTCTTTGGTTGTAGTTTCCTGCAACAATATAATACTTGATAATTACCTCTTCAAGTTCTTCCCAGGTCGCGTCTGAAGGTAATCTATAACCACTAAGTACATCAGTCCTATTTTCCAGATTGTCAAAATCTCTCTTTGCCCACAGCATTCCATATCGTTTATCTACTGCCATTTTGTAGTGCCCAAAATTAAGGAAGGGGTTTCTCCAATTTCTCAAGTGTTCAAGCCATTCTTTCTTTGGATAGAGGCTTTCAACAGATGCCTCAAGTGCACCACCTCCTTCGTAAAACTCATACTTTTCATCCCATTTTTCTATCATTTCTGGGACGGTGTAGGGTTGATAATTTTTTCTAATAGCTGCGAGATTTAGGTCTTTCCATTGCCGGAGCATAGGATGCTTCGTCGACCTGATGTCGGGACGGAGAAGCTTAGACACACCTTCATCTGAGGACAGATGATATGTATGCGTATGCTCAATTATGTTACCTCCAGGTCCTTCATGTTGATGTGGTTCTGATGTAGAAATCTTTAGAACTGACTTTGCTTCTTTCTTTTCCGGAATTACAAAATAGATAGCAATTGCGATAACGATGACAAAGATTGATATTGAAATCAAAAAAATCTGCTTTTTCATAATTATTTCTCTGTCTGTTTTTCCTTATTTAGAAATTGCTCCAACACTATAGTTCGTGTTAGGTCTTGGAACATGTCAATCAAAGCATTGTTAGACTGGAATCGGAGATTGTCCCTATAGAAAAGGCATGTACGGTAGAAGGAAACTCCGATTCCTGTCCCTTGTTGTAACTAACAATTTGAAGGTAGATGCAACAATCTTTTGTGGACATCAACACTTATTTCTTCCACGCATACGACGCATTAATTTCAATGGCTTCTATTGTCCCCATGTATCCATGGGATTTTGCAGTTTTACTTTGTCGAGCAGACAAATTCACTGCAAAGTCGGCTATAGGATTACCACTCAGATTAGCTTTAATTCCATAGGAATATGAGTGAACAACACCTACTTTTTTAACTTCTGTACCGGTAATGTCAAATTTATTTTTAAGGAAAAATCACAAAATTTGCATAATTTTCGCCATTTTTCCTTAAAATTATACGCAACGTTCAATTTTTGTCAATTTTTTCAGGATTATTTTAGGTTTTGCTGTTGTATTCTTTACATTCAAAATAAATCATCTGTAGGTCGGTAGAGCGTTAGCGAAACCTATAAGTGTAAACTTAAGATAATGAACCTCTTGTTGGAGGGGTTTCTAACCCCGATTGGACAGGTTTTGCTCAAGAAATCGGGGTTAGAAACCCCTCCAACAATATATAAGGTTCTTAAGTTTACACTTATAGGTAGAGCGCAGCGAAACCCGACATGTATTGATTGTGGCTATCCTGTCGGGTTTCGTGCCTCTACCCGGGGAATGCCAATAAGGCATTCATACCGTTGATTTGGACCTACGGAAGAATGTAATAAAAATAATTAGAATTGGTATTACATACCCGTCAGAAAATATAATATTTCGGACTTCGTTTTGAATTTCTGTTTATATCTGCATCACCGCAGTGTTTGTGAGGTACGGGGATTGAAACTGCGTTATTTCACCTGCCTTGCGTCCGGGGACGGGGAAAAGACGGACAGATAAAGGTTTTTTGAGCTGCATAGAGAGGGTTGCGACATCAGACAAAATGGCTGCGATCTGCTCTGTAGTAGCATCACCGGGAATTGGGATTGTGTCTAACCCCGTTCCACAGACAGAGGAATAAAGGAGGAGACTGTCTAAATTGAAATAGCATTCTTCACTGCGTTTACCGAGGCCGACATCTTCCAGCACTGGTAGCATCAGTCCAGAGTATCCACACAGCGGCAAGGAGAGGGACTTAAGGGTTCGTGTGATACCTGCGGCAGCTGTCAAGGTGCCGCTATCACCGAAGCAACCTGGGAGGAGTTGTTCCATTGCATAAGCGATGCTGTCATCACCCATTGGTGCAAGCGACACGTCAATTCCGATAAACTTTATACCCCAGTCTTTTGCGATGGTTTCTGCAAGTGCGACGACTTTTTGTCCTTCCGCTTCCATTGCTGTCTTCATATTTTGCAAACCGGCTTCTAAATTCGGAGCATTAGCGAAGGCATCTTGGATGAGGTCAATTGCTTGCCATCCGATGCTGAAATTAGTTCTGGTGTCGCGCCAGTATGCTGCTGGGAAGAAGGGGGTGTTCGGAGGGCAGTTCATCAGAGCTGCGAAGCGGAGGTTTCCGTAGCCAGCTTCGGTTTGGTGTGCTATCTGCCGGATGATGTCGGCAGTGGTTTCTGCAATGTCTGGTACGACCTGTCCGGTATCTGACGTTAGTGTAACGGTTGCAAAGAGTATTTCGCTTTTGACAATGACATCTGCGACCTGTGCAAGGTGCGTTGTTGTGCATCGTTTCCCTGGTGGAATTGTGCCTAAGCTCAGAAACTCAATCCCTAATGCTTGTGCATCGTTCTCTAACGCAAGGATTGTTTCAATATCTCTTTGCTCATCCCAGATTTGGCAGCTAACACGTGTTGTTTGGACTTCGTAA
>JAAXGN010000151.1 GCA_012267415.1 Candidatus Poribacteria bacterium | reverse complement strand
AATAATAATAATAATAATGGTTTTACAGCACAGCAAATGATGGTACACGATTTTTGTTGTTAAATCTGAAAAGTACTAAATGATGGTGCTGAGGGCGTACTACTAAGGACTAGGAGCAGCCTTTATGACTTAGAAGGATGAAGAAGATGGTGTCAGTCGACAATTGTTGCATGGACATAATACATGAAATGTGCAGTAGTTTGATGGTGAAAAGTTGTTCTTGAAGTGCTCCCAGAGTGTTCGCTTTAGGTTGCGTTTGATCGAAGCTAGGGGTAGGTCTAAGTCAATTGGTGGCAGGAGGTTCCAGAGCCTGGTTACTCGGTTGAAATAGAAGTGGCGTGATACATTAGACTTCACTTTCTTTGGGACCATTTTCGCAAAAGTTCTTGAACGCGTGTTTGAGGAGGAAAAGGTGATGTAGTCTAAGATTGGAAAACTTGTGTTTGGCTCCTTCAAACACGTTACTAAGAGGCTTATATCAAGATATTCATAGTAGTGCATTAGGGGCAGCATACCAAGCGTAATCAATCTTTGTTTGTAGTCAGAAGTATAGTCGTTTAGGATGTATTTGGTGGCCCTCCTTTGAACCTTTTCCAATGCAGCAATATCTTTGATAAACTGTGGTCTCCAGAGTTGGGAGCAGTATGTAAGTTTCGACCTGACCAGTGAGAGGTATAGCAACTTCTTTGCCTTCACTGATACAGACTTACTGAATGTTCGGCGAATAAGGCCAAGTTGTCGATATGCCTTAGAAATGACGTTGTTTTGTTGCAGTGACCAAGAGAGATCAGAGGAAACAATTACTCCGAGGTCTTTACAACTTTCAACAGCTTGGATGGGTGAACTGTTCATGAAGTACGTTGCATCAATGTTGGTAGATCTGTTGGGGAATCGAAGCATTAGTGTTTTTGATAAATTAAATGTGAGATTACTCGAGTGACTCCATGTGAGAAGATGGTTTATATCATCTTGGAGATGAGTACTGTCGGTACTAGAAGAGATATTTCGGAATAACTTAGTGTCATCAGCAAATAATAGGCAGGTTGCAAACTGAAGGATATCTGGAAGGTTGTTGATATATATGATGAAAAGCATGGGTCCCAAAATGCTGCCCTGAGGCACTCCTGATGTGACTGGAAGAAGATCTGAATTGTGTCCTTGGATGGAAACAAATTGTTGACGATCGCTTAGGTAAGCCTTGAAGAATTTCCATGCATTTCCAACAACACCGGCAGACCATAAACGTGCGAGCAGTTCACTGTGAGAAACGGAGTCAAATGCCTTTTTGATGTCGAGGTATATCACGTCGACTTGAGTTTTATTGTTAAATGCATGGACAACAGAAGACATGAAAATGAGGAGTTGTTGAAGTGTAGATCTTTTCCTGACAAAACCAAACTGAGAAGATGAGACTATGCTATTAACGAGAAAATCAAAAGTTTTGTCAAAAGTTAGTTTTTCCAGAACTTTGGAGATGCCACATAGCAGTGATATGGGACGGTAGCTTGTCACTGATGTTTTACTACCATTGCTTTTTGGTATGGGGGTAATCTGGTGTGTACGCCATTCCTTTGGAATGTACGATCTCTTTAAACATAGAGAAAAAAGATGATGGACTGGCTTGTATAGTGCAATGGCTGTGCACTTCCAGACTTTGGAAGGAATACCATCGACTCCAGAGGCTTTAGAAGAATCAATTGAAGACAAGGCGTCATAGGTTTCAAGATCAGTGAATGCGATGGAACACAAAAGCTTGTCGGGCAGGTGTAAATCTGTGAGAGAAGGCAGTGGAGACTTGGTGCTGAAAACTGAGTGAAAAAATTTATTGAATAGAGCTGCTTTTTCTGCTGGGGTAGTGGCTTGTGCTGATTCGAGGAAGACTGTAGGAGGAAGATTCACGTGTTTGGTGAAACTCTTTATGTAAGAGTAAATTTTAGAGTTTTTGCAACAAGCAAAGTCACTCACTAGAGTTGATTCATATTTGGACCTTGCATCAAGCATTTTGCTTTGGAGAGAAGCTTCTGCTATAGCCAGTTTGTTGCATGTGCTTGGCAAGTTTGGTCTTTTGAACTTTTTTCTAAGCGAGTGAAGTTTGTGTAAGCTGTGGCGAATATCTGAGTTGAACCATGCAGGTCCTTTAGTGTGGGTAGACCTTGGTGGAGAAGAAAAGCGTGACATTGAGTGAAGAATGATTTCTTTGAGAGATGACCAGAGTGTTTCTATATCATCAACTTCATAGTAAAATGAGAAGTCATAGTCAAAAAGGTAGGTGGTGAGACCCTCATAGTCCAATTTATATGAGTGCTTAGGTTTAAATTTGGAACTGTTGGCCATGAGTCGAGAGAGGGTGTTAGAGATATGAAGAGTGAAAGACAGTAGGAAGTGGTCTGAATCTAAACCATTATAAGATGATAAGTCACAGTGACTAAGATTGCCGACTAGGTGAGGTGAAGTGGTTAAAATTAGGTCCAATGTGTTTCCTTTAATATGCGTAGGGAATGATACTAGTTGACATAAGTTGTACTTGTAAACAAAGTCACAAAAGGCATTAGATACATTTGATTGACCGACCAAAGAATACCAGTTAATATCAGGATAGTTAAAGTCACCGAGAATGAGAGTATGTGGTTTAGAAGCAAGTGTACTAAGGTAAGTTAACATGTGGTGGTGATACAAAGAGTCAGAGTTTGGAGGATTGTAGATTACGCAGATCGTAGCAGTAGTGTTACAAGAGATTTCAGCCGTTACGACCTCCAGTCCTGGTGGAGTTGGTAATTGCTTGGAGGAAATGTTGCTGTTTAGGGCAATCAACACCCCACCCCCACGTGAAGCCCTGTCACTACGATAAATTGTAAAACCATTAGATAGAATTTCCTTGTCCAGGATTTTGTCAGACAGCCATGTTTCAGTTATTGCAAAAATGTTATAGGTAGATGAGTACACATATGTTTGAAACTCCCTTAATTTGTTTACCAAACTCCTACAGTTCCAGAGACATACCTGGAGTCACTTGGATGAAAGAACCGTTGAAGTGTGGACTGGGTTTGACAATGGGGCAGGAGATGAGACTGTAGAAGTGGGAGATGAATTTGATGCCAAGGCAGGAGGTGGGACTAGAGGTGGTGCGCCGGAGGAAGTGGGTGAGACTGCTTCTGAGACAGGAGAGGAAACTGATTCTGAGGTAGGAGGTAAACATGGTGTTGAGTTGTTAGAGAGAGCTCTAAGGTGAGGTGCTAAGTCATCCAGAGTAGGTGTTAATGTGAAGACAGAGTCGGTGGCTCTACCGTGGAGTCTACCATTGACATAAAGAGCAGAGCCTCTAAGTCTAATGGAATGGCGGTCTGTACCTGTTTGGATCAGCCTCCATCTTTCTTTCAGGAGTACAGATTCAGTCTTCCTCTCTGCAGGTGACCGATCAGGTTTTATGGATACAGAAGAGGACAGAGAGCGGTTTATGGACAATATGTTCCTGACGTCAGCGGTCGAGTTGAGTGAGACAAGAATAGGACGAGACCTGCTACTCTGATACTTCCCTATACGATGGCAGTCGCGGATTGAACTTTTGTGGTTGGAATCATTTTCGACTTTGGAGATGGTTGTGGAGATGGCGTTAAAGTCATTTTGGCTTCTCATGAAGCGGGAAGAACCTTGAGGCTGTTCAGGGATTCCAAATATGATGATGTTGAACTTTCTGTCTACTGGAGCATAAGTTGCAGGAGAACGAGATTGTTGTGAGGGGAGGGAGGAAGGCTGAGATGGAATTGAGGAAGCTGATTGAAGCTTCTGGCTAGGTCTGTCAGAAGGAAAAGATGGCTTAGGTGGAGGATTACCACAGTTGGTCGAAGGCAAGATTAGATGCTTAAGGTGGAGTACCTCACGAGAAAGGTCTTCCACTGTCTTCTTTAATGCGCGTAATTCGGCGGATTGATGTGACAGAAGACAACGAGGGCAGTGGAAAGGCTGGTCGGAAGTGGATAGCCTTGAAAAATGGGCTTTGGAGAGACCGGCGCACTGTCGATGGATCCAATTTTGACAGGCGCCGTCGCAGTAGATCGAGTCGTGCCCTTTCTTCCTGCCAGCTGCTTCTTCGATAACTTCGGTGCATATAGGACACATAGTTTTGGCGTGGGAGCTCATCGTCTAAAAGTACGCAAGGTCGCAAAAGTACGCAAGGCTTCGTCAACTGAGTCCGCTCCCGATAGCCCATCGTCTACATAAAAGGAATCGAGAACTACT
>JAAXGN010000034.1 GCA_012267415.1 Candidatus Poribacteria bacterium | reverse complement strand
CAAAAGAGCAGCATGCGTAAGTCCTATACCAAATTAAATTTACAAATTTTTTCATTTTATGCAGTTTTTTCTGCTCGTAAATACGTCTTTAAATAATAGAGGGTATAGTTTATAGTTGTATCATATTTCTTAATTTACAAGTTTCAAGATGTGATTCAGTTTCTTAGCAAATATGAACAGGATCCCAATTTGTTCGTTAGGAGTGTAATCTTGGAAAAAGTAGACGATGTTGAACTGATTCATAGCGTTTTATCAGGCGACGATACGGCGTTTGACATTTTGGTTAAAAAGTATGAAAAAGGCGTTCATGCCCTTGCATGGCGGAAGATCGGTGATTTTCACTATGCCGAAGAGATTACGCAAGATACCTTCCTCCAAGCATATAGAAAACTGTCAACCCTGAAAAATCCCCATCGATTTGCTGGATGGCTGTATGTCATTGCGAATAGACTTTGCCTTGATTGGCTACGAAAGCAAAAACCTGCGATGCAATCGCTGGAGAATACACCTATGGAAGATATTGCAGAAATCTCTTATAGGGATCACATATCGCAACAGCAGCAGACAAAGGATACTGAGCATCACCATGAAATCGTAAAAAAACTTTTGGATAAACTCCCAGAGAGTGAGCGCACCGTGGTAACGCTCTACTATCTCGGTGAAATGACAATGAAGGAGATTAGTAAGTTCTTAGGTGTCTCTGTCAAAACGATAAGTAGTCGTTTGCATCGGGCACGGAAACGCTTAAAACAGAAAGAAGATCTCTTCGTCCAAGAGTTTCTCGGTCGTGTACAATTATCAGAAAGTGTGAGACAGAACATTATGCGCCAAATCGCTGACATTAACCCGACACCCCCTGTAACTGGGAAACCTTTGGTGCCGTGGATGGCTTTTGCTGCAACTGGAATTTTGGTTATATTGATGCTCAGCATAAGCAACCAATTCCTCGCCCGTTTTCAGATACCGTATAGTTTTGAGACAGCATCTGAACCAACGATTGAAATCATTGAAGCACCCATTGTTCTTGATACCACAATAAAACCCGCAGTGCGAAATCATACAGGACGTTCTGCGACTGCTGGTAAAAACAGTCATGCCGATTTACAAACTTCCGAGAATGATGTGATTCCCAATGCCTCAGCGGATTCACTCAACGTTACGGAAACACACTGGATGCCGGACCCCGCACTCCGAAAAGCGGTTCGAGAAAAACTTGATATGCCAGTAGATACAAAATTGACCCAAGCCTATCTTCAACAACACTTGACAAGTCTTGATGTAAGGAAAAAAGGGATTGCTGATCTTACCGGTTTAGAGCACGCGACCGATTTGCAGACACTTGTGCTGATAGAGAACAAGATTCACGATATATCTCCTGTATCCGGTCTAACGAAACTCGGTTTTCTGGATTTGGGAGGCAACCAGATTTCAGACCTCCGACCACTCGCAGCACTCACCCGTTTAGAAACTTTACATATATGGCGAAACGAAATAGAAGATATTTCACCCCTTGCAGGGTTAGTCAATTTGAAAAAGTTGTTGATAGAGAATAACAATATTAGTGATTTTTCACCCCTTGATGGATTGACTCACTTAGAATCTGTAAACATTAAAGGCAATTTTCGAGTCGCCGATTATATACCGAGAATTGCAGTAGCACCGCGTATCAAAGAGAGAACTTACCCTTCAATCTTTGCAGCGTGGTCAGGGAACAATGTTCTCAACTTACCAAACTTATCTAATGACGACAAACTTGGACATCACGATCTGTTTTGGAGTGGACTGGGATTTCACCTGCAATGGCATCCGACACCTGAAGGACTTCGACTCTTTGGTAGAATAGACGATGCTCACTTTAAAAGAAAGTCTCTGTTGTCACAAAATCCTAACTTTGTCAGACTTGTGAGTCTTGACTACACCGATACCGATCCTGCGGATTATCCTGAAGATTGGCCGTATTGGATCAGAGATGAGAACGGCGATCGCGTTCGGGCTTACGGTGGTGATTCAGATTTGATGATAGACTTCACACACCCTGTCGTGCCGGATATCCTCGTTCAGAAAGCCGTTGCTATCGCGAAGTCTGGTCTCTACGACGGTATCTTCTTGGGTGCGTGGCAGGAAGGTAGCGGTACCCTTGATAACAGTGGTGTGTATTATCGCAGTGTTGAAACCGAATGGGCGGCAAGAATATCCATGGTGCGCCGTATTCGTGAGGTTGTTGGTGACGATTTCCTGATTATCGTCAAAACGAACCAACGTCCAGCACCACTTTCGGCACCCTACGTTAATGGAATGTTCATGGAAGCGATTCCGGACGAGCAGAGCACAAGTTACACGCATGTTGGACTTCGTGAAATTGAAAGCATGTTGTTATGGGCGGAACAGAATTTTCGTGATCCGCAAATAACTGCGCTTGAAGGACGTGGTATATCGCTAGATCCAGCAGATTCCCCGCGTAACCAGCAAAATATGCGTCTCATGACAACCCTGAGTCTCACACATTCCGATGGTTACGTTTGTTACGACACAGGGATAAGGGGTATCCGCCATGAACATGCGTATGAGATTTGGCTAGGGCATGAAAGTGAGCATATAGCAGGTAAATCGCATCATCACAACCATCAACACTATTGGTATGACTTCTGGGATGCCCCACTGGGTCGTCCTGTGGGCAGGAAGGCACAACCTTATGAAGATACGGAAGGGTTGTTTATTAGGGAGTTCACCAAGGGTTGGGCGGTCTACAATCGCAGCGGAAAGGAACAGGATATACAACTACCCATGCAAGCGACTGGTGTCGCAAGCGGGACTACTGGTGTTAATCACACCCTCTCTGATTTAGACGGTGAGATTTATCTGAAATAGGAAACGGTGTCATCTGTGGATGTCAATGGCGATGGTGTCGTGAATATTCAGGACTTAGTGATCGTTGTGAATGCTTTTGAATAGAAAACAAGAAATAACAGAAGAAAGAGAGACATTTATGAGAGGAGAATTACAATGCGAAAGTTGATCATTGCTATTGTTGTGTTGCTGTTTATCTTTGTCAGTGATGGCTATTCTAATACACTTTTGGTTGATGAACAGGGTGAAGTTTTCGCGGAGACGGATCGCTATCGTGCAAGCTTTAAGGATGGCGTGCTGATGCATTTTCACAATAAACTCACTGCCGAAACGTATACACTCCCGCCGGAAGGTCCTTCAAATGCCCGAAGTGGGATATCAATACAACATAATGAAGGACAATATGGACGGCATGAATTCATAGATGATGCTTGGGAAGTAGAGTCCAAAAGGTTGGCACCTCTAAGTGTAGAAGTTGCGTATCATTTTAATCATAGATATAGATTGGATAAAACGATTCAGTTCCACATTGGGATAGATGCCGATACCGGGGATCTGGTTATTCAGCAGTACGGTATTTCACAGCATATTGTCGCGGTGACGTGGGGATGCGGATACCTCAATAGTCAGCAGGTTAACTTAATAATTCCCGCACATTGTGGTGAAATTATTGATGCTTCCTCCGAGATTGACAAGAGAGGTTATGAGTATCCAGACAAGTGGGAAACGCCACTCGCCATCCTGCAAGGTGAAGATGGTGGGTTTTTTGTGCGCAGCACAGATACAACATTTCGATTCAAAGAAGCCTACTATCTGCGGAGTGGCGAACATTTCGGCATCAGTTTTCAGACAGACAATTTCGCACCCTTCCGAGAAAAGAATGAGATCACATCTGTTGAGTGGCGGTTGAACGCATACCGAGGCGACTGGCAAGTTCCTGCGGAAATTCACCGAAACTGGATGGAAACCACTTTTCAACCCAAGCAACCACCGGCACGGGTCAAAGACCTTAAATTAGTCATCTATGCGCCTTATAACCCTCTGGATCCGTCTATTCTACCATTGCTTGCAGAACACGTAAATCCTTCAACCACTCTATTGTATGTAATAGGGTGGTACGATCCCACCATGGGACTGGAGCCTGATTATCCACCTGTTCCCGAATGGGGTGATTATCTCAAAGCGGCGCATGCTTATGGCTTCCGAGTCATGCCGCGTATAACTTTTCATGGGTGTTCGCCGTATAGTCCACTTTATCCAAAATTTGAGAAATATCAATTTCGACACCCAATACGAGGACATAAACTCGGTTATGCGTTGGATGACCCAACTTATGATTACCCAACGGCTTACATCAATCCAGCGTCAAAGGAGTTTAGAAAATATATGGTTGAGCAAATGAAAACGCTGTACGAAACCTACCCGATAGATGCATTGCATTTAGACATCAATACCTCTGTCGTAAACGATGCCAATGGACTTATTGACGGATTAACCGCTGCGGAGGGGAACGTTCTGCTGCACCAGGAGTTGGCAGAAGCGATGCCGGGCATTGTGCTTGGTGGGGAAAATGTTCATGAAGTCACCTTCTTCAATACGAACTTAGCGCAACGCTGGGGTCACCATAACAAACAGCCACATCCCATCAGTTCTTTTCTGTTTTCAACATGGACAATCCCGTACGGCTTCCATGTGCCAAACCCAGATTGGGAGCCTGAACTATACCAACCCTTTCAAGAGGCTTACGTAGTCTGGAACGTTTTACCAACCATCCGCATCCGCGCTCCTGGGATGTTGACGAATCCAGTGATGGTTAAAACACAGGGATTCTTGAAGAGCGTCCGAAAAGGGCAGAGTTGGGAACAGACCTGGAACATAGATGTAGCAATGGATGTAGTTGGCGATGTCAATGAAGATGGGGTCGTGAACGTGTTGGATCTGATAATGGTCGCACAACATATTGGCACAGAGAAGCCCAGCAATCCCAGGGTCGATGTTAATGGGGATGGCATTGTGAATATCCAAGATTTAGTGATTGTTGCAAATGCGTTTTGAAAAGGAAATTAGTTTATGACAATAAGAAAATTGTATCGTCCATCATTATGGTTTCAGTTCCTATTTTTATCTGTTATGGGCATGTTTGTTTTTACTGTTTTTGTCCCAGCAGAAGATGCTGAAGAGTGGATGCCGGATCCTGCGCTCCGCGAGGCTATCCGAGAAAAACTTAGAATTCCAGCAGATAGTCCTTTGACACAGGCGTATGTTCAAGAACACTTAACAGGTCTTCATGTGAGTGGTAAGGGGATCGTCAATCTTACAGGCTTAGAGCATGCGACTGATTTGCAGTCTCTTGGTCTGGCAAGGAACAAGATACAGGATCTATCTCCTTTGTCGGGTCTAACGGGACTTGTTTTTTTGAATTTAGGAAACAATCAGATTTCAGACTTACGTCCGCTGGCAGCACTCACGCGTTTGGAGGTCCTGCATCTTTGGGGTAATCAGATTGAAGATATTTCACCCCTCACAGGGTTAGTCAACCTCAAAGATTTGAATCTAAGCAATAATCAGATTACGGACCTATCGCCCCTGGTCGGATTACCAAACCTTGAAAATCTCAATATCCTGCTCAATGAGAAAGGCGTTCTTTCCACTATTCCAATATCGAAGTTGCTACAATTCGGATACGATGAAGCGTGTGATTTAGAAGGTGAACCTATTTCTGAGCGGATTGAGGATCGTAAGTATCCTTCAATTTTCTCAGCATGGGGGAATATCATCAACTTACCAAGTCTATCGTTTCGTGAACGCATGGCATATCATGACCTGCACTGGAGTGGTCTACTGTTTCAGATGAAATGGCTTCCAACCCCTGAAGGTTTAAGAACCTATCTGCCTGTTGACCACGCAAAGGAAGAATGGGATGACATGCTCTCTCGGAACCAGAAAATGATTTTCATTGTTGCGATAGGCTATCAAGCAGCAAACCTTGGTGAATATCCAGAAGATTGGCCGTATTGGTTGAGAGATGAATCAGGGAACATAATTTTCGACGGTGTAGACGGTGCGAATCCTCGTATTGACTTCACATACCCGAAATACCAAGATTATATAGTGAGACAAGTAATTGAGTTTGCGAAATGCGGACTCTTTGATGGTGTTTTCTTGGATTGGTGGCGGGATGAATGGCATGTCGAAGAACCTAATCACCGCTATCACGCATATAATGTCGGTGAGGCGGCGATTACAATGCTTCGGCGGATACGTGAGGGTGTCAATGAAGTCAGAGATGATTTTCTTATCATCGCTAACACGGTTCGCAGCAAGGTCCCGCGTTCTGCTCCCTACATTAATGGAATTTTCATGGAAACTACACCCCCTTATTCCTATACAGATCTCGTAGAGATTGAAAATACCCTGCTTTGGGCAGAGCAGAACCTTCAAGAACCACGCATCAATTGCCTGGAGGGTTATGCAGATAAAAGGGAACCGCCTGACAGCCCGAGAAACCAACAATGGATGCGGCTTTTCACTACAATGAGTCTAACGCACTCAGACGGCTATGTCAACTTTGTAGTTGGTGGACTACACGAGCATCATTGGTATCCGTTCTATGATGTGGATCTTGTGGATCCCAGCGGCGGTGATGAAACGAAAGGGCAGCCCTACATCAACCGTGATGGCGAGACGATTGACGGCCTATTCATTCGCGAGTTCACCAACGGTTGGGCGGTCTATAACCGCAGTGGCAAGGCACAAGAGATTAGCCTCCCGGGACAAACGACAGGCGTTGAAAGTGGTATCACAAGTTTCAAGCACACCGTCCCCGACTTAGACGGTGAGATGTTCCTGAAAACTGGGGTAACTGCAGATGTCAACGGCGATGGCGTAGTGAACATTCTTGATTTAGTGCTTGTTGCTAATGCGTTTGGTAAAGCGGAACCTGATCTGAATGGTGATGGTGTTGTGAATATTCTGGATTTGGTGGTAGTTGCGAATGCGTTTTAAGAAAGGAGATTATCTTATGAGAATAAAAGAAAAGGTGTGTAAATCATTATGGTTTCAGTTCCTATTTTTATCTGTTATGGGCATGTTTGTTTTTACTGTTTTTGTCCCAGCAGAAGATGCTGAAGAGTGGATGCCGGATCCTGCGCTCCGTGAGGCTGTCCGAGCAAAACTTAGAATTCCAGCAGATAGCCCGTTGACCCAGGCATATATGCAAGAACACTTATCAAATCTTGAGGCGAGAGGTAAGGGGATTGTCGATCTTACCGGTTTAGAGCATGCGACTGATTTGCAGGTACTTGGTCTGGGAAGGAACAAGATCCATGATCTATCTCCCTTGTCCGGTCTAACGAGACTTGGTTATTTGATTTTAGACGACAACCAGATTTCAGATATTTCGCCCCTTGCGGGATTAGTCAACCTTGAAGTGCTCCGATTAGGTAGCAACCAAATTACGGATGTTTCGCCGCTTGCGGGATTAGTAAATCTAAAAGTGCTTTCGCTTAGCGACAATCAGATTGCGGATCTATCGCCGCTTGCCGGATTACCAAACCTTGAAAATCTCGAGATCCAGCGCAATGCGGATAATAAGGTTCTTCGAACGCTTCCAATACCTAAGTTAATGCAATTCGGTTACGATGAAACGTGTGACTTGGTGGGTGTCCCAATTTCTGAGCGAGTTGAGAATCGTGAGTATCCTTCTATTTTCTCATCACATGGGAATATTATAAACTTACCAAGTCTAGGGTTTCGTGAACGCATGGCATATCATGACCTACACTGGAGTGCTCTACTGTTTCACCTGAAGTGGCTCCCAACGCCTGAAGGTCTAAAAACCTTTCTGCATGTTGAATCGGCAAAGGAAGATCGGGATGACATGCTCTCTCGGAACCCAAACATGATTTTCATTGTTGGGATGAACTATTGGGCTGCAAACCCCGGTGAGTATCCAGAAGATTGGCCCTATTGGGTAAGAGATGAATCGGGGAACATAATTAAAGAAATTGCAAATCCTCTTATTGACTTCACATATCCAGAGGTCCAAGACATTATGGTCAGGCGAGCAGTTGCGTTTGCCAAATGCGGACTCTTTGACGGTATTTTTTTGGATGTGTGGCGAGATGATTGGCGCAACAGGACGAATGCTCATTACTATACTTATGATGTCCACGAAGCAGCGATTACAATGCTCCGGCGGATCCGTGAGGGTGTCGATGCCGTCAGAGATGACTTTCTTATCATCGTCAATACGAATAACACCAAGATTCCACATTCGGCACCTTATGTAAATGGAACTTTTATGGAAACTATACGCAGTTCCTATACACATGCGCATTTCGCAGAGATTGAAAGTGCGTTGTTATGGTCAGAACAGAACTTGCGTGAACCTCAGCTCAATTGCTTGCAAGGTCGGGCAGATAATAGAGAACCGCTTGACAGTCCAAGAAACCAACAATTGATGAGGCTTTTTACAACAATGAGTCTAACGCACTCAGATGGCTATGTCAGACTTTGGTACGGAATTCCATTTCCAATCCACACGCACTTTTATGAAATTCCGAATGAGCAGTATGAAGGTCATTCAGAGTTACACGCACGTGGTGAACCTCATTCTCATACAGAACATTATTGGTATCCGTTCTATGATGCCGAACTCGGTCGTCCCGTTGGCGGCGATGAAACCAAAGGGCAGCTCTACGACAACCGCAAAGGTTTATTCATCCGTGAGTTCACCAACGGCTGGGCAGTCTATAACCGCAGTGGTAAGGAGCAGCAAATTAACCTTATTACGCAAACGGTAGGCGTTGAAAGCGGTATCACAAGTTTCAAGCACGCCGTCCCCGACTTAGACGGTGAGATGTTCCTGAAAACTGGGGTAACTGCAGATGTCAACGGCGATGGCGTAGTGAACATTTTGGATCTCGTGCTTGTTACAAATGCGTTTGGGGAGGCAGAACCTGACCTCAATGGTGATGGTGTCGTGAATATACTTGATTTGGTGATTGTTGCGAATGCGTTTGATAACTAATACCATTTCTAATTGATAGTGTCTCTTTTTTAATGCAGAATACCAAACGCGTATTCTGCCACAAACTTTATGAAGATTAAATAAATAATCAGGCAATTCTACTAATAAGACTCATCGTAGGGTAAGGTTTCGTAGGGGCGGGGTTTCCCCGCCCGTATATTACCCAATCAATAACTTAATCTTCATTAAGTGCCAATTAATTTTAGGATTTCCTATGCTCTTAATAGTAGTAGGCACTCTCCGAGTGCCGTCTCATCTGTAAAAGGTGACAGAATACTTACACACCTGTACTATATGGGTGTGTAACTTTCTTGTAGAAACACATGAGTAAAGTTTTTGTAAAATCCAAGCCCCAGAGGGGCGAAAGGTGTATAGAAAACGTTGATATTACCAGACTAAGCTCCAGAGGGGCGAAAGGTGTATCAGGTTAAGGAGAATCTGTTTGAACAAGATAAAACGTGATTCCTAAATGGGTAACGTGAGTTGCTGTGGAGACTGTTCTGTAACAGACAATAATTCCTTACCATTCAGGATCGCGAGATAATAATCCTTATCACTGATTACCTGTTATCTTTGTAGAAACTCTTGATAATGGAAACACCTTCCTTCAATTTCTCAGCAGAGTCTACGTCAACAACTTTGGATATCCCTCTTTCTTTTAAAGTGGATTCGAACTCAAAGCGGTGCATCCCAGCAAGTTCTGATGCTCTTCCGAGTGTTATTTCCCCAGATTGATAGAGTTGAATTGAAACATCAAGAGGGGATTTCTTCTTGTTCTGCTTTTTCTTTTCAAGTGCATCAGAAATCAAGGTTTCTGTCATGATATGTATTCTCCATAAATTGATATTGAATGGTATACTACAATCCGATTAAAGAAATCAAACTAGTACTATTTGTAATAAAAAATGCCTCTTTATTGTCCAATACCTTCGCCAAAAATTGACATGTTGTTAGATTGTGCGGGTTGTAGAACGATAAGCAAATTGTAGGAAGTTATTTTTCTGGGATTTCTTCAGTCCCGTAGGGACGATATGTTTATAGATAAACGTCTTGGAACTGTCTTTAGTCCCGTAGGGACGATATGTGTAGATTAAACACACAAGATAAACATATCGTCCCTACGGGACTAAAGAGGGGTGTTCAATCATGATCTATAAACATAGCGTCCCTACGGGACTAAAGACACATCAATAACAGATCCACTCCCGTAAATTGACGCATAATGGGTGTAGAGTTTTGGTTACTTGTCTGAATTAGTATTTCAAGATTTTTTGGATAAAATTCGGACATCAAAGTCTGTAATGAATTCTACCATTACTGATTTTGAATCTGTTCGCGAACAGGGGGATTCTCTGGCACTTCAGGTTCCAGACGCTGATCCAACCACCACGCAAACACAACTACCAGACAAGATAACACAATCGCAATCAATGCCATCGGCATACCGACGGTCTTCACCTCATCCGTGTCACGTTCCGCTTGCATCCGTATCCGAAATAGCGCAATTACACCAAAGAAAACGGCACACACAAAAAGTATAAGATTGACTGACAATGGCACACGGAACAGGAGAGTGATCACAGAAATTACTGCAACTAATATACTCAATTGTGCAAAAGCATTGTAAGGCACAGTTTCTTCCAGAGTGTCCTGATCTGCTGTTTCATTGTATTGCTGTCTTGGCACAGGAACAGGAGAACCATCCTGATATGTCATCTCTATAAGACGAATGAATTCGGCTAATAGTTTTTCCTCATGTATCCAATCATAGAGTTCCGGGTATTCGTGTCTGAGAAGCATCACAAATTCCTGCCGTTGGGCACTAAAATCGGTAAATTCCTCCCAGTCATTTTCTGCAACTGTGATATACGGTTCAGGACCAACGCGTATCTCGTATCCGTGTCCAGTAACATAGACAACGCTACCGATATCCTCACGTTGTGCAAGGATAATTTCCCCATCCTCTGCAGTTACTATCTGTTGATTGTCTTCTACTGCGGCCAGATCACGTTCTTTGAGTGCCGCTGCTTTTTCTTTTGATAGTGTCTCAACTTCGCTGTGTGTAACGACGACGTCAATCTGACTGACCAGTTCCAATGCAGTGACCTGATGTTCTGGAGCAACGAATAGTGCAGTTTGCCTTTCCTTCTTTAATTGTACAGGTCGGCACCGAATCTGCTGTGCGTTCAAAGTGGCTTGAATGAGTTTCACTTCCCACTCATCGTTTGTGTGGTAAATTTCAACCCAATTTGATGTATCACTTACTTCCTCACCAATGAACTCTGAAATCTGGTTTAATCTACCTTCTCCTACCTGTCCACCAGGCATTGCATCCCGTGTTTTTCCTCTATCACTATCCATAGTTATCCCTTATATTATGACGGAAAATGTTCTATTATGATGGAACGTGAGTTCTCATCTTCCCAAGTTATGTGAACCTTTATACATGTGTCGGGTAATGTGTTTTCCATCCTATCAGCCCATTCAATAATGCAAATACCATCTCCATTAACATATTCACCTAATCCAAGCTCAGCGATTTCTTCAGACGACTCCATCCTATACAGATCAATATGATAGATCGGAATACTCCCGTTATATTCGTTGATAAGAATATAGGACGGACTATTAACTACCTCATTCGGTGCTAAACCAACACCGCGTGCAATGCCTTGTGTTAGGCACGTCTTACCTGTGCCAAGGTCACCAATGAGTGCAATGACGTGACCGGGTTTCAACTTTTTACCAAGTTCTTCACCCAGAGTTTGCGTTTCCTCTGGACTCTCTGTCCTAAAGACTTTATCCATTATGAACCTGCTGCACAACGCAAAATATCTTCCTGCGTTAAATCCTTGTTTATAAATTCACCTGTAATTCTGCCTTCATGTAAAACAATGACTCGATCGCTCATTCCCAAGATTTCAGGTAGTTCGGATGACACTAAAACGATTGCGACCCCTTCATCGGCAAGTTTCGCAGTGAGTGCGTGGATTTCTGCCTTTGCACCGACATCAATTCCACGCGTCGGTTCATCCAGAAACAGAACTTCAGGACACGTCATCAACCATTTCCCTAAGACAACTTTCTGTTGATTTCCACCGCTCAACTGCTTCACAGGTGTATCAAGCGAGGTTGTTCTAATACGGAGTGCATCCACTGATTCTCTGCTTTTTTGATACTCTAAATCACGATTGACCAAGTCATAAGAGGTAAGTTCTTTTAATACACCAAGACTCACAAGTGTCATATTACGGACTACAAGATCGTCCAAAATTAGACCATATCTTTTTCTATCTTCACTAACCAATGCCATACCATGCCTTATTGCATCTCGCGGGTTTCGAATCTTGATTAACGTGCCATCTCTATAGACCTTACCTGTCCATTTGTCTGTGTATGCACCGAAAATTGCGGAGATGAGTTCTGTCCTACCTGCTCCCATGAGTCCAGCAATACCGAGGATTTCACCTCGGCGAACAGAGAATCCTATCTTCTCAAGATGTGGGGGTTCAGATGAATATGTGCATAGATCCTCAACCTTTAGTGCCGTTTCTTTATCCTCTGATGATGCTGAAGATTTATCTCTATCAGGAAAAAACGTAGTCAGTTCCCGACCGACCATCAGCGAAATCAGATCGTCCTCTGAGCATTCATCTATAGCGTGCGTTGCAACTGTCTTACCATCTCGCAACACTGTCACTCTGTCGCCTATCTGAAAAATCTCCTTCAGTTTGTGTGTAATGTAAATACATGCGACATCTTTATCACGGAGTTGTGTCAGAATATGTCTAAGAATATCCACTTCACTATGGGTCAACGCCGCTGTTGGTTCATCCAATACAAGCATGCGAGCATTCCGCGACAGTGCTTTCGCTATCTCAACGAGTTGTTGCTGTCCAATTCCAAGTTCATATACTTTGCCTTGAAGTGGTATATCTAAACCAAACTGGGATAACAATTCTCCTGCATCTTGATATAATTTGGATTTGTCAATGAAACCGTATTTCCGTGGTTCTCTACCAAGGTAGATGTTTTCAGCAACTGTCATCTCAGGGATCAGTGCTAATTCCTGATGGATAACTGCGATACCTGCGTTTTCAGCATTGCGCACATTTTGAAACCGTTGTTCAGTTCCATTGATATTTAGTTTTCCTTCATACGTGCCGTAGGGATGCACAGCGCCGAGTATCTTAATCAGCGTTGACTTTCCAGCACCATTTTCCCCGCAGATTGCATGTATTTCACCAGCATGCACAGCAAAATTGACATCATCAAGTGCACGCACACCGGGAAAATCTTTCGTAATGAACTGCATGTCAAGAAGTGGAACTGCCATTTACATTGTAACTCCGACGCTAAGATGCTTGTTATTATAGCAGATGTAGACAGTAGGTTCAAGGTATCATGCGGTTTAAACACATAAACGCATCAATACAATAGATTTTTAATCTTAACGGATAAATAATATTATTGACGTATTTTGGGAAACATGTTATAATGAATTATCAATATTCATATCATGGAGAATACTATGTCAGAAGAAAAAAAGGATGAAATGGTTCCTGTAACCACAGAATACGAAGTTGTTGACCAAGTTGATGACCAAGCTATTGTTGAGCTAATGACCGGACAGACAATACAAGACTATGTCTACTCTTTCAAACAGGGAGGACGGGTCGTTGAAGGATTGACACTGGCAGGCATTAACGAAGCAGCAAATCGACGCGGTGGAATACAAGTTGAAGAAGTTAACTATGAAGAAACTGAGGACTCATGGATCGCAACCGTGAAAGCTGTTGATACGATAACAGGTTCATCTCGTTTCGGTGCTTTCGAGCAAGCGAAGAAGAACGGTAGTCGACCTGATCCTTATGCATTTACAAAAGCAATTCACAAAGCACAGCGAAATGCAATCAAACAACTGATCCCAGTACCTGTCATACGAGAAGTGTTGAACTATTATCTGCACCGTAAAGTGAATGCAGGAAATGCTGGGAATGCTGCTCTTCAACAACCTCAACCAGAACAGGGTGGAGGGAATATTACAAATGCACAGAAAGCCACCTTTGCCATTGCAACGAAACTCTCAGAAGCTCTTAAAAAGGCAGGCATCAGTAAAGAGGATCTCTGGCTCTATATGAAACGCAAGTGCAGTGTAGAATCCAGAAACGACATTTCCGAACGGCAGTGGACACAAATGTCTGCCGAACTAAAAGCAGCGGAAACAAATGCAACACTTTTTGAGGGACTCTGCAAACGCATCAAACAATTGACAACCGCAAGCGATGAGAGTGAAGTACCTACAGTCAATGAATCAGATGAAACTGAAACTTATGATTCAGAAGATAAGGAACAAAAAGAGAATAAAGAACCCAGTTTTTAGCATAAAAACGTATTATAGTACACTTCAGAATTAATGAATCACTCCATAACGGGCGAGGTCACCTCGCCCTACGCTGGGTTGTTTTCGTCATCGTTGTATGGGGCAATGTCTCATTAATGATTAACTTTACTATATATCAAGGAATCCACTATTAGGATTACTAACCTATAAGGAGGCATATTGACACAGAAGAAAAAATTCACCGATGAACTCAGACAATACGCTGCACCGATTTGGGAAGCTGATCTTAAACATCCATTCGTTTGTGGTATTGCTGACGGAAGTCTGCCGAAAGAGAAATTCAAGTTCTATCTGATACAAGATTATCTATTTCTGTTGGATTACAGTCGTGTATTTGCTTACGGGGTCATCAAGGCACACGATGAAGCGACTATGGCTCTTTTTGCAACACTCCTCAATGAGACCTTGAATACAGAAATGGATCTGCACCGTGGATATTGTGAAAAATTCGGCATCTCTCCTACTGAAATGGAATCTGCACCCGTAGCACCTACAACACATGCATATACACGCCACCTACTTCATGTTGCGCAGACAGGGACATTAGCAGACGTTATCGCAGGTGTCTTACCTTGTCAGTGGGGATATGCCGAAATCGGAACGACACTTGCTAAACAGGGGGGTTCACCTGAACCGCTTTACCAAGAATGGATTGATATGTATGCTTCCCCCGAATTCCTTGCTTTAGGGGAATGGCTGCGAAACCTGCTTAATGAAATAACAGAGAACAGTAGTCAGATAGAAAAAGATAGGCTTCAGAAGAACTTTCTACTCAGCAGTCGTTATGAATATCTTTTTTGGGAGATGGCGTGGACACAAGAGATGTGGCAGATTTAACCCTCTGCCGAGACTGGTAGTGAAAAATGAAAAACCGTACCTTGTCCCAATTCGCTTTCCAACCATATTCGTCCATCATGGCACAATAAGATATGTTTGACAATGGCTAATCCTAAACCGGTCCCACCCATCTCGCGCGCACGGTCTTTATCTACACGATAGAACCTCTCAAATACTCGCGATTGCGATTCTAACGGGATACCAATGCCAGTATCCTTTATATGTATTATGACGTCATCGTCTGATTCTCGTATTTCTGCTGAGACCTCTATCATACCTTTATCCGGCGAGTATTTTATTGCATTGTCAATGAGATTGACAAATACCTGCATGAAAAGTTGCCTGTCTACACTCACCTTAGGTAAGTCTTCAGGTATATCCCACTGTAACGTTAATCCCGATTCTTCCAAAACGGGTTCAAACACATCCTTAATCTGTTCGTGGAAAGAATTTAGGTGACATACAGTCCGTTTCAACTCAATATCTCCCGATTCAAGTCGTGCTAATTCCAGTAAATCTGAGACTAACCGAGTTAGACGGGTTGAATGCTGCAATATCTTGGCGGTGAATTCCTTCCGTTTTTTGTTTTTAGATGACTTTGTGTTTAGCAACGTTTCAGCATATCCCTGAATTGTGGTTAAAGGTGTCCGCAATTCATGCGAAACATTCGCCACGAAATCTGCTCTAATCCGTTCCAATTGCCTGATATGACTAACATCATGGATAACAATCACATACTCATTTTCTGCAATAACTGGTACTATCGTAACCTCTGCTTCTGATTCCCTGAGATTCTCAAGACGGATTTCTGCAAAAGCTACAGATTCTGTATGCTCTGCTTCTCTAAGCAGTGCTTGTAATTCCGGAATGCGATTGATTTCAATCAACGCTCTTCCGATATACATTTCAGGTAGGTTTAGCATCACAATAGCAGCGGGATTGGCATAAGTTGTTTCAGTTGCTCCGTTTATCAGTAGAACCCCTTCACTCATGTTGTTTAAGATAGTTTCAAGCCGTTTATTTTCTACCGATATCATATCAATCTGCTCTTGAACTCTGTCAGTCATTATATTGAAGTGTCGGGAGAGTTGTCCCATCTCATTATCCGATTTAACCTCAACCCTTGAAGTGATCTCTCCTGCAGCGATAGATTGTGTGATCTCAGTCAGTTTTTTTATCGGTTTTACAATAGCTCCTGTGCTGAAAAAACCAAATACAATCGCAAGGATAGAACCTGCAATAGTCGCATATAGCAACATCCTTCGTAAGTTACCCAGGGTAGTGTTTACTGTTTCCATTGGGAGGGCAACACGACAGAAACCGATGGAGGTACCGTCCCTATCAATAGGGAGTGCAAAGTATCTATATTCTGTCTGTGTCGTATCACTTTTCCGGTTAATCTCACCAAACCCGTTCTTATTTGCTTCTCTGATTTCCGGTCGACTGAGATGATTGTCCATTTCCTTTAGCGACTGTCCATCTCTTTCAGTATCACCCCAAACCACGCCATTCTCATCTATAAAGGTTAGACGAAATTGACCTGCTTTACCGAGTCTATCAACGAGAACGTCAATGTTATCATAGCTAAACTGATCCTCATCCTTTTCAGGGAGTTGTTCAATCAGAAACTCTCTGGTCAGTGCTGCTTGTACCTGTAATGCGTTGGTAATGCGGTCACTCAACACTGTTTCGAGGGCTCCACCAAGAAAAAAATAGATGGCAAACAGCACTATTAACACGATGCCTATATAACTAAGAGTCAATTGTGTCCGAATGTTCATAGGTTAGATTTTACCTGTTTGTAGCACATTCTGTTAGATTGCTGAATAGTAAATCTATATTGTCAATTGGAACAATACGTTCGCCAATAATAGACATTATCTTAGATTGTGCGTATATTTTAAATGTAGCACATGGTGTCAATTTAAGGAAATTGATTTGTTATGAGTGTGTCTTTAGTCCCGTAGGGACGCTATGTTTATAGAAAAACGTTTAGTTAACCCTCTTTAGTCCCGTAGGGACGCTATGTTTATGTTATGTCATATCTTACACATATCGTCCCTACGGGACTAAAGAATGAGTGTTCTACCATGATCTATAAACATATCGTCCCTACGGGACTGAGGTTACATATAGATTGGATTTTCTTCTTAAATTGACAACTAAGGTGACAAAAACTCTACACTCCAGCCATTATAATAAAAACATCTCAATAGAAACCTGAAGGTGTTTTTACTCATGTATTCCTACAATATCGCAGATCAATGGTAATTCAACACCATATTTCTTAACAACTGAAGCATTCAAGAATCGCGACATTAAGGTATTGTAGTACAAACTATTGTTAGTACCGTTTCCCACGGAATATGTAGATATAGGGTGATTTTACGTACCATTACTGCTATAATTGCAACAGAGTTATGTTAGCAGAAGTTTATGACCTACGCAACATTAAACATGAAGTCGTATATTATCCATTAAGTTAGGTTTCATTCTTCAGAAGCCGCAGCTTCAATCTAAACCAAAGTGTCAAGAACTTTGTGCAACCGGTGATTTATGACGTGGCAGGATTATACTACACTACAATCAGAACAGACGGATGTGTTGGCAGCAACACTTGCAAGACGTGACATGCCGTTTTTACATCAGTTTGAACCGATTGCTGATTTTGAAGAGCTCTACACCTTTTCTCAGGAACATCCAACGCCTATTGTATTTACTGAGAATCATCCACCCTGGCATCTTGTATCTGTCGCAGCACGTATCATTGAGGGAATCGCGATCTCAATACATGAAGACTTAAATCTGTCTGATTGGAAAATACTTGCACAAATACTATTGGAACATACAGAATATCTATATACATTTCATGAAACAGCATCACAGAATGAGAAATTGTCGGCTGGGATAGCGTTAGCATTGATGGGTTGTATCTGTGATCCAATTCCTCAATCAGAACTCTGGCGACTTACAGGATTCTGTCGAGTTTCTTTAGCACTCGGAGAAGCAGCACCACCCACAGTAGATACACATACCGGACATTTATTGACCACAACTTTCTCACTGGCTAATGCGTTAGATCTTCCAATTCTCAAAACAGCAATTGACCAGTATAATAGTGTCTTAAAGCAGAATCTGACAGCTGGGAATGATATTAGGTTTCCTTTAGATTATACAGATTCTGATATTACGAACACATCTCACGACGCAGGATACGAACTTGACAATTTAGTTCATCTGTTAGGGGATCCATCACCCGCCATCTCTTCCACCACGGAATTGGGGATTGCAGCTTACCTTAATCCAGAATACCGTTTCACTGCACAACTTATTACAACGGTTTCTCGTCGGTTCAAATGGATCGTTGATTCGTTCTTCTATCCCGATGGATTTCACAAAGACAAGTCGCTTATTTCCCAATTTGAAGCGATTTCAAATTTCTCAAGATTTCTGGGATTTTATGAGAGTGTGAATCAGACCTATCCATTAGCATGCCTTCAAGATATGAAGACCTTGTTGGAAAAACAGGTGAATGCCTGTATTTCTCTTCGTCAACCCGATCTGTCATTTCCATCCATCGGTCAAAATTCGCGTTCCAATGTGCATATTACGGAGCTTGTGAATAAAAGTCGCATTGATTGGAAAGAATGTGAACGCAGGGAATTATCTGACGCGATGCCTTATACAGGTTATTATGTTATGCGTGGTGAATCTGAAAGTAATGCACACTACCTGTTTTTTGATGGTGGACCTGCTGGGAAAACGGGTTCAAATGAAAAATTGAGTTTCTCATTATATGCAAATGGACAGCAATTAATTACACACAAAAACTCCCGCAGCAATAGAAGTAATGACAACACCGTAGTACTTATTGATGCAAAAAGACAACCCTCCGAACCAGAGATCGTACCTGACCCAGATACGCGTTGGATTACGACTACCGCATTCGACTTTGTTGAAGGATGGCACAAAACGACTGATTATCAACATAAACGTTCTATATTCTACATAAAAGGTGCGTATTTCATTCTACATGACATAATTCTGGGGGATGCGGAACATCAGATAGAGCAGATATTTCATCTCGACACGAACTTACTGCAAGATACCATGCCACATATTGTGGCAGCTGAAGGTCAGACGATAACGCAAGATCCTGGACAAAGTAATTTATTTATCTGTTCTGCTGATCCAACCAACGTAACAATCCTTATGAATGGAACTCAAGTTACATATCAGACACAGTGTCAATTACCTGCGAACATGAATGTCGTCCTATTCCCATTAGAAACCGAGGCAGATAAACATCCGTTAGTTAAAACACTTACAGTAGAAACAGATGCGGATGTATTGGCAAGTGGTTTCACTGTCATATCAGATTACGGAACAGATGTGTATCTGATTTCTGATGACGGTTACACAAATATGTCAACCGAGATAAAAGAAAAAACAGTAGAATTTATAGGTGAATACCTGTTTTTACGTGGTGAACATTTCGTGATGCTTAACGGAAGGTATCTGAAAGTTGGTTCAAAAGTTCTCCTTGACTTAGAAGAGCCATGCAAATACTCTATGAACCTTAAATAGAATTTGTTTGCATGTATCAAATTTATATGTTATAATATCGCTTATTATGAAAAAAAATAAGAAATCCACGCAGAACGCTGTTATCACTGTCAATAGGAAAGCAAGATACGACTATCATCTACATGATAAATACGAAGCAGGTATCGTATTGCAAGGCACAGAAGTAAAAGCGATACGAAATGGACAGATGAATCTCACAGATAGTTATGCACAAGTCTCAGAAGGAGAGGCGTTTCTTATTAATGCGTTTATCGGTCTGTATGATCAAGGCAATCGCATGAATCATGACCCGAAACGTGTTCGAAAACTATTGTTACATCGGAGAGAAATTAATAAGCTTGAACGTTCAACGAAGTCGAAAGGAATGACCCTCATACCGACTCAAGCATACTTCAATGAAGGAAGAGTTAAATTAGAAATCGCGGTCGCTGAGGGGAAACGTCTCTATGACAAACGGGATAAAATTGAACGTGAACACGCTAACCGTGAAATACGAACCTATACATGATACCTTATTATAATTTGGGGGTGACCAGGATTCGACGGAGGTAATTGCGATACAGGTTGCATGTCGAGGTCTCCGCAGGCCTCGTAAAACAGGCGGAACAACTATAATTGCTGATGAAGAATTAGCACTAGCTGCTTAATACGCAGCTACGCTTGGCTGATCTGCCGCCCGTCAGAGATGCTAAAGCGCCGTAATACGGGATAGCGGTTTAGTTGTTCTCAAGGGGTAAATCGCGAAACATACTTGAGATAGTCATTTCTGATTCCAGCACAGGGGAACATAAATGATGAAAACTTAAACCTGTGATAAGCATGTAGTAGCCTTTATCAATATGCTTTCGGACGCGGGTTCAATTCCCGCCACCTCCATCATTTGTGTAAATTATGGTAAAGTTAATAATTAACGAGACATTTCACCCCATACACCGATGACGAAGACCACCCAGCGTAGGGGCGAGGTCACCTCGTCCGTCGTGGAGTGTTTCATAAATTCTAATGTTCACTATAATTGATTTCCGTTGTAAATACGTTAGAATGTAGTTGTGTTCCATTGTTGTTAGTATTCGTAGGGTTTATCTCTAAAAGGTGCAGCACAATGGCGGATTATGAAAATCTTCCATGTCGAATTAAACGGGTTGCTAAGACAGAGCTCCATCAGAATGAACATATAGATCTATGTGTTCTTGGTCGCTCCTCAGTGCTGCGTCCAGATTATGTTATTATCACTTCGCTAAGAATTCTTGTGATTGATGAACGAGATATGGGAAGTCTTGCTATCTCATACACAAATATACGATGTAATCTGTTCTATAGCGAAATTATTGCTGTGAAACTTGCAAGATTGCTCAAACATAGACTCTTAGGACAAGCACGACTTGAGATTAACGTCAAACGCAATGTCCACTGGATTGACAACCTAAGTTACACTGAAGCAAAACAAGTACATTCGTATATTATTGCAAAAATTCAGAACTAAAAGTTCAAGACCTACTGTAAGTCTATATAATAAAAAAGTGATGGATAAAGAAAGATTCATTGGAAAGGAGTCTTAACATGGTGGAAGTAAACATAGAATTCCTCACCGTTGATCAAGCTGCACGCGCACCTCTTGTTATCCTAAAGGAGAAAGAAGGTGATTCTAAGCGGATCTTACTCATCTGGATTGGTGAGGCAGAAGCGTGGGCAATAGAGTTTTGTCTGAAAAACATACCCATCCCACGGCCAATGACACACGATCTGCTAAAGAACGTCCTTGACACTATATCAGCAGAAGTAAAATCTATATGCATTAATGCCGTGGAAGAGTCTACCTTCCACGCAAAGGTCAAACTTGAGGCAAACGGTGAAACTTACGAAATAGATTCTCGTCCAAGTGATGCACTTGCGCTCGCACTCCGGTGTGAAGTACCGATCTATGTTGAAGAAAACGTGTTAGAAGAAAACGGATTCCTTGAGGCTGAAGTGACACCAGAACAAACCACTCCCCCCGATGCCAAAGATGTCTTAGAAAACCTCGACGAAGAATTTGTAAAACATTATACCGTGTAGACAGAGATAGGTAAATCCACTTATCTTCAAGACAGTAATTCATTGAAGATACATCGTCTCTAATATCTTATTAATTCGGAAATACTTGTCACCATGGAACACTCTTTGAGCGATACATGTAAAGTACTACAAGGCTGTTGTTCAACCGTCTTGCGTTCCGAGCACTTACAGAAGAGAATAGACCTTTCCTTTCTTGATCCACCATTCAATCAATCTAAAACTTATAATGCTTGGGACGATAATCTCCCGGCAAGTGCATATTGGAAGTGGATGCAGGAAATCTGTGAAATTGTATTCTCGCTTACTTCTGAGGGGGGCGCAATTTATTTCATGCAACGCGAGAAAAACACAGAGTATGTTTTGCGATGTCTACGTAATAGTGGGTGGACTTTTCAAAATCTGATTATTTGGAAAAAGAAAACTTCCGCTGTTCCAGGAATGAAACGATATGGAAAACATTATCAGATAATTGCTTTTGCTACTAAGGGTAAAACACCGCGTGTCTTCAATCGCCTGCGTATTGATCCTCCTTTGCCATCAGGCTATAAGTATAACCGTGAAAATGGGATGTATGTTACTGATGTTTGGGATGATATTCGAGAGTTAACTTCAGGCTATTTTGCTGGTGAGGAAGCGTTGCGAGACAGTGAAGGAAAACGCCTTCACAAACAGCAATCCCCTATTCAACTCCTCCTAAGAATTATCCTTTCTTCTACGAGACCTGGTGATGTTGTGCTTGATCCGTTTGCAGGTTCAGGTACTACCTTGGTTGTATCTGAGCAATTAGATAGAGAGTCTATTGGTATTGAACTTGATGAATTCAATGTAAATCTCATTCAAGACAGACTATCTGAACAGAGAAAATCTGATGATGTGTCCCGCTACTATAAAGATTATGTTTGCACTGAAAACTTGGATCAGATTTGGGTAAACAGCATGATAGTATAAAAATTCATGCAAACGAAAAACATTTTTGGCGTTAATGTTATATAAGTTTGATGATACTTTGTTTATTATAACAGCATGAATAGGGAAGAGGCCTATGTCGAATCTTGGTGACTATTATAAAACCTTGCTACGTTGGGAAGAACAGGAATACCGTCAACTTGTTCATGAATGGCCTATGGATTTACGAGAGGACATTGTCTCTGCATTCGTTAATGTTGTTTCAGACACATCCATAAAATCTTCGGTTTGTCCAATAAAACCTGGTAGCACTAACCAATCTATTGGAAATCAAGTAGAGAAGTTTACTATTGAAAAACTTAGTGTTGCTATAAGAGAATTTACTATTGAACACTGTTCTGGTTCTGGCTATCCCGATAAGATACTAATTAAAAAAGAACCACAGCTTCGTATGCCTCTTGAATTCAAAGCAACAAGCGATTGGAATGAAAAAGATTCCAACAGACGCGTACTAACTTCTTCATCTAAAAAACTCCGTAAATAATTTACTGAACCGATTTATCATCTTCTTTTAACAGTTCTTTATTCCAATGGTGAAGAAGATTTAAAAAAAATAAACAATATCCGGTTAGATTTTCTTGAACCTACCACTAAAGTAAATGTTAGGTTAGAAGCATCTGTAAATCATAAGATCCTTGCAAATGGTCCACATCACAGCAAAATGATATAAGGGATCTATCCATTAAGGAAACGCACATGGACTATATACAGTTTAAGGAAACACACATGGACTATGTACAGTCATATCTTAATTTCAATTCACCTGATAGTTTACCACTAGAACTAAATATTCCTACTGAAACTGACGAGTATTGGACTTCAAAACAGCGAGCTTGCCACTCTATTCATGAGATTTCATATCGCGCTTGTTACAAACCACAACTACCAGCCTATTTTATTAATAAGTTCTGCGGACCTGACTCAGTGATCTACGATCCATTTATGGGGCGCGGTACTACGCTAATTGAAGCGCAACTGCATGGATACGCTGCCATCGGTAATGATATTAATCCTCTATCTAAAGTACTCACAACTCCTCGTCTAAATCCACCTACGTTAATAGACATTAAACAGCGATTAGCTACAATTGAACTACCAGATGGTGCTGAGATTGATCCTGACCTATTAGTTTTTTTTCATATAGACACACTTAGAGAGATTTACGGTTGGCGGGCATATTTTGAAAGAGAAGATTCTGATAACGTTGATGCATGGTTGCAGATGGTAGCTTGTAGCCGTCTCACAGGTCATTCGCCGGGTTTTTTCTCTGTTTTCACGCTTCCACCAAACCTTGCTACATCTGTTGCTTCGCAACGCAAAATCAATGAAAAACGGAATCAGAAACCGGAATATCGAGATACAAAAGCATTGATTTACCGAAAGTCTAAGCAGCTACTGCGTCAACAACTACCAAACCATTACTGGAGAGACGATGCAGTGCTACTGACTCGGTCTGCGGACCATACACCTGAAATTTCAAGTGAATCGGTTGATCTGGTTGTCACCTCACCACCATTTCTTGACATCGTTGACTATGAACAGGATAACTGGTTGCGGATGTGGTTTTGTGATATTGAAATTGAACCGGGAAGAATTTGGCAGATAAAATCGCTTAAGGATTGGATTTCTCGTATGACAGACGTATTTGTTGAGTTAAATCGTATACTAAAACCCACTGGACGAATTGCATTTGAGGTGGGTGAGGTCCGTAAAGGATCAGTCAATTTAGAAGAGTCCGTAGCAATGGCTGCGCTTGTTGCCAGATTAATTCCAGAAGAAGTGTTAATCAACGAACAGAAATTCACTAAGACTGCGAATTGTTGGGGTGTTGACAACAACGAAAAGGGCACGAACACCAATCGAATTGTAATCTTGAAAAAGAACTGATTTTACCTCTTGATTACACAAAATATCCGTGAATTGCTGATTAAATGAAAGAGGAGTAGATAGTTAATCTACTCCTCTTTTTTCTGGTGGGATTACTTACTCAATTTCGTAAATCAGAGATACATTCACAGTAATAGTAAGTTCACCAGGGATAATAGGGGTTGACGTTCTTGAGGCACCATCATCTGACGCTGCTTCCGCCAGATCATACGGGACAGGTGGATTTACATAATATGTGCTTTCAGTGATGGTAATAGGTTTGCCGAGTGTTACACCCGAAGCGTCTGCTAAGGTCTGCGCCTTTGCTTCGGCGTCTTTCACTGCCAAACTACGTGCCTGAGACTGCAACGGTTTGGGATCATCAATTGAAAATTGGATTGAATTTACGATAACATAATCTCCGCCAGCCTCCGCAGCATCATCAATGACATCGCTTAATGTATCCAATTCCCGTACTGTTGCACTAACGGTATTATTCACACTATAACCGATAAGTACTCGTCCCTCTTCCGTCCAGTCGTATTGAGGATAGATACTGAAATTCTGAGTTTTAATATCCTCTTCATCAATATTGTTAGCTTTCAAAGTCTCAATTAGATCAGTCATCGCCTTTGCGGCAGTTTCGCGGGCTTCCGAAACTGTATCCTTCTGCACGCTAACGCCAATATGGAGTGTCGCAATATCAGGATCCCCCGATACTGAGCCACTTCCATTAACATGTATGGTTCTCTCAATAGGTGGCGGTGCCAGAAGTTGTGAAGCGACCCGTGAATCACAGGCAGTGAGTGTTGCAATCAATGCTATACTAATTATCATCAACACAAGGTTAAGTTTTTTCATCATTTCTCCTAAATTTTACTCTGATGGGTTGGTGTCCTCCATCTCTGGAGGTGTTGTTTTCTCTGTCAACGCATCAGACTTTTTAATTAATCTGTCAACACTCGATTTGGATAACATAAAAACAGTGTCTTTATCATCTCTTTTGACGTAAATGTTGTTCCCCTCATCTTCCGCTTTTCCAATAAGTAATTTAGCTGAGGTGCCATCATTTAGGCTTGCTGTGATAGATGAATTCGGTGTATTTAATCCGTATGCTGTGAGTTCTTTTGCTTCAGCGAAATCATCTGTCGTCAGCGCACTGTAATAAGAGAGTAAGTTCTCTACTTCTGTCTGGTTCGCAGCGGCTGTAATCGGTTGTAGCAGCTGCCACTTATTCTCTGAATCTAAACGGAGTTCAATCGTTTCTTCAGGGGAGGATATATTGATGCTTGTGACATGGGCTTTCTCGAATTTGAAGATTGTTCTATCTTTCCAAGTACGGTCTCCTTTGTCAAAAGTACTCTGTAAATATCCCTTTCCAACATAGACATCGTTGGAATCCGCGACACGCACATAACTATTAAAAATACCAGGTGTGTTTTTACCAACAAATAGGTGTGCGAGCGTTTTATCCTCGCCATCAAGTAACTTCGCTTCAACACCGCTGCTATCAACTTGATACTCAGCTCGGTTTTTCGGATTGTCGGATACGTGCGTGGAATTGTCAAATTCAACTACCTTCTCCAACAGGTCTTTCACACCATTGCTGTCTGCTGGATAATTGTCCATCGTAGCAACGACCCATTGCTCGTTCTGTTTTGCGAGAACTGTTGTCTCACCTTTAGCAATAATCTCAATTTTTGAAACCTGTTCTATGCTAAAGTCAGGAAAGAGTGGTTTTGCTTCTTCAGATCTTTTTTCATCCTCGCTTTTGCCGAAAGGATTTTCAAAGATGAGCACAATTAACAGCAGTAGAGCGCAAATTCCACCTAATATCTTAAGTTGTCTATTTTGCATAGTTTTATCCAGAAGTATCAATAATATAGTAAACTTTTGATTTTATGGTACATTCTGATTTGTAGGCGGGGAATGCCTAAATGGCATTCATACCGTTGATTTGAACTCCGATTCCCGACTACCAAAGCGTTCAGTCGGGAAGCGGCCAGAATCATGTTAGCTGACCTCCTACAATGACTTTGTATTGTTATTTTCAATGTCCACTATAATCTACAAGGTACGGAGAATATCGGAACCGTAGGCTGCAACCAAACGTTTCACTCTCCTTCTCAGTAAGTAACGTATAAGTCCAATAATTACGACCAATAGTGGTATACCGATCATACAGAAATATTTTATCAAGTTTTTCACAATTCCAGAAACATCATTTAGGGGTCTATCAGTAATCGTATAGGATCGTATTCCGATGAGGGTTTCACCGAGAGTCAACCAGTCAAGACTATTCAATAGAAAGTCCACACTGTTCCGGTTTAATTGTGTCAGGAATTGAGAAGTCCCAACAACGATAATCTGTGTCTCTGTGCTATCGGTAATTGTCGTTCTTTCTTCAGTATTCTCTTCTTGGGATGAAGAATCTTCTGCTTCGTCCCCATTCTCTACCGCTGATTCTACAGGTGGGATTTCTCTTTCAGCATAAAAACTCTTAAACTTACCTTCTAAAGCAGCAGCCACTGTATACATTTGTGTGTCTGTATTTGGGATCGGAGTACCGGGCATTAGGTTGTAAAACCCTTGTGAACTCTTTCCGTATTCGGATGTCTTGGCTAATGCTGTTGCTTTTACACCTTCTTTTGTCAGTACCTCTAAAGAACTTGTCCAGGGCAAAGTTAATGTCTCAAGTTGACTCGTGATAGCGTTCTCTTCTGAGAAGTTGTTCTTTACAATTTTTACAAAATAGGGATAGGGTTGAATAACTCTCATGAATCCTTGATCTAACCGGACGCTCTCATGGAATCTAAGGTCAGCCACGATATTATTTCCGAGTTTCACGCCATAATGTTCAAGCAAGTCGTTCAGTCCCGTGCTAAGTGGCGTTGCTTGTGCTGGTGGTTGTATTGTAACAGGATCAATCAACAATATGGCTCTTCCACCACGCATGATAAATTGGTCAATTTCGTATTTCTCTCGTTCTGACAGTTCCTGTTTAGGTCCAGCAACCACTAAAGTCGTGACAGATGTATCAACGGGTTCTCCTGCTTTCACGTCAACACTGCTTAGGTTGTATTGGCCTTTTGCATTTATATCTAACAATTCACGAAGGTATTGGGATTCTTGTGTTGGTGCGTTGATGTCAAATTCCTGATGTCCTGTTAGAAATCCGATTGTTTTTGCCTCCTTGGTGGTCACCTTAAGGATTGTGGAAGTGAGTTCGTATTCTAAATTTAATGTTGAACGGACAACAGGTAACACCTCCTCTTTACCACTATAGCCGACAGAGATGGCCCAATAAACGTTGGTGATGACCGCTTTGTCTTCCTGCAGGACATTGATAGGCATTTCCTGTATACCCTTGAACCGCAGCTCCTGTTTCTGTGTCTCGTCAAATTCACCCGGATCAATAAACTTAATCTTTAGTTTCTGAGAAAATGCATCAAATTCGTCAAGAACATCTCGGACATCCCGACGAATACGGTTGACTTCAGCCGGTTCTGTTGAGAAATAAGCGGTAATCGTAACGATATCATCAAGATCCTTTATCACATTCTTAGTTGCTTTCGATACAGTGTAACGCTTGTCTTCAGTGAGATCAAAACGCAAAAAACGGCGAGTAGATAGATAATTCACCAGCACCAATATACCGATAATAAGTGCTATTACGATAACTGTATTGCTACCGTATTTGATTCGTTTATCAGCCAAAGCAATTTACCTCCTTATCTTAACGCCATTTCCGACTTTCAACAGAGAGTGTACTCAAGTATAGAAAAAACCCGATGATTGTTAGATAGTAGATAATATCACGTGAATCTATCACACCCCGTAGAATACTGCTATAGTGTGTCCCGAGACCGAGATAACTGAAAATAGGATATAACCAGTTGGGGGCACTGAAGAGAACAATTTCCTCCCCTATTATCAATAGTAAAAAGCAAGCACATATACCCAATATAAACGCTACAATCTGGTTCTCAGTTAACGTTGAAGCGAAAAGACCAATTGAGAGATATGCTGCACCCATCAAGAGAAGTCCGAGATACCCACAGATTATCGTTCCTTGATCCGGATCACCGACTATTGCAACTGAAATAGGGATACAAAGGGAAAAAAGTGCGGTTACCGCGAGTAGAGCAAAACTTGCGAAGAATTTACCCAGAACAACCTCATAATCTCGTATCGGTAGAGTCATCAGGATTTCAGCAGTACCGATTTTCTTCTCCTCTGCCCACAGTTTCATCGTTACTGCGGGTATGAAAAAGAGAAATATCCACGGCATAAGACCGAAGAGTCCTCTCATTTCCGCTTGCGCTGAAATGAAGAAGGTACGGAAAAACAACCACGATGAGATTCCGAGGAAGACTGTCATGAATATATAAGCGATGGGAGAATTGAAATAGCTTCTGAATTCTTTTTTGAAAATAGCGTTAATGTTTCTCATAGTGTTCAGTGAACCTTTTCTTATATTACTCCTCTTCAGCAACAGCAATGCCAGTCACAGTTTCCTCTGTCTGTGTATCTATCTCCTCAGTAGGTGTGGTCTCTTCCACCTGTCCAGTCGTAAAGTTCAAAAATACTTGCTCAAGATCAACAGATTCATGACGTAGTTCTGCCATCTGCCAATTGTTCTCAACTGCAGCAAGGAAAAACAGTTCAGTCGGACTGTCTATACCTTGGGATGTCGTGACTTCGTAACTGACAACTCCATTTTCTGTAGCGACATGTCTTATATCCATGACACCTTCTATTTCATTCAGTTTTGTTCTAATTTCTTCTTCCGCGCCACGAATCGCCACATGGACTGTGTCATCACTTCGCACTTGACCGATGAGTTCTTGTAGGGTTCCGTTAGCAACAATTTTTCCTTGATTAATCATAAGTATTCTACTACAGGTAGCAGACACTTCAGGTAATATATGTGTGCTGAAGAGAACAAGCTTTTCTTTACCAAGTTCTTTTATTAAGTTCCGGATCTCAATTGTTTGGCTTGGGTCAAGTCCAGAGGTGGGTTCATCTAAAATCAGGATTGGTGGGTCGTGGATCAGACTTTGTGCTAAACCAACCCGTTGGCGAAAACCTTTTGAGAGTTCACCTATGTCCTTTTGAACGACACTACTCAGTCCGCATATATCTATGACAGAATTTATCCGTTGTCTCCGCTCAAATTTTGGGATTTCTCGGATTTCTGTCATGAATTTAAGATAATCAACAACCCCCATATCTACATATAAGGGGGCACTTTCAGGCAGGTATCCTACGTTTTTTCTCACATCAATTGGGTGTTCCTGAACATCATATCCAGCAACAGAAGCACTACCTGAGTCTGCGGTGAGATAACATGTAAGGATGCGCATTGTTGTTGTTTTACCTGCACCGTTGGGACCGATAAAACCGACAACTTCTCCTGCACGTGCTTCAAATGACACTTGATTTACGGCAAGCGTTGGACCATAGGACTTTGTAAGTTCTTTTACTTCAATCATACGTATCAATATTCAGATATTGTTTGCGAAAAGGATTCAAACCAATATCATAATTAGGGATAAAATACATACAGAATAATACCATGTGATTCTAATATTGTCAAGTGAAATTAAATCAATAAGTGAAATTAATTCATTAATATGATACTATGTAGTCAACAAAGAAAATGTTTGTTTGGATAAACATTATAAAGAAAAACCTATAAATCTAAAACTTTTTCCGAGGACAACTTATGTCAGAAAAGGTGGACAATGCATAACAAGAAGATTATCATTATCGGTGGCGGTGTGATTGGACTCGGTATCGGTTGGCAGCTGGCGAAAGCGGGTGCGGCTGTCACCATTCACGAAAGCGGACAAGCAGGACGCGGTGCCTCTTGGGCAGCAGGAGGTATGCTCGGTCCAATCGCTGAAGCACATATCGACGAACTCGACCTTCTCAAACTTAGCAATGAAAGTTTAGCACGTTACCCGGAATGGGTCGATGAATTAGAAACAGAAACCGATATGCCTATCGGTTACCGAGCAGAAGGTACGCTCATAATAGGAATTCAACCCGATGATACGTATCAACTCCGACATGCTTATACCTTATATCAAGATTTAGGGTTGAAAGTAGAGTGGTTAAGCGGAGATGAAGCACGGAAAATTGAAGGTGCACTCTCACCTTATGTGACTGCAGCGATTCGGTGTGAAACCGATCATCAGGTCGATAACAGACTGATGGTCCAAGCACTCCAACATGCATATCAGAAACGAGGCGGTGTGTTACATCAAAATAGCTCTGTTGATAGAATTGTCATACAAAACGGAACAGCAACCGGTGTTCAAACACAAGACGGTTTTCACAGCGCAGATGTATGTATCCTCGCCGCTGGATGCTGGTCTGGACAGATCAACGGACTACCAGACAATATCATCCCTCCTGTGCGACCAGTGAAGGGACAGATGTTAGCCTTACAGATGCGGGAGGGTGTTATGCTCAGCAACGTCATCCGTACCGTCAAAGCAAGGTATCCTATGCCTGTATATTTGGTACCGAGAGGTGATGGAAGACTTGTCGTCGGTGCTACAACGGAGGAACTGGGATTTGATACGGATCTGATCGTCGGGGGAATATATGAACTCCTCCACGGCGCGTTTGAAGCTGTACCGGGAATCTATGAACTGCCACTTCTCGAAACGTGGACAGGTTTACGACCCGGTAGCAGCGACAATGCTCCGATCCTTGGTAAAACACCGATCGAGAACCTTATATACGCAACAGGACATTATCGCAACGGCATCTTACTCACCCCGATTACGGCTTACGAGGTATCCAAACTGGTTCTGACTGGTGAGACGTCAGAGACGATCGCGCCGTTTCATTTGGATAGGTTTTCAAAAGAATAGATACTACAAGATAAATGTTGACAAACCACAATTCACAGTATAGAATTGTGCTATCAAAACTAATTTACTTATCGGAAGGAATCAAAAGAATGGCATTAAAAGTTGGCGTAGTCGGAATGAGTGGAATCGGCAATAACCATTCAAATTGCTATGCAAATAATGAGTTAGCGGAGCTTGTTGCCGTATGTGATATAGACAAAGGGAAGGCTGACGGTTCTGCTGAACGACTCGGTGTAAAGGCATATTACAGTTTAGCTGATATGATTGATGGCGAACCTGACCTTGACATCGTTGATGTTAGCACAGGTGGAAATGAGAACGGTAGTTGGCATTATGAGCCGACGATGGAAGCACTTGAAAATGGCAAACATGTTCTCGTTGAGAAACCGATCTCAAACGATGTGGGACACGCACGTGAGATGGTGGCAAAAGCTACAGAAAACGACCTATATCTCGGATGCAATCTAAACCACTACTTCACACCACCCGCTGAACAAGCGAAAAAATATATTGATAACGGACAGATCGGAGAACAGGTCTATATTCTCCATAAGATGGGATTCGCTGGCGGAGAATTCAACTACAGTTATTCTAAAGCACCGCGTTCTGACGGTTTCCCATACTTTCACGTGAAGGCGTTTCTTTCACATCCATTCAGTGTGATGCGTCATTTCTGTGGTGATGTTACACATGTGCAGGCTTTTATGGAACGTCCCCATTTTCGAAGGAAAGGAGGGGATCTGATGGTCTCTATCAACAGCATTCACCTGCGTTTTGAAAACGGTTGTATAGGTTATTTATTGAGTCAACGCGGAGACGCTACTTTTGGATTAGGCGGATGGTGGAGCGTAGAACTCGCCGGCACACGGGGCACTTTCTGTATTGAGAACTGTATTGAGAAGATAACATTTTGGCCATCACCTGGTGCCCCAGAAGGTAACGACGTAGTCGTTACCGATTCAGGAATTACTGATTTTGGTCAAACCTTCCCGTTGAGAATCCATGCGTTTTTAGAGGACATCACGAACGGTGTGCCGAAAGAGAAGCTGCGCGCTTCTGGTAGAGACGCGCTCGCTGCGCTTGAGTATACCTGGGCAGCAATGGAATCCTATGAACAAGGCGGGATCCTCGTACGTCCACATCCACTGCCAACATTAAACGGACTGTAGGTTGAATTCAAGGAACAAAATATAGTAAAGTGAATAATTAATGAGACATTTCATCCCATATACCGATGGCGAAGAACACCCAGCGTAGGGGCGAGGGAACCTCGCCCGTTGTGAAGCCAGTCAATATTTTAACGGGCATTGACTCTAAAGTTCACTATAAAAGGAGCATATACATTTGAAATTAGGAGCAAATTCTGTCCTTTTCGGCGGATACGATATGGAAACCGCCTTCAAGCACATAGCCATGGCAGGTTACGATGGTATTGAACTGTCAGCAATTGATGGCATGAGTCAGCATCTTGTTTTGGCAAATTGGCAGGAACTCGCTGACGACATCAAACGTCTATCTAAAGAATACGAACTTGAGTTGTTAGCGATGGAGCAACCCTCAAGGGACCCAGAGAGAATGGAACTTGCCTTTCAGGCAGCCGTTGAAATAGGTATCCCTATTGTCAACTGTGGTCCTGGTGGTGCATCAGATGATGAATCCGCTTGGGCACCGGTTATAGATTCTCTCGGACAATTTTCAGAACGCGCGGAACATTACGGTGTGACACTTTGTGTTAAGGCACATGTCGGTGCAAGTATCTATAACACACCAACAACGTTACGCGCAATGGAGGAAATATCATCACCAGCATTCGGTATTGACATGGATCCTTCACATATCCATCGGGCAGGTGAGAATCCTGTTGAAGCTATCGCCGCGGTGGTATCACGGGTAAAACATGTGCATATTCGGGATTGTAAAGGAACACAACGTGGTCCTGGAACTCCTGAACTTCAAGCGAACGGAAGGGGTGATATTGACCTTGTTGGATATATCCGTGTTTTGCATGAAAACGGATATACGGGACCTCTTAACCTTGAAGTGATCGGTGCAAGAGAGTATAGTTTGGAGCAGTGTTGCACGATTGCTGCTGAATCTCGCGGACACATGCAGGCATGTTTGCAGGCATGTGGTGCGCGCTAATGACTGGATCTAACATTAACACTAAAGTAATCGCATCTGCCAATTAGTCCATTGTCAGGATTCAAATTGTGGGAATTTGCAATAATTCTACTGATATGACTCATCGTAGGAGTAAGGTTTCGTAGGGGCGGGGTTTCCCCGCCCGCGTATTACCCAATTAATAACTTAATTTTCATTAGGCATTCACCGCCTACAAGACATTGCTTTTCTGGTAGGAGCGATCTCCGAATCGCGACATTTTCCCTTAAATATAAACTTGACAGAACAGTAGTTGTTTTAGTGCTACATACTTTATGGAGGAATAAGTTATGAAACAGAATCCACTTTTACTCCCGTTAGTTGGCGGCGGATTAACCTTTATTTGTTTCTTTCTAACATGGATAAGAATTGACTTGTCAACTTTAAAATCAAATTTAACCTCTCCGCAAATGTCAGGAATGAACTTCCCCCAACCTAAATTAGAAGGCTTTCTGACTGCTACTGGTTTTAAACTTGCAACGAGTGGAGGTAACTTAATAACGCTTTCATTGCTCGCTGTCATAGCGATTATTGCTATCTGTATTTACATGCTGATGCAGAATACACCTTCAAAGTCCAAAACACCAATTCTTATATGTAGTGGTATAGGATTGCTAATAATGCTGTATGTAATTTTTAAGAACTTGTCAATAATCAGTTTTGGTGTTTTTGGTGCAGCAATTGGGTTTATCATTGCACTCATTGGTGCATGGAACATTCCACAATCAGGGGTCGCTACAGAAATAAATGAGGATGCAACATAGATGTAAATGACGACGATACAAAACATAAGGGAGATGAGAAGTGAAACGGCATTCGCGACTAATTGCAGTTATGGGTGGAGCCCTGGCAGTGTGTTGCTTTGCATTGTCATGGGTTACATTTACAAAGGGTAGCTTCGAGAGACGTTATGATACAAATGTAAAGACTCAAAGACTCGGGGGTGCAACACTTAGGAGTAGTAATCCAGTAACAGAGAGAGGATCGATCATAACACCCATTCCTGATAGTCATCATAGATATCCAGGATACAAAATCGCTTTAGGTTTCAATTTAGTCACCGTTGCACTCATTGAATCCGTTCTTATCTTGATTTGTAGCGTCATCATGCTTGCGAAGAATTCATCTGGGAGATTAAAACGGATAGTGATTATCAGCAGTATCATCGGGATATTGTGTTTAATTCTTTCATTGTTGTTGACAACAGTCTTGAGTGAAAATGGATTACGCAGCATGGGTAATACAACTTATACAGCAGCAGGTAATATACAATGGAGTGGTTTTGGAACTGCTGTAGGATTTGTTATTGCGTTAATCGGTGCAATATACATACCAAGGGAGAGCGTCGTTTCAAGGATATTTGGTGATGGAAAATGAATAAGTATTCAAGACTGATTACACTTGCTGGTGGGGTATTGTCACTTTTTAGTTTTGCTCTTCCCTGGGGAGAAGATGAGACTGGGGTTCAATTGGTTAATATAAAAACACGTCACAGTGATGTAGGTTTCATCTTATGGATGTTCATCGCATCTTGGTTTATCATAATTCTCAGCATAGCATTTTATTCAACCTTAAAAGAGAAGGTTTACAAATTCTTCATCAGTTTGAGCAGTATTGTAGGTCTCATCTGCTTTGTTCTGTTTTTTTTCGCCGGAAAATATGAGCTTGCACCGATATATGATGACGTTCAATATGGTGCGTTTTTGTCTGCAGTTGGATTTATCTTAGCGATTGTGGGATTGATGAATTTCTCTACAGATGAAAGTAGTCGATTGATAGCCTAATACCATTCAGACAAAGGTCGCAGTCACATAGTCAACAGCGTTTCTGAAAATAGCAACACCATCCCCTTCATCGGGTAAGTCTTCTCGAGTCCAACGTGGGTGATTCCACTTTGTCAGAAACCTTTCAGGATGCGGCATTAAACCGAATATCCTACCTGTCCTATCACAAATCCCTGCAATATCAGCATCAGAACCGTTCGGATTGTTCGGATAATTATTATTGTCGGAAGGATACTTAGAAGACTTATCATATCTGAATACAATTTGATTGTGTGTTTCCAATTCCGCTAACACATCCGACGGTGCAGTAAATCTACCCTCAGCATGTGCTACGGGGAGATATAGGTGTGACTTGATCCCTCTTGTAAATACACAAGAACTCTGTTGCGTTTCCAATTCAACCCACCGGCATTCGAACTTTGCCGATGTATTCATTGCTAAAGTGGCACGTTGTGGGATTTCAGAATTACCGTTGTTGGTATGCTCTACACCAGGTAGTAGACCTGTCCGCACAAGCACTTGAAACCCGTTGCATATCCCAATGATCAGCTTGCCATCATCAACAAACTGCTCTAAAGCGGATCTGATTTTGTGTTTCATCTCAACGGCAAGTAGTATCCCCGCTGCAATATCATCTCCATAAGAGAAACCGCCTGGAATAGCGAGTATATGAAATGTGGAAAGATTGACCTTGCCTGAAATAAGATTCTGAATATGCACTAATGATGTATCCGCACCAGCAAGTTGAAATGCAACATCAGTTTCAACATCACAGTTTGTCCCCGCCGTCCGAAGGACAAGAACGTTGGGTTTCATATTATCCTCCTAAAATGATATAGAATTAAATTGAGACTTTACCGCTAACGAACGACCGTTCGTAGTAGGGCAATTCATTGCCCGTTCTCCCGCAGAAACGGGCAATGAATTGCCCTACTACAAACGGGGACATCCCATATTTTGATTGGACAGTACACCAAGAAGTACCCTGATGTTTTTGGGTGACACTATAATCAGGCATTAAAAAGTCAGTTATGTATGCAAAGGAGTCTGCCACGCCGATTTCAGAGTTCCAATTGACGTTCTGATGACCTGTTCTCCATCTATACCATTAACAGTAAAGGCTGGACTATCTGTTACACTGCCAAGACATCCAATTGGTACTTCGGTCATGTGATTTTCAAAGTCGGTTTTTTTCTCTGGTTCAACTTCAACGAGAAAACGACTATTTGACTCAGAAAACAGCAGGAAATCGTTAGACATAATATCCTCACCTGTAGGAATTGCATTGAGATTTAGTGAGAGACCGTAACCTCCTGCAAATGCCATTTCTGCTGCTGCCACACCGATACCACCCTCTGAACAGTCATGGCAGGATCGGACAAAACCTTTGTCAATAGCAGCACTCAGTTTTTGCATCGTCAACTTACCCTCGTCGGTTCGAACGATGGGTGCCTTGTTGCCGATATACCGGTGTATGCTGAAGTAGTGTGAACCCCCCAATTCAGCGTAAGTAGGACCTACAACATAAATCAGATTACCCGGTTTTTTGACATCCATCGTAACAGCTTTGCGAACATCAGGCATGACACAGATTGCCGAGATGAGTAACGTTGATGGTATCGCGCGTTGTTCACCTGTTGTGGTATCGCGATACTCGTTATAGAGACTGTCTTTACCAGATATAAATGGCGTGCCGTAAGCAGTAGCAGTGTCATAGCATGCTTTTGCAGCCCGTACTAACGCACCGAGTCTATCCGGTTTATCCGGGTTACCCCAACAGAAGTTGTCTAATAGTGCGGTTTTTTCAAGCGTTCCACCGACTGCGACAATGTTTCGTAGTGCTTCATCAATTGCGGCGGCTGCACTGATGTATGGGTCAACATCACTGTATTTAGGGTTGATGCCATTTGATATGATCGCCGCATTCGGACTACCAATGATTGGTGTTACAACACATGCATCACTCGGTCCATCATTCTCAGTACCTACGAGAGGTTTGATAACAATTCCACCTTGTACTTCATGGTCATATTGTCTGATAACATGTTCCTTGCTTGCTATATTTGGACACGCAAGCAGACGTAATAGGTCTTCGGTGTAATCATCTGTCTGTTCATCTCGTGAAGACATTTCTGGGTGTTGAGGCGAAGTCCAAATCGCCTTTTTGACATGTTGCGGTAACCCTTTGTGGAGGAACTGCATATCCAAATCCCCGACGATCTCTCCTTCATAGAAGACCTGCAAGCGTTTAGAGTTAGTGAAACTGCCGAGTACCGTTGCTTCTACCATCTCAGCTTCACATATCTGCATGAGTTTCTCAATGTTTTCAGGTGGTACGGCGATGACCATACGTTCTTGTGCTTCTGATAACCAGATTTCCCATGGTGCTAAACCTTCATATTTGAGTGGGACGTTCTCCAGGTGTACTTCTGCCCCCGTATCTTCTCCCATTTCACCGACAGCAGATGAGAAACCGCCAGCACCGCAATCTGTGATGGAACGGTATAGGTTTTGATCGCGTGCTTGTAGGAGCGCGTCAACGATCTTCTTCTCCATAATCGGATTGCCTATTTGGACAACACTGCCGAGGCTTTCAGAGGTATCATCCAATTCTGCTGAAGAGAAAGTAGCACCGTGGATTCCATCGCGTCCGGTGCGTCCACCGACAGCAACGACTAAATCTCCCGGTTCAACAGATTTGTCACATCGGTTTTTTGGTATGAGACCAACGTTACCACAGAATACAAGCGGGTTTGCCGTATAGCGGGTATCGAATAGGATGGCACCATTTGCCGTTGGAATTCCCATTCTGTTGCCGTAGTCGCGAACACCTGAAACAACACCTTTGAAAACGCGTTTTGGATGGAGTGTGCCTTTTGGCAGGTCTTCATAGTGTGTATCGGGTAGTCCGAAACAGAACACATCTGTGTTGAGTATCGGTTTAGCACCGAGACCTGTTCCGAGGGAATCCCGAATGACACCACCGATACCTGTTCCTGCACCGCCATAAGGTTCAATTGCAGATGGATGGTTGTGGGTTTCTACCTTGAAGACAAGATTGTATATGTCATCAAATTCTATGATGCCAGCATTATCTACGAACACCGAGACACACCAGGGTTTGTTAATTTCCTCAGTTGCGCGCTGGATATAGGTTGGAAAGAGACCGTTAATTTTTTCTGTTACCTTACCATCTTCAGTATAGAGAATAATGCTTTTAAAGGTTTTGTGAACACAATGTTCAGACCATGTTTGCGCGATTGTTTCAAGTTCTACATCGGTTGGGTTGCGTTGCAGTTTTGCATAGTGTGTCTGAATTGCGTGCATCTCATCCAAATTGAGTGACAGTGTTCCTTCACGACTAATCCGCATCAACTCGTCATCATCCGCATTTAGAATTTGGAACTCGTTAACCTTGCTGGACATTACTTCCCCATTTATATCAAATATTCTGTTCGTAATCGTAACAGTTTATTCAGGTTGATGTATTGCTATTATAGTTTATCATAGGATTGATTTTACGAACAACTGAAATTATGGTAATGTCAGTTAGTCAGTTAGGGGTGTGTAAAGTTTTGGTCCTGGTTCATTTTGACTTAGATCGTTCTTCCTCAAGCTCATTTATGGTAAAACTTAGAATTAAATATACACTTTTTCGCTTACATATACCCGCTCGTAGGGGCTGGGTTTCCCAGCCCGCAGCAATTCATTGCCCGTCGTTCCAAGAAGTGTCAAGATAATTTTAGGTTTCACTATAATAATTCTTCACCGCGTTTCAAATCTCCCTTTGTCATTGTTGAAACATCTTTATTTCGCGTGTTTTGATGGAACAAAGTTACTGTTCCTTCAATTTCCCCCAAGTCGTCACCAGAGAATCCTCAGGTTCAATAGCATAAGCACTGTCTGTGACAAAATCAAGGGAATGAACGATGTTGTTCATTGATAGCAAAATGGGTTTGGGCACACCGCCGGTTGCTGGAATAACGAAATTACCGCGCGATTGGAGAATCTCAATGTTGTTGATTTCTACGTTGGGTTGAGAAGAGAAACCGATATATTTTCCATCAGGAGACCAAAAATCTACATCAAAACTATAGTTTTCTTGTATATGCACAATTTCAATGTTTGCATCGGGTTGCACTGGGACAACTGCAATTGCTTTGGTAGCTAACGCACCTGCATCAGGCTTTTTAACATAAGTACTAAATGCAATTTTTTTCCCATCAGGTGAAAACATGGGGTTATACGCTTCCTGTTCCGTAATGCGAAAAGTATTATTTGTCGCGACATCCAATAAGAACAACCCATCTGATGAAGAAAAAGCAATGTGTTTTCCATCAGGAGACCATTCTACATATCCTATATACCGCGTTGTGTTACCTAAGGTCAAAAGAAGTACTCTTTCTGGAGATGACTTGCTAAGTTGTGCCTGTGGTATATGATATATTTCCCTGCCTGCTAAGAAAACAACATCTCCATTTTGAGAAATGTCAGCATCTAATATCATCTTGAACGCGCCAAGGGTTAAGTTTTTTGGATTTCTAAATTTATGCTTCCTGTTGAAAAGATGAAGATCTATTGAATTTCCTGTAAGAAGTATGTCATTGTTTTGAATCACTTTGCGTTCGTCTATGCCAGGTCCTATTAAGAGAACATAATCTCCTCTTTCTTGTACTGATAATTTATCTTGAATACGACGAATATCAGTAAGAGTTTTTTGGAACAGTTTTTGAGCGTTAGTGCCTTCCACGTTGGAGATCCATATTTCCTTTGTGGATATTGGGTGCATAAATATAATTTCCCCTGTTAGAGCAGCACAAAGAGGTGTTAATAGAAGAAATAGACCCATAAATAAGAAACATAACCAAGCGTAGGTTAGATATTTGCTATTCATTTGTACCTCCGTTCTGTGTTTTTTGTTTTAATTGACCCCATTTCGTGGTAAGTTTTGCGATAGGTTCAACTGAAAATGATTTTCGTGTCCATTCCCATGTTCGGAGTCCACCCTTGAAATTCGTAAAAATCGGTCGATTGCTACCATCTGAAACTGATACTGCAAAGTTTAAATATTCACATCTTTTCCTCGTATCCCCGGGTGCAAAGGGTACAACTTCACATAATCCATAAGTGATCATATCTCCATCTGGCATCCACGTCAGATAATATGGAAGCGCATTCGTTTTCTCCGTGTCTCTGTCAAGTATTATCACTTCTTGCGGGTGATCAAGAGAAATTATACCGATTTTACCTAACCTTTTATTGTTGATATCTGTAATAACAATGAAAGCTAACCTATTCCCATCAGGTGAAAATACGGGTCGTGTTCCGTAATCAAGAATTTGAGTCACCTCTCTTGCTAATGTATCCAGTAGAAAGATCCCATCGCTATTAGAAAAAACAACTTCCTTCCCATTAGGATCCCAATCTACATAATCCGCGGGACCACTATAAAGTTTCTCTGCATTTGGGATGGGTTCATGTACCTCGTATTGTTGAATAAGATAAATACCATCTGGGTGTTGATTAAGAATTGAGTTTGAAAACACCACATCGCCGTTCCGTGAAATAGCTGCATCTAAAACAAAACCATATCTTCCATAAGTTAAGTTTTTTCGGCCTTTGTCCAAATTGTTAGTGTCAAAAAGATATACATCAGAACCAACTTCTGGATCTGTGCCATTACCAACACCAATTAGGTAACGATCACCTTTTTGTATTGACAGCTCCTTGATGAGAAGTGGTGGATTATAGAGTCTGCGTTCCTTACTGCCATTGATATCACTGATCCATATTCCATCTTGTAACCATTGATTTGGTTGATATATTATTTCTTCTGCAATGACAGTATTTACTATGAAAATACTATATACAAAAGACACACTTAAAATGAGTAAATTCCTATAGAGTCTAATAAAATGTGTCAAAGTCCTTCTCCTTCTTTTATGGATTTATGTAAGTCATCGACTTCGTCACGTAACCTTCTCAACTTAGCCTCATTCTCTTTTTCAGCAGTATTCTCGTCGGTAGATGTGGGTTAGTCTAACTCAGCCATCATACGTTTAGCAGCTTTTTCCCGTTCTAATGTAGCCTGAAGTTCATTGAATGCTTTATCAGAATACTTGGCAAGAATTTCAAGGATTTCCTTACGTCGCTGTTTTAGATATCTCTTTTTACCATTTACTGATCTGATAGCGTCCATGTCTAAAGGGATTGCATCCAAAAGGGGTTTTAGTTCGTCATTTAAACTTGGTAATGTTGTTTGTATCTCCTCGTACTCTACTATTACCTCAACTACTTCGGGTGTTAGTTTTTCTTCTGCAATGTCACCGAATACTGTGTCGACAAATGTGTTACCTGTATTATCCATTACTTGGAGTGTGATACTATTGTCAATATGTTGTGTATTTATGCTGGGTTCTATTTCCCTTACAACAACATGTTATCAAATCTCTTATCTTTTTTCAAATGGTTCTTAATTCAAAGGGTGTGTAAAGCTTTTGGCATGACGTCCTGATGAACGCCGTACTGCACAAAAAAGTATCTGCTCAGCATTGGCGTTATCAATCTGTAGCACATTCATCCTTGATTGTGCTACGAAGCACGTCAATCCACGCGATAATGGATCTGTTCAGCATTGGGTCTTATCAAACCGTAGCACATTCATCTTGATTGTGCTACGAAGCACGGTCAATCCACGCGATAATGTATCTGTTCAGCATTGGGTCTTATCAATGGGGTACAGAGAAGTCCATTGAAGGATGCATGTTGTCCAGAGAAGCACAATCAAGATGAATGTGCTACAGAAATATGACGATGTTTGATGTACGGAGAGGGTAATGATGGCTGAAGGGTGTTTAGCACAGTCGCAAGTGAATTAAGTACAATTCAATAGTTACGACACACACCAATAAGATCTAATCCATTATGAAGTTCCGTATCTGATACATGATAATCTGGTACAGCGATACTGTGAATCAAATTACTGTGAGTAGCGTTCATAAATGATTTTAGCATTTTCCCCCCGACGTTAAAGCTAAATTGCAGTAACTTTTTAGGAAGCCATTGACGCATCCTCAGGATGTCCCATTTGAAAATCTGCTGCACATACCGTGCTCGCATATCTTGAAATTGTTGAACGTTTTCGCTTGTGTGAAGTGCGTAAAGCTCTACGTTATTAAAATTGATTGAAAGGAGTTCTCGAAATTCGTTAACGGAATACTCACGTTCATGGAAAGGCCACTCCATCCCAGTGGATCTACGAAAAGGTGAATATCGGTTTGGTGTAGAAATCAAAAGTATACCTGATTCTGATAGAAGCTCTCTTATATCCATTAATAAACGGACCGGTTCTTTAATATGTTCAATGACGTGAAAACAACAAGCGATATCAAATGTGTCAAATGTATATTCTGAAAGTCTTTTAACATCTTGAACGATAAAACTAAGGTTTGGTAGTGAATATTTCTGTTGTGCTTTCTGAATAGTTTTCTTATGCTTATCAATAGCATGTACCTCTTTGGCGTGTTGTGCCAACAAGTGTGCTCCATATCCTTCACCGCACCCAATATCTAATACATGTTTTGCTTGTACGAATTGCGTTGCATATTCATAAACAGCGCGATACTGAGAATAAAAAGGGTGATTTATTTTTTGAGACGGATCTGTTCTTTCTGCCATTTAGCAACTCCTAAATGATATATGACAAGCCACAAAATGTCTTCAGTCTGTTTAATTACTGTTAGTTTCTTCAATGTTCGGAATAATCTGTTTCTGTCTAATGTAGCATCCAAAAGCAACACCAGCGAGGATAATCTCTATACAAATTACCCATATTCTTGACAGTAGTGCTACAAGCGTTGCTGTTGCAGGTGGCAGACATGAAGTTAACAACAGACTCAAAATGCCTTCCCTGACACCTAACCCTCCAGGTGTTACCATGGTCATGAATCCGATACTCCACGCGAAGGCGAAGATACTCATAATAATTGGGAATTGTGTTACATGAATCGGGTAAATACTTTTCACAAAGAAAAAAAAGGCAATACCTGAATGAACCCAAAGCAGCAGATAAATCACGATAAGACGAAGTGTCCCCATCGTAGAAAAAACTGCTTGTATGCCTTTTCGGAGATACATCATGCTGTCCCGCAACTGCTTTTGAAGTAAGATGCAAAAGAATGCACAAAGTCCCACAATTACCAGCAGTATCCCAATGAAATATATGATGTTATGCTGAAACTTGTCAAGCAAACTACGTAAAAATTCCTTTGCTGTAGGGGAATACAGGACAGGCAATCCAACTAAGACTCCTAAAACACATTGGAATACGAGCTGCAGCAACGTGCTGACTATTGCCTCAGTTTTTGCAATTCCGAGGGGACGAGAGAGTGCAATAATGCCTAAAAAATGCCCAACTTTTCCCGGCAAGTATTTTCCAAGTTCAGATAGTTGGAAGAATATCCATACAGAGAAAATGGAGACCGGTTTTAAGGCAATTTTTTGATAAATTTTCAACCATGGGGAAATTTGCAGCGTCCGATAGAAAATCAGAATAACACAAGATATTAATAAGAAAAAAGGACTAAAAGATATGGATTCTACTTTTAGTTCTTCAATCAGTCCGACAAGTCGTTTGAAGAGAAAAAGTAGTATTGCTAATGCGATCAGGTATTTTGTATAACGAAGTATCTCTGCTTGTACGCTGGAATGTGTCTTAGTATTTTCCATCATTCTGGCTCATGGGATGTTTGGTAACCTTTTTCTCCGTAAGTATGCGGCGTTCAAGACGAGACATAAGACCGATAATCAACTCTCCCAGTAGTCCGATAGAAAAAAACTGTGCGCCAAGAATTATCATCAAAACAGACATCATCAGTAGCGGACGAAAACCAACACCTCCTTCTATAAACCATATAAAAGCAAGGTAGATCCCGATTATTACACCGATGAAAGTGACGATTGCACCCATCATGCCGAAAACATGTAAAGGACGTTTAAGGTATTTCGTTATAAACAGCACCGTCAAGAGATCAAAGAAACCTTTGGGTATCCGCTTTAGTCCGTACTTAGAAACACCAAAACGACGTGGGTGATGTTTCACTTTGACTTCCCCAATCCGGTATCCTGCTTGATGTACCAAGATAGGGATATACCGATGTAGGTCTCCGTAGAGGTGAAGCTCTTTGACAACTTCTGTCCGATATGCCTTGAACCCACAATTCATATCGTGGAGTTTCACACCAGTGAACCAAGCAGTAACGTTGTTGAAAATGAAAGAGAAAGCGCGCTTTTCAAAGGGATCCTTACGCGGAAATTTCCATCCAGATATGACATCGTAGCCACCGTTGTGAAGTGTGTCTAACAACTTGGGAATTTCTCTTGGGTCATCCTGCAGATCAGCATCCATCGTTATAACAATGTCTCCTGTTGCTGCAGCGAACCCCGCAGTGAGTGCTTCTGCTTTTCCCTGATTGCGTTTGAAATGGATAACCTTAATTGGAAACAAAGCTACCGATGCAGCGAGTGCATCAAGCACCTCAGGCGTATTATCAGTGCTGCCATCGTTGATAAAAATTACTTCTGCATCGTAGGCATGCGTTTTCAGAGTAAGTTCAATCTGCTCCAGCAAAACAGGAAGCGATTCCGCCTCATTGTATGCTGGGATGACTATTGATAAATGGGGAGTATTATGTATTTCTGTTGACATTTTGCTGATAGATGCTGATAAACTGTTCTACTGTTTTTGTCCAAGTTAATTCTTGCTGGATACGTTGCTGTCCCGCTTTTCCAAACTGTTCTCGTTTCGCTGGGTCTTCTAATAGCGAAATAATAGCGGTCGCTAAACCGTCAACGTTTTTCTCATTTACTAAGATGCCTGTTTCGCCATCCTTTACGACAATAGGTATACCCGATATATTTGAGGAAACTACAGGTTTCCCGCACGCCATCGCTTCTAAAATTACAATTGGACATCCATCAACGTTGCCTTTCGGATCAAATACTGCGGGAAGCACAAACAGATCAGATAAATAAAAATAGACGGGAACGTCAGTTCGATTTATCGTGCCAGTGAAATGGACAATATCTGAAACACCGGTTTCTTCCGCAAGTGTTTTTAGGCGAGGCAGGTCAGTCCCATCCCCACCAATAATAACTCTTACATCCTGGACCTTTTCTCTTACATAAGGGAGTGCCTGAATCAGCACATTGAATCCCTTTTTTAAAACGATACGTCCTAACGCGAAAACGATGGGACAATTTTCTGGAATTGAAAGTGTTTCTCGCAGCTCAGTAATTCTTTGTTGAGACGGTGTAGAAAACACACTGGGAGTTACACCATTCGGTATCATAGACCGCTTATGCTCTGGCACCCCCAATGCTGCTAACTCGGGTAAAAATGCGGGGGTCACACTCGTTACCATTGCAGCATGCTTGAGTGTCCACTTTGCCATATTTTTGAAGATAAGATTCTGTTTAGAAACAAAAATATCTGAACCGTGGAGCGTTATGACATACGGTATCTTTAACAGTCTATTGACAACTGCGCTTATAAAACCGTTGGGTAAAAGCCAGTGTGCATGAATCACGTCAAATTTATGTTTGCGACTCAACCAAAATAGGTGGAATATACCCGATATAAACAGAAAAGGTGCTAATAGGTATACATATTTTTTTAAGGCACAATCGTTCACCAATGTATTGGAATATCCCAAACGTTGCAGCTGCCGAGGAAAAAAGTAGCGATACGTCTGTAGATTTACTGTGCTATCTGTTTCGGAACGTGCAAATTGTGGCGTATCTGGTGTGAGAACCGTCACCTCAATATTCTCTTGTTGCTGAAGTGTCTCAGCGATAGATTCAATAAATGGTGCCGTTGTGTCATCAGGAAAACGTGGATACCCATGTGTCAATATACAAACTTTCATTTAATCTTCGGGTAGTAAACCCAACCCTCTGGAATTGGAAGGGAAACCCGCTCCTATTTTATTTAATCAGGACTTACGCATTCCCCCTTGATAAGGGGGGTTAGGGGGGTTAAAAGTCGGTATTTCAATGATATTTTAGTGATTTAACCCCCTAAATCCCCCTTATCAGGGGATTTTAAGAGAAACTGCGTAAGTCCTGATTCAATTGAATTGTTAGAATTTTTGTGATAGAATCTTACTACAATGTAATATTAAACTTAATAATAGGTGGATTACTATGGTTAGCACTAATACTAAACCAAAACAGATGGAAGCATACGATAAATACAGGGTGTTGGGTGATGAATATGTCTTACATGATGATGAAGATTGGGATGATGAAGAAGAGGAAACAATTGTTGAAAATCCAATCGAAGATATTATAATATGCACTTTCTGTGCAACCAAATTAGAAAAGATTGAGAATGAAGAACTAAAAGAAGATATGCATCGCGATTTCTGTCTATGGTATTGTAAGAATTGTCGTTTCTGGCAAACGCGCCTTTATTCTGCATACCGTGCATGTATGCCACCACCAGATAATTGGGTTTATAAATCTAAATTAAGGGAGTTCAATCCTAACTTACCAGATGGCTGCGAGACAGAATTATCTTTACAGATAAGACGAGACCCAGATCTATTGTATTCCTTTAATCCCAGACGATTTGAAGAATTCGTTGCAGACGTATTCAAAGCAAATTATACGAATGCCGAAGTAACACACGTTGGTGGTCCTAAAGATGGCGGAGTCGATGTCCTTTTAATTGATGCAGAGCAGGAACAATGGTTTATACAAGTTAAACGCCGTGGTCCACAGAAACCTGCTGAAGCAGTAAGTACAATTCGGAATCTACTTGGAGTTATGTCTGTGAAGGGAGTACGCACGGGTGTTGTCGTCTCAACTGCTGAGAGATTATCACCAGATGCACAACAGTTTGTGGATGAAGCAAAAGCAATCAGAAAGAATATCTATTTCGTTAACAAAGACGACTTTAACAGAATGTTGGACCCAGTTTTACCTGATCGTCCGTGGTTAGATCCTATCAGAGAAGTTGACGAAGAAATAGCCAATTACCTTGCGTATCATATTCCGAGCGAAAAATAGCTAAATCTGTTTAACCCCGTTTCGAACAAAATAAGAGAGCAACTATGCCACGACTCACCGAATCAGAACAACAAGAGATCATCCGCTATCTTGAAGCAGACAAACCGCTGCCGGAAAAATACCGCTTTCTGTTATTTGAAGACAAACGCGAAGTAGAACTCGTTTGGAACGGCAAGACCAACGAAGTTTGCAACATTGTGCTGCCATTTCAGACAATTGAACATGTAGACGAACCCCGCGCAGAATCCAGTGAACAACTCGGTTTATTTGATAATCGAGGACGTCAACGTAAAGGTTGGACAAACAAGCTAATCTGGGGTGATAACAAGTTAGTTTTGTCATCACTCAAGAACGGACCGCTGCGCGAGGAAATTGAGGCACAAGGCGGACTCAAACTCATCTATATTGACCCTCCTTTTGATGTGGGTGCGGATTTTTCGATGGATATTGAGATAGGCGGCGAGACACTTACCAAAAACCCGAATATCCTTGAAGAAATCGCCTACCGTGACACATGGGGCAAAGGAGCAGATTCCTTTATTGCTATGATTTATGAGCGTCTGTTACTGATGCGGGATTTGTTGGCAGATGATGGCAGTATTTATGTGCATTGTGATTGGCGCGTAAACAGCCACATTCGTTTAGCTTTAGATGAAGCGTTTAGAAATAACTTTGAACGGGAAGTAATTTGGTCATTTGACACAAAATCAGGATACAAATCTGCAGTTAAGAATTGGGTGAGAAGTCATGATACAATTCTTTTTTATTCAAAGAATCACGATAAAAAAATCTTCAACAAACAATTTACACCGTATGATGATAAGTATTTAAAAAGGTTCAAAAGTGTTGATGCTGATGGAAGAAAATATAGAGATGACAGAGGGAATGGTAAAAAACAGTACCTTGATGAACTTCAAGGAATAGCCGTTCCAGACGTATGGAGAGACATTAAATCTTTTCAACAAGATGCTACATCTGACGAATATTTGCATTATCCTACTCAAAAAAGGGAGGCTTTACTTGAGCGCATCATCAAAGCATCATCCAATGAAGGTGACCTCGTTGCAGACTTTTTCTGTGGTTCTGGCACAACCGCCGCCGTTGCTGAAAAACTTGGACGTAAATGGATAGTCTCTGACCTCGGTAAGTTTGCAGTCCACACAACACGCAAACGGATGATCGGGGTGCAACGTCAACTCAAAAAGGACAGTGAAGCGTATCGGGCCTTTGAAATCCTCAATCTTGGCAAATATGAACGGCAACACTATATCGGTGTCAATCCAAATTTACGTGAAGTTGAACAGCAGAAACAGTTAGAGGAAAAAGAAAATGCATTTATTGCACTTATCCTACGTGCTTATTCTGCTGAAAAAGCGGAAGGTTTTCCCAGTTTTCAAGGTAAAAAGGCGGGAAGGCTTATCGCTATAGGTCCGGTCAATCTACCTGTCACACGTCTATTCATTGAGGAGATAATTCTTGAATGTCGTAAGAATCAGATTACACGTGTAGATGTTCTTGGCTTTGAGTTTGAGATGGGACTGTTCCCGAATGTGTTACAAGAAGCAAAGAACAAAGGTATTGATCTTGCACCAAAATATATTCCTGCAGAAGTATTTGATAAGCGTGCAGTGGAGCAGGAACAGGTTGTGTTTCATGATGTAGCGTTTATTGAAGTGAAGTCAACCGTTTCTTATCCTTCTGATACGGAAGGCGAAGATAAACCCCCTAAATCCCCCTTATCAGGGGGACTTGTAGAATCCTCCGTTGATAAGGGGTATTCCTCTGATTCC
>JAAXGN010000090.1:67669-96801 GCA_012267415.1 Candidatus Poribacteria bacterium | reverse complement strand
GACGATATGTGCAAAATAAGGCAAAAACATAAACATATCGTTCCTACGGGACTAAAGAGGGTGGTGTCAACGTTTTTCTATAAACATATCGTCCCTACGGGACTAAAAACATACTCATAGCAAATCAATCCCTATAAATTGACACAAAAGGTAACAAGAAATTCACATGCCAGAGGGAATCAAGTGACAAAAACTTTACACACCCAAAAAAATGCAACCTCGTGTCATCTTGATTCCGTCTAATTAAGTGAAGGGTAGCAAATACTTCGGAGGAAAACTATGAAAAAGCAAGATGTTCAGCTTATCCAGCGGATATTAGATGGTGACCAAAAAGCGTTCACTGCTATTGTCGAAAAATACCAAAAAGGTATACATACACTCGCGTGGCAGAAAACTGGTGATTTTCACATCGCGCAAGAAATAACGCAGGACACCTTCTTAAAAGCATATCAGCAACTTAGTACATTGAAAAACCGAAAGTTGTTCTGTGGATGGCTCTATGTGATTGCTACAAACCTTTGTAATGATTGGCTCCGAAAGAAACGTCTACCGATACAATCACTGGAAACTGTTGATACCAAAGAGGTGGATCAAGTGGCATATACAAACTACATTGAGGAACAGACTGAAGAAGATGCTAACGAGTCTCGACGTGAACTTATTGGAAACCTTTTAAAGAAGCTGCCAGAAAGTGAACGAACAGTCATGTCGCTGCACTATCTTGGAGAGATGAGCTGTGAATCCATCGGTGAGTTTCTCGGTGTTTCACAGAATACAGTTAAGAGCCGACTCAGTCGTGCTCGCAATAGACTAAAGAAAGAGGAATCAATGCTTAGAGAAAACCTAAGTAGTTTCAAACTACCAACACAATTTACGGAGAATATCATGGATAAGATTATGAACAGCAAACCCATAACACCGTCAGTAACGAAACCGCTAATACCATTAGCAATATCTGCTGCAACAGCTATGATAGTTGCTTTGTTAATAGGAGTTGGTGCACAAAACATCTTTCGTTACCAACAACCTTATAGCATAGATAGAGACTCAGAAGCAACTATTGAAATAATTGATGCAAAACTTGTTGTTGATACACCCATAAAACCGACATTAAGTCAACAGAATGGGAATTCAATTGTAGCTGACAAACATGACGGTATTGGATACAACCTCAACAATTCACCTGTTTCAGCATCTCAAATTGACGAAACTACTGTTGCACAATCAAAGGGAAAATGGATCAGAGCAAAAGGTCCACATGGTGGACAGCTCGTTGATATATTTACATCATCACAACGAGAGGTATATGTTGGTACAATACATGATCTATATAGATTATCCGAAGATACAAACAGATGGAATCTCATAAGTTCTAATGTGCCGTTTAGTGGGTATTGGAAATTGATTGAATACAATGATAAACTCTATGCGGTTTCAAATAAGCATGTATTTACTTCCATTGACAAGGGTAAGACATGGAATGCTTTAGGTGTAAGGCCCGACGGAGAATTGATTACTTTTTCAATAACGGATGATGGATTTTATCTTGCAATATCCACAGGTGTTTTTCATTCAAAAGATGATGGATCAACATGGATCCCATTGAATGAAGGATTAGAAGAAAAGGAAATAAAGACACTAATTGCAGTTGACAATCACATTTTTGTTGGTACTGATTCTGGTCTCTTTCGTCTTAGTTCGAATAAATGGGAACAGGTTACAGTAGGCAAGAATATTGAGAATATACAGGCGTTAGCTTATGCTGATCAGAAACTCTATGTTGCTACAGGAAAGAATAAGAGAAACCAGTTAATTTCCGACTTCATGGCAATGATGAGTACGGCGAAAAGCAACATTTCACTATATCGTTCAACCAATTTGGGAGATTCTTGGACAAATATAACACCGCCTAAGGAACTGATGAAGAAACCAAGAACGACGAAATCCACATTTCCAAATAGCTCTGGCATTGAGCCATTATCATCAATAGAATTAGTGGCTTACCAAAATTGTTTGATTATGCAGGGCAGTTCTGATAGCTATTTCTCAAATGACGATGGAGCATCATGGTCAATCTTAGATAGAAGTTTTACAAACGTGGATTCATCTCCAGTCACTGCTATACTAAACGAGAATACTATCTATTGTGGTGGTAATGAAGGTGTATTTCGCTCAACTGATAGTGGTAATAGATGGCAAGAAGTAAACACTGGCATAGTAAATAAGAGTATTATAGATTTACTGGTTTCTAATGATATATTATATGTATATATTGAAAATGGGCTGGTTATCTCTACGGATGGAGGAGATACTTGGCACCCCTTAGCTGGAGATATCTCTGTTGTCAAAGGTATTGTTGAATCTAATGGAGATGTTTATATCAAGAGTTCAAGAGATTTAGCACCGCAACTGTATCTCGTGTCAAATGAAAGCAATAGGGTTTTACCAGTTCCGGGAATACCAAAGTTAGAAGTTCCGGACTTTAATGAACTGATGAGTGAGAAAGTCAGTAATGCACTTTTGGGGAACTTAGAAGAGGAAGCAAAGAATGATTTGCAGCAAGAGAAAAAGTTCAACCCAGAACAATTCAATTCAGAAAACTTCAATGAAAGTTACAAAAAAATCATTACAGAAAGCATGAATGAATCTTTTTCATATTTAATCGGTAGTTTTGCTGTTCATGACGCAACCTTCTATATGGAACTTAAGAATCAAATCCTAAGATGGAAACAAGGTGAAAATGAGTGGTACAACACGGGTCTAATTGATGAAAATGCAATAGATGCTTCGGAATACGTCAGTGATTTTCGTGAATTGGATAAGTTTAAGATTTCTGTTTTAGACAATACTGTCTATGTTGGCATGAAAAATGGACACCTGATGCGATCACTTGATGAAGGTGAAACGTGGACAGATGTAACCTCAAACCTACCATTTGATGTCGAAACTTTCAAAACAATCGTGTTAGCTGGTGAAACCTTCTATGTCGCAACAGGCAAAGGTGTAATTCGCTCAATAGACGGCAAAAACTGGGAGACGCTAACAGATGAAAATGGTATTCCACTTGTTATGAATAGATTGGCAGTTGCTGATACAAAAGTTTACGGAGAATCCGGACAGGTTATCTATAAAGTAAACAGGAACAACAACAAATGGAAACAAGTTACACCAAAGATCGAATATCCAGTCTCCTGCATAGATACCGATGGCAAAACACTATATGTTGGGACATTCGGCAGCGGTTTGCTTCGTTTCATTCTTGGTGAATAGTTTCAACGGTTACAACCAATAGAGTTTATTGTTCTAAAGACTAGGTGTTCATGCCTAGTCTTTTTTGTTTAAAATCGGTTGTCATCTTAACATTTTATGATTGCTATCCCTGTGATATAATAAAATACAATAGTGTTACCTACACTCCACGCTTGTTTTAATGAGTTTTTACAATATTGGCATAAACCCATATCACACAAGGATTCGTACACAACTATGAAGATTATCTTTAAAACTCTTTTCTAAAAAATTACATTTTTTTTCAAAATATGCAATTATCAATACAATTAATGTGTCTATATAGTTAAGGATCAATTTTTATTTTGAGGTGACAGATGATGCGAGAAGATAAAGCTCTAATTCAAAGAACCTTAGATGGGGATGAGCAAGCTTTTGCAAAACTTGTTGACAAATATCAAAAACAGATACATGCATTAGCATGGCAAAAAATCGGTGATTTCCACATAGCACAAGAAATCGTGCAGGATGTTTTCATCACTGCATATAATAACTTGGCAACTCTGAACTATCACAATCGGTTTGCAGGATGGTTATATGTCATCGCTGACAATAAATGCAAAAATTGGCACCGAAAGAAAAAGATCCCTTTAGAGTCATTAGAAAATATGGATCCAGTTGAATTAGACAAGGTATATTATGCAGAGTATCTGTCAGATCAACGAGAAGCAGCAGCAAAGGAAAAGAAACGGTCTTTGGTGCATAAATTGATCAGTAAGTTACAAGAGAGTGAACGAACAGTTGTAAATCTGTATTACATCGCAGAAATGAACTGTGAAGACATCGGAAAATTCATCGGCGTATCTCCGAATACAGTTCGCAGCCGACTATACAGAGCACGAGAAAGATTAAAGAAAGAGGAATCAATGCTTAGAGAAAACCTGAGTAGTTTCAAACTACCAACACAATTTACGGAGAATATCATGGAAAAGATTATGAACAGCAAACCCATAACACCGTCAATAACGAAACCACTGGTACCCTTAGCAATTTCTGCTGCTACAGCAATATTAGCAGTATTGTTGATAGGAGTCGGTGCACAGCACATACTTAGTTTTCAAAAACCTTTTAATTTAGATGCAGTATCTGAGCAGAACGTTGAAATCACAGAAATTCAGCTTGTATTAGATTCACCAACTAAACACACGTTACAGAGTCAGATTGGAAATCCAGATGTATCAAACGAAAATAACGGTATTGGACAGAACTTAGATGCCACCTTATCCAAAGAAAATGATCCTGAGACAAATGAAAATACAAATGTAAAAGGAATCAGGATTCAAGCAAAAGTTTTTGAAGGGGGTCCAGTTCCAACCCTATTCGCAACAACTCGCGGTGATCTATTTGCAGGAACACTCACCGATCTCTATAGGCTTTCAATTGATGAAAGTAATTGGGTGCTCATTAAAACACGTAGTGTCCATGCATCCAACCTACAAAATCCAAACATAAGTTGGGGAGTGATGACAGACAATGAAGATACAATTTATCTAGCAACAGATACTGAAGTATTGACAACGGTTAACCAAGGAGAAACTTGGAAGACACTTTGTCACCATCCTGCTAGACTACCTATTGGATTCGTACTAACAGATACTGCAATTTACCTATGTTCATCAGAAAGGGTATATCTGTCAAACGATAAAGGTGAATCTTGGCAATCACAGAATATAATAGATGGCAATGAGAACGAATTAAAAATACGTGCAATCACCAACATTAAAAACACTGTCTTTGTAGGAACAGACAGAGGACTCTTTCGTCACGACGAAGATCATTGGACACGAATTCACATCAGTCCAGATGAATCAGTTGAAGAAGGAATTGACATACACAGTTTAGCAGCTGCAGAAGACCAGTTATATGCTGTAAGAATTGTTCCTGTTCCTGCTAAACGTCAGACCGATCAGATACTTACCATTCCTCAAGGAGAATCAAAAAAGGTTCTAAATTTTGGTTGGAGGCTTTATAGTTCCAACGATAAAGGCGATTCATGGAGTCTAATTGGGTACAAAGAAGAAATTACTGAACCAAATAGAATGTATTTTTCTTTAGATATGTTTGGACCGAGAAAACATCAATATCCCGTGAATATAAAGGGACCAAACTTCAAAGTCAAGATTGCAGCAACTAAAGGAAGAATCGTAGTGGTTGATACCAAATACCAATCATATTCACTAAATCAGGATGGAAATTGGATCTTGGATGATACTACAAATATGCCATCTATAGATAAATCAACACCTACACCCGTGTTTTTAAACCCAAATGTTATCTACAGAAGTAATAGATTTGGTATACTCCGTTCTTTGGATGGAGGGAAAACATGGCAACGATTTAACCCTGGCATATCTGGTAAAACTATTTGGGAAATATTTACAGTTAACGATACGCTTTATGCCTACACACCAAACGGGATAATTGTGTCAAATGATGACGGTGAATCATGGCAAAACGTATTTCTTGGTGCTGGTGATATGACTGTTACTTTGAAGAAATCGGGTCAACACCTCTATGCAAGAACTGATAGAATGTTGAATATCCTGGCGGATGCTACTAAAATTAATGAGGAATTGGGTTTCAATGTTGGAGATGTAATTGAGAAGGTTGGAAGTATGAACATTCTACGAATTCAACCTCCAAATAATGGAAAGACCTTAACAAGAGAAACACCCACTTATATGCCGAGAACATTACCGAATTTTGAAAAACTTCCAGGAAACTTCACAGTAACTGGTTCAACGTTCTACGCAGAATCCAACAACAATCTATATAGATGGAAACAGGGTGCATTAGAATGGTATGATACCAGATTAGCAGATGAAATTGGTAATGAAACGCCAAATAACGATTCAGGTCTGAAAATCGCTGCTTTAGCGAAAAAACTCTATGTCGGCATGCACAACAGACACCTGATGCGATCACTTGATGAAGGTGAAACGTGGACAGATGTAACCTCTAACCTACCATTTACTGTTGCATCTTTCAGAACAGTAGTATTTGCAGGTGACAGTCTTTATGTCGCAACAGACAAAGGTGTAATTCGCTCAACAGATGGCAAAGACTGGGAAACACTATCAGATGAAAATGGAATTCCACCTGTTATGAATAGATTGGTAGTTGCTAATACAACAGTTTACGGAGAATCCGGACAGATTATCTATAGTATAAACATTCAGAACGACAAATGGAAGCAAGTTACGCCAGAGATTACATATCCCATTGCATGTTTCGATGCTGATGGTAGCAAACTTTATGTTGGCACCTATGGGAGTGGATTGCTACTTTACGAACTTGATGAATAGTTTTGCTCTGAAGGAACTAACTTAGTGTTTCATCGGACAGGGATTGAATACCCCATCTATTCTGTTACAATGTAGGATGAAATGTCCAGAATTAATCAAGGTCGGAACCATTCTGTAGTATGTGCATGAAATCATCAACATTTTGCACTTGGGCTGCAGCACGACGCAATTGCTTAAGACGTTGTAGACTGTCAATGCTCTCAATATTGGACTTTATTGCCTCAGTTATGTCAATATGGAGACGAATAGAGAGGAGTTCCAAAATACTCTCAATAGTATTATTGCGTTCACCTTGTTCAATACCTTGGGCTCTACCTTGTTCAATACCTTGTTCAATACCTTGGACTTTACCTTTTTCTATAATGTATTGATAAACAGACGATTCTTGCATGATTTCCTCCGATATAAGATGGGTTAATGATTCCCGTTCATGAGTCAGTCCACTCATCACCCATAGATCTACTAAAAGGTTGGCACGAGTTGACGAGTCAATCTGTATAGACTTTATTGTTTCTATACATTCATTTATCCACTGTAGTTGTGTCATACCACTTGGCGGTTTCATTAATGACGCAAAAGGCATCAATCCCGGTTGACGAGATTCAAGAACAGATTGTCCATCTATATCTATGAGTCGAATAACTTTATACTCAACAATGAAATTATATCCTTCTATGTCTTGTATATAGCCGCCTGGATCGTTCTTGCCCGAATTTGGTTTAAGATAGATGACGTGTGAAAGAATGGGTAAACCATATTTTTCATAACATCTACCCATATATCCGATATTGCGTCGTGTCATATCTACATCGCTACTGTCTCCCGTTTGAAATTCGCAATGTACCAATACAAGTCTATCATTAAGTAAAACCTTTACCAAACTATCCATTTCACGTTTTTCAACGGTAATGAATTCACTTTCCAGATGTTCCAAGAACTGGATATCCGTTCTGTTCATAATGAAACGTAGGACTTCTTCAGGGAATGTATAAAAAACATCTTTAGTCACTATATCAAATTTCTGGTGAGGTAATAAAATCCTCCCTAATGAAGATTGACTTTGGTTAGAATTGTTCATACAATATTATACAATAGACAGATGATTAATATCAAATGATTTTCAAGATTAGGGTGAGACGTGTTTTGGTTCAGACAGATAAACTCTCTTTCCTCCAAAAAGAATCGCTATTTTTTTACAAATCGTGTAATTATCAGTCGCAAAAATGTGTCTATACATTTAAAATAACATTCTACATAGAGGTATCCAATGAAATGTGAAGACGCAAACCTAATTCAACAAACCTTAGATGGGGATGAACAAGCATTCACTAAACTTGTGGAAAAGTACCAAAAACAGATACATGCTTTAGCATGGCAAAAAATCGGAGATTTCCATACTGCACAAGAGATTACACAGGATACGTTCCTAACTGCTCATCAGAAATTGGCATCTCTAAAACACTACAAAAGTTTTTCCGGTTGGCTCTATGTCATTGCTGACCGTAAATGCAAAAACTGGCACCGAAAGAACAAACTGACACTAAAATCGCTGGAAGATTTAGATCCCATCGAATTAGAGGAGGTGTATTACTCAGAATATATGACACATCAACGCGAAGAAGCAGCAAATAGAAAAAGACGAGCATTAGTCCAGAAACTACTTAGCAAACTACAAGAAAGCGAACGGACTGTCATGAATCTCTATTACATAGCAGAAATGACCTGCGAAGATATAGCTAAGTTCTTAGGTATATCACCAAACGCTGTGCGAACAAGGTTGCACAGAGCAAGAAAAAGACTAAAGGAGGACGAATCTGTGATAAAAGAAAACCTAAATAGTTTTACACTCCCAACACAGTTAACTGAGAACATCATGCAGAGAATTTCAAACAGCACGCCAATAACACCTTTGGTAACAAAACCTCTGATACCCTTAGCAATATCTACGGTATCTGCTATTATTGCAGTCCTGTTGATAGGTGCAGGAGTACAGCATCTCCCAAGATTTCAACAACCGTACAACCTAAACGGACAAACCGAACAGACGATTGAAGTTGTAGATGCGCCAATAGTCATAGATACACCAGAGAGACCTACACTTCTCAAGAAACCGAATCATACCCAGAAAATTGGTAAGATCAGTGGAGCAGGTCAGAAAACCAACGCATCACTCTTTGGTGTAGCACATGCGGATGAAGGCGAGATAAACAAGCAAAATCAACAATGGATACAGACCAAAGGTCCAGAAGGTGGAACTGTGTCAACACTCTTCAAATCAACACGTGGTGATGTCTTTGCCGGAACGTTATACGGACTCTATAGGCTTACAGATGATGGCACAACGTGGCAATTCATGAAACAAATTCACGGTCCCAATCTCACCAGAAAAGAAGTAACCCAGGGGTGGTGGCACATTGCAGAGCGAAACGATAGTCTCTTTATTGCTACAGATACAGAAATAATTACTTCAACAGATAGAGGAACGACTTGGGTCAGTTTATGTAAGAGTAGAGAAGGAAAGCTCATTGGAATGGCATTAACAGATGCAATGCCACAATCAAAAAGCAGCATGACAATATACCTCGCCTATACGGATGGTATATTCCGGTCAGTTGATACCGGGGAAACTTGGGAAAAATTAACGAAAGGATTGACTGACAGAAAAATAACGGCAATTGCAGCAATTGATAATGTGGTTTTTGCAGGTACTGATGAAGGACTGTTTCGTCTGAATGAAGATGATTGGGAGGTACAAACAGTATACCGACCCAATATAGGCAATATAATACGGAGAAAGAAGGGTAGCATCAATGCATTGGTCGCGGCAGGAGAGAATCTATATGTATTAACTGGTAAGAGAACTCTTGTGACGACTCATTCTGACACATCTAACATTAGAGTTGAGGTAAAAATACCTCATACATCAGAGAACATGTGGGCTCCTGTAGAAGGTGATATTCAATTTAAGATCCCAGAATGGATAGAATTATCAAATGTAATCGCAGATCATTGGGGGTCTGGCAATCAATCACTATTTCGCGTATATGACAAAGGCAATTCTTATGAACATATTTCTCCAAAAAGAAATAAGGAAGCACAACATAGAGAAGATAGAGTTTCTTCAGATACTACTACAGCAGCAATAATTGATACTACTATAGGAGCAATAATTTCAAATGATGCAACTATCTGGATCCCGGAATTAGGCAAAATAGGCAAAACAGTTAAACTTGCTGCAAACGATAATAGAATACTCGTAATGCAGTCGTTTCAAAACTTCTATTCAAATAATGCTGGTGAGACTTGGACGACACTGAATGCTGGTGAGACTTGGACGACACTGAATGAAGCTACGGCAGTTAACACAGGTGCCGTCATGTTAGATGATAAGACTTTCTTCCGATGCGGATCTTATGGTATTCAACGGTCAACCGATGCCGGGGAGTCTTGGCATCAATTCAATACTGGACTGGTGAATTCCAATATACAGCAGCTAATTGCTACCGATGGAATACTATACGTGAACACACAAAGTCAACTTGTATATTCAACGGATGGTGGTGAGACATGGCTACCTATCTCTCAGCTTACTGAACAGCTACCGCGAATAGCACATACCAACGGAAAATTCTATGCCAGAAAAAACATCAGTGGAAATCCAAAGTTATTCACGTTATCAAAAGACTATAAACTTTCTGAAATCTCTAATATACCAAACCTGATGAAACATATAGACATTAGCAACAAGGAACTAAATATGGTGACAATATGGACAGATATATATAGGAAAATGTTACCAGACGGTGGTTTTGCTGCGACAGATTTTGCCTACTTCCTTGCTGATAATAACAGACTTTACAGATGGAACATCGGATCGTTTAATTGGTATGACACAGGTATTACCACCCGTAACTTTGTAAAACAGAAAGATGTCATACTGTCCGAATCCCGTATTATTAGTTTTGAATTCGCTGTATCAGGAAAAAGGGTTTATGTTGGCAAATCAAATGGACAATTGATGCTATCCAATGACCAAGGAACAACCTGGACCAATATCACGGATCATCTGCCGTTCAAGGTAGAACGATACAAGGATATACTGTTTTCTGAAGACACTGTCTATATTGCAACCGATAAAGGGGTTGTCACGTCAGATAACGGAACTGACTGGCAAATACTTACCGATTCAGAGGGAACGGCAATAAGAATGAACAAGATCACAGTGGATGGAACGAAGGTATTCGGTGAATTTGAACAGAAGATTTACCAACGCAATGCCAACAACGGGAAATGGGAACAGGTTACACCAGAAATAGGTTATTATGTAAACTGTTTTGATGTTGATGGTAACATACTATATGTTGGCACAAACGGCAGGGGTGTGCTACGATATACACTTGACGAATAAACCATACTATTCTTTGGCAAAGAAGGCGCGGGCAGTAAACGCGCCTTTGTATGTTTAAACATTTACGAAAAAATGCAATCCTTTTCCATCCAATCGTCTCTATAATTACAGAAATACCTCAAAAGGCAAGTAAACACTAATCCCAATCAGTCGTTATACTTCACAAATTCAACATCAAAGTTAATGTATAACAGAAAAAAGTGAAATTAATAAAAAAATGCAACCTTTTTCCTACTTAATGGTATCTATACGTATTGAAGGATGGGAATGTTGAACATATCTGATTTATTGCCAGAAGGCTCAACAATCTTTATTTGAACAAAAAGTTATCTCAAATGTCAAACACATTAACTACAGAAACCAAATTATTGGATCATCACCAAGCGAAATGCAACAGAACATGCAGAAAATAGGAGATAGTAAAATGTTAAAAGATCTTTCAATTGACAATTGGATTCTCGCTGGTACTGGTTTCCTGATAGTCTTCACTGTCGGTTGTTTCTTCTGGTATCAAAACCTAATGGCACAACTTCAACCCGTGAATGACGATAGTAAACACAATACAATACAAGTAGAAAAGGCAAACCAAGATCTAAAGAATGATGTGATAGAGACAAATCAAGAGGAGGATACTGATTCACATAGTACTAATTTTGAAGTTCCTTCTCATGTTAGCACTACACGACAGGAAAATACGCAGAGCTTAAACACACAGCAGTCAAAGAGAGGAATGCTACGGATAAGAATACTGTTGTAAAGAAAACACTTTAATCTCATAAGAAATTGCACGCCACAAGGGTACGCTTCTATGCGTACCTTTTTCTTATTATGTTCTTGAATTAAGACCCATAACATGCTATTATTATTCAATGGGAAAAGGACTGTTTAAAGAACGCCTTCAGAAACAACACATTCTAATTGAAAAAGGAGTTATCTACGAAGTGGATAGAAGTGCTCTGTTTATACGAATTTCAGATGAAAGAGTATCTGAAGAAATTGATGATTTCATCGCTTCACTAAATCAGCAAAAGAATCCTTAAATACTATGAAAGTTCAAGCAGCGGTGATGGTCCAACCAGGACAGATTGAAATACGAGAATACGATAAACCAACTCCCAATGACAATGCATTGTTATTAAGAGTTGACAAGGTCGGAATCTGTGGTAGCGATAAGCACATGTATCTTGGACACACCGCCCTGAAATTTCCAGTCATTCCCGGTCATGAAGTTGTCGGTACAGCAACTGATATTGGAAGACATGCAAATCAAGCGATGAACGTGATGGGAGGTCCAATCAAATCTGGTGACCGAATTACGGTAGTTCCCGGTTCCAAAAACTGCGGTAGATGTTATTACTGTTTACACGTCCCCGGACGTCCAACACTGTGCTCAGGACGAACAATCTACGGGTTCAGTAATAGTGAAACGCCTCCCTATCTAACAGGAGAATTCTCAGAATACACCTACATCCATGGCAACTCATGGGTCTACAAAATACCGGATGAAATATCAGAAGATATTACGGTACTTATAGAACCTGTAGCTGTAGCCACCCGCGCAGTTGAACGCGCTTGTTCACCTGGATTACCACAAGTCGGAGACGGTTATAGCATTGGCAGCAGTGTCGCAGTCCTTGGATGTGGACCCATCGGGCTCCTTGTAATAGCAGTATTACGCGATAGTGGTGCTGGTACAATTATAGCGACTGACATTGTAGATAGCCGCTTAGAAATGGCAACACAAATGGGAGCAGATGTTGTTATAAATGTAGATAACACTTCACTAAAAGAACGCATTGAACAGATACAAGCTCTTACAAACGGTGTTGGGGTAGACATTGCCATTGAGTGTGCAGGAATCCCATCCGTTTTCTCCGAAGCATTAGATGTTGTGAGACGAGGCGGAAAGGTTATTGAAGTAGGACATTATACAGATTCAGGTAAAACCGAGGTAAGACCACATCAGATATGCAATAAGGACCTTGATGTGTGTGGTGTATGGGCTTATCCGCAGATCCAATTCCAGACTGCGATAGATTTCCTACAACGTACACAGATACCCTTACACAAACTCATAACACATCACCTGCCATTGAATGAATTAGAGGTAGGTATCAATATGCTGGGAAATGAAGGTGTCTACAAAGTTGTCATTGAACCCTACTCTTAATCATGATGAGGATAAATTGAATATTCAGGTAATCCAATTCATCAAAACGATCGTAGGGGCTGGGTTTCCCAGACCGCATGTTACCGCAAATTTGTTAAAAGACCATTCCGCATATTATCCAATTTAATTCTTAATCTTCATTATGATCAATAGAACAGATAAAATCAGAACATCATATAGGTGAAAAAATGAAAAAACGGAAGCATATCTACATTTTGCTATGTCTACAGATACTTTTATGTATCTGCGGTTTTGACAGCATGACTAACTTGGCTGAGGGGGCACGACCCGAGCTCTTAGTTGAGACCAACGAACCACGGCTCTATAAAATGATCAAGGGAGCAAGAGATTACATCGTCAATCAACAGAATGAAGACGGCGGTTGGTCATTATTACCAGGTGGAGAAAGTGAGGTAGAAACTACTGCTTTCGCTATCTGGGCATTAATTGAAGCAGACTGGGGAACTGGGTCAAGAATCATTCGTAGAGGCGTCAGATACCTAAGAAATAGTCAACGCGATGATGGCAGTTGGAATGACAATACCGCTCACACAATCTTTGCACTCGTTGCTCTGACGAAGGCAAATACCGATCCAGACGCAAGGTTTGATGGACTCAATTGGATAAAAAAAGCACAGAATCCCTCTGGTAGTTGGGGACGTAAAGGTAACACCGTTGGACAGGTGCTATATACCTCAGCGACGCTCGTAGGGTTGAAATACCTCGGTTTTAATCATAGAAGTTTCGACTCGCTCCTTCCAGGTATGGAATGGCTAGAAAACTTTGAACAGAGGAACATTGAAGGATACTGGAATTTACCGGGGGGAACACAATCGGATATATACGTAACCGCATGGGCACTACAAGGTCTATTACCCGTCTATGATGTTGATGAACAGATTGCTTGGTTAAAACAGTTTCAAAATATAAACGGTGGTTTTCCAAGATTCCCCGGTAAAGAGAGTGACCCTGAAGTGACCGCTACTGTCATTATGGCTCTTGCAGCAAACGAAGACCCACTCAATACAAGACGTATCGCAATCAATTATCTAACAAAAGCGCAAGCAGCCGATGGTAGTTTTATCAGCAATACACCAAGAGAAATCAGATCACCCACGGCTAACCTACAAACTACATGCATGGTATTGATTGCAGTTCATTCAAAAACTGATAGAAAACAGTAGACAGCTTATCAAAACTCCACTAACAATTGAGGAACTATCGCTGCACTTCGCGTAGACTTTTCAACATTATTGACTTGATAGACAATCCGTGTCAAAGCACCCTCACTAAAATGCCAAGTTAAAGCACCACCAAGCGTAGACCAAGTAGGTTTTTCAGGTTCTCTGTCTAATGAAAACGTACTGAATAGGTTTCTATCCGGATTCCATACATCATACTTTAGACGAATATCTAAACTCTCATTCAGAGGTAATTCTACATGAAAGTAGAATCCCTCTACAGTTGCGTTTCTATCTTCAGACGGAATAGGACTACTAAGATATTTTAGTAGTTCTGTATCTCTTCCTCTAACCCACTCCGCAGCGAGATCAAACTTCCACACCTTGAAACTTGTCGCAAGACCCAAACGACGTTTATAAACCAATGTCGATGGATTAACATCTCCATTGATCGCATTAAATGGATAACTGTTCCCATCAAAATAGGATGCACCTAACCAGAAACGCTTTCCAAATACGGGTAAAGTACCATTCAAGTGGACAAACACGGGAGGACTATTATTTCGAATCGGTCTAAGAATACCACCACCACTTCCATGAGGACCAATCCGTATCCCAGAAGTAACCGTACCATCAGTTACAGTGCGCAGTGAATCCGGTCCATCCGCAAGTGATAACACATAAGAAATAGGACCAATGAACCCGTTCAATTGGAGACCCCGATCAGAAATAAAACCGATATTCTTTCGCACTAGATTATAGAGAGGATTAGCAGCAGCATCCGATTTTGTATCTACGCCAAACCCGTGTCGAAACCGACCGATTTTTAGGGACGCACCCTTAGGGAATACTGGCAAGCCTGTTAGAATAGCATAAACAAACCCGTGATCATCCGCAACCTGTGTGCCTAATGGAGAGGTCGTCAGTAGCTGCTCCCCCAGTATACTCACATGGTCACCGACACTCGTTGTTACCACGAATTCTGCGACATGGATCAACGTTGTCCCACTATCCCAATTGTCTCTATCAGGTATCAGGTCCTGTCCGCGAGTAATACGCCGAATATCCAAGGCACCACCAAAAATGAGATTACTAAATACACCACCAAGAAAATCAGATCCACTTGAATCCTCCGTTGCATCAACATCATCAAAACTAAAGACATCATCATTTTCAAGGTCCAATCCTTCATCTGATTCTGGTTGAACGAGTGATGTTTTAACATTTTCAGGAGTACTTGCAGCATCACCCGGGTAAGAACGCGCGATAAGTTCAGCTATATTACTAAATCCATCTTTATCTGAATCTGTCTTCTCAATACGTGTGAATGTAGACAAATTCATACCGTTGTGTAAGAATGCTCTGCCGTAAGGATTCGGTGCATCTCCCCCTTTCTTTGAGAAATGGCAGACATTACAACCGCTTGTCCATTTGTATTTTGTCTTGAACATCTTATAGAAAGCAGGAAGCGCATAGGTTGATTGGTCTGTAATAATGGAACTGAATAGAACCATTACACAGATGAGAATTAGTTTTCGCATGGTAAAGTCCTTCTATCAAATTAGTTGTAGGATGAGAATGAAAGTCACCCAAAGTGTTATGAGAATCTAATACGCGTCCAGATCAATCCCTTCCTCGGTAAAACGGGTATGTACCTGATTAACAAAGGTCACTATTTCATCCCACTTTTTACGCGTGTCATCTGTAATACCATTCTGGTTAAGTGCAGTAGCAAATTCTGTAACCGTCTTAGTGAATTTCTCCTGCACACCAACATACTCTTCAGTCTTATCCACGTTTTTGGGTGGCTCAAAATCGGGTATTACCTTAGCATAAAGCGCAAGTCTTTTTGCTGCGGCAACTGCATCCTCTTTACCCTCATCCTCATCAAAATAGTCAACGATAACATAGTAGTCATCAACCATCAGTGTCATGAGTTCTCTAAGGTCTTCGACTTCAGGCAGTTCCTCCGGTGTTTCCTCAGGTTCTGGTTTCGTATCATCATCCGGTTTCGGTTTGCGTTTGAGGAATAGTGCGTAACTCATTACCAGAGTCTTTTTCGGCATCAACGTTACAGCTTTTGACGCTTCTTCCTGTTCCTTAACAGCTGTGATGTCCTTACCGACCTCAAAATTATCGTCTATACCTTTACCGACAAACTGCTTAAGGAACTTCTCAGAAGCAATTGCCTCCGACTCCTTGTGTTCATATACCTCAACTTTGACCACCTTCCCTTTCATGTTTAAACCAACACCACCGTCCATAATCCCACGCGGTCCTTGCACATCAACAAACAGCACCAGACCAAGTGGCTTCTTTTCCTTGCTAATCGCAATATAAAAGATCGGTTTCAGGTCTTCTTTACGTAGTTTCGAACCCAATTCCTTCTCAATTGAAGTAATCTTATCGTTGGTCAAGACCACGTTCCGTTTAACAAACTTCTTTGCTTCTGGGAAGATACCGTCAAGTTTCTTACTGGGAAACTCAGTTTCATGCGCTTCGCTGAGTATTGGTGTAAAAATTAGCATTGATACGAACAAAAGCATCATGCCTATACGAGTCTGTGTGTAAAATCTGGATAACATTTTTTCTCTCCTAATTTGAAATTATCTGCTGCCGAAGCAGCAGACATAGAAGGTTATTCTTCAACTTTTACCATAAAAGTCGGGAACAGAATCTGATCTCTATGCTTCACCTGTCCGAATATCTGATATATACCAGCTTCCGGAAAGGTTGTCATTAGCATCACCGACGGACCAAATTTGTCCGGTGTAATTCCTTCATGTTTGTGTCCTGTTGTAGGAGTCTTCTCACGCATTTTATGATTAGCATGTGAAGAGTCTTTCTTCAGTTTATCATGCATTGACCCCATCGGTACTGTACCATGCGTATGTAGTATACCATCTAAACGGTTACTTACGATAGCAAAATGCATCGGTGCATCCAAAAATGGGACGAGATCGGTTACAGGTTTCCCTCCATGTGCAAAATGGTAGGTAATATGCACCATCTCACCAACCTTGATCTTATCTGGCACACTCATTTTCACCATGTATTTAGAAGTGCCTTCCTTTTCTGTTATGGATACAGACTTAGTGAAACGATCACCACCCTCTTCAGTATAACCGACGACCATCTTTTCTCTACGCATGTCTGTAGAGAATTCTGGCATCTCCTTGTCACCCGTGACATCTACATACAGATGCTTCGTATACTCGGCATCTGCTGTCATTGCATCAATTGCAAGGATATACCGACCTGAATACGGGAACGTAAATTGCACCGTATACACACCCTCAAGTTCCGCCAACATATCACGGAATTCGAAATCTTCTGGATGAATATGTCCAATTATCTGCAAGTTTTCACTCACAATGAGAATGTGTAAAATTCGTTCATGGTGTATCATCAGGTCTGTAAAAGGTTCACCCTTTGCATCCGTGAGGTGAAACATGAGACTTACGGGTTTCCCTATTGTAATCTTATCCGGTTGTGTGTGAAGTTTCACATTCAAGACATCAGCGTTTTCTACATTATGTGTCTTATGCTTTATATGATCATCAGCAAAAACTGAGTTTCCAGAAAACAGTGCAACTACCAGTAGAGATAGAGCGAGCGAAAAATAGCCTAATGTTGAAATTCGAGATTTCATTTTTTATCCTCCAATGTTTTATCCTATAAATATAAATAGAATTATAGCAATACACGTTTCGTCAATTAAAATCAGCACTTTTGTAAAATAAGTTAACAGCAAATAAAATGCTTAAGAACGTGTAAATGGAGGACCGCGGCGGGAAATTGCGTTGTGAAAAGATGGGTGGGTTCGTGTAGGAGTAATAGATTGTTGGGAAAGCGATTTCTCATTATGGATAGTCAAAAACAGAGTAGACTGTACTATTGAACCGAAATATTGTCCTGCTGCAATACCCATATTGTCAACAGAATGAGAATCATTGGGAATAACAAACGTCATGTCATTAGAACAGCACGTTGTAGATTGATCTGATGGTATTTCAGTATCATCTGTTTCAGTTCTGTCACAACAAGACGTATTGGTATCATTCTGTCGTGTTTCTGCAAAGGCATCAATCAGATGACAATATTTCTCTCCTGTTGAAACACACAGAAGCGGACATATAGAATGAACGCAGATCATCAACAGAAGTAAGATAGAAAACCGAAAATGTTGTTTAGGCATTTCGTAGTACCCAATGCAAATTTAATGAATTGAGAATAACGCATCTTATGCTCTTAGGTTATTATACACTTAAAAAACAGAAAGTTGCAAAAAAAATTGCTTAATCAAAAAGCAGTGATTTGATACAATAGATTATAGACACAGGACTTACGCAGTTTCTCTTAAAGTCCCCTGATAAGGGGGATTTAGGGGGTTAAATCACTAAAATGTCATTAAAATAACGACTTTTTAACCCCCTAACCCCCTTATCAGGGGAAATGCGTAAGTCCTATAGACAAATAAATCCATCTAAATCATCCAACAGATTCTTGCACAATGAGGAAAAAGAATGCCAAACGAAAAGCGACCAAATATCCTATGGTATTGCACTGACCAGCAACGTTTTGACACCATAGAAGCATTAGGCAATCCACATATCCGCACACCCAATCTTAATAGACTACTCCGTGAATCAGTAACATTCTTAGAGGCATATTGTCAGTCCCCCATCTGCACACCTTCCCGTGCAAGTTTTATGACAGGTATGTATCCATCTGCACTCAGCGTTACTGGGAACGGTAATCCTGTTTTCCCAAAGCATTACGAGGATCGGTTGATTACTAACGTACTTGCGAAGAACGGATACGATTGTGGTTTAGTCGGTAAACTCCACTTGGCAAGTGCTTTTGATCGTCAAGAAAACCGTGTGGACGATGGGTATAGATACTTCCAATACAGTCATGATCACGGAAAACCGAATGCTTACGGACATGACTACGCAGATTGGTTGCGCACACAAGGCGTTGAACTGGCAGAACTTTTGAATCAGAGAGTAGTCGTTCAACAACCGAAGAAAAAGACAGGTCAATTTCCTGAACCAACGCCAGATTGTGATAATATCCCGCCAGAATATCACCAGACACGATGGTGTACAGACAAAGCCATTGAATTTATCCAAAAGAATCGTCAGAAAGATCAACCGTGGATGCTCAACGTCAATCCATTTGACCCGCACCCCGGTTTTGATGCACCCTGGGAATACTATCAAAGGTTTGATCCAGAGACATTACCAGGATGCAACTTTCAGGAGAGCGACATAGCATTTCAACAGAAACTAACAGAAGCAGGAATTGATTTTCAGTCCCAAGCAAAACATCCATCTGAGTTTGACCACAAACATGTTCAAGCCTCCTATTACGCAATGATTGAGCAGATTGACCATGAGTTTGGACGTATATTAGATTTCCTTGACGAACAGGATCTACGCGATAATACGCTAATCATCTTCACTTCCGATCACGGTGAATCACTTGGAGACCACGGACTACTCTACAAGGGATGCAGGTTCTATGAAGGCTTGACTAAGGTGCCGCTCATGATTTCTGGTCCAAACCGGTTTTTTCGGGGAATATATCGGAAAGCACTTGTAGAATTAGTGGATATTGTGCCTACCATTTATGACCTCTTAGACATGGAAATCCCATATTATGTTCAAGGGAAGTCCCTGATTCAACTGTGCAGTAATAAGGTGTACGACGCGGATCATCGGGAAGGTGTCCGATGCGAATACTTGGGAGCACTGGCGACTGATGACCAGACCCACGCAACAATGTATCGTGACCAACTATGGAAACTTGTCGTATATCACAATAAGGGGATATGTGAATTGTATAACCTCTTTGATGATCCATGGGAACACAACGATCTCTCAGAACACGAGAATTATCAAGATAAAAAGTGGGAATTGATGCAAAAGAGCTTTGATGCTACCGTCTATGCACATCCTCAAATGGTACCAAGGGTCGCATCACATTAATAGTAGCAGGCACTCTCATGAAGATTAAATAATTAAAAGGGTAAAAACCGATTTTCCCAGGCCGGTAGGTGCGATATCCTTATCGCACTGGATCCTTTGCGAGAACCTCGGACGAAACAGATTAGGTTAAACCCGCTTCATTGACGGTTACCGCGTAGATCCCGGTGCGATAAGGATATCGCACCTACCGGCCTGGTGAAATCATAATTCCTGATTGTTAATTCAAACTTCATCTCCTCACCCGCTGTGGCGTGTTGCATTAAATCTGATTTTCACTATAAAAGGTAAAAACTAAATGACGGTGAGAGCATTCTTTATCGGTATAGCACTCGTAATTCTGCAGACTGCCATAACACCGTATAATGACTACTACCTTCAAGGGACAGATATTGCTGGGAATCACTTTCCATTAGGTGCGGTCTTTACCCTCATTTTTCTGACGTTACTCCTAAACCCAATTCTGAAAAGATTGTTTCCCAAAACAGTGCTAACCGCGTCTGAGCTCATCGTCATCTGGGTGATGATGTCAGTCAGTGCAGCGATCCCTTCCAAAGGCATGATAGGTTTTCTGTTACCCTATTTAGCAGCCCCTGTCTATTTCGCAACTTCAGAGAATGAATGGTCAGAAACGCTTCACTCTCATTTTCCCGAATGGTTGATCGTCTGGGACAAACACGCTGTTACCAACTTCTATGAGGGGGAATCTGTCGTCCCATGGATGCTCTGGATAAAACCGCTCATCGTATGGTCAGTCTTTATCATCCTACTCTACTGTGTAACAATCTGTGTATCCATAATCATCCGCAAACAGTGGGTGGAACGAGAAAGATTCATCTTTCCACTTGTGACTGTGCCAGTTGAGATGGTGCAGCACAACTCAGGCAATAGAAACCTAACCGGTATCTTCAAGAATCGTTACATCTGGATAGGGTTTGGAATTGCAGCTGCATTTCATCTACTCAACGGACTTCATGAATATATCCCATCACTACCATCTATACCGAATCGGTATGATCTATACAAACCCTTCACGGAACGTCCTTGGATTGTCATGGGGTGGTGGCCCCAATTCCGATTCTTTCTCTATTTTTCAGTTATCGGTATCACCTACTTCCTTGCAATGGAGGTATCCTTTAGTTGCTGGTTTTTCTTTCTGTTTTTCAAGTTACAGTATATTATCATCAATGCTTTTGGGATACCGATAAGTCCGTGGATTAGTGCGCGGGGACAAACAATGGCAGCGTACGTTGTGATGGTACTTGCATTTCTCATTAACAGTCGTGCACATATCAAGGACATCCTAACCAAGACGTTCCTTCACACCAGCAAAACGCAAAACATTAACGACTCAAATGAAGTCATCCCTTATAGGTGGGCAGTTTTCGGTGCATTGTTGAGTTTTGTGTTGCTTTCCGCTCTATGCGTCTATGCAGGCATGTCGTTATGGGTCGCATGTAGCATACTCATCCTGTTTCTAATCGTATCGACAGCACTTTCATGGATGGTCGTCAATGGTGGAATGCTACTCATCCAAGCCCCCATGTATCCCATAGAGTACTTTGAGATTCTTGCCGGTTCAAGAATAATAAATGCAAATAGTTTAGCACTCTTAGGATTTCAACGAGTGATGATGCGAGACTGGGGTGGCATACTCATGCCGAGTGTCCTACACGGGTTCAAAGCTGCCGATCCTGTCGGATTAAAACGGAAGTCCATTCTATGGGCAATGGTTCTTTCCATAATAATTGCCATCGGCGTATCTTATGCAGCATCACTCCCACTGATATATGAAATCGGTGGTGTGAACCTTCAGCGAGGTCCTTTCATCGGTGCTCCCAGATACTTCAATCATATCGTATCACTGATACAGTATCCAAAAGATCCGAAAATAGGAGAGGCATACAGTATGCTCTTAGGTGCAGGCATCACATCCTTTCTACTCGTCATGCAGCGTCAATTTATGTGGTGGCAACTGCATCCTATCGGATATGTGATGGGAGCAGTTTATTCCTCCTATTTCCTATGGTCCTGTATGTTTATCGGTTGGTTTTTGAAGTTCTTGATTCTCAAATCAGGTGGGATTGGCTATTATCGTCGCTTGCGTCCTCTGTTCTTAGGTCTAATAGTGGGTGAGTTTGGTATAGTGGGTGCCTGGATGGTACTTGGGATCTTTACTGGGGTCAATTATCAAAATGCATTACCCGGGTAACTATTCAATATAGCCAGTTTTCGTGTGCAAGCGGTGCTTTGTTCAGTTCATCTCGATAGGTACGCCATTGCGGTAAAAAAGTATCCATCAATTCTCGAAAACGATCATTATGACGACGTTCAAGTAGATGCGTCATCTCGTGAACCAGTACATATATCAAACATGATTGTGGCTTCTTCGCCAGTTCAAGATTGAGCCAGATACGTTTTGCCTCAATATTACAGGAACCCCAGAGCGTTTTCATCTTCCTGATACGTACCTCATTGACAGATACGTTCATCTTTGGCTCCCATTTGGTAAGTAGTGGTGGGATTTGGGCACGGAGATGTTCACGATACCATTCATAAAGCACCGTCTCACGTTTGTCCCGATCTGTTCCCGGACGCACGGTCAGTCCAATTCTGGTGTTGTTCAGTAGTTTAACTTGAGGTGGACAATCCTGTTCGTTGACTTTCAGTCTGTACCGTCTCCCCGCAAAATAGTGGCTTTCACCAGACACATATTCACGTTGTGATTGGCGTTCCTGCTTTGCAAACGATGCTTGTTTCCGTTTAATCCATCCTAAACGTGAAATAATAGCCATCCGCACAGCATCATCGTCAAGTCGCATCGGTGCAGACACGCGTATCTGTCCATTGGGTGGATGAACACCGATATAGAAATGTTTGATGTCTTTTCGGACGACTTCTATAGAAAATCCGCTTACTTCTATGTGATAATTGTCTGTTTTAGTATGCATCTTGCTTCTCTGCAATACTGAAAATTTTGTCAACGTCAATGGTTATGTCTAGATATTTATCAGAGACCTTTTCTATTGCATTCCGCACTTCAAGTTCTTTGATCCTATTGCCTCTCCACGCATCACTTCTTTCATCTTTTATAGACTCATCTATCGCTGTCGCTATCTCTGCTTTACGATCATCAGGAATGTTATCTCCCAAGTTATCAAAAAGTGCTTGCTGTGCTGCTGTCCCAATGCCGGGTGGATAGGCTTCGGTTGGCGGATCAATAACCTGTTTGCTTAACGCTGTAACTTTGGATAGGTATTCCTGATAATCAATTTTATCCTGTCTGCGTTGCTGTATTAATTCATCAAGCAGTCGGGACATCTCTTCATAATACTTGGGGTTTACCTCAGTTTTGTCCACGATAACACGGCGAATGTTGTTATCGATTGCTGCTGACATTGCTTCTTGGTCTGTACGGATACCTTCAGGTAGGTTCTGAGCAGCCGCCTCAGCACCATTTTTAACAATCAGTTGTACAAGCGGGACGTTATCAAAATCGGTGAGTAACTCACTATCATCAGCATGGACATAATTATCTAATAGATGTCGCATGTCTGGTTCATACATTTTTAGGTCAATGTAGTCGCCACTTGCCAGTTTCACTTGATGACGGACATATTCGTAGTCTTTCACCTCTTCTTTGATGTTTCTTGCTTCCGTTGCTGTATAGTCTGCCTCCTCCATCTCGTTTGCAAGGTTAGCATACGCCCGTACCAGAGCTGCGGTAAATTTATAGAGTTTTATACGTTTCTGTTCATTGACTTTTATCTGTTCACTGTTTCCACTTTCCACACTACAGAAATAACGGATACAATCCTGAATTTGTTTCGGAGGGGCAACCGGTTCACATAACGCTTTAATCGCTTCGCGTGCTTCCTCTAATTGTTCTCTACCTTTTTCCAGTCTGTCTTTCAATAATCCTTCAACATCTCCCTTATCAAAACTATCAAACGCGCCACCTGTGTAGTCCGTGATTGCCTGCTCCAGAGACATAAACAGGTCTTTGTAATCGATGATGTAACCGAATTCCTTGTCTTCAGTATGAATACGATTGACGCGACAAATTGCTTGAAACAATCCGTGATCTTGATGCTTTTGTCTATGTAGAGATAGGTAGCTGGCGGTGCGTCAAAACCTGTTAGCAACTTATCCACAACGATGAGGAGTTTCATCTGTGCAGGTTCATTAATGAAACGTCTTTGGACCTCGCGTTCAAATTGATCAACCTTGTCCTTTGTTAAACTAACAGAATCTCCGAAATATGCAGTCAGCATATCTTTATAGGTGTTGTATTTTACCTGATTACCGGTAAGTCCTTCTCCTGTTTCTTCAAGTCTGATGGATTTTGGATTTGGTTCGTAGGATGTGATGACAGCACATTTCCCGCGCAGTGTTGTCTCTTGAAAAAGATTATAAAGTCGACAAGCAGAGAGGATACTATTTGCCACAAGCATTGCGTTTCCTTTACCACTTTTCAACCGATCATACCTGTCCATATCCAATACAATATCAGCAACAATTTTCTGTAAGCGATTTTTTGAACTTTCCACATTTAGCATCGTTCCCCAACGTTCCTTGAGTCGTGCTTTTGCTACGTCGTTTAATCCATGTGTTTTGGTATCAAAGAATTGGTCAATCCGTTCCTGTGAAGTGAGTTCTTGATCAATGTCGCGTGCCTCATATCGCAGGTCAAGCACCACACCGTCATCAACGGCTTCGTCATATTTGTAGGTGTCGATATATCTACCGAAAGTCTCAATACTCCGCCTTTTGTCGCTTGTGAGCAAGGGAGTACCTGTAAAGCCAATTAGCATTGCATCGTTTAGCAGTGTCGTCATTGCCTTGTGCAGTTTACCGGACTGTGTGCGGTGGCATTCGTCTACGAATACAAAGAAATTGTCCTCTACGTGAAAATCATCTGGTAGATTGCTTTTGAAGTCTGCAGTATAACCATCATAATCGGGATCACTTTCTTCATCGTTTTCACGGAACTTATGAACAAGGGAACAGGCTAATCGGACAGATGAATCGCTGAGTACCATGAATAAATGTTCACAACTCTGTGTGCGTCTGATGTCCTCATGGACACCTTTAAAGACACCTTCTATTTGGTTGTCTAATTCTGTACGGTCAGTGATGATGAGAATCCGTGCGTCAGCGTATTTTTCCAGAATCCATTTTGCTAACCAAACCATCACCAAACTTTTCCCGCTGCCTTGCGTGTGCCAGATAATGCCGCCTTCTCTGCTCTTGACGCGTTCTTGAGCTGCCTTCACACCGTAGTATTGATTATGTCGACAGATTTTCTTTGTCCCAGCATCAAATACAACGAAATCGTGCAGGACTTCAAGCAACCGTTCCTTGTTACAAAATTGACTGAGTTCTCTGAGTAACGGATTGGGTTCGGCATCTGGCTGTGTGTGTTTCTCTTTCCATCGCAACCAATGTTTTTCAGGAGTCTTAATAACGCCGTAACGCATCCCTTCCGTATCATTACCTGCCATCACCAGCTGCACTGTGCTGAAAAACCATTCTATAAACTCCGAATCTTGATTTGCGAGATTTTGACGGATACCTTCAGAAACAGAGACGATGGAACGTTTCAACTCTAACACACCGATAGCGATGCCGTTGATATATAGCACAAGATCGGGACGTTTGTTGTTTCTACCTCTGATCGTGACCTCCTCTGCAATACCGAAGTCGTTGTTTTCTGGATTTTTCCAATCTATAAGCCAGACGGTTTGATGTTGTTCACCGACTTCCGGTAGTATCTTCACCCCGTAGCGTAGGAGTTCATAGACTTCAAAGTTTGCATCGTAAAGTGTTCTGCTTCCACCGATTTTCGCTGTTTGTTGTAGTTGGAACACCGCTTTCTTGATGATATCGGAATCGTGGTTTTGTCTACGTAGCCAGTCAGCAAGGTATTCGGGGATTATGTTACTGTTTTCGTCAACGCTATCTGTCCAGTTGCCGAGGTAGGTATAGTTCAAGACATCTTTGAAGAATTTTATGACGCGTTTTTGCGTATCTTTTTCTGTTTCGCGAATGATGTGCATACCTTCCCTCTCACCGAACGATTTTTGGATTTTGTTCATCTACGAATCTACATGGGCTGCAACATAGGCTGCATCTTATACTGCAACATGGGCTGCATCATATACTGCATCATATACTGCATTTCCTGATTTCAGTTTGGATAATTCAGATTTTTGCAGAGGACCATTCGCGAGCAGCATTATCACTCTGGATTGCAATGACTCTGGCAGTGACTCTGGCAGTGACTCTGGCTGCCCTGTTGATGTGTTACGCCAAATTGTTATCTTAAACCCACCACTGTCGTTGAATTCTGGTTCCGGTAAACCAGCATCACGGCAACGGTGTATCATGTCTACTGTCCCTGTTCCCATCTCTTCAATGTATCGGTTGAGGTACAAGCAAGCGTGCATTAATGGATCATTCTGCAGAAAATCGCGCAATGCCTTCCGTTCCTGTGCAAATTCTCTTTGGACACTGCTGATGAAAATACGGATGGTGTTCATGATTATCTGTGTTGGTTCCTCATGATTACCCGCGCCAATGCTTTAATATTCCCCGCAATTCATCCACAACAGGTTGGATATCACTATTAGGACGATCTGCTTCCAAGCGTGCGACAATTCGACAAATTTCAGAAGCTTCTCTGTGAAGCGTATTGGATAAACTTCGGAATTTACTTTTCATAATTTCTGAAGGGGACTCAGATGCCAATTCATACATAGCATCTAACCGATTCATTATAGATATCAAGTCTTGTTGATCAATACCTAATTGTTTACTTACGTATTTGGAATGCATTTCTTTTAGACAGTTCCAAATCCAACTTTCTGGTGCATCATTACCGGGAAGGTATAGTATTGGGACATCCACAGCCAGTCCCGACGCTTCTTGTATTCTTTTTTCTATTTGACTACCACGCTGGTCACCATCAAGAATAAAGACAGTGTCTTGAATCTGTCCAAATTTTCTTAACGCTTGTGCATGTTGTGGAAATTCACTCGCTCCTGTATCGCACCCAATACTAACTGCTTCCCATTGTATTCTTTCTTGTGGTAGTAGGTAATCAAACACACCTTCTAAAATCCCTTCAGTGATCTCATCCTCACAGAGTAATTTGAGTTTGTCATTTAAACGTCCATATAGTGCGTTCTGAATTAAGGCACGATATGCTGGACGCACAACGACCTCACCTGACGTGTCGTCTCGGTCAAGAAAAATCCTGCCGTTGAGTGGCACCGAGTCGAGAACTACCGGACTGTGTGAGGTTACGATAATTTGAAGATCATTACGTAACGCAAGCTGCTGTAGATGTAACATAAGGAGCTGCTGCACCCAAGGATGCAGTCCGGCTTCTACTTCGTCAATTAGAACGAGTGCCCCGTCGAGTTGCGTAATCTCTTTCGACAACCGTAGGATCGCACGTTCTCCAGCTGCCATGTGTAGTTCTGAATAAGCCGCTCCACCTTCTTGCGCAGCAAACAACAGGTTTTTGTTCCCGCTGACCAGACTCACCACCTCCGAATATCTGAAAGGAAGCATCTGATGAGCAAATTCAATCTGTGATGCGGTTAGGTGTGTTTCTTCCGGTGTTTCGGATTTCAAACGTGACATGCTGAGGACATCGCGAACTTCTGAGGGATTGCTTAAATTACTGAGTGTTCTGAGGTAGACTTGCCGTTCCGGTTGACTGGCGTTCTTACGACCAAAAAAACTCCGATTCCACCCTTTACCCCGTCGCCATCGCATGGAAGCATTGCCTTCAGGAGTCTGGTAAGAAAACTCCAACGTGACCTTTTGCTGCATATCTTGATATCTACCAAGTTTAGGACGATAATCGGGAAAGAGTGTGGACGGAACGAATTCCTTAACCCCCGCACCCGGTACCTTATAAGCACACGCTGTGGCAAAAAGTACCGTTGACTTGCCAATCGTATTTCCACCAGCGATTACACTTACGGGGTAATCAAATGGAACTCTTAGGTTATTGAATCCACGTATACCATCCAAACGGATTGCTGACAAAAAATGAGGTAGATGCGGTTTCTTGCCCTGCAAATTTCTCCCGAGTTCTTCTAAACGCCTCTCAATCATGGATACCTGTCTCCTTACCTCTCATCTTCTGACATAAATCCGCGATTCAGATTGACAGAACAGGGATAATGCCTTGACATCTCCTATTATTATATATTCTTTTTACTTTAATTTCAAGAACCGCTTCCCCTCGGGGTGTGTAAAATCTTGGTTACTTGTCTGAACCAGGGTTTACGAAATCAACGGTATGAATGCCATTTAGGCATTCCCCGGGATTTCAAGATTACCAGGATAAGAAAGTGTGAACAATAAAAACCAAGCACCAGCGGTGCGAAAGGTGTATAGAACGTGTGAACAACAAAAGACCAAGCACCAGCGGTGCGAAAGGTGTATAGAACGTGTGTATTTAATTCCCAAACATGATATACCTTTCGCCCCTCTGGGGCTTACTATGGTAATATCAACGTTTTCTATATACCTGTCGCCCCTCTGGGGCTTGGCACTTTACAGAAACCTTACACCTCTCTTCACTCATATGTTTCTACACAAAATTTACACACCATAGGCGTCAATTTAAGAAGAATTCTGTCCATAAATCCAACCCGGTAGGTGCGATTTCCTAATCGCACCGGTTTTGCCCAATACGGTCTTTTGGGAGGTTCTGCGTAGGATCCGGTGCGATTAGGAAATCGCACCCGTCAAATGCCAAACGCGCATTTG
>JAAXGN010000090.1:0-67641 GCA_012267415.1 Candidatus Poribacteria bacterium | reverse complement strand
TTGATTCACCGGCCTGGGAACATCACAAAATTTACACCTATGACGGTATCAAGGAGCATTTTATTCTCCAAACTAAATTTAGTGCAAACAGATTAGATTCTTTCTGATATATAGTCTATGATTTTATTCCTGTTTGCTTCCATCTTTGGGAATTGATCCTCACACACATCATCAAAACGACCAACTACCTGTTGATTTGCAGCTTCTCTATCTTGAAAAATACCCAAAGGACGAAATGGAATATCCCATTGCGTCACCTGTTGTATTTTGATTGTTGCATCTCTGATTCTATCATTATTAGATAGTGCATATACAAATATAGGTTCAGGCAATCCATTAATTCTACAATCAACTGTGTATCTTTTGCTGGAATCATACTCTTCATCATACCAGTCAAATTCCCTACGGTTTTCTGGGATAATTCCTTTAAGAAGCAATTGGAAATCATCCATAAACGTAGGTTGGACATATTCCTTTGACAAGCACAACACATCCCCCATTCGGACAAGCGCTTGGGCAAAAGAATATAATGCATCGCCAAAGCGATCATCTTGAACCCTTAAAATTAACTCTCCAAAACGATCTCTTACGTTAAATGTATCCAGGGCATTTGAAATAATTTGATAGCGTTGACCAGTGAACAATTTACTCTCATCAATATCGTAGGTAAGGTGCATGTAGGTATGCCCTTCATCCGATAGTACCCAACCCCTTTTTTCTTTTTTTAAAACAATGGATATATGGTCACCGTCGTCAAACATAAAAGGGGTAAACACACGAAATCGGTCTTTGCCATCAGGTATAACCTGAACCATTTCCGATACTTTTTCAATAAAGTCTTGTTCTATAGATTTAATTGTCATTGTTTACACCTCTGTCTATATTCCTAACCGCATCGCGTATTGTCTGAATCGCGGATTATCACGGATTTCACAGATTGCGCGGATTTTTGACTCTGATTTTTCAAATTGTCCTTCACAGAAGGACAGATAATATGTATACGCGTTAGAATTCGAAAATCCAACCTTATCATAACCGTCTATCCTATAGGATCCTTAAAATCCGCGTTAATCTGCGTCATCCGTGAAAATCCGCGATTCAGACAACCGCACCTTACCCGTAAGCAGCTGCTGCATCATCCCTTGTTTGATGGCGATGGTTTTATCTCTACGTTTCTCTAGAACTACAATCTCAGTTTCCACGTCATTGAGAACTGTGGCGATGGCGACTTGCTCATCCAAGGGTGGGAGAGTAACATGTAGTTTTGAGAATGCTGTCCATCTTAAACTTCCTCGGCGGTTTATGGAGAACGTAGTAGCATTGGCAAATTGTTGGCGATAGGAGTCAAGTTTCAGCAATCTGTGGAGGAAGTAACTATCAATATCCTCCTTCGGCGAGAACACGACATAAATTGGGCTAACGAGAGCTACATCATAGAGGTCCTGTAGTCCGATTGATCCCTCTTCAACATGGTTTATGGGGTAACCTATCTGCCCGCGTCTGATAATTTTGTAATTACTCAGGTCTTTGCTGAAGATTTGATTCTTGAAGAAACTTAGCGAATCGACGAATCCCAGATGCTTAGAGCAAGTTAAAACAGGAATATTCTCGCCCAAATAATTCTTCTCACTACATGGACTTACCACGTCACCAATTTGTTTCGTTTCCCATTCCCCGCTGAACCCAGGCAGGCGCGTTTTGCCAGTGAGCAGTTGCTGCATGGTGGCTTGCTTGATGGCACGTTTCTTGGCGATGAGTGCGTCCAATGCTTTGATTAACCCATCCACATCTGACAGAACTTCGGCGATAGCGCGTTGTTCTGCTACAGTAGGTGGACAAGGTATCTCAATCAATTTTACATCTCTGCTATTTATAGCAGGATAATTTGATCCCGAAAGTATTTTGTCAATCTGCTTATTCACACCTTCGCTAAACAATTGCGAAAATAAAAAATAAGGAACGGATAAGTTGTGTTTGGCGCGAAGTACAGCGAAACCCGTAGAGCATATCGCATTCGGTACTTGCTCATGATAAAATAGATGTGCCATAAGATTTGGTCTAACTGTTGACATAAGAACGTCGCCATTCCGAAGTATACGTTGTGCTCTTGAAGGTGCTGTCCGAAAGACCTCTTCAGAATAACCGAGTAATTTTCCAGAATCTACTTGTTCAGGTGTGATGTAATTGAATTTATAATCAGGATTCATGTTGCTTGAGAAATTCTGGGGATTTACATCTGAAATCTCTCTCAACTGCTTTGTTTCCCACTCCCCGCTAAATCTTTGCTCATTATTCATGTCACTCCACCCCCATATTCAACAAATGCTTATCAACCTTCATGCTAAACTCTTGGACATCTTGCATCAGAGATGGCAACGGTTGCGCATAACGTTCCTCTAATTCCTTGACGCGTTCGGTGAGATTCTGTGTCAATCGCTGCACCTCACCCGTAACTGCGGTTTGGATAGTAGAGAACCATTTATCGTCAATCACGAGTTGCTTGATTTCCTCCTCAGTGAGTGTGCCGTAACGCGCCAGCACCTGTTCGTCTAGTGCCAGTTGTGCGTCCTTCACTGCCTTGTCCGCTTTAGATTTTGCATCAATCAGCGATAGACAGTGTTCAAGTGTGTCGTACTCCTCATCGTTGTCTTGCGTATCATTGTGTGACATAAGGTTGGGAGCGAGTTCTTTAATCCGTGCGTTCACACTGGTCTTTGTGACGTTACCACTGTCGTTGACGACCTCTGAGAGCAATCCCTCTTCACCAGTGTGTTCCTCAATATATTCCGCAAGTGCCATGTCAGCAGTCTCCAGCACGGTTTGTAATGCGTCAATTTCTGCCTGTTCATCAGCAAAGTAGCGTGCAACAATCAATGACGGTGGAATCAGATCCATCTTGTATTTCTTTTTTTTGATGGTAAGGTCAGGGGTTTCCTTAAGGTTCTTCTTTTGGATTATATCGCGCGGTTGCGATGCCTTCACCCATCCATCTGTCGTGATGAGATACACATCGTCCTGCATCACATCTTCCCAATAGTCCATCAGTTTTTGGTAAACATCATAAGGGTCAAGCAGTGGCACGTCATCAAACTGTGTCAGTAGGTCTTCAGAGAGTGCGTCAATAATATCTCTCGGTTGGGTACTGTCATCAATACTGTCCAGTAGTGGTGCATGTGTATTTTGCCATCCCTCATAGACAGTCGTAATACGTTGTTGATAATCCGTGAACGCGTTATGTGAGAGGATAGTTGTTTTTATCTGCTGTGTGTCTACCTGTGGGTCGCTATAACCGGGTCTACCGTTTGCCTTGAACAACTCTTGTCGGAGTGTGGGAAACTGATCCCAATACGGCTTAAGCGCGTCAATATCGGTGTCGGGAATGCCACCATTCAGGTGTGCGTTGAGATCGTGAAGGTCTTCAGGTTCGCTGTTGTCTATGTAACGCGGGATATTGAGGTTATAGTCGGGGGCAGTGTCCGAAATTTCGTAGGTTGGCACCATACGGGAATAACCGTCGATTTCGGTCTGATTGTTGAAGACGGACACGATTCTATGGATGTCTTGCGCGCGCAAGCGATTCTTATTGCCATCCTTAAGGAACCCCTTGCTGGCGTCTATCATAAAGATGCCGGTTCGGTGGTCAGCATTCTCCTTGTCTATCACGAGAATACAGGCGGGAATGCCGGTGCCGTAAAACAGATTAGCAGGTAATCCGATGATACCTTTGATATATCCGCGTTTAATGAGTTTTCTGCGGATGTCTGCTTCCTTGTTGCCACGGAACAACACACCGTGTGGCAGGATGATTGCTCCCTTACCCGTGCTTTTGAGCGATGTGATGAAGTGTAGCAGGAACGCATAATCACCATTTTTTGCTGGTGGGATGCCGTGTTCAAACCGATTATATTCGTCCTCATCCGGTTTAAATCCTGTCATCCATGCTTTGTCAGAAAAAGGAGGATTGGCTACGGCAAAATCAAAGCGTTTGAGTCTGTTATCATCACCTTTGAAATAAGGGGCAGAGAGCGTGTTATCGTGCCATATCTCTGCTGTCGGATTATCGTGGAGAATCATGTTCATCCGTGCAAGCGCGTACGTTGCATTATCCTTCTCCTGTCCATAGACGGTAAGTCCACGCGGTGCTTCATCCACTGCTTTGATAAGAAGCGAACCGGAACCGCACGTTGGGTCGTATATTGTATGGTTCTTTCTGGTTTCTGACCCGATACCGATGACTTTCGCCATAATCCGAGAGACTTCTGCGGGTGTATAGAACTGTCCTTTACTTTTACCCGATTCGGTGGCAAAATGACGCATCAGATATTCGTAAGCATCACCTAATAGGTCATCGCCTTCTGCTCTGTTTGTACCGAGGTCCAGGTCGTTGAAAATAGAGACCAATTTAGTGAGGCGATCCACCATCTCTTTACCTCTGCCGAGTTTGCTGGAATCGTTGAAGTCTGCCTGTGCCAGAAAGTTGTCAAGTTCGTTAGCCTCAGCAAATTTTGCGATAATCTTGTTAATTTTATCACCAATCTCTGCATCACCTCTCAGCACCACCATATCAGCGAAACTGCCGCCATCCGGTACTTGAATGACCTCATAAGGATTTCTTTCTGCCTTGTCGGATACATATTTCATGAACAGGAGCGTGAGGATATAGTCTTTATATTGTGATGCGTCCATCCCGCCGCGGAGTTCATCGCAGCTTTGCCAGAGTGATGCGTAGAGTTGTGATTTCTTTATTGCCATAAGTATACGTCCTTTCGTGTGGTGATGGTAATAGTATACTACAGATTTGTTGGTAGGTCAATTGGTTGACAGTCTGTGGGTGTGTAAAGTTTTTGTAGAACACATGAGGAGAAGAGTAAGGTTTCTGCAAAATGTCAATTCTATACACCTTTCGCACCGCTGGTGCTTGGTCTTTTGTTGTTCACACGTTCTTATCCTGAAAATCCTATAATCCTGAAAATCCTGGTTCAGACAAGTAACCATAACTTTACAAACCCAGCACAAGCGAATTATTGCATGTTTTTCCTTAAACATGTTATACTAAGAAACACGGATAATAAAATCACAACTTTGTCGTATCAATGGAACATTCATACACTATATTAAACGTCGTCAAACAAAAAGGACATATATGCCGATTGTATCTCACAAGGTTCTAAGAGAATTTGTCTACGATATCTATAAAGGAGCAGGGGGCACCGATGAGGACGCACGAATTGTCAGCGACCATGTCGTTGACTCCAATTTAGCAGGACACGATTCACACGGAGTTATCAACGCGCCTAACTATATCGGTGGAATGGCTGGTGGTCCCTCAGCAGAAAAAATGGAAATCGTCAGGGAGAGCGGCGCGGCTACGGTCATTAACGTCAATGGCGCATTGGGTATGGTTGCAGCGCGAAAAGCTATGGAGATGGCAGTCGAAAAAGCAAAAAAATGTACAATTGGTGCAGTCGGGCTCCATCGCTGCGGACACGCTGGTAGAATGGGTGAATATCCACCTATCGCAGCAAACGCTGGAATGATCGGAATCGTACTACTAAATGGTGGCGGAAGGTTCATGCATCCACACGGCGGTACATCACGTAGACTTCCACCTAACCCGATTGCAATATCCGTTCCCCGCGCAAATGGAGAACCACTACTACTGGATATGACACTCAGCGTGGTAGCAGGTGGAAAATTACTTGTCCAAGCTGCACGAGGTGAATCGATACCAGAAGGATGGATGATTGATACTGACGGTAACGCGATAACAGATCCCAATGACTTCCGTGAACGATCAAATGACACAGCGGTTATGCCACTCGGAGGGTTTCAATTTGGACATAAAGGTTTCGGTCTTGCAGTTATGATAGATGCCATTGCAGGTGGACTATCCTGGGCAGGATGTAGTCGGGAAAGTCCTACACGCGGCGCGAGCGGCATTGTCATGTTTGCGATTAATATATCAGATTTTATTGATTTAGTTGATTATGAACAAGAAATAGAATATCTTGTAGAGTGGGTAAAATCGTCCGCACGGATGCCAGGAATTGACGAATTATACGTTCCCGGTGATTTTGAACAAAGAAACCGTGAAAAACGAATTAAGGAAGGTATTCCAATCGAACAACCGACTTGGGATAGACTCGTAGAAGCAGCCAATCGCTATAAAGTTAATATACCATCAGAGAATAATCGTTTGTAGTAGGACAATTATGCAAATTAAGTAATTAGGAGGGTAAAAACCGTTTTTCCCAGGCCGGTAGGTGCGATATCCTTATCGCACCGGATCCTAAGCGGAACCTCCCGATAGACCGAATATGACAAAACCGGTGCGATAAGGATATCGCACCTACCGGCCTGGTCAAATCAAAATTACCTGATTCTATATTTAATCCTCGTTGTTGTCCGTTGACCAAGAAATGCTCTTAATTTTTACGTTTCACTATGTATTTAAGGAGATATCATGAGATACATAACAGTTCTGTCATTGCTACTTGTTAACGTTTTAGGATGTGCTGTACTAAATCAACCAACATTTCAAATCGAACCTTCACAACTCTCCAGCATGACAAACCCTCAACTCGTGGATGGAAATTTAGATACAGTCAGTACCTTTGCTGTTAGCGGACGGATAGAGAAGAAATACCGCACATTCAATGGTAAGGGACGAGACAGAAATCATGCAGAACGAAGATATACAACCCAAGTTGATGGTACTCTCAGAACACATGCTGTGATTAAGTTAAATGAACCTACATACATCTCTTACGTAGACATATATCCTGAATCACGCATTCCCAAATTAGCATTGACGACAACATTGGAAGACCCACCCCGTTTTGAATCTTCATTTGATGTAGTTCGTGACAAACAGCATATCAACGTTGAAGGCAAACGACCCGTCAGAATTAATATCAATAGAGAGATTCTTTACCTACGCTTAACTGCCGACGGTATTGAGGATAGACAGAATTCTATACGTGATAAAAAAGACAAAAACAAGCTAATTCAGATTCCACTAAAAGGTGCAGAAATTCGTGAAGTGAAGTTTTTTTCTCGGTAGAAATTGGAAGGAACTATAAATTATTCGTGCCTATCTTAGAATATTCTTGAATTGAATTCAACGAAATTGTATAATAGCAGCAAATATTAGTTAGTTTTCTGTTTGAGTAATTTATTGTCCTAATTACTATCTTTACATGTGTCTCCACTTAAAGCTCTACAAAACCGTATTGTATCAACACAATACTTTCTTGGAGGATTAAAAACCGATTGCAAAAGCAAGCAATAATGGGTGTCCCTATACAGAACAATGCTGAAGTTCAAGCACTCTTCGGTGAAAGCGATGCTTTCTTAAGAATCATTGAAGAGGATTTTGATGTGCGTGTTGTGCTGAAAAGCGACAGCATCGCTGTTCTTGGTGATAACCCGAAAGAAGTCAACAGAGTGGTAACGGTGTTGGAATCGCTGCTTCACCGGATAAGAAAAGGGGAACGAATTCAAGCTACTGATGTCAACTACGTTATTCGGGCATCAGGAACTGATGAACAGAACATAATCAATGATAGTCATGTAGAGTCTATACCTGTATTCTCAAAACGGGGTGTCATACGACCGAAAACTGCTGGACAGAAACGGTATGTTGATGCGATCAAAAACAACGACCTTGTATTCGGAATTGGTCCCGCTGGCACAGGGAAAACCTACTTGGCAATGGCAATGGCTGTTTCAGCTCTCAAAAACGGACAGGTCAGTCGTATCATATTAACAAGACCCGCAGTTGAAGCTGGTGAACGACTCGGATTTCTACCCGGTGATATAGCAGCTAAAGTAGACCCATACCTGCGACCACTATACGACGCACTGTATGATATGATGCCACCAGATACCCTTGACAGTTATATTGAACGCAATATCATAGAAGTCGCGCCAATAGCATTCATGCGGGGTAGAACGCTCAATAACTCTTTTGTTGTTCTTGATGAAGCACAGAATGCCACTATTGAACAGATGAAGATGTTCCTAACACGACTCGGATTCGACTCAAAAGCTGTGGTTACAGGAGACATCACACAGACTGACCTACCAACGCATAAAGTCTCCGGACTCGCAGATGCACAAGATATACTGAGTGGGATTAAGGGGATACACTTCATTTACTTCTCAAAGGTTGATGTTGTTCGACATGAATTGGTGCAACGTATCGTTGAAGCCTATGAAAAATCAAAACCGCCGCCAAATGTTAGACAAATATTAGTTGAATCAGACGAAAAACCTGAAGGATAACCCGTTTGATTGATATCAGGAATAACACTACTCAGACTGAGTTTGATTTTAGTATCATCCGTCGGGCGGCATTTCTCACTTTGTCAGCACATAAATCAGAAGGTTATGAACTAAGTATACTGCTTACAAACGATGATCACATAGCCGAATTAAATCAGGAATATCGCAGTATAGATTCACCAACAGATGTATTAGCATTTCCTATGCTTGAAAATGATGAAAACAGTTTCATCAATTCAAAGATTCTTGGTGACGTTGTTATATCTTTAGAAACAGCAGAAAGGCAAGCGAAAACTGAGAAACATCCACTTGAGGATGAAGTTGCATTTCTAACTGTTCACGGGATACTGCATCTGTTTGGATATGACCATCATACACCAGAAGGTGCACGTAAGATGTTCAGCGAACAGACTGCTATACTGCAAAAGATGCAAGTTGATATAAAGAGAAACGATGATTTTGTCTAAGCAACTCAGGACTTACATATTTTCTCTTAAGTCCCCTGTTTCACTTTTCATACAATTAGGATTTCAATGGAGGTGTGATTTCCCATTTGGATGACCTACACATAGCTATTAGATTAGTAATTTTAGGTATTCTGTTGATTTTAGATGCACTTTTCTCTGCAGCCGAAGCGTTGCTGGCGAGATTAACGCGTTCAGATATTATCGATTTTGCAGAGGAAGGTGGAAAAAGATACGAGGTGCTGACATCTCTATTACATCACCCACGGCGATACTCCCTGACCATCATTACTGTCAAGACGCTCCTAATGGTGGCGATATTGATCTTCTTCATGAAGTTCTGGTTTTGGGATAGTCACATCTGGTTGGGAGCTGCCCTCGCAGTATTACTTCTCGTCGTTTTCACAGAATTGTTTCCTAAAAACTACATCCAGAACAGCCCCAGCGGAACGATTATTCATGCATTACGTGCCTTAAGAATCGTTTACTGGGGTGGAATCTTTATTTTATATCCTATTAGATTTTTGGTAAATCTCATCGTACGTATCAGTGGTCGCAAAATAACACCTGTACAGGATAGTATCGTTTCACCAGAAGTATTAGAAACACTTGATATCGTAGCGAAAAGTCAGGATATCTTGGAACCCGATAACTTGGAGATGATTTCACGAATCTTGGACTTACCTGATAAAGTTGTCAGAGAAATAATGGTTCCAAGGACAGATATGGTATGTCTGGAGGTAAACACCACTGAAGATGAAGTCCTGCAGACAACAATAGCATGTAGACATACACGCATTCCGATCTACGAAGAGACTATTGACAATATAATCGGTATTTTACATGTAAAGGATATGTTGAATTGCTGGGCAGAAAAGAAACCGATTAACCTGACAGAACTGATTGTCGATCACACACCTCTTTTTACACCAGAAAGCAAGAATATCTCTGAATTGTTCAGAGAACTACGAGCGCATAAACAACACATTGTCGTTGTCATTGATGAATACGGGGGAACTGCAGGAATTGTTACCCTTGAGAACATTATTGAGGAAATCGTAGGCGAAATTCAAGACGAAGATGAAGCGGATGAACAGGATACATTCGTACAAATCGGTCCGGATACTTACTCAGTTGATGCCAGACTTAATCTTGCAGAATTAAACGAAAAAATCGGAACAGAACTTGAAGCGGAAAATATAGATACTATCGGCGGATTCTTAGTTGACAATATGGGACGCGTGCCTGAAACAGACGACGTTTTTACGCATCGAGGGATACGATTCACTATCCTTGAAGCAGACGAACGCAGAATCACCAGAATTAGAATCCAGATGCAATGACCAATACTGAAATCGCAGATTCGGACGAAAGAAATTGCGTATCAAAACGTATGACACCCACACTACTATACTCTCAAATGACAGGGTAGCAGAAGATCATTATCTTTTACGTTGTAAATGTCCAGAGATTGCACAGAGTGCGTTACCCGGACAATTTGTCCATGTCTTAATCTCAAGTGGTCCAGGAATGCTTCTCCGAAGACCTTTTACTGTATACACGGTGGAAAATGACGAAATAACCATGCTATATCAGATTATAGGTCAGGGAACACAGCAACTCTCGGAAATGTCAAAAGGGGCAACAATACAGGTGCTAGGACCCTTGGGAAACACGTTTGATATTGAGGACACGGTGGATCCCGCAATCATTGTTGGGGGAGGGGCAGGTATCGCTTCTTTAATGTTGCTGGCAGTTGCATTAAGAGAACGTAGTATTCCGACAATTGCTTTAGTCGGTTCACAAAACAGAAGGAGACTCTTAAGTGTAGATGATCTCAGATCAATCAGTGTTCCTGTACATATCGCTACCGATGATGGCAGTGTTGGTCATCACGGTTTTGTTACAGACATACTGACACGTATGTTAAACAAACATGACCTACATCACCCTATTATATACGCTTGTGGACCCCACGGAATGCTTGCAGCTGTAGCAAAAATCTCAACAGAGCATAAAGTACGGACACAAGTTGCTATGGAGAATCGAATGGGCTGCGCCATGGGTGTATGTCTCGGTTGTGTCTGTCCTGTTCGGATAAATGAAAACCTGATTGACTATCAACGCGTCTGTACAGAAGGTCCAGTCTTTAATGCCACAGAAATCGCGTGGGAAATATAGTATAGGACTTACGCATTTGCTTGTTATGAGAAGTTAAAGCGTTTAATGTGAATGCCACACGCGCATTCACCAAGGGCAATTCATTGCCCGTTTCAGTGGGAAGAACGGGCACTGAATTGCCCTACTACAAACGGGTTTTTGATGTTGCATAAGTGTATCTTTAATTCTAACTTTTACTATATAAACCTATGAAACCATCATTCTATGAGAACATTGCAGAGCTGAGTTTACAAGGTAAAGTACTTACCGATGCTGATTGTGATACGGTTCTTTCAGCATCTGAAGTAGAATTATTGCCGCTGTTAAATGCAGCCTATAAAATTCGGAAAAAATACTACCAAAATAAAGTCCAATTGCATGTTTTGAATAATGCACAGAATGGTCTATGTCCGGAAGACTGTCACTATTGTGCGCAAGCAAAAACTGCGACAACAGACATTGATACTTACGCCTTAAAACCTGAGTCAGAGATATTGGCTGAAGCTGAACGTGCACATCAATCTGGCGCATACCGCTATTGCATCGTCATGAGCGGTAGGGGACCTTCTCCGAAGAGAGTAGAGCAGCTTGCGGGGTTAATACAGTCCGTAAAAGCGAAATATCCTTTAGAGGTATGTCTCTCCGTTGGATTGATTGACGAAACTGCAGCGAAAACATTAAAAGAAGCAGGTCTGGACAGATTAAACCACAATCTCAACACATCAAAATCCTTTTATCCCAAAATATGCACGACACATACCTATCAGGATAGAATGGATACCTTACAAGCAGCGCAAACGGTTGGTCTTGCAAGTTGTTCTGGTGTGATCGTCGGTATGGGAGAGGAAGACGCTGATCTGATTAGGGTCGCAAAGGAGCTTAGAAGATTGGAAGTCGCCTCAATTCCTGTCAACTTTTACTTACCAATTGACGGGAATCAAATTAAAACGCCACCATCATTAACGCCTGAATATTGTCTACGCGTCCTATGTTTATACCGATTTCTAAACCCAGAAGCAGAAATCCGTGTTGCAGCAGGTAGAGAACACCATCTGCGTGGTATGGAGGTAATGTCTCTTTATCCAGCAAATTCTATGTTTGTTGAGGGATACCTGAATGCAACAGGTAAAGCAACGACACGGACACTGCAGATGATACAGGACGCAGGATTTTCCATACAAACAAACGGAGATATATCAGAAGCACTCCATACTGAACCGGATGGAGTGCTTCTAAAAGAGTTAGAACTGCTACGTCCGCGAATGGAATCCAATACATAATACCATTTCCAATTGATAACACCTCTTAATTGTAGCACAATCTGCCAGATTGTGCCGTTCTCCGTTCAATTTCTAACAGGCGATAATATGAGAAAATCTAATAGAAATGGTATAACCTAATAGCAGTCGCAGCTTTCCTCTCTAAGATCCAAAGTCATTTGAATAGACTGAGGTGGTGCCACAACGAATCCTCGATTAGTTTTAATTTTTTCAGAGTCTATACGCCTCATGTCATCTGGAATTACAAAGGACGACTTCAACGCCTCCCAATCCTTGTTAGCAATTGTAACAATTTCACCAAGATAAAAGCTCACCCAAATATCTTCAATTTTAGAGTTTGCGGTTTCTTGTGCTAATTTATTTCTGGTGATTTCTACATATTCAGCGTCAATATCTATACCGATAACGTTCCTCCCCAATCTTGCAGCAGCAACAGCAGTTGTACCAGTTCCCATAAACGGGTCTAAGACTACGTCTCCCTCGTCTGTGCTCATCAAGAGAATACGTTCTAATAGATGTACTGGCAGCTGGCATGGGTGCGGATCCCTATGTTTATTATGGCGAATGCGGTGAATATCAGACCAGACATCAGAGACAAGAGGTCCAAAAGGGTGTAGTATTTTCTTTTTCCCACCGTAGTCTTTTAGCAAGTATCCACATTTTCGGCAACGCTTATGGGGATATCGAATTTCATAGAACTTATTTTCACGTTGATTCTTTGCATAGAACAAAATGCCGTAATGTGAAGGTTGTAAGGTTTTACCCATAGGAGCAGTTGGCGCGTCCCATGCAATCCAGTGTTGAAAATCTGCGACCTCGTTTAAAAACTCAGTGTAATAGGTTAACCATTTTGGAATATTATGCAAGAAGATAGACCCACTCGGTTTTGTAATTCTCACCATTTCAAGGATCCACTTTTTACACCAGCTGAGATAATCGTCTGTATCCTTTTCGTCCTTGTAAGAACTATAGTTCTTTTTAAGATTAAAAGGCGGATCAGCAAATGTAACATCAATACTGTCTGAAGGAATTTGCTGCATAACTTCTATACAATCACCATGAATGATTTTGTTGAGAAACCTTTCCACTCTGTTATCCCCGTTTCGTCTAATTCAGCTTCACCTATCCACATGTCTCTGCAAGAAACTCGTGATAGTTCTTCATCGTCTATGACCTTGATAAATGTAATCAATCTCTTGAATTGTTCATTAGAAATTCCAGTCAAAGCCAAAAGAACTTTCAACCCGTTTTCTTTTTCTGCAATGAGATTATTAAGCAAACCTTTTGTAAGTCCTTCGTTTTGCACTTGGTTCCTCAGGACCAGCAAAGTTTCCTTTAGAGCGGTGATGTGTGCTTCATAGTTATCCTCGAATGTATTATCTTTGTACCAGAAGGTGTTATGCTTGATAACGGTATTAACCTTCTCATCGGTTGTCCTTGTCATTATTATTGTCCTTATGTGAAGCACAAAGAATCAGTTTTTCCATTTCAACTTTATTGCTGGCATTATCAATGTCAACACCAACAAGGTTACCATCAGTATCATAATCAAGAAGGACACCTTCCGAGATTTCTTGGCTCTCTACGCTGAGTTGATCGGATAAGTTGATATACAGCGAGTCGGTTTCCGGATAATAGTTGAGTTTCATGGTCTAAATCCTCTATCTGGATAGGATTTGCGAATTGAAATTCTATCTTCAAGATGAAGCACTTGTTGCTCAAAGTAATCTGTAAACTTATACTCAGCCATTACGATATTGTCACTCAATCTGCTGCAAACCACCCATATATGGTTGCAACACAGGTGGCACCCGCACTGTTCCATCAAGATTCTGGTATGTCTCAAGAAGAGCAATTACAACACGCGGTAAAGCCGTGCCAGAAGCATTGAGCGTATGAACAAACGCCGGTTTTGTACCAGCTTCTGGTCGGTATCGGATATTCGCACGACGTGCCTGAAAATCCTCAAAGTTACTACAAGAAGAAACTTCTAAGAACTTCTCACCCGCAGGTGCCCACACTTCAATATCGTAGCATTTCGCCGCTGCAAAAGAGAGCTCCACCGTACAATGCTGCACAACGCGATAGGATAAACCGAGTGCCTGTAATACACTCTCTGCATTCTCTAATAGCGTTTCGTGTTCAGCGTAAGAGGTATCAGGCGTTGCAAACTTCACCATCTCAACCTTGTCAAACTGATGAATCCGTTGTAAACCGCGTGTATCCTTACCATAAGCACCAGCTTCTCGCCGAAAACAAGGCGTATAAGCAGTATAGTAAATTGGCAAATCTTCAGCGGATAATATCTCACCAGCAAATAGATTCGTTACAGGCACTTCAGCAGTTGGAATGAGAAATAGATCACTATCAGGATTTTCTTCATCTCTATCGCAACGATACATTTCGGTTTCCAATTTTGGGATCTGACCTGTACCTATCATAGCAGGACGATTAACAACGAATGGCGGCGAAATCTCGGTGTAGCCGTGTTGAGTCGTGTGCAAGTCAAGCATAAACTGGATCAAAGCCCGTTCCAATTTTGCACCTAAACCTTTAAAAACCACAAAGTTACTACCAGCAACCTTTGCTCCCCGTTGAAAATCGACTATATCTAAGGTCTCCGCAATTTCCCAATGCGGTTTTAGCGTAAAATCAAAACTCGGTTTTTTACCCCATGTCTTGATTTCTATATTATCTTCTTCACCAGCACCAACGGGAGTAGTTGCTTCCGGCATGTTTGGAATTGTCAATAGGATGGAATCTAACGATGCACGTAGTTCATTTGCATGTGCATTACGTTCCTTAATTTCCTGTGAAAGTTTCCGCATTTCCGCGATCGTCTCAGATGCGTCCTGTTTTTCCCGCTTCCGTATAGCAATCTGTTGCGAAACTTGATTCTGATGCGCTTGCAAAGTCTGTGTGTAAGTCAGATTCTCGCGCAGTTCTGAATCCAAACCAATTAACCTATCCAGTTCAGCATCTGTTTGACGATGCTTTAACATCTCTCTAACTGTCCCTATGTTTTCACGGATATATTTAAGGTCAAGCATTACGACAATGCTCCTCTATGATTGAATAATATTTTCAAGATATACAAAGTAATCTTAGAAGTGTTTCATGTAACGAAAAAACCACAGCATTGTAAACACAACCTGTGGCTAATTCATTATAGTGTAAACGGACCCGACGGGACTTGAACCCGCGACCTCCTGCGTGACAGGCAGGCGCGCTAAACCAACTGCGCCACGAGTCCGTAAGATTCATCGTACAAGTAGGCGGGACAGGACTTGAACCTGTGACCTACAGCTTGTAAGGCTGTCGCTCTAGCCACCTGAGCTACCCGCCCAAAATGAGACTTTTAACAATCTCATCTCAAGGACAATGTTAAGTATAACACATACATTGACGTTTGTCAAGAAAAATGCTGAAATTGTTTTTCAGTAACGATTGCTAAGAATCCATCGTTTTATGTTATGCAAATTATACCAAAATTAACAAACTCTTAACAGAACCAATTTTCGCATTCTACGGGATTAGTCTAAGGAACTAATCCATAAGAACATGATGATGGAGTAATATACATGAAACTTTGTCCTCTATGGATACCAGCACTTATGATCATTATCATAAGCTCAGGATGTGCTGGTATGCTGAGCTATGAAGAAATTGCAGAACGACATAGAACCTATACCAGTGGAGAAAAAAACGCAACCCTTGATGAATGGTACGAACTAATCCATGCGTTAGAGAACTTCCTACATACCGACGAAAATAGCGATTCAGCAGATGAAATACAGTTCGCTATCGCATCAAGTTGGGTCTGGTGCATAAAAGCAGGAGATACACAAGCACCTCAACGTGCAATCGCAGCTTTTAGAAGACTGATTTACACCTATCCAGAATCAGAATTTCGTCCGCAATCACATTATTGGCTTGCACGATGTTATGCTCATATCGGTGATTCTGCACGGGCTGCACATCACTATCAAACCGTTACTGAAAAATATCCTGAAACAGATTCATCAGCGATGGCACAATTAGAATTAGCCAGAACATACAAGCAACATGGCTATGAAAAAAGGGCAGAAACAGTCTATCTTGATATTGTCAAATCTGAATCTAACAAAGACATAATTTCAGCTGCAACCGAAGAACTGAAGCAGATACAGGAAAAACAAAATCCAAAAGTAGATATAAATAACACTCCCCCTCAAAAACCGGTTAAGACACCACAAAAGAATGAAACGAATCCGCCTAAACCTGAACCACAATCCTTAACGCCCGGTTCACTGACACGGGAATTCGGATTGACTGCAAAAACGATTGTTATTGATCCGGGTCATGGTGGAAAAGACCCTGGTGGCATCGGTGTGGGAAACCTGTATGAAAAACCGATTGCACTTGCCATTTCAAAGAAAATCGCAGCGATTCTAACCGATAGAGGTTACACAGTCCATCTAACACGAGATTCTGACAAATTCATTCCCCTAAAGGAACGGACTGCGTTTGCTGTAAGACACAAAGCAGACCTGTTCCTGAGTATCCACGCAAATGCAAGTTACAACGCAAGCGCAAATGGAATAGAAACCTACTATTTGAATATAACAAGCAGTGATAAAGAAGCAGAACGCATCGCTGCAAGAGAAAATGCAAACTCAGGATACACTATTCAAGAATTAGAATCGCTATTGAAGGGATTGATCGTAGAAAGTAAGAGCAAAGATAGTCGTAGATTAGCAGCACACATACAACGGGAATTAGTTGCTGAGACTGGGGCGAAAGATCGCGGCGTAAAACATGCACGTTTTGTTGTTCTCATCGGTACCAGTGTGCCAGCTGTTCTTATTGAAACAGGTTTTATTACGAATCCAACAGAAGCCACAAAACTCACTACTGATACATACCAAGAGAAGGTAGCATCCGCTATCGTCAGAGGTGTAGAGAAATTCATAGTTAATACAGAACAGATAAGTCAAAGTAACCCTAAAATTTCCAATCCACACAATCCACAATTGGCTGCAACGCAACGTTAGTTTAATCATCTAAACATTGAATGTGCTTCTTCTTGCTCTGAGGTAACCCTGGTGGTATTTAGACTATTACATCATACAAAAAATTGGCGTCATACTGTAATATTAAATGTCTTAGTTTTCACCGTAATCCTTTTCATCTGTTTGATTGCAGAGGTAAACCCGGTGGCAGCGCAACAGACAGAAATTGCCATCTTGATGCCATCAACCGCATCGGGTATTCCAGAAGGTGATGTAAATTATGCTCGTACTGTCAGTAGGAGATTCGCACAGATGCTACGAAGCATCGGTTTTACTGCAGATGAATTGCAGGAATCCTCTGTTGCTAATAACCCACGTCTAAAAGACAATGCTTCTAAACCATATCGTTTGATCATCCTACCACTTAATTCAAAAATCTCGCATTCTACAGTTCCCATACTAAATAGTTTTGTTGCACGCGGTGGAAAGTTATTTGTGACATATAACCTTGCAGATGAAGTGGCATCACTCCTGGGGTTAAAGTCAATAAAATGGCTAAAGGCAGAAGCACCCGGTCAGTTTTCCTCTATTCGATTAGATGCACCTGACATTTTAGGTTTGCCAACTAACGTAAAACAATCATCGTGGAATATTACTGCAGTTGAATCCACAACCCCAAAGACCAAGATAATAGGTCACTGGTATAATTCGAACGGTGAATCGACGGGATATCCTGCATTTTTTCTCGGAGAAAATGGTATATTCTTTAGCCATGTATTTCTATCAGATGATATTCAGACGAAGACCCAGCTCCTTGCTGCGCTACTCGGACATCTTATTCCAGAATTTCAGCATGCAATCGCAAAAAGAGAAATAGATATGATAACTAGTATAGGACACATAGAGAACTTTGATGATCTTACGAAATTCATATCTTTTAGTGAATTAACAGAAGCAAAAGAGGACTTACAATCAGGTAAGACATTGTCCATTCAAGCACAATCCGAATATGCAAAGAAAAATTATCATACAGCGATGACTGCTGCACGTGATAGTAGGGATGCACTGTCAAAAGCTTACTTTCTGTCACATCTAAGTGATGAAACTGAAGGACGCGCACTATGGAATCATTCAGGACTCGGAGCATATCCAGGTGATTGGGAACGGTCAGCAAAAGAATTGGCTAATGCTGGGATCAACATCATCCTTCCAAATATGGCTTGGGCAGGCTTGGCACATTATGATAGCAGTGTATTGCCGAAGAGCAACAAATTCGCAGAATACGGAGACCAAATCTCACAATGTGTGAATGCTGCACATAACAATGGTATACAAGTTCACGTTTGGAAAATTACGTGGAATTTAGAAGGGGCACCAAAAGAATTTGTCGAGAAAATGCGAAAGGAAGGTAGAACGCAAGTTTCAGCAGAAGGTAACCCTATCAACTGGCTTTGTCCCTCAAACCCAGAAAACGTGAAATTAGAACTGAATGCTATAACTGAAATCGTCCAGAACTACAAGGTAGATGGAATACATCTTGACTATATCCGCTATCCGGGCAGTCATGCATGCTACTGCACTGAATGTCGTGACAGGTTCATCCTTGCATCGAAACTGAAGATACAGGAATGGCCAACTGATGTATTACCCAGAGTTGGAAAACACAGTACTGCTTATACTGACTGGCGTGTTCAACAGATCACCCGTCTGGTTCGATTAATCCACAAACGCGTTCGTGCAATTAGACCCGAAGTCAAAATATCCGCCGCTGTCTTCGGTGGATATCCTTCATGCGTTACCTCAATTGGACAGGACTGGATAGCATGGGCAAAAGCAGGCTATATCGACTTTGTTTGTCCTATGAACTACACGGAAGACGACACGTATTTTACAGATCTATTGGAGAACCAGTTAGCTTTAATGCCCAAGGATGTGGCAATATATCCTGGAATAGGTGCAACGGCATCAAATTCCCTTCTAAAAGCAGATGCCGTAATTGGACAGATACATCTTGCACGGTTCCTGGGTGCTTCTGGTTGGGCAATCTTTGATTATTCAATCAATATCTCAAATACAATCCTACCTGCAATTCAGGTGGGTGTCGGCAGACTGAAGTCAACCCCTCCACATTGAAAGCAAAATAATTATTAACGTGAATTTGATAAATGTAGCGCAAACTTTCCAGTTTGCGAAGATGTGCCACAAACTGAATGAAGATTAAAAAATCCTTTGGGTAATCGACCGACGGGCAATGAATTGCCCTACTACGAGCCCACCCGTTTGTAGTAGGGCAATTCATTGCCCGTCGAGATGTTACCCAATTTAAATCTTAATCTTCATAAAGTTTGTGCTACAATTCACGTCTCCCCAGATACGAAAATGGCGTGAGTGAACACATTCGAAATAATTAATCAAACTGACGTAATTGTTATGTCGACAGAAGCTTCAGTCTATTCTCATAGCATCTTTTATAGTAGTCTATCTCTTTTAGTGCAGATGCAGCATCTTCATCAATGATGATAAAGGTATTCGGATGCATCTGTAATACTGAAGCGGGGACTGATGCTGTTATAGGTCCTTCAACTGCATTTACAATTGCTTCGGATTTTGACTTTCCGCTGGCTAACAGAATACACTGTTTTGCCTCCATAATCGTGCCAACTCCCATCGTAATCGCCATTTCTGGCACAGCACTCTTATCGGAATTAAAGTGTATTGCGTTTGCCTTCAGTGTACTTTCTGAGAGCGTTACAGGTCGTGTTCGTGATGACAGAGATGAACCGGTTTCATTAAATGCTATGTGTCCATCTGTTCCGATACCAAGAATCTGTATATCAATCCCACCTGAATCCTTGATCTTCTTCTCATACTTTTCACAATACGATTCAAAGTCACCCGTAGCGTTCTGTGGTATATGTTGATTCTCTATCGGTATGTTGACATGATCAAAAAAGTGTTTAGCCATGAAAGTGTGATAACTTTGTGGATGATGACAAGGTATTCCGATATACTCGTCCAAATTGAAAGTGGTTACTCTTGAAAAATCAAGTTCCCTATTCTTATATTTTTGAACGAGTATTTTGTAAAGTGCAATCGGTGTACTACCTGTTGCTAACCCTAAAACGAGATTAGGGTTCTTTTTCAAAGCATCACTAATGCTCTCTGCAGCAATCGTTGCGATATGATGGTTTGAAGGTTGAATTATTATTTCCATCAGCTACTCTTTTTAAACTTCTCCAGCGATAATGCTATCTATATCCTCGCTGATCTTATGGACTGTGCCTTCTGGATCATCAGCGTTCACAGGTAATTCTGCAGTCATATAGTCATCATAACCGACATCTTTCAGTGCTGCCATAACTGCATTCCAGTCAATAGTGCAATCATCAATCAGATATGTAAATCTATGTTCCCCTGCGTTAAAACCCTTTACATGAACCTTAGAAATTCGTGAACTGAGAGATCTAATCCAGTGTTGTGGAAATCCGTAAGCAACTATATTGCCAACATCAAAATATGCTGACACAGTATCACTCTCAAATTCATCAATATAGCGTGCAAATTCCATTGGGCTCAATAAGAACTTATTCCAAACATTCTCAATTGCGATAGTGAGACCTTTCTCTTCTGCAGTTGGTATCAATCTACGGATCTCTTCCTGTGAACGTTTGTATGCATCCTCATAAGTCGTCTGATTGTTAACAACTGCACAAACGAGCAGAACTGTATCTGCCCCAATTGCTTCAGCAGTAGACAAAGAATCAAGCATTGCCTGATGTGATACTTCTCGGACAGCAGGATCCGCATCTGAAAGCGGATGAGACCAATGTTTTCCATTCATCACGCTGCAAAGTTCTATACCGATTTCACCTGCTAAATCTTTTATATTCTTACGTTCCTCTACTGATTGTAACGGACCGATTTCCACACCATGAAAACCCGCTTTTTTCGCTATGTTGAAACGTGCCTTAGTTGAATCTCCTGGTAGGGACCCAATACAAATACCTTTCTTCATCTGTCTCCTTTGTAAATGGACTAAGTAAACTCTGTTTATACGATATGCCGAAAACACCACTAATTGTTACATTCATTTTCGTAGTAATCCAGATGATATTTTACATAAACCGTGTAATATTGTCAATCAAAACGTAAGATTCATTGTAATCTATATCTTGATTTTATGAGCATATTCATGTATAATTGAAACCATGAGTTATTCTAAAATACATCCGATTAATGTCATAGGTCTATGTGGGAGTTTAAGGAAAGGTAGTACAACGCATGCAGCATTGACAATTGCCCTGAAGGGTGCCGAAAAAATTGGTGCATCTGTTGAATTGTTGGACCTGAGTGAATACGAACTTATTTTCTATGGCGCAGTTGACGAGAAATCTGATTATCCCCCTGATGTTATTAAACTGAAACAGAAAGTAGCAGCAGCGCACGGTGTCCTACTGGGTACTCCTGAGTATCATGGTAGTTTTAGTGGTGTAATCAAAAACACATTAGACCTCATGGGTTCCGAAGAATTTCAGAATAAGGTTGTAGGTCTAATCGGAGTGTCTGGGGGTAGAATGGGTGCTGGAAATGCACTCTCAATGTTGAGAATAGTCTGTACATCCTTACGTGCTTGGGTCGTACCTAATGATGTTTCAATCGCAAGAGCATCTGAAGCATTTGATGAAAATGGATGTCTAAACGATGCTGAATTGGAAATGCGTCTAAGAACAATTGGGGGACAAGTTGCAGAGTATGCAGCACGATGGAATTCAGATTATAGTAAAGTGAATAATTGATGAGACATTTTAACATTTACCAAGAATACCAAGCGTAGGGGCGAGGTCACCTCGCCCGTTGTGAAGCCAGTCAATATTTTTAATGGCATTAATTCTAAAGTTCACTTAGAAAAGATAAATCTATATAATATATGAAAAAATTACATCATTGGAATGCATGGATCGGGACAGATGAATCTGGTAAAGGAGATTACTTTGGACCACTTGTCGTGGCTGGTGTTTATATCAATAACGACTGTATAGATACATTTGTAGAAATGGGTATATCTGATGGCAAAAAGATTACTAATTCTCGTGTAGAGAAACTTGCGAACTGGATGTGGGAACACTATGAAGAAAACATCGTAGTAATAAAAAAGATGCCTGAAACCTATAATACTGATTACGATCATTTTCAATCTCAAGGTAAGAATCTGAATACTCTACTTGCAAGCATGCATGTTGAAGTCATACAAAAACTGTCCGAATCAAAAGGAACAGAACACGTGCTTGTGGATAAGTTCAGTTACCACGATATAGTTACGTCGCAATTAAGATCAGAAAACATAGAAGTTAAACTTGAGACAAAAGCTGAAAGAGATATTGCTGTTGCTGCTGCATCAATAATTGCCAGAGCTACTTTTCTAACGGATATGGATGCATTGTCAGAGGAATTCGATTTTGAATTGCCAAGAGGGGCAACCCCAAATGTCAAGGTTGCAGCAAGAGACTTTATTAGACAACATGGAGTATCTGCACTTGGGAATGTAGCAAAACTACACTTTAAAACCACAAAAGAGATTCTCCATTAATAGTAGTAGGCACACGCCGTGTGCCGTCAAAAAAAGTAGTGGACACACGCCGTGTGCCGTCTACCCGACCTACAAATAAATCTGGATAGAACATTATGCACAAGACAGAAAAGATGTTTGTTATTCATTACGCTGAAGTCGGACTAAAGGGTAAAAACAGAGTCTATTTTGAGAAGAGACTCGCAAGAAACATTAAATTGTCTCTACGAGGGACAGGATATCTTGAGGTAAAAAGATTACACGACAGAATACTTGTCCGTCTGCAATCCCAAACAGATTTGCAGGAAATAGAAAAAAGACTAAGAAAAGTTGTCGGTATTGCACATTTTGAACTTGTCTTATGCACGAAGAAAGACATGACTGCGATCAAAGAAGCTGCCTTTACATTAACTGAAGGTGCAACGTTCAATTCACTTAAAGTCGAAACGAAACGTTCCGACAAGTCTTTTCCTTTAACTTCTCCTGAGATCAGCAGAGATGTTGGCGGATACTTAATTCAAAAAACCGGTACACGCGCAGACATGCACAAACCAGAACGAACATTTTGGATTGATATTTCCCATCAGCATGCATATCTCTATACAGACAAAATTAAGGGTGTAGGTGGCCTCCCGGTTGGTGTAAGTGGTAAAGTACTCGTCATGTTGTCTGGCGGAATTGACTCACCTGTTGCAGCATGGAAAATGATAAAGAGGGGGGCAAAAGCTGTATATATTCACTTCTACAGCTATCCCTATACAGATAAAGCATCGTTGGAAAAAGTTATTGAGTTAGCACGAATATTGGCAGAGTCGAACTATCAAAGTACAATATATCTTATACCGTTTTCTGAACTTCAACAAGTTATTGTGGCAAAGACACCGTCCCCCTATCGTGTATTGATCTATAGGAGAATGATGTCACGTATTGCTGAGCGGGTCGCAGCGATTGAAGAAGCAGAGGCAGTCGTTACAGGTGAGAGTTTGGCACAAGTAGCATCACAGACACTCTCAAATCTTAGATCGATTGAAGCCGTGGTTGATATTCCCATCTTGCGTCCACTAATTGGTTTTGATAAGGTCGATATAATTGAGAAAGCTGAGCAGATTGGCACATTTCAAATATCAACATTACCACATCAAGATTGTTGTTCCCTTTTTGTGCCTAAACATCCAGCCACACATGCGACTGTAGGTGAATTGGACAACGCAGAAAAAGATTTGGACATTGAAGCACTCGTAGAAACGGCGATGAATGGTATTGAAAAGAAGATTATAGCATGTTCTTAATAGTAGTAGGCACACGCCGTGTGCCGTCCGCAACGTCAAGAACACACAATAAACTGTGCTACTACAAACTGCATTTCTATTGAGGAAAAGGTCTTGGAAAGAATCCTACTTATCCGTCTTAGTTCACTTGGTGATATCGTCCTGACAACACCCGCAATCCGTGCTGTGCGTTCGCACTATCCTAATGCTTATATTGCAATGTTAGTGGCACAACAGTCTGCTGATGTGCTACTTGAGAATCCTCACCTGAATGAGATTATTCAGTTCAATAGGTTAGCAAAAGATAAAGATACCGGTGAGATGATCCGAATTCTACGCATTTTACGACAAAGACAATTCGCCTTAACATTAGATTTTCAAAGGAAGTTTCGAACTGAACTGCTGATGTATCTGAGTGGTGCCTCCGAACGTGTTGGGAAAGGGAGACTGTGTACAATCCGTGTACCCCATTCGGAAGAAAAACACGCGACAGAACGTTATTTTGATGTTTTACATGCTGCAGGTATTCCCGCAGAAGACAGACAATTAGAGATACATCTATCTGATGCAGAAAGAACTGATGCAAGTGATGCTTTTGAAGATGCAGGAATTAAAGAACAACAATTGAAGGTAGGATTATTCCCAGGTGCCGGATGGAAGTTACGCGAATGGATGCCAGAACGGTTCGCATCAATTGGGGACAAATTGGTGCAAAATTACAACGCACAAGTGATTGTGTTCGGGGGACCGAATGAGATAGAACTTGTTGCCAATGTGTGTGACCTCATGCAAGAACAGGTATATCATTTTGCTGGCACACTTGGAATAAGAGAGTTAGCAGCATACATTGAGAAGTGCAACCTATTTCTTACAAATGACACGGGTCCAATGCATATTGCATCTGCTGTTGGTACACCTACAGTCGCACTGTTTGGTCCCGGGAATCATATTAGATTCCAACCACTGGGTGAAATGCATACGACTATCCGGCATGATGTACCTTGTAATCCGTGTAAGCAGTTTACAGACAAATGTAAAGACAATATCTGTATGAAAAAGATCACCGTTGATGAAGTGTGGACAACGATCTGTCGGATTCTTGGATAATCTGTTACCCGCATGCTGCCTCAAAAACACGTAAGTGATTTTCACCAATTACCTTCTTTATATCGACTTCAGAATAGCCACGATCTGATAAACCTTCGGTAATTTTCGGATATTCTGTTGCATCCTTCAAAAGTTCGCCTCCGCCATCAAAGTCTGAACCTATACCGACGTGGTCAATCCCTGCAACATCAATAGCATACTCTATATGGTTTAGGAGTTGTTCAAATGGTGGTGGTTTCCGCCAACCATCCTCGGTGAGGAAACCCGTTACGAAAGTAATACCTACAACGCCACCATTTGCAGCTAATGCTTTCAATTGTTCATTGGAGAGGTTCCGTGGATGGTTGCATAACGTCTTACAGTTGCTATGAGACGCTATAACAGGTTTGTCTGATACATCAAGCACATCCCAGAACCCTCGCTCGCTAATGTGTGATACGTCGACTAACATGCCAAGCTTGTTCATTTCAGATACCAGTTGAACACCGAATTTTGTCAGTCCCCCACCTGTTTCTCCTTCATCATTACCTGTTGATACCCAAGTATTTGGATTATGTGTTAACCCGATTGAGCGAACACCCAACTGATAGAGTGAACGCAGTATATTAAGACTTCTTTCTACACCTTCACTATTTTCGATGGCAAGTACAGCACCAATTTTTCCTTCTGATCGTGCGGCATGAATATCCGCTGCATTAAGAACAATACGCATATCGGATGAATTGGCATCTACTTCAGTATCAAACCACCCAAATGCATCTAATGCGTAGGAGAGATGATTTTTCCATGCGCGGGTAACATCTACTGCGAAAAAAGCGACATCAATACCTCCTTCGCGCATTTTCGGTATGTTCAGTTGAATTCCTATTTCATCTTTGGCAGTAGATATACGACCCCGCAGATAGAGAATAGTGCCATTGTGCTGATTAGGATTCTTTACTTGCTCATCCGCAAGACTTAGATTTCCACGTCGAATATGCGCAACAATCGCATCGTTATGAGAGTCAATCACAAGTGATTCAGAATGTAGTTCGGTAAGCGGAGTGGATTGTGACATTCAGTTAATCCTTTATTAGTTAGGTGTTAGTAATATCTGATACTTTTTCTCACGATTCATCTTCTTCAATAAATTGACATTTTGAAACAGTTATAATTAATTTCCGTTAAATAGATACAGTACCCAAGAAGATGGAGAAATTGACGATGAACTACGTTGCAAGAACTGACATCGGCATTCTCAGAAAAAGAAATGAAGATGCGTATTTCTTTGATAATGATTACCTCATTTTTGCAATTGCAGACGGTATGAGTGGACATGCACATGGTGATATTGCCAGTCGTGTCGCTTTGCAAGTATTTGAAGAATGGATTGCCGAAACACCAGTACCAGCAAGTGATTTGGGGCCCATCAATAGACTCAATATTTTGGAAAAACTTGCTATAGAAGCGAACCAGCGTGTCTTCAAAATGGGGCAAGATTCTCACCAATACAAAAGGATGGGTACTACGTTAACCGCAGGATTTATTACACCAAGTTATTTAGCTTATGTACATGTTGGTGACAGCAGATTGTACGTACTCCATAATAATATACTGACACAGATCACAACAGACGATTCATTAGTACAGAACCTAATAGAGAAAGGTGAAATTACACCTGAAGAAGGACGCGTCCATCCGAAAAGAAACATTATTACCAAAGCTGTTGGGTTATCTGAAAACATCATTCTTACAACGGATGTCTGTCCACTGACAAGAGGGGACATTATACTCGCCTGTACCGATGGTTTACATGATTTAATCATAGATGATACTGAAACGCAATCTATTTTGATTAAAGCAATTTGCCTTGAAGTAGCAAGCGAACAACTCATTAAGAAAGCACTCTCCTATGGGGGAACTGATAACATCACCGTCATCCTTGCAAGTGTAGACTAATCTACAAAGGTTTCCCTTGTCACAGTAGATCAACTATGTTCCAATCTGTTGGTGCTAAGTAGTATTCCCACTCCGGTAGGTGCGATATCCGTATCGCACTGGATGGCTTTCGTTTTTTTCTTCAATTGACGCTTATGGTGCTATGTAGCATTCCCACCATCTGAAGTAACGAGACCCAAGACCAATTCGTTCTCGTCATATTCCTCTTGTTGATCTATAATTTTCACGGCTTCAGTTTCAGGCAAGTCAATTTGCGGTGCTTCTGACCATAGACGTTCTAAGTTGTAATATGAACGTTTCTCATCTAAGAAGATGTGAATGACGAAATCTACATAATCCAATAGAATCCAGTCCGATCTTTTTGCACCTTCTTTTTGCCAAGGTCGTTGATCCCAGTTTTCTTCAAGTTCTTCTAAAACTGCATCAGATATACCTTCTACCTGAATATCTGATATGCCACTAAAAATAGCAAAGAAATCTGTAAAACAGTCTAATTCACGAAGATCAAGTATTACAGGATTCTGGGCGCGATGGTTCACTGCCGCAGTCGCTGCGGCTTTTACGATTTCTAAAGTGTTATTTGTCCTCATTCGCTAAGACTCCAATACATAAGATTAAATATTAAAATCTAACTTAAATCTCACATCATTTGACTAAGGAATCGTTGTATGTATGTATCGTATTTGGATGTATAATCCATCCTTTCTTGAGTAGAAATCCAATCTTATAGCATGCTACATCGTGGACTGCTTGATCCAAGTTGTTGACAGCTACTTCTCTGACTCGTTCCGCTTCACTGTATTCCCGATTCGGTTCGGAAAAATCCGCAACATAGATCAATTTTGCGATTAATCCCATTGATGCGTTTCCAGTTGTATGACACCGGATTGCCTCAAGCACTTCCAAATCTGTAACTTCAAACAGATCAATCGCATATTTAACGCCTACTATAGCATGCAACAGAGCAGGCATTTGCTCCTCAATAGGATCAAGTTGTATGTTGTACCGGGATACACTCTGATACAATTCATCATCACACATCCATTTGGCAACATCGTGCAAAAGTGCAGCTAAGTGTGTTTTCCATACATCAGCGTTGTGACATATAGCCAATCTGACAGCTGTCTCCTGTACAGAATAGATGTGTTCGTAACGTTCTCTATCAAATTTTTCTGTGAGATACGTCTGAATTTGTAACGATTTTGGATGCTTCCTTAGTTTTGTAATTATAGACAACGATGATTCGGAACCATTGTCTCCTATTAAATTATTGTTTTCTGTCATCTGATATATCTTTTTTAATCTGACTTTTTCATGAAAAACCACAACATGTTAACTAAGTTTGGAGCAACACCCTTATTCAGATTTAGTACTTTTACGCAGTATCTGTAGGATATTGTCATCACTGTTATCTGATGTTGCTTCTGTTTCAATTTCTGATGCTTCATAGTCTTGAGGTATTGGACTACTTATACGGTACTCTTCGTTTAACCACTTTCCTAAATCCAATGATTTACATCTCTTGCTACAAAAAGGAAAGTTAGGGGGTAATGGTTCATCTTTGTTGTACACAAATTCGTAATTTGTTCCACATTGGCTACATTTCAGATTCATCTTTTTACCTTATTGATTCTATTATTCAGTTTCGCGATAGAGTTTATGTTTGTCAATATAAACGGCAACAGGTTCAGGAACGAGGTACCGAATAGAAACATTGTCTTGGATACGTTGACGGATCTTGGTTGCTGAAATATCTACACCCGTAACTCGAAAGTTTACCACTCGGTCACGTATCTCGGTTGGGACAGTATTTAGATTGTAATTTGGACGGGTTGTAGTGATCAAAGTGCATTGCTCAAGGACATCGTCAAAATCCTTCCAAATCTTATACTCAATTAACGAATCTGCACCAATAATCCATGCAAGTTCGGTGTTCTCACCATATTCCGCACGCAAGGTTTTAATTGTCTGAATTGTATATGAGGGACCAGCACGGTCTAATTCAATACGTGACACCTCAAAAAACGGATTATTCTCAATCGCCAACTTTACCATCTGGTATCTATGTTTCGCAGAAGCAATATCAGGTTGTATCTTATGGGGTGGTCGCGCGGCTGGAACGAACAATATTCTATCAAAACCTAAACCCTCTCTCACCTGCTCTGCACTTATTAAATGGGCATAATGAATTGGATTAAAGGTGCCTCCCATGACTGCAATTTTCATTTGGTTATAAGATGATTCTTCCTACAGAGAATTCGAAATATGTAATCTTCTTTAAAGTGATGTGTCTTAGATTTGACACATAAGAACACACATCCTCAAATCAGGTTAAGCAACCTATATGTTAATCATACTAAATTTTACAATATATTACAACAAAATAATCCGAACTTGTTACCAGAATCCAATGCCGTAGTTTCTTATTTCTGATTTATCTAAACTAAAGAATCCTTGTATAAAAAGGGTTTATATGTATAATGTATTCTACATGCTGAGTTAATTGTACAATATTCTTTAATCATATTTCTGCAATACTTCATTTGTGATTATAAATCCAAGTATCAAAATATGTGCCAAAATATGTGAATGTATTGGCACGAATTTTGCTAATAACTAAGGTGTAGAGGCAGTTTTATGTCAGTAACGCATATCCCAGTTTTACGGGAAGAAGTTCTTACATACCTTAATCCAAAATCAGGAGGGCTCTACGTTGATGCAACTATCGGTTTAGGAGGACACAGTCTATCCATTTTGAAGAAGTCGGCACCAAAGGGTCAACTCATCGGTATTGATCAGGATAATCTGGCACTTTCAAAGTGTGAGAAACGATTGAAAGTCTTCAAAGATAGGTTGAGATTAATTCATGGGAATTTTTCAGATTTACAGGATCTGTTAAAATTACATGAAGTTAGCAAAGTTGATGGTATCCTATTTGACCTCGGTGTTTCTACATTACAACTTGACACACCAGAAAGGGGATTTAGTTTTCAGCATAATGGACCTTTGGATATGAGGATGGATCAGCAAATGCCTATACTGGCGTTAGACATTGTGAACGATAGCACAGCTGAATCCCTCATGAAGATATTTAGGGAATACGGTGAAGAACGTTATGCCAAATTGATTGCTCAACGCGTCGTTGCATCACGTTCAGTAGAACCGATCACAACGACACAACAACTCACACAAATTGTGGAATCCGTTATACCCGGAAAGTCTAAAAACAGAAAAAGGGATTTTCACCAAAGGAGAATCCATCCTGCAACACGAGTTTTCCAAGCATTACGCATAGTAGTAAATGATGAACTAAAGAATCTAAAATGTGCGATAGATGCAGCTGTCTCAGTATTAAAAAAAGATGGATGTCTTTGTATGATTAGTTTTCATTCTCTTGAAGACAGAATTGTCAAGCAGAAATTTCAGTTTTATGCAAAAACCTGCATCTGTTCACCGAAGGCACCGATATGTGTCTGTAATCATCAACAGAAACTAAAAGTAATCACAAAACGTCCTATATTGACAAGTGCAAGCGAAATCGATGTAAATCCTCGTTCGCGTAGTGCGAAAATGCGAGTAGCAGTGAGAGTTTAACAGAAATTTAAAAGACTTAACATTGTATCTATTCTGTCTCTTCTATCGTATAAATTATAAAAATGCATACATCAAAAACATTCTCAGCACAATTCTCAGAAAATAAACCTTGGAAACCTGACAGGACAATGGTCGTGGTATATGTAATTTTTGGTTTATCTCTCTGTGTTTTTGGCGCGAGTATATGGTTTTCATCTTATCCTAAGAATGTATATATACAGCGAAAACCCCAGTTTGAGGACAAACAGGAGAGAATACAAAACGAAATACAAGCTTTATTGTTAGAAGAAAGTACCTTGACCGAAGTAGCAAGAATACGTAAAATAGGTAAAGAATTAGGATTTGTTGAATCATCTGATAACTGGATTGAGCTTAAAGATAGGTAGTTTGTGCATGAAAAAAAATAATTTTCTCTCAATTCGACGACTCGTCGTTACATTAGTCGTTATGCAATTAGGTTTTCTTGTATTGATTGGGAAATTATTTACGATTCAGATGCCTAATGCAGACGATACGTTTGCCATGCGGAAAGACTGGCGCTCCAATGAAAACCGTGTTGTTAAACGCGGTAAGATTTTGGATAGGCACGGTTATGTTTTAAGCATAAGTCGAGACACGATTGCAGTCTTTGCTGACCCAAAAACCTTTAATAGGAAGTCAAACGCTCATACAGTTGCGGCTGAATTAGCACCGATATTGGATACACCAAGACAAGAGTTATTAAAACACTTAAAGAAAAAACGAAATGGAGAATATGTAGAATTCGTCTGGCTAAAGAAGGACATTAAGTATGAAAAATTAGATGAAATTAGGGAAATTACCAGAAAGCATAGAGGATTAAGAGTAGAAATTGAACCGAAAAGGATCTACCCAAATGCTACGCTTGCATCGCAAGTCATAGGATATTTAAATGATCGGAAACAGGGGGAAGGTATTGAATATCAATATGACAACTACCTTCAGAGAGTGCACAGACCCATGCAAGACAGAAACCGGCAGTTAACCGCTATGTCTCTGAGTACACAGAAACTTGGTAACAATGGGTGTAATGTTGTTCTTACGCTTGATCAAGTCATTCAGGATATAGCAGAAAAAGAGATAGCACAAGGATGTAAAGACTGGAATGCCCCTAAAGGTACTGCTATTGTCCTGGCTGTAGATACTTCTGAGATTCTGGCGATGGCAAGTTATCCAACCTATGATGTTAACGACCAGACAAACGCAGATGAAGAAGCAAAACGTAATCTGGGTATCTGGTATCTGTTTGAACCTGGTTCCATCTTTAAGATTATCGCTACCTCAGCTGTACTGAATGAAGGGATTATGACCCCTGAATCTACTGTATATTGCGAGAATGGCAGGTATCGTCTTGCTAACCGCAGAGTGATTAAGGATGTATCAGCAAAAGGATGGTTAACACTTACCAATGTACTCCAAAAATCAAGTAACATCGGTATGATTAAGATTGTGCAACAGTTAGGTCCCGATATATTAGAGACGTATGTAGATAGTTTTGGATTCGGTCAAAAAACGGGTGTTGATCTTCCCTATGAAAAAAGTGGAAGTCTTTATGCTTTACGTCATTGGGATATAAATTCACTCGGTTCTGTTCCATTTGGTCAAGGCATCTCAGTGACGCCTCTCCAAATGGTAAATGCCTTAGCAGCTATTGCGAATGGTGGAACACTACATAAACCCTACATAACGAAAGAGATACGCGATGCACACGGTAATCTCGTCAAGAAAAATCATCCAATCGCACTCAGAAGAGTTTTGAAACCCTTCACTGCCAGACAGATGACCGAAATACTTGTTGGAGTCGTTGAACAAGGAAGCGGCACAAGAGCAAAAATAGATGGTATTAAAGTCGCTGGTAAGACGGGTACTGCACAGAAAGCTGAAAAAGGTAAGGGATATGTTGGCGGTAAAGAGGTGATGTCCTTTATGGGTTTCCTGCCTGCAGATGATCCAAAGATTGCTATCATTGTTACGTTGGATGAACCCAAAGGAGCAAGATTTAGTGGAACAATTGCTGGTCCAGTTTTCAAACGTATAGCTGAACAAACACTAAAACATACAAAACAGACCGGCTTTTTTGATAGTAGACAAAAACGTCAAAAAGTATCGCAAAGAAATGTTGTTGATGCGAAAACAAACCGTACATCAAAAGATACAACATATCCTACGAAAACAGGTTTAGAGACAAAAGACCAATCAAACGATCAAACTCATTCACTAATAAGGGAAACTGATACTAATTCTGAAAATGTAATTGTAAAGACTGGAGTTGGTCTATGAAACTCCAGAAACTTCTGGATGGTATCAATGTAACCCTTATCACAGGAGATAGGAACCCAACTATTCAAGGTGTTGTCAGTGACCACCGAAAAGTGAAACCGGGATACGCATTTGTGTGTTATAAAGGTTTGAATGTTGATGGACACGACTACATTGCAGGTGCTATTCAGAACGGTGCAACAGCAATTATCTCAGAAAAGTTTATCCCTGATTTATCTGAAAACATCTCTGTTGTTGTTACATCAAATGGAAGAATAGCACAAGCAGTCTGTGCAGCAAATTGGCATGGAAATCCAGCGAAAAGGTTGAACTTGATAGGTATCACGGGAACAAATGGAAAAACTTCAACTGCACATTTAACCTACGGTATTCTAAAAGAACAAGCATTAAAAACTGCTGTTTTAGGTACTATTGGACATTCTTTTGACCTGCAGAATACCGTTGACGGCAATGTTAAAAGTGTAGAGATACCAGCAATACTGACAACACCTGATCCTTATGAATTACATGCAATTTTTAGAGAGTTGGTTGATTCTGGCATTGAAAATGTTATCATGGAGACATCTTCTCAAGGATTGGCACAACATAGATTATATGGGTTGACTTTTGATACTGCCGTCTTTACAAACCTAACACAGGACCACATGGACTACCATGAGAATATGGAGAATTACTTCTCTGCAAAATTAATGCTTTTTAAGCAGTTAAGTCCTCAAGGTTTGGCTATATTGAACTTAGATTCTCCTGTTACTCCCAAAATTGCAGAACACTTACCTGACAACAATGTCCTAACTTATGGACTAACAGACGAAGCAGATCTGGTTGCACAAGATGTAGAAATTACTTTGAAACATCTATCCTTCACTGCATACAATAAGGGTGCCTTCAATAAAGAACAACACGAACAGTTGCGGAAAATTAGAGTTACCATACAGTTATTGGGAACATATAATACTTATAATGCACTCGCCGCAATTGGAGTGGGATTAAAATATAACTGTAGTATTGAAGCTATACAGAAGGGACTTTTTTCTACAGTGGTTCCTGGACGTTTTGAGAATGTAAGCGCAAATGGCACCTATAGCAAAAACTTCGCAGTGATTGTTGACTATGCGCACACACCAGATGGGTTAGAAAATGTTCTAACGGCTGCACGAGATATTTCAGAAGGTCGACTTATCTCTGTATTCGGGTGCGGCGGGGATCGAGATAAAAGCAAACGACCAAAAATGGGTAAAATCTCTACTCAGATCGCTGATTTCAGTGTCATCACTTCAGATAATCCGCGCACTGAGGACCCAGATGTAATTATATCTGATATTATTTCTGGTTTACCAAAAGATGCAGATTATGTCTGTGTTCCAGATCGAAAATCTGCCATTCAACATGCAATTACGGTTGCTAATTCTGGTGATGTTGTAGTTATTGCAGGAAAAGGACATGAAGACTATCAAGAAATACACGGGAAGAGACTGCCATTTGATGATAGAGTAATTGCATCAAAAGTCTTGCGACAATTAGCAATTGATTCACATTAGAAATGTTTATTGAAATAGACAATTTAAAGGTTGCATATCAGGTTAACGGTACAGGTGAGTCTGTTGTACTGCTGCATGGGTGGGGTGGAGAAGCAAATAGTTTTAAACCTGTCATGGATTGGATGTCAAAATACTATAAAGTCTTCGCTCTTGATCTCCCCGGATTTGGTTTAAGTGAGAAACCCTCTGTAGCATGGGATGCAACAGATTATGCAACATTTCTATCTGGATTCTTTGAAAAACTGAAAATTAGAAAAGCACACTTAATTGGTCATTCTTATGGCGGCAGAATCTCAATAGTAATGGCTGCACATCAACCTCACTTAGTAGATAAACTCATACTGGTTGACAGTGCCGGTATCGTACCGCCAAGAACGCTCTGGTACTTCATCCGCGTCAGTATTGCAAAATGTGGTAGACTGATTCGTCATTTTGGTTCTGTTGGAAACACGTTTGCTGACGCATTATCCAAGAAGGTTGGCTCAAAGGACTACCGAGAAGCAGGACCCATGCGAGCAACGTTAGTCAAGTCTGTGAACCAGGATCTACGTCCACTATTGCCAAAAATACAAGCAGCTACACTGTTAGTTTGGGGTGAGAATGATAATGACACACCTATTTCTTCAGGTGAAATCATGTCGAAAGAAATACCAAATTCTGAATTAGTCATCCTTAAGGATGCCGGACATTTCTCATATCTTGACCAGTTCCCACAGTTCTGTAAAATTGTAGGTAATTTCTTAGCATGAACAGTTGAAATTCATGACAAGTCTTGTCAGAGAAAGTATCAGACTGAACATGAGAAACTGTTATCCGCCGTTAGTGCAGGCTCATTTCTTTTTCCCTGCAATGAAGTAGTTCGCTGATCTGTTTTTTGAGGCACTACATTCATTGCTGTTTTTTAATATGGACGATCTAAAAATGCTTGATGATATACTTTTTTACCTATTGATTCTCATATCCTATATCAGAATTGTGTTGAGAACGACCGGGGGTTTGCACATTCTGCAACTTGATGGGTACAAACCGATCCGCTATATGAGATGGGTTGTATTGCACCCAAGAAGGTGTTTTGAAATCTATGAAATATTAGTAGTTGCCATAACACTTACAGTTATATCAGCTTCTGGCGTTAATCAGCCAAGTTGGCTATTTGCAGCTCTCTGTGTATGTTGGATTGCTTTTCAAATCTATAAGATTCTATGGCGTAAAAAGGAAGAAGCAAAAAAGCCACTTGTGTATACTGCGCGAGCAAAAAGACTGTTTGGTATAGCATTAGCATTACAAGCAATCTTTGCTGTTCTAATTGCTTTAACTTTTTCTAATATGTACTGGCAAATTGGTGCTTTTCTTTTTGGCGAACTTACAGTACCTGTTCTCGTCATCTGTAGTAACCTAATTCTACCTTTAGAACTAACAATTAACAATGCATACTTACGGGATGCAAAAAAACGTATTAGAACGCTGAAACCAAAAATTATCGGTATTACAGGAAGTTATGGAAAAACCAGTACAAAATACATTCTAAACCAGATACTATCAAAAAAACACAACGTCCTGATGACTCCCAACAGTTATAATACACCGATGGGGATATGTAAGGTCATTAGAGGAGAACTGACATCTGAGCACGAGTTTTTTATTGTTGAGATGGGAGCATACAAACGTGGCGACATTAAAACGTTGTGTCAACTTGCCCCACCTGAAATCGGCATTCTCACCGCAGTGGGCCCCCAGCACTTAGAACGTTTTAAAAGTATAGAAAATACTGCAAAAGCAAAGTATGAGTTAATAGAAGCGTTACCTTCAGATGGTCTTGCAGTGATAAATAACGATAATGAAATATGTGCAGCGTTAGCTGACAAAACAGTAAGTGTACCTATGAAGCGATACAGTGTAAAGTCAAAGGAAATTGATGGTGACACAATTGACATCAGAGCATCTGATATTAAACATAGTCAAAAAGGATTGTCATTTACCGTATCTACTGCTGATACTGGAACGACAGAAATTACGACGCGTCTACTCGGACAACACAATGTATCAAATATACTGGCTGCTATTGCTGTCTCTTTACATTGTGGGATGTCTTTAGATGATATCAGAACAGCTATAAGAACTTTAGAGCCTGTGCCACATCGGTTAGAGTTAAAACCGTCAGACACAGGTGTTATCGTAATTGATGATAGTTTCAATTCCAATCCTGAAGGTGCCAAAGCTGCGCTTGAAGTGTTGACAGATTTTGTTAATGACAATGGTGGAAAAAAAGTACTAGTTACGCCAGGAATGGTGGAACTGGGTGAGAGAGAATATGATGAAAATAAAAAGTTGGGATCGCATGCTGCTAAGGTATGTGATCTTGTTATCCTTGTTGGTGATGAAACAACAGAACCGATATTAGATGGTCTTAAGCATGAGAACTATCCTGAACAACAGATTCATAAGGTGAAAAACCTTGCCGAAGTCCAACTTCAGCTAGCTAAAAACTTGAAAGCTGGTGATGTTGTTCTTTTTGAGAATGATCTACCGGACAATTATAACTAAACGATAATGCAAGCTTGAAACAGAAGGATTATTAACATGAACGTAGCACTCATCTTCGGTGGACGATCACCTGAGCATGAAGTATCCATCGTAACAGCACATCAGGTAAACGCTGCTTTGACAGAAACTTATAATGTGATTCCGATATATATCACAAAAGATGGTGCGTGGTTGACTGGTGAGAAACTAAATAAGTTAAACACTTTCACAGATGGAAACTTACCTAACGTGTCGGATTACGATACAGTGAGTGTGGAATTTAGCGCAAACACAAAATTTAATATCTTACCACAACGGAGCAGTCTCTTTAGTAAAAAAAAGGATCTTGAAATTGATGTTGTCTTTCCAGCTATCCACGGCGTGCACGGAGAAGATGGTACACTGCAAGGTATGCTTGAAATGATTGATGTACCCTATGTGGGAGCTAACGTAGTCGGTTCAGGTATCGGTATGGATAAGACTATGATGAAAGCTGTCTTGAGCGCAAATGAACTCCCGATACTTCCTTATGTTCCATTTACAAAAAATGAATGGGAAAAATCAAGTCATGACATCCTTAATGTAATTGAAGACAAGATAGCATATCCGGTATTTGTTAAACCAGCAATTAGCGGTTCAAGCATAGGTGTTAGCCTTGCAAATGATCAGACAGAACTACAGGATGCAATTGAACTTGCATGTAGGTATTGTAGACGTATACTCGTAGAACAGGCTTTAGTAGGTGGATATGAGATAAATTGTGCAGTGATGGGAACACATACACCTATACCATCTGTCTGTGAACAACCAATCTCAAGTACAGATTTCCTAAGTTTTGATGATAAGTATATACACCAAGATGATGAAACAGACCCTGATGCAGATATGACTTCTGGGATGGCTGGTGCAGAACGAAAAATACCTGCACCAATTTCAGATGCATTAACGTTACATATTCAGAACCTTGCCACCTTGACGTTTCAAGTATTGGATTGTTCTGGAGTCGCAAGGGTAGATTTCTTGGTGAGTCATGACGATCAGGTGTATGTGAATGAAATAAACACTATCCCTGGGTCCTTCAGTTTTTATTTATGGGAGCCAGTTGGTGTTACATTTCCTGAATTAGTATCAGGTTTAGTTGAACTGGCATTGGAAACACATAAAGAAAAAAATAGACTGATTTATTCCCATTCAACGAACCTATTGAACCAAGCAGGCGCAAGGTTCACAAAATTGAAGGACGGAGCACAAGTTGATGAATCTACCTAAGCACTGTTCCAAAATGATAATCATAAAATACCGACAAAATAGACCGTTCTATTTGACTGCTTCTGTTGAGTCACAAACAGTTTTCAATGGAATGGAATAATATAGTTCTGATAGGTTATTAAACAAACAGATAATGTTTTATCATCTCTTTTTTGAAAAACTTGTTGACATTTTTGAACCATTTAGTGTATTTAGTGCGATCACTTTCCGTGCTGTATATGCAACTGCCACTGCACTTGCCATTTCACTTGTGTTAGGACCCTTCATGATAAGAAAGTTAAAACAGTTGCATATCGGTGAACATATTCAGGAGGAAGTAGAAAAAGCACAACAACATAATGAAAATCTGAGCAAAGCTGGTACCCCTACCATGGGTGGTATCTTGATTATTGTGGCGATACTTGTATCCATACTTTTCTGGGCAAGACTTGATCAACCTTTCATCTACCTAATGATCTTTACGACTGTCTGGTTTGGTGCTATTGGGTTTCTGGATGATTTCCGCAAAATCAGTAAAAAACAGTCGCTCGGTCTACGGGGTTGGCAGAAGATAGTATTACAAACTATCGGGGCATTGGCTATCGCTGTTTTTCTCTATAAATGGGGACCCATTGAAGGAAATGATGAAGCGACTCGCACGGCACTCAATCTGCCATTTCTCAAGACGTTTCATCCCAGTTTGGGGTTGTTCTATATTCCATTTGCAGCTCTAGTCATAGTTGGCACATCCAATGCAGTAAATCTGACAGATGGAATGGATGGTTTAGCGATCGGTTGTACACTATTTGTCGCAGGAACGATTGCAGTATCGGGTTATCTTGTAAGCCATATAGAAATTGCTGAGTATCTTAGTCTGTTCCATCTTCCTGTCGGTGGTGAAGTTACTACCATCTTTTGTGCAACCTTAGCTGGGGCAGGTCTCGGTTTTTTATGGTACAACGGTCACCCCGCACAATTGTTTATGGGGGATACCGGATCACTCCCACTTGGTGCTACACTCGGAACATGTGCACTCTTGATCAAGCATGAGTTTCTTCTCTTAATTGTCGGGGGAATTTTCGTGGCAGAATGCTTATCTGTCATCATACAGGTGATATCCTATAGAACAACTGGGAAACGTGTGATTAAAATGTCACCATTGCACTATCATTTTCTCTTATCTGGTTGGAAGGAATCTAAGGTCGTCATCCGATTCTGGATTGTTGCTCTGATATTGATGTTGATCGCATTAAGTACATTGAGATTAGGATAAGTTTGAAGTCCTTCACGCATCTGACAGTTGTCATCATCTAACATGTTCCTTCAGTTGAGGTGATGTTTGAAGCATTCTGAATTAAACGACTTTGTAGGTAAAAACATCACCGTTTTTGGAGCAAATCGAAGCGGTATTGCAATATCAAGATTACTCCATGAACTTGGTGCAAAAGTCCTTCTCACAGATACACGCGATTCAGAAGTATTGTCAAATGATATTTCACAATTAGAGGGTATGTCGTTAAAATTCTGTCTCGGAGGTCACCACGAATCTTGTATCAATAATGCAGAATTAATTGTCGTATCCCCAGGAGTACCGTTGGATATACCAATATTAGTAGAAGCAGAAAGAAAAGACATCCCAATAGTAGGTGAATTGGAGGTTTCAGCCGGATTGTGTCAAGCACCCATCGTAGCAATTACTGGCACCAAAGGAAAGTCAACAACAACACTCTTAACAGCTGCAGTATTAGATTCAAGCAGACTCTATAGAAACGTCATCGCTGCAGGGAACATTGGCATACCGTTAGCAAGTAACGTCTCAACATTGAAGCAGTCAGATATCGCAGTAGTGGAAGCAAGTAGTTTCCAATTAGAAAGTACGCACTCTTTTCGTCCAGAAGTTAGCGTAGTGCTGAACATTGAACGTGACCATCTTGATAGACATGGAACAATGGATTCATACATCAAAGCGAAACGCAAAATATGTCAGAACCAGACAGATTCAGATTGGATAGTCCTTAATGCTGCCGATAGTACAGTGATGACATTAGCACATAAAACTGCAGCGAGAAAGGCACTCTTTTCCGATAAACATCAAGATATAAAACAACTGATGAGGAAATTCAACACCGATATTATAGCAGGATTACAAACAGAAAAGAAAGACAATTATATATTTGTCAGGAATGGAAACCAAGAGCACAGAATATGTAATATAAATGAATTACCATTGGCTGGATCACATAATGTTAGGAATGTGCTTGCAGCTGTAGTTGTTGGTTCAATACTGGATGTGTCACCTGAAAGAATACGACAGGGTTTATGCAGCCTTGATCGCAAACATGAAGCTCTTGCACATGCTTTCGAAAAGGTCTCTACTATCAACGGTGTAGATTACATAAACGATTCCAAAGCAACAAACGTCATAGCAACATACGCCGCACTTGAATCAATTGACTATTCAGTAAGCAAGAATCCAGAGAAGAAGAGAGTCATACTGATCATTGGAGGCTACGATAAAGGTAATGACTATAACAATCTTATTGAACCTATAAAGAAGAAAGTTAAAATGTTAGTTTTACTCGGCGAACATACACAAAATCTACAACAAGTATTTGCTGGATGCATAAAGATGTCTCATGCGTCAACTATGGATGAAGCAGTGGACTGTGCTTATACACATGCCACCCCTGGTGATATTGTTTTGTTATCTCCAGCAAACGCAAGTTTTGACATGTATGAAAACTATAAAGAACGTGGCAACGCATTTGTCTGTAAAGTAAAATCACTCAATACAAATTGAACAACAGCATTAACGATTCTTTCGAATCCTACTATAAACAGAACAGATAACTCATGCAGAATCAAAATACACTCAATTACGCAAATCCTAACATAATCAGATCAGAGCGAGAACGAACTGTCAGCCCCAGTTTAGGAAGAGTTGATACGGGTTTACTTGCTGTAACCCTCTGTTTAGTTGGCATCGGTATATTAATGGTCTATAGTGCTGGACACGTACTATCTGCAAGAGATTTTGGAACCAACTATCGGTATCTGAAAATTCAAGCGATTGCATGCTTAATTGGGTTGATCGGTATGGGAATTGCTTCTTATGTACCCTATACGTTATATCAAAGACATAGTACAAAGTTGTTGTTTCTGGCATTGGGTCTGTTAATACTTGTCTTTACACCTATCGGGTTAAGTGCAATTGGAACGGACGATAGTAAATTCACAAGATGGATTGCAGTCGGTCCAATACGATTTCAACCTGTAGAGTTTGCCAAAATTGCACTGATTATACATACTGCACACTTTTTAGCACACAAACCTGAACGTATAAGAAACCTATTCAACGGTGTTTTACCTAATGTCCTTATCATCGGTTTAATGTTTGGTCTGGTTGTAATGCAACCAGATTTTGGATCAGCGGCATTATTAGCTGCTACTGCTGGATGTCTACTTTTCATTGGAGGTATTAGGATTTTTCACACTTTACTTCTGGTTGGAGGCGGCGCAGCACTGTTAACAGGATATATTATCAGCGATGACTACAGAATGAAACGTATCACAGATTATTGGGAAACATTGCAATCACCGGATGCAGTCAGTTATCAATTGGGACGATCACTTAACGCACTCAGATGGGGCGGTATTAAAGGAGTCGGACTCGATGAGAGCACAGCAAAAATAAATAATTATCTACCGGAAGCACATACAGATTTTATCTTCTCTATTGTCGGGGAAGAATTCGGTTTCATCGGGGGGACAGTAATCATAATTCTATTCATGATCTTCATCTGGCGAGGTATATCCATCTCTAGAAGAACTGAAAACCGATTTGGGGCTTTATATGCTACCGGTCTGACAATTATTATCGGTTTACAAGCGTTTATCAATATCGGCGTTGTTACAGGCTTATTACCGACAAAAGGAATCACATTACCATTTCTCAGTTATGGGGGTTCATCACTTGTGATAAGCCTTGTGAGTGTCGGTATTTTATTAAACATCTCACGGGGCACGTTACGTTCATTACCTAAAACACTAAAACCATAAACACAGCATATAAAGCAGTGGAAAATAAAAATAACCATCAATCTCAAGATGAAATTACTTCAGATGAATACAGAGATGAAAAGAAAAGGATACGTATCGTTCTCGCGGGTGGTGGAACTGGTGGACACATATATCCTGCTATCGGTATAGCACAGGCACTCCAAAGGATTGATACGTATATAGATATAGTTTTTATAGGTGGTGGAGGTCGCTTAGAAGCATCAGTCGTTCCTCAGCAAGGTTTTCGTTTTTTACCTATATCTGTAGAAGGATTTCCTCGAAGGCTGACTTGGAAATGGTTTCCAGTTATCTTTAGAGTTATTCAGGGACTTCTGAAATCATTTAAGTATCTAAGGGAGTTACAACCAGATGTCGTAATCGGTACGGGAGGTTATGTATCAGGACCGGTTCTCTATGCTGCATCACTTATCGGCATTCCAATTGCCATACAAGAACAGAATGCAACACCTGGTCTGACAAATCGCATCCTGTCTCGTCGTGCTAAAGCCGCATTTCTGGCTCTACCACAGGAAAGACAGCGATTTCCGAATCACATTGTGCAGGTGACGGGTAACCCGATAAGACCTGGCATAACCAATTTTCCTCGTAAGAAAGAAACTTATGAAAAGTTTGGGTTATCTGAAAAAAAGAAAACAGTTTTTGTCATGGGAGGTAGCCAAGGAGCACAGGCAGTTAATAATGTTATGATTGATGCTTGTCCTCTAATTGCTCAGCCAGTCAGATGTGCTGATTCTCAGAAAAAAACAGACAAGACTAAGTATAAGTTGGATGACCGGTCAATTAATATTCAGATCGTTCATCAAACAGGGAAAAAGGATATTGAAAAAGTAAGGGAATCGTATCAAGAGCATGCAATCCCTTGTCTTGTTCAACCCTTTTTCGATCCTATAGAGGAGATCTATAGTATCGCAGACTTAATGATCTGTCGTGCGGGTGGGATGACAGTATCTGAAGTAACCGCATGTGGAATACCTGCTATTTTCATTCCTTTACCTGCAGCTGTAGGAAATGACCAAGTTCAGAATGCTACGACAGTAGCAGATGCTCGCGCAGCAGTTGTCATTAGGCAAGAAGAAATAACACCAGAAAAACTCGTAAATCAACTATTTCGTATTTTATCTGATGACACCCTATATAAAGAAATGAAGGTTAACAGCAGCAACTTCGGTAAACCCTTCGCGAGCGATACAATTGCCGAATCAATCCTTCGGTTAGCAGCCGAAGAAATAACATAACATGAATTAACTTACATTTGGACAAAGATTCAATAAATATTGGTGTAATGCAATCCATAAACATGTTCGTAGGGGCAGGGTTTCCCCGACCGCATATTACACAATGAAATTCTGAGTTTTCATGAAAATGTAATTCTAATTGGAGTACTGCAGTGTTTGGCAAAACACAGAACATACATCTTATAGGAATAGGTGGAGCTGGTTTAAGTGGTATCGCAGAGGTACTGCTCGGACTTGATTTTAATGTTTCAGGTTCAGACATAAAGAAATCGGCAGCAACGGAACACCTAAAGTCATGTGGTGCCAAAATATGGTACGGTCATGCATCATCTCAAGTCAATGGCGCGGATGTCGTCGTCATGTCACCTGCAATCCCATCTGATAATGCAGAATTACAAGCAGCTATGCAAGCGAATATCCCGATTATTCGGGGGGCAGAGATGCTCAACGAAATTACAAGGATGCGGAGAAGTATCGCAGTTAGTGGCACACACGGCAAAACTACGACAACCGCCTTGACTGCTGCAGTGTTATCATCTTTAGATCCTACTGTTGTCGTTGGAGGCAAATTAGTTAATGGAAGTAATGCCAGAAGCGGACATGGTGATGTGATGGTAATTGAAGCTGATGAAGCTTATGGATCATTTGATATGATATATCCTACTATTGCTGTAGTTACCTCTGTTGATGCGGATCATCTGGATTATTACGACGACATCGAAGAAATTGGAGATGCATTTCTATCCTTCATCAACCGAGTGCCTTTCTACGGATCTTCTGTGTTATGTCTGGATCAGAAGAACATTAGAAAACTGATTCCAAAAGTAGAAAAGAAATACGTAACTTACGGTTTAGAAACCCAGGCCGATCTCATGGCAGATGAAATCCAGATAAAGGGTGCCTCATCACGATTTAGTGTACGCAAACTGGGTGAAAAATTAGGATATGTCAATCTGAAATTGCCCGGTAGACATAACATATCTAATTCTCTTGCAGCAATATCCGTTGGACTTGAACTGGAGATTCCGTTTGAGAGGATACAGCATGAACTCGGATCCTTTGAAGGTGTTCACAGACGATTTGAGGTATTAGGAACAGTTGATAACATAGTGGTTGTTGATGATTATGCACATAATCCTGCAAAACTGATGGCGGCACTGCAAGGAGCAAGAGAGGGGTACAAGCGAAGGATTGTTGCCGTTTTTCAACCCCATCGCTATGCAAGAGTTCGAGACCTAGGACATGAATTCTGCCATTCATTTGATCATGCCGACATACTGATCGTTACATCAATCTATGGAGCAGGAGAAGAACCAATTGAGAATGTTACAGGTGAGAGATTAGCAAAAGCAATAGAAGACTATGGACATACAAATGTCCTATATGAAGCTGATATGGATTTAGTTTTGCGTAAACTGATGCAAATTACCAAACCAAATGACTTAGTAATTACGCTTGGAGCTGGGGATATCTATAATGTTGGTCATGATTTTATAAAAATGCGGCAGTCTAACACGCGCTAACACGAGTCAAAAAGATGTTTAAGTCAAAAAAAAGCAATCGGAAAAAAGATGGACCTTCTCATAGAATCTTCAACCCCCGAAGAATTCGCACGCCAAGATATCGTGCAAGAAGAACTATAATTGTGGGTATTGCTGTCGTAACCTTGCTTTTTATTGGAGAGATCATTCTCAGTTTTTTTAATTTTGAACGAGTTTCATTTGCACTTTTTGGTAATATGCATTATACTGAAGGACAGATATATGATGTATTAGGTGAGAATTTAGATAATATCGTCACTGATTCGGAGTCTAAAACTGCCAAATACCTAAGGGATAATCTAAGCTACATAAAGGAAGTGCACGTTACAAAGAATTTGGTTAAACGACAACTTACAATTGAAGTAACAGAACGTAAGGTATTGGCATACTTGAAGCTGCTCCTGGTTGATGATCCAACGACTGATTATTTTCCTACTGGCGACAATAAACAGAAAAAAAAAGAACATTTCTACTTGATTGACCAAGAGGGATATATACTAGAATCTATAAAACCAGAACATTATGACAAATTGACGAAAATAACTGATGAAGGTGAACATATACCTGAAATAGGTAAACAGGTTAAATCCCCAACGACACAACTCGGTATTCAAGTTCTCAAGCATGTTAGATCTCGCAAACCAGATATTGCTAAAGACCTATTGTGTATTGATGCGCGTGATCCGAAAAAGATCTTGATTCAGATAAGAAATCTACCGATTCGGGTATGGATTGCTGCAGACATGGTAGAAGTTGGATTCCATAATTTAAGCTTATTCATCAATCAACAGGCCTTGTCTACGTTACAGAATCATGGATTATACCCCGTAGCAAATAAAACAAAGCATCGGGATGCTGGTTCAAAGCAAAAACCCTCACTATCAAAATACACATATTTAGATGTACGGTATAAAGACATAATATATTTGGGAGGAGCCAACAAATAGATGGCAAAAGGAACGATTATCACTGGGTTGGACATCGGTTCAAGTAAAATCTCGGTTGTGATCTGCCACACCTTATCGGGATTAGACGGACAGATGGAAATCATCGGTGTAGGTGAGGCTGAATCAAAGGGACTGCGTAGAGGAGTTGTGGTAGATATTAATCTAACAGCTGAAGCAATCCGTGAGGCAATCTCAGAAGCTGAACTTATGGCTGGTGTTAACGTTGAGTCTGTTTGTCTCGGAATTTCAGGTGACCATGTTCATGGACAGTCATCACCCGGTGTTATCACAGTTAAGAACACCGCTCAAATCACACGAGAGGATGTAGAGAGAGCGGTGCAGTCTGCACGCACGATCGCGGCAATACCAGACGGTCAAGATATCATACATGTGATTGAACAAAACTTTGTAATCGATATGAATAATCGGATAAAAGAACCTATAAATATGTCTGGATCCCGATTAGAGGCAAACGCATATATCATCACAAGTAGTACAAGTGCAATACAGAGTCTGTTGAACAGTGTTGAACAAGCCGACATAACAAGTGTGGATACATTAGTTGTTACACCGGTCGCATCAGCGAAAGCAGTCCTTCAGAGAGATGAACGTGAAGTTGGTATCGCACTCGCTGATATCGGTGACCAAACAACCGAGATCATAGTGTATAAAGAGGATGCAATTGAGCACGTTGTCGTCTTTCCAGTTGGCGGACAACATGTTACAAATGACATTGCACAATACCTAAAAGTAACACTCCCCATGGCAGAAGAGTTAAAACTAAACCGAGGGTGTGCTTGGACAGAATGGGTACGTGATGACGAAACACATCCGATACCGATTACTACGGGTGCTGCACCGCCTAAGTTTATCAACCGATACGATTTAGCACAAATTATTGAGTATCGTATGGTACAGATATTGGAAGAAATTCAGTGTGAATTGGGTAATGTTCAACTACCAGGTGGACTCGTTCTGACAGGCGGAACAGCCTTAATGGAAGGTTTGGCAGAGCTCGCTGAACAGGTATTACAACTCCGTGTTCAGATCGGATACCCGAAACCACTAAAAGGTTTAACGGATCGTGTAAACTATCCAATGTACTCATCAAGCATCGGTTTAGCATTGTATGGTGAAGCATTGAGGAGAGAACAGAAACAGGCACAAGCGATGAGTCGAGGGGCGGGGGCATTTGGAGGTGTCTTTCGTAAAATAAAGGAATGGTTCGGATATTGATTCATGCCGATTTTGGGCAGATATTATCTGAATCAACTCCGACAATATGGACAATATAATAAAAATACATCCTATTCCAGTTACGACATCTTTATTACTGTTGATTAAATAATAATTAATCTGTATAATTACAGAAAATAAACAATAAAACTTTGCATCTATCTATAACATACTTCTGTAGTATACAATAGTACGTTGAACTTAAGCCTATAATATGTCTAAAAAACGGTATTATATATGCATCGGTCAAGGGCAGACAGTTACAAGTAATTATCTAAATATACTGAATTTAGTACTTCCTAATGAGGTGCTTATGAAAAGGAGGATTTAGGTTACCGTTGGTGTCGCTACTTCCCTATAGAGTATTATCCATATAATCCCTGCAGTAATGACTGTTAGTATGTGTTTTCCAAAGGTGACTAAAACTAATATGCTTGAATTCGAACAAGAACAATTTGAAAATACGAGCGCAAAAATAAAGGTAATCGGGGTTGGTGGTGCCGGGGGAAATGCTGTCAGGAGGATGATAGATGCAGCACTCCTGGGAATTGAGTTTTATGCTGTCAATACTGACTCACAGGCACTAAAATCTTGTCATGGCGCGACACCAGTCCAAATCGGGATGAACACCACGAAGGGTTTAGGTGCTGGCGCGAATCCAGAAATTGGAAGAAAAGCTGCTGATGAAGACAGAGAATGTCTGCAAGATATCGTTGATTCTGCAAACATGGTCTTTGTGGCAGCAGGAATGGGTGGCGGAACAGGCACTGGGGCAGCACCTATTATAGCAAGCCTCGCCAAAGAAACCGGCGCCTTAACAATCGCTGTTGTTACAAGACCCTTCAATTTTGAAGGCAGACAACGCGCTGAAAAGGCTGAAATCGGATTGCAGGAACTTAGAAACAGTGCTGATTCTGTCATAGTCGTTCCTAATCAACGACTGATTGATGAATTCGATAGAAAACTTCCAATCCATGAAGCCTTCAAAGAGGGTGATAGAATACTCTTGCACGGTGTACAAAGTATCTCCGATATTATTCGTGAAACAGGTGAAATTAACGTTGACTTTGCAGATGTAGAAACTGTCATGCGGGATGCTGGTACTGCCTTAATGGGTATGGGAAAAGCTTCTGGCGACAACCGAGCACAACTTGCCGCACTTCAAGCTATCTCATCTCCCTTACTTGAAGAAACCAGTATCGCAGGTGCTGTTGGTATGATTGTAAACATAACTTCACCATCAAACTTCACAATGCATGAATTAGACGAAACTATGCAAGTTATTCAGGAAGCATCACCGGATGCACAACCCATATTCGGCTTAGTGAATAAAGACGAATTGGAAATGAATGATGAAGTGCTTGTCACGGTCATTGCTACAGGTTTTGATGCACCTACAGATTCTGGTATTCTGCAAAATAGAGGAAGCGGGTATAATCCACAAGGTCAGCAAGGTGGTCCGATTTTACAGGGAAGCCGAATAAGGAGCACAGAACAGAATACGGCTCAACGATCACAGCGACCCGCTTGGGATAGACAACCTCAAGAAAGAAGCAGAGAAGATAGGTCAACATCACAAGCACCCAATACACCGAATCGTAGAACAGACGCTTCAAAACAGACTAATCAGAAAGAAACTGACAACAATCAACAGGAATCAAATGATCAAGAGGAGAAAAGTCGTGAAAAACAGTGGGATATTCCGGCTTTTTTAAGGGTTCAACAAAGAAAGGACAAAAACCGTAAATAAAGCAATCTTTTATACCTATAGGTATATCATAGAGGAATTCCATTGAACTTACGCTCTCACATACAACAACTCCTAAATACTGAAGAACATACTGGAGTTTGCGCGGGTGCATCATCACAATACCGAAAGTCAAACAAATTCGCATTGGTTTATCCAAGTACATATCAACTGGGTATGTCAAGTTTAGGCATTCAGGTAATCCATGCTACGTTGAACGAGCGAAATGACACATCTTGTGAACGCGTCTTCATTCCAGAAAATGAGTATGTTGCAGAACTCATAAAAAAGAAAACGCCTCTCTTCTCAATGGAAACGCAAAGATCTCTTAATGCGTTTGATATAATTGGGTTCTCAATCTCATTTGAATCTGATTATATAAATGTTCCGCGTGCTTTAACGTTAGGAAACATTCCGCCACTTGCTGCGGACCGCACCGAATGGGACCCCCTTGTCATTGCGGGTGGGATTAACATCTCCTATAATCCTGAACCACTTGCAGATTTTATTGATATTTTCGTCGTTGGTGAAGCTGAGCATACAATCCATCAACTGATGGATGATTTCCAAGAATGGAGATCGTCAAAATCCCCAAAACAGGAATTTTTACGAGAAATAGGTTCAAAAATCGGTTTTTATGTTCCAAGTTTCTATGACGTAACCTATCAAGAAGACGGAAAAGTCAAACAGGTTCTTCCCAAACAGGGTATACCAGCAAACATTACCGCATCTGCTGTCCCTAAACTTGACAGTGTGCCAACATGTACACATATACATACACCGAATACAGAATTCTCAAATGCACATCTGATTGAAATCGTGCGAGGTTGTGGTCGGCAGTGTCGTTTCTGTGTAGCAGACTATGCCAGACGCTGGCCCAGACACCGTTCAGTTGAAAATACCCTCGCCTTAGCAGAAAAGGCAAGAGGAATCACTGACAGGATCGGTTTAGTTGGCGCATCGATTTCTGATCATCCTCAGATCAATCAGATCGCATCAGGTTTAGTTGATAGAGGTTTTCGTATCTCTTGTGCTTCCCTGCGTGCAGAAACAGTTGAAGCACCACTGCTTGATGCACTTGCCGATAGTGATCAAGGAACAATAACCATTGCACCTGAGGTTGCGACAGAAAACCTGCAGAAAGTTGTCAACAAAGCAATTCCCCGTGAAAGACTATATCATGTATTTGAAGAAGCACTAAAACGGAATATTCTGAATCTCCGACTATACTTTCTTATTGGTGTCCCCTATGAAACACCGTCAGATGTGACAGCGATTGCAGATATGGCAAAGGAGATGCGCACAATCTTGCTGCCACATGCGAAAAGAACCGGGAAAATTGGTCGTATCAGTTTTACCATTTCACCCATGGTGCCAAAACCTCACACCCCGTTCCAATGGGTTGCAATGGAACCACCCAAAACCATAGCAAAGAAACTTGACTACCTAAAACGCGAAATAAACAGACTCGGCAGTATTAAAGTATCCTCTGCAAGCGCACGGATGGCACACCAGGAAGCTGTGATGGCACGGGGTGACCGAAGACTCGGTAAAGTTATATTAGATTTATCACGCGGGGCAGCTTGGAACAACGCATTTCGTTCACACGGTTTAACTCCAGATTTCTATGCACTACGACAACGCGAATTCAATGAAATCAATCCTTGGGATCATCTTGACCTTAATGTTAAACCACAATTCCTTCAACTTGAATTTAACAAACACGAGAAGGGGTTTATGACAAGCGCATGTGACACCACCGTCTGCAAAAAATGTGGTGCTTGTTAACGCAATTCTCTTATATACATGTCACTTTCACATAAGATCAAACAAACTAAACCTATGGATAACAAAACCATTTTAGGAGGAAAAGATCGTGTTAAAGAAATTAAAAATGGCAACTGGATTGGCAATCATAATGTCGTTTTTCACTATACTATCACCGATACATGCGGATTTGGAAGACAAATCGCTTGTGTTATACCTGTCATTTGATGAAGGTTCAGGAAATACGACAAAAGACCAGTCATCCTACGGGCATGATGCTGAACTGACAGCAAATCCTTCATGGGTTGATGGACAATTCGGGAGTAAAGCACTTGAATTTGATGGGACAAAAGGACAATATGCAATGGTACCCATCAATGACACACTTCAGTTACGGGAACAGTTCTCTGTGGCTTTTTGGGTCAAACGCGGTAATACACAGATACGCGAATGGAATTACATGGTTTCTGCTGGTTCACTTGTCTGGGCGGTTATCTTTAACAATAACACAAAGAAGACCTATATGTTTACAAAAGGGCCAGGTTGGGCACAGAAAGGCATATCAGATGAAGATCAACCTGAAGATTGGGTACACATTTCTGTAGTACATGACATTGACAATGATGTCAGTTTTTACTATGATGGTAAAAAAATCGGTGGAGGTGCAAAACCACCAGCAATTATTGAGATTGACGGTTCAATCATGGTCGGCGCAAGACACCCCGGACAAGAATTCTTCACTGGTGTCATTGATGAGGTATATCTGTTCAACCGTGCCATATCAACCGATGAAATAGACATTATTAGAGCTGGTGATTTTGCACCTGTACAACCTGCTGAAAAATTAACCACCACATGGGGTGCCATTAAGACCAACCGAAAACATTGAGCCCCACTTTAGTTTATCTGATCTTGATGACAACCCATAGTTCATCAGGAGGAATCTAACTGATATGCTAAAATTTCTCTCTGTTTTCTCTCTATGTCTTACTATAGGATACTTTGCTAATGCAGAGAATACCGATACGTATTATATCCGTGGTAACAAGTACTTGAGAGAAGGTCGGTATCAAAAGGCAATCAAAACGTTTGATACATTACTTCAGGCACAGAATGCAGCAGTCGACCCCGAGCTTCTCTCAGAGATACACTACCTAAAGGCAACTGCTTATCACGCAATGGAGGAATATCCAAAAGCAGTTTCTGAGTATAAAAACGCACTTACCTATAACCGGCGTTCTGCTCAAATATATAATGCACTCGGTGTCACTTATTCAGAACAGAAGCAATATGTATCAGCACTTGATGCTTTTAAAAAAGCATCTCAACTTGATCAAAAGACAACTGAACCTTACTATAATATAGGATTAGTGCATCTGAAACAGGGGAACTTTTCAAAGGCAGTTGAAGCATTTAAAACCGCTGTTTCTACTGACGAAAACATGACAGATGCCTACATTGGACTTGCTGAAGCATATCTGAGACTTGGACACCTTAAGAATGCAGAACAAGCTTATGCTAAAGTTTACCGACTAAAACCTAACAACATATCAAGTATATTAGGTTTAGGCAAGGTATATACACAGCAAGGTTTATATGATCAAGCAATAAGGAAAATTAAGCAAGTTATCACACTACATCCTGATAACACAGAAGCACATTTCCAACTTGCACAGATACAAATCAAACGTGGACAAAAGGATTTAGCTGCACGGACAATGAAGTATTTCAAAATGCTTCGACAGACAGACCCACTGCTTGAAAAAGCACAGAAGTGGGTCAAAGTTCATCCAGATGATGCAAAAGGATACAACAATATCGGAATAGTTTACTTGACACGTCAGCGTCTTGACAAGGCTATTGAATACTTTCAACATGCGATAACCATCTCACCGACTCTGGCATCTACACATTACAACTTGGGTCTTGCGTTTCATAGACAGAAAAACCTGATTCTGGCAATAAAGGCATACCAGAAAGCCATATCATTGAATCAATCCCTTGCAATTGCGCATAACAATATAGCCGTCTGCTATACAGATTTAAAGCGAAATCTTGATAAAGCACTAACGCATGCAAAAAAAGCAACGAACATTGAACCGGATAATGCTAATTATTGGGATACCCTCGCTACAATCTATGCAGATCTCGGATTAAATGCTAAAGCACAGCAGGCTCGTAAGAAACAGACTTCACTGTTGGAAGAAACTATGAAATGAGATATATCTGTTCTATACTTCTGACATCAATTCTTGTCTACACCAACGTATTCAATACCAACGCATCCAATAAAATCAAATTTATAGATGTAACGGCTGAAGCAGGTATAGTCTTCCAACATGTTGATGGCAGAAGCGGAAAAAAGTTCCTTTTAGAGACACTCGGTTCAGGGGCACTCTTTCTTGACTACAACCTCGATGGATACATTGACCTATATATAGTCAATGCTACCACAATTCCACTGCCAACACAGAACAAGGATCTGAAAAGTAATCACACCAATTTACCTACGAACGTTCTATATCAAAACAATGGTAACGGCACCTTCTCTGATGTGACTTTAAAAGCTGGCGTGGGAGATACTGGATACGGTGTCGGGTGTGCATCTGCTGATATAGACAATGATGGATACCCAGAAATATTTGTTACAAACTATGGAACAAACCGACTCTACTACAACAATGGCGATGGGACATTCACTGATATTACCGAAACAGCACGTATCGGCGATAAACGTTGGGGAACAGGTTGTGCATTCCTGGATTATGATTTAGATGGTGATGTTGATTTATACGTCGTCAACTACATGGAATTTTCAGCTGATGAAAATAAAGGGTGGATGTCTCGTGGAACACGTATATATTGCAGTCCTGTAGACCAAATGGATGGTACACGCTTTAAGAGTGAAACGGACATCCTATACCGGAACAACGGGGACACTACTTTCACGGATGTTACCGACATAGCAGGCATATCTCATCGTGGACTCGGACTCGCTGTTGCTGTGGGAGACTATGATAACGATGGGGACCCAGACATGCATGTTGCTCATGACATGGAACCGGATATTCTCTATCAAAATAATGGTGATGGGACATTTTCAGACATTACTGATATTACAGGCACAGGTTATGACGACACAGGCATACCTGGCAGCGGTATGGGAAGCGCATTCGGAGACTATAACAATGATGGTTACCTTGACCTACTTGTGAGTAACGCACCTTCTCAACCTGTGTTACTCTATCAGAACGCATCTGCAATGTTTTTTAATGATGTCTCCTATGCATCAGGAATAGGCGCGATAACACTCACAGACTTCAAATGGGCTGTCGATTTTTTTGATTACAACAATGACGGTTTACAAGACATCTACGTTTCTAATGGACATCTACAGGATAACATTGAGGCGTATACTGACGATACATATCCACAGAAAGACCTAATTTTGCAGAACAGTAAGTTGGATAACAACTATATATACACTGATGTTTCTGCAGATGTAGGGTTATCAGATATTACAAAGTATGTCGGAAGAGGGGCAGCCTTCGGTGATTACGACAACGATGGGGATATTGACATATTTCTAAACCATTCCAATCAACCTGCGAAGTTACTCCGAAACGATGGTGGTAATAGCAACAATTGGATTACAATACATACTATCGGGACAAAGAGCAATGCTTCAGGCATCGGCACAAGAGTGAAGTTGAAAACAAGTACACTCTCGCTGCAAAAAGAGGTACATAGTGGATCAAGTTACCTATCCCAAAACGACCTAAGATTGCATTTTGGACTTGGTAAAAACAGTGAAGTGAAGAAACTGGAACTGCACTGGCAAAGTGGACATATAGATACATTTTTTAATATAAAATCAAATCAGACCATAGTCATAAAGGAAAAACACGGTATATCAATACCAAAACCTAAAAGGAAATAAGGAAATTCAAATGGCGATAACCGATGCACATCCCGATCTAAATCGAACGCTGAAATTCTTTCCTGTAGAGAACGAGAACCCTTTGACTCTCTCTAAAGCACAGATCCAACATTTTAATGATAACGGATTCATATCACCTTTGGATGCATTGTCTGATGATGAGATTGCACAACATCGTGATTATTTCAATCGCCTGATGGAAAAGGTCTTAGCAGATGGTGGGAATAGTTATTCAATAAACGGTTGGCATACCCGTAGCGCAGGTATACATGACCTAACAACAGACTCAAGGATTCTGGACTATGTTCAGGATCTACTCGGTGAAAACCTTATCTGTTGGGGTACTCACTACTTTTGTAAATTACCCGGTGAGGATAAACAGGTTAGTTGGCATCAAGATGCGTCGTATTGGCCCCTTTCACCGAGTAAAACAGTTACTGTCTGGCTTGCCATTGATGATGCATCTGTAGAAAATGGAGCCATGACAGTAATACCTAAATCGCATCTACATGGACAGATCGCCTTTGAACGAAGCTCTTCCGAAGAAAAAAATGTTCTGAGTCAGACAGTTATTCAACCTGATCAGTATGGTGATTCACCAGTGCCTTTTGAGATGAAAGCGGGACAGTTTTCCCTCCATTCCGACCTACTTTTACACGGTTCAGAACCGAATACTTCAAACAGACGCCGTTGTGGTTTGACCATGCGTTTTGTTCCACCCGAAGTGAAGGCTGCAAACAACTGGAATCAACGCGCAATTATAGCAAGAGGGAGTGATCCCAGTGGACATTGGGTGCATAACCCACGTCCTGAAGAGGATATTATTCCATAAAAGGTTCGTTGATGTTTCCAAAACGCATAATCATAGCAGCATTCTCAATTTCTGCCGCAGCAAGTTTCTTGTTATGTGGGTACGAATTCATACGAGCTGTTTCAAATTCGCTGTTTATTGAGGCATATACTGCTGAGAATCTTCCACGGGTGATGGTTGCAGTTCCGCTAAGCGTTCTGTTGATTCTCTATGTTTATGGGCGAATACTCTCCTCTTTTGGTGCGACAATCACTTTAGCCATCACCTCATTTCTATCAGCCATACTCATCCTTGGTTGTTATATAGCAATAATGAACGGGATACGATTCGCTGCTGCGGTCATCTATGTTTTCCGTGAAGCCTATATTGTCCTGATAATTGAACAGTTCTGGTCCTTTGTTAACAGCGTGCTTAATCCGAAACAAGCAAAAACCATAAATGGACCATTCTGTGCGATCGCTTCACTCGGATCCGTTGCTGGTGGACTGCTTGTAGGCAAATGGGCAACGACATTGGGATCGGAAACATTCTTAGTGTTTACAAGTATCTCACTCATACCCGCAGCGTTTTTCGGTATCATCGCCTATTACTTCGCAGGGGAACCTAAGCCAACATTGATGGAAGAAGGTGGAAAGAGAGGACATCTGGGAGTAAGGACGTTCTTTAGTTCCAGATATCTCGTATATATCGGATTGCTCATTGTAAGCACTCAGATAGTATCCACTGTGCTTGATCTTAGATTCAATGCTCTGGTGGAAATGGACATTACAAAAAAAGATGCGATGACTTCATACTACGGTAATTTCTATGCACAACTCGGTGCAATATCAGCTGTTTTACAGTTGCTTGCAGTTCCGATAGCACTTCGACTCATATCCATCAGAGTTATTCATATAGGTATACCGATAGTCCATCTAATAAATGGTTATGTCTTATTGTCTATCCCTTCTCTCAAAACGGGTGCAAGGGCATATCTTACCTTTAAAGCGTTTGATTATTCACTTTTCAGAGCAGGAAAAGAACTATTCTACATGCCGCTGACTTATGACGAAAGGTATCGCGCGAAACAGATCATCGATTCCTTCGGATACCGTTTTGCGAAAGGTGGAAGTGCTGGCGTAATAGAACTGATTCGTTTAGTAGTCACCACTATACCTAGTATGGCTTATGCACTGACTGCAATGGTCTTTTCATGTATCTGGGGCGGATTGGTCCTCAATCTCACCAAAATCTATCTAAAGTTAGAGAACACTTACATAAATCCAGATTTGCATTAACAAGCTATACATGGTATAATTCATAAATGACTTTTGTAGTAGACGAAGCACCCAATAAAGAGATTGCCATTTCAGAAAATGGTAATCCAGTGCTTACTTATCACTATAGTAAAACGGTATCACACCCGTACATGCATCCCATTTGGACATCAAATGGACAGATAATAACAGAAGGTTTTATAGAAAATAAACAGAGACATCTACCCGGTTTATGTTTCTCAGTCGGCGAAGTTAAAGATAAGAACGGAAACGCATTACCAATTAAGCAGAAAGTAACAAAAATTGATAAAGAGGTTATTAGAAAACCTGAATCAAGTAATGTATTTAGGATCGTAAGTGAAACAACCTATCAAGTGCCTAATGCTGTCCTGATAAACACACTTCAGATAGATGTTCCGCCGATCAGAAATGATGTCCGAATTCTGGACATGAAAGTAGTATTGCAAGCACTCTCAAAACCGATAGAATTAGTCGGGGACATCGGGTTAAGCTACTATGCCGTAGAAATGGAACATAGAAAATCTGCAAACGCAGACGCAAAAATCGGAGAAGCAGAAGTAAACAGAACTCAATCTAAATGGGGAACCTTATGTGGTATCGTTGACAATACTGCTATAGGTGTCGCAATCTGTCCGCATCCAGCAAATGGACTAACACAATTTATTGCTGAAGACCTATATCAAGGATTCTTATTTGCAAAGACCCCAACTCTCATCATAAATCCACAGGAGAACCGAGAATTGATTTATCGTATATTGATCTATCACGGAGATCTATTTACGTTTGATGTTGGTGAATACTATTCACATTAAAATACACAAGGCTTGCGTAATGCCTTCTTTTGTAGCATAACCTGTTAGGTTGTGATACCACCGATTCTATAAGAAACATGAGAAATACATCATCATTCCCAATCTACAAAAATCAACCCACTATACCGTCAGAAGAAAATCCCATCAAAAAGATTTCTGATAACTGTAATATTGCGTCTGGTCATAAACACCAAAACCCGCGCAAAGTCTATATTGAGACCTATGGATGTCAGATGAACGTTAGCGACAGTGAGTTAATGTCAGGTATCTTAACGCAAGCAGGTCATAGAACTGTAAATGACATTGATGCTGCAGATGTGATACTGCTCAATACGTGTGCTATCCGTGAAAACGCAGAAACGAGAGTTATCAATCGTCTTGAACATCTAAATCATAGAAAACGTCGCGATCCGAATCTTATCATAGGTGTGTGTGGTTGTATGGCACAACATCTCCGGCAAAAGTTGATTGATGCTGCGCCGTATGTTGATATAATGATGGGACCTGATGCATATCGTGATCTCCCGATGGCTCTAAACGCTGTTGTCAGTGGTGATCCTTTCCTCGGTCTTCAACTGGATAAAACCGAAGATTATGCAGACATTGCTCCTATTCGTAAAGAAGGAATTCGCGCATGGCTCACAATACAACGTGGATGTGATAAAATGTGTACGTTTTGTATCGTGCCATTTGTTAGAGGTAGAGAACGCAGTATACCGCTGAAACTTCTGACAGATGATGTTAAAAGACTTGTAGAAGAAGGTTTCAAGGAGATAGTACTGCTCGGACAAACAGTCAATTCATACCACGATGGTAAACACGATTTTGGGGACTTATTGTGGCGGATTTCTGAAGTTGATGGAATAGAACGGGTGCGTTTTACATCACCGCATCCAGCCGATGCAACGGACAGTATGATTGATGCCATGCAAAACTCACCGAAGGTATGTAAGCAACTCCACCTCCCACTACAATCTGGATCAACACCCGTTTTGGAGAGAATGCGCCGCACATATACGGCAGAAGAGTACACAGAACTGGTTTTAAAAATTCGCGACCGAATTCCGCAAATTGCACTTTCAACTGATGTCATTGTTGGATTTTGCGGCGAAACCGAAGAAGACTTTGAGCAGACCTATCAACTTATGTCTGATATCAAATTTGATTCTGCGTTTATGTTTAAATACTCTGATAGAGAAGGCACATTAGCAAATAAGATGTTGAAAGACGACATACCAGAAAAAGATAAAGCAAGACGGCTGAATGAAATCATCACACTACAGGAACAGATCTCTTCAGAAATAAATCAAAATACTATCAAGTCTGTCGTTCCTGTATTAGTTGAAGGTGATAGCAGACGGGATTCAGAACAGTATCACGGAAAATCAGACACATTCAAGACAACTGTGTTTCCAAAAGAGAATGCTAATATAGGCGACATAGTAAATGTCAAAGTGCATTCTGCTACAGCACACACATTAATAGGAGAAATCGTCAATTAGGAGGAAGCAAACTCCGAAGGGACAACTATATTTTAATGTACCCACTATTTTCAAATATGCAGAAAATAAAAATAAAAAGTAGATCAGAAATTGAAAAAATGAGAATTAGCGGTCAAGCCGCAGCAGAAGTGTTACATGCAATCGCAGATGCAATTGAACCGGGAATTACCACTTATGAATTAGAAATGGTATCACGCAAAGTAATTGCAAATCTAAACGCCACTTCTTCCTTCCTAAACTATGTTATTCCAGACCACCCCCCATTTCCTGCCACAATCTGTGTATCCGTAAATAACATCGTTATACACGGTATCCCAAACAGATACGAGGAACTGCGGGAGGGAGACATCATAGGCGTTGACACTGCTGTTCATCTTGATGGTTTTCACGGAGATAATGCATTTACATTTCCTGTTGGAAAAATATCTAAGGCAGCACAACGATTACTTGAAATCTCAAAAGATTCGTTATATGCTGCAATAGCAGAAGCAAAACCGGGTAACCGATTGGGTGACATCTCTTTCCAACTGCAAGATGTAGCTGAAACGGCAGGATACTCAGTTATACAGAATTTTTCTGGTCACGGAATCGGTCGAAACTTACATGAAGAACCGCAAGTAACTACAACCGGTAAACCAGGAAAAGGCATCCGATTAAGACCTGGCATGGTATTAGCTATTGAAGCAATGGTCAATGAAGGCGGTTCAAGTGTAGATGAGATGCAAGATGGATGGGGTATAGAAACATCAGATGGAAGCCTATCCGCTTTCTTTGAACATACAGTCGCTATACTACCAGAGGGACCAGAAATCCTAACAGGAAGCCCAATATGGGAGAATGTGTGATGAAGGTTTTCTCAATTGTGTTTGAACAATTTAGACGGTTATTTCATTCTCTAAAGACCTTCACAGTATTGGAGTCCGGGGAAATTGGTACTGCCCTCAAGGGTTTATATCGTACTTTACTCGCTTTTGCTATCATTGCAGTTTTGCTTTTTATTTCTCTTTTTCTTATCTTCAGTTATGCAGATGTAGAAAAATCTATGTTGGAAGTGCAGAAGATATTCTATCTGCACGTTTCTGCTGCAATGACGGTTTATCTTGCATTCGGCATCAATTTCATATTTAGCATTAAATACCTGATAAAACGCAAATCTGATGATGACCTATTAGCTGCATCGGCTGCAGAAATTGGACTTGTGTTCTGTACTATCGTGCTCCTATCGGGTCCTATTTGGGCAAAATACGCATGGCACACATGGTGGACTTGGGAAGCCCGTCTCACAAGTACACTTGTACTCTGGTTGATGTATATCGGATATTTCATACTACGAAACGCATTACCCGAAGATAATCGTAGGACTTTTTCGGCTGTACTTGGCATTATCGCCTTCATTGATGTACCAATTGTTCACTATGCAACAAAATTTTGGGAAACCAAATTGCATCCAGAGCGTGGAACAAAACTGGAAGTACTTCCAACAATACGGAACACCTGGATGATTGTGTTACTCACATTTATCATTTTATTTATAGTTTTATTAGTCCTACAGTATAAGACGAAAAAGACGGAATCACGTTACGAAGCGATCCGTCGTAAACACTTACAGGAGTTCTCGTGATGCGAATTCTAATCGTTGTCAGTTGTGTAATAGTTCTCGTACTAATATTCCTTACAATGCAAGTTCCGAAGATAGCTGAAAACAAAATTGAACAAGCAATTAATGATGTGCAGTCTGCTTCTGAGGTGCAGATTGAGGATCAAAAAGCATTGCAGGCTGTTGTCATGAAGATAGTTGAGCAATTAGAAAGCAACCAACGTACAAGACTAAAGTATCTTGTTGCAGCCTATCTCGTCATCTGGTTGGTGTTTATGCTATACTTATTGCGAATCGGCAAACAGCAACAAGCGTTAGACCAACGTCTTGCACAAATAGAACTGGACGCAACCGAAAGTAAGGACGAATCTATAGAATGATCTTTGTTTGCATCAGCACATGAAGATGTGCTTGTGAAAAGATTTCGTTGGTCCTCCGAAAGTGCTTTTCGTAAGTCTTGTACTATCCGTTTACGAACGGAGCGTCAGCATAAAGTGCATCATTGTAACCGACATAAAAGACATTACCTACCTGAACAGTAGGCGCACGCAAACTTCCACTTCTACCTAATACTACCTTAAGGATCGCCTCACGGTCATCTTCTGTTGGGACATGCGTTTCAACCTTCTTCCCTTTCGCGACAACGATGCTATCAGCAGAACACATCAACTCCCAAGCAGCATCTGCTTCTATACGTTCCTTGCGAGCATCTGACCGACTCTCAACTTCTAAGTTATGTGTGTCAAGTACCTCTTGCACTTTCTTACATGAATTTCAGCTATTTCGAAAATAGATCCAGTCTATCATTATATTTCCTCTTCAACGAAGTATCTGTTTGCCACCTCAGTTCCGAAATTCTTACCCATTACTCTGTAACCTTCGGCATCAGGGTGCAAGTTGTCAGGAAGGAGATCAACAAAATCTTCACCGAAAACATCTAATCCACTCACGTAGTGTATATTCTCGTCACCATAAGCCTGAAGTGCGTCTGCTGCAGCTTGTACCTCTTCTCTCATCTTCAGTAGATTGAAACCGACTGGATTCGGATTCTCCTCTCTGTTAGGACAATAGATAGGTGACATCAGAACTATAGGTATGTCAGTATGCTGCTCTCGGATAATCTGCACAGCACCAATAATCGCAGGACGAAAAGCACGAGGCCCTAAACTTGATGCACCTTGTATGTTTATGCCGAGACACATTGAGATATAGTGAGCAGGAAGGTCACGGATCATCCGCGCGACCATAGAATCAAGATGACACTGTCCACCATAACCCAGACATGTTAAGTTGAAACCTTTATCACGCGCAACAATACCAGGCCACGTCTGTGTTGGGGATGCAGCTGAACGACATTGCGTAATAGAACTACCGTACGTTATCCACCTTGGACGTTTGTCAATATACGGTTCTAACGAAGCACCATCATCTAATTCCAAACTACGAAGCTGAAACCTACCGAACTGTGGCAACCAGAGTTCAATTAGTTTTTCCTTATTGGATAGACCTTCAAATACGAAACTGTTTTTACCTTTAAGATCAATTGATGAAATAAACTCACCATCACAAACTATGTCAAGCAATCCGGCATCACGTTGTTCAACGATACTACCCGATATACGAGCTGTGTCGCTCTTAAAACTGATACGCACCCCTGCAGGCATTGCGGATCGCTCTAAGAGCGGTTCTGGAAACAGAACATGACTCTCATGAGGTGTACGCCACGGCATAATAGAATCGTTGACCTTCTCTATAGAAACCACACCTTGCCAATTTAGATGCGGGTTATCAGGTTTCAACTGCATATAATCTAATCTCCTTTTTTTATGGTAAAATTCATAATTACTTGCACACGATTGTAGCGTAAACTTTCAGTTTGCGTACACGACTGCACAAACTAAAAGTTTATGCTACGGCACGGTTAAGAAAGTTTACATTGCATCAACAACAGCGCGCAGTTGCCGAATGCCATCTAACATCTGTTGCGGGTTACCCCAATGTTCAATGCTGGCTGCACCAGTGAACCCATCGTCAAGTAATGTTGCTAACAACTGCTTATACTGCAAATCGGTATCACGGATCGGGTCAAGATTCTTTTCGCGATTCGGTTTCACATGTAAGTGCCGAACAAGTCCCTTAATGTGGGAATATCCATCTGGAATAGGTAATTCCCCGCAGTGAATCCCGTTATTAACATCCCAACATGATGCCAGTGCTGGACTATTACCAAGTGCATTGATAACCGTGCGCGTTTCTTCACAGGTACCAGCCAGGGTCGCGTCTTCATTTTCAAAAGCAAGGATAACGTTTGCACTCTCAGCGATGGGGACAACAGGTGCAAGCTTTTCAGCGATCAATTCTATGTAATCATTAATATCAGGTCGCGAAGATTCTTTCAACCTTCGATTTGGATTCCAGAAAGCGAACCCGCGTATAATTTGAGTTTCAAATGCATGTGCCAACTCAACCATACGGTCAAAATGTCTAAGATGACGTTCATATTCTTGCTGGTTATCAATTGGACATTTTCCAAATGGCGAACCGATACTCGCAACTCTCACATTGTAGTTTGCCAACACATCTTGCGCACGTTTTACATCGTTATCATCTATTTCAGTGACATGTTTACCCCAAACACCACCACGTATCTCTACAGTCGTTGCCCCAGCATCGACACCGAGTTTTATAGCTTCTTCAAAATCTTCTCTGGAAACTTCATCAGCAAAAAAACAGACATCAATCATAATATTATCCTGCATCTTTACAGTTTATATGAAGACTGAGAAAAAAGAAATACACAATAGTCGCACCTCAACGACATATACAAAGAAAACGCAGACTCCTTTCTTAAGTAATAATTGGTAAATTTATTCGCATATCTCTAATTGCACTGAACATCTAAGCATTAATATAAATTATCAAGGCTACTATCGCTAACACCACTTTAATGATACCTGACGCCAATCTATCCTGAACAAGAATCTCTAATAAACCCATAACCACAAAGATTAAACCCGTAATAACAACTAATTCAGGGGATTTTGGATCTGGAACATTTTGGAAAAAAGAGTTCGCCCCAAAGATAAGAAACGGTCCGTTTATAAGGCACATAATACAGACCAATTTCTTTGTCCATTTTGCAGTTTGAAAGAAATGTTTAATACGGTCATATAGCATACAGATTGCCCCCTAAAACCGCATCTGAGGGATAACAAGCGGAGCAATCTTTGCGAATACTTCAATAGGTGATTCTTTGTCTGAGAGAATAACCTCCAACATCGCTACATTGTCATTAACTGTTATCCATGCAAAGAGAGGGAACAATTCTTGTTGGATTTCCACATCATTTTCGACCGGTATGTTATCTTGAGCAACCTGAAGCAGCTTTATTAGGTTTAGATTTACAAACATAAGTGGTGATTTCGGTAAATGCTTTAGAATTTTTGACTTCTCTTTTTCCGTTATTCTGTCAACAAGAGAATACATTTGGTCCTCTGAAAAACTCAATAACGACACGCCATCAGATTCTGTATAGTAGATATTGGAACCAAAAATTGAAACCTTCTTGCCTTTATAGTCGATACTCGAAATAGAAGAATTCTGTAGGTTTGAAAGACTATTACCCATTTGATCCCACTTGACAGGACTATTTGGGATGAATAATAACCCGCCACGTGTAGATACGTTGCTGGCATCAATCTGTATGGAATTCTCAAGATTAATATTGAGACTTTCCAATGCACTCGGTTCAAACAGTGATAAATCATCAACAGACAAAGCAATCTCACCTGTCAACGCAGCGATTACGTCCTCTTCAAAATTCAGGTTTAACATACCTTCAAGAAAAGTAATAAAAGCAAAAACATCATCAGTCTCAGCATTCTGGATCTCCTCTTGAATGAGTTCCCAGACAGCACCCAAAACACCCGATGCAAACGCAACAAACAGGTCCTCATTCCCAGACATGCTATTCAGAATCTTCAGTTCATCTCCCCTATTATTCTCTGTCAAGAAAGGTGTGATTCTACTCTCCAAATGATTTTCATTGAATTCAATATGCAGCTTGATAAGGGGTGATGCATCAAGTAAATTAAGTTTGCCGTGAATATTGGTAAAAGTTTCCAGTTGCGCTCTTGAAGTGTCATCAATGTCAGCTAAATGCGGTAAAATATCAGTTGCATTCACTGATATACTCAACTCACCGGGACCAAGTTTTTTTGAGGTCTTCACATAAGAGGATTTCTTTTTAATGGACTGTTTTTTCTTTCTATATGTATCAATTAATTTCTCAAAACTCTCTTTCTCCTTACCAACTACCAGAAAATCCCCGATAAAACCGTAGGTGAGATGGGCACCTTCAAGCTTTAGCATGTTGTATTTTACTTTTCTATATTCCCCCGCATCAAGCGTTAATATACCACCTGACATTCCTAAAGCACCACTAACAATCTTTGATAATCTCTGGAGTTCTTTTAGATTTCCACCTGAATGAATGACCAACCCACCATCAAATGTCTTATTATCGTTCACCCATAGTGCTAAACCTGTTTGGTGACCAATTGTCTCAATTACATCATATACATCTGTTCCGATGATAAGTTGCATGGCTAACAAACCATTTTTCATTTCTTCGAGTTCCGATTCCCCAACCAAATGATCAATTGTTATTTTCCAAGCCTCAGAAGTTGTAATCTCACTATACACTTCATCTAAATCTTGAAGTTTTAAGTAAACTAAACTGTCTACAGGTATGAAATCATCAACCGTTGCAGCATCTACAGAGGAAGGTAAACCAGCAAATAGGAGTGAAATAAATCCAAATAATAGGAGAATAAGATAGTATTTTGATATAGATTTTTGCGTTATTATATTTCTGTATGTATTCATGAGAACTCCTTACGAATTATGGCATACGAATCTCTTCAACTAAATTTTGTACTTCTTCTGGGGGAGGTGGTGTCATTGCACTGACACAAATTGAAACAATGAAATTCAACATCATGCCGACAGTACCTATCCCTTCGGGTGATATGCCTAAGAACCAATTATTAGGTAGATTTAAATCGGGTCTAATATACTTGAAAAAGATGATATATGCTGCTGTAAACGTAATGCCGACAATCATCCCAGCAACTGCCCCGGCTTTGTTCATCCGTTTAGAGAATATACCCATCACAATCGCTGGAAAGAATGAACTCGCTGCAAGTCCAAAAGCAAAAGCAACGACTTGTGCGACAAAACCCGGAGGATTGATACCCAAATAACCCGCAATACATACTGCAAAACCTGCTGCTATACGGGCTGCAGTCAGTTCACTCTTCTCTGAAAGATCACGTATTATGCAACCTTTTAGCAAATCGTGTGCAATTGCGGTTGAGATAACCAGAAGTAGTCCTGCTGCCGTAGATAGTGCGGCTGCCAAGCCGCCAGCCGCAACTAAACCTATGATCCAATTCGGAAGTCCTGCGATTTCTGGATTTGCTAACACCATTATGTCCGGATCAATCTCAAGCTCATTTTCTATTTTTGAACCACGATACTGGATTTTACCATCACTGTTTTTGTCCTCAAATGTTATGAGACCTGTAGATTCCCAATTCTTAAACCATTCCGGCATCTCTGAATATGCAACATCAGTTAATTCGCCATCCTGTTCAGTTGTGATTGTCTTTAGTAGATTTGTACGTGCAAATATAGCGACTGCAGGAGCGGTCGTATAGAGAATGGCAATAAATAACAGTGCCCAACCTGCCGAAATACGTGCTTCTGAAGCCTTACGGACTGTATAAAATCGGATAATAACATGTGGTAGACCAGCAGTACCCAGCATCAGAGCAGCCGTAATAAAAAACACATCAATTGTCGCTTTACTACCGTCCGTATACCTGTCAAAACCGAGTGCTTCATGCAATCCATTGAGACGATCAAGTAAATAGACACCAGATTCATCAGCTGCTCCTAATCCGAGTTGTGGAATAGGATTATTCGTAACTAGTATTGAAATGAAAATTGCTGGAACCATGTAAGCAAAGATGAGTACACAATACTGTGCAACTTGGGTATAAGTAATTCCCTTCATCCCGCCAAGAACTGCATAAAAGAAGACAATTCCCATTCCAATCAGCACACCAACGGTAACATTTACGTTTAGGAACCGAGAGAAGACGATTCCTACACCCCGCATTTGTCCCGCGACGTAGGTAAAGGATACAAACACCGCGCAAACCACAGCCACAATCCGAGCTAACTGTGAATAGTAACGGTCACCCACAAAATCGGGCACAGTGTATTTTCCGAACTTGCGCAGATATGGTGCCAATAGCAGAGCAAGCAGAACATATCCACCTGTCCAACCCAGTAGATACACTGATCCGTCTCTACCCAGAAAGGCAATCATCCCAGCCATAGAGATGAAAGATGCGGCACTCATCCAATCCGCAGCCGTTGCCATACCATTGACCACTGGATGAACATTGCTACCTGCAATATAAAAATCACCTGTTGAACGTGCTTTTGACCAGATCGCTATACCGATATACAAAGCAAAGGAGAGTCCGACCATCACGAACGTCCAGATTTGTACATTCATGGTGAATCAGATTCTCCTTCTTGATCTGTACTATATTTTTTATCCAAACGATTCATCAGCCAAGCATATACGAAAATCAATTCCACGAAAATCCAGATAGATGCTTGTTGAGCAAAATAGAAGCCGAGACGATAACCGCCAAATTGAATCTTGTCAAGCTGCTCAACAAACACAATTGAACAGAGATAGGAGGTGACAAACCAGATGCCGAGTAGAATTGCAAGATATTGTAAGTTCTTCCGCCAATACAACCGATTATTATCAGATGTTTTCACCTAATCTTCGGGTAGGAAGCCCAA
>JAAXGN010000033.1 GCA_012267415.1 Candidatus Poribacteria bacterium | reverse complement strand
TAAATGAGATTAAATAGTGGTCAGACATTGAGGAACATGCTGATGAATCAACATTGAGATTCAAAATCTTGTCAGCTACATTGGTAAATACAAGGTCAAGAACATTACCTTTTTGATGGGTTGGTACATGAACAAGCTGAGACAAGTTGAGGGAGACAAGTACATCACATAAGTAAACTGTGGAAGGAGTGGTAGCATAGAAGGAGTCCCAGTTAACATCTGTAAGATTAAAATCACCAAGAATAATAAGATTGGAGTGAGCTGGGAGAGATGAGATGCAGACAATAAAGTCTTGGAGATAGAGTGTAGAGCAGTTGGGGGGAATATAAGCAAGACACAGGAAAAGTGAAGGAGAGAAAATGAGTTCAATGACTATGAGTTCGACAGTAGAGGAGACATAGTAAAGTTTAGAGGGAATCGAGACAGAGATGGCACAAAGGACACCACCACCACGAGAACCCCTGTCACGACGGTAAATGGTGAAATTAGGTGGAAGAACCTCATTTGAAAAAACTGCATCATTAAGCCATGTCTCGGTGACACAGATAACATCAAAAAATTTTGCAAGAATCAAAGACTGAAAGAAAGTAAGTTTGTTTTTCAGGCTGCGAGCATTCCAGAGCCCAATATGGATCCCAGAGAGTAGTCAGTTCTGAGTGGGGCTGGCTAATGGTGTAGAGGACGGATTAGGGGATGCATGTTTTATTGGTGGGTTTAATAGGATAGGTGCATAATCACCTAGTGTATTGCTCTTGATGAACATCCCGTCGACTACTTTTCCATGAAGCCTCTTCTCCACGAACAATTTGGTACCATGAATTCTGATCTTGGCCCTTTCAAGACCTGAATTAATGAGTACCCTTCTCTCAGCAAGCAGAAGGGACTCAATGTGGCGGTCCTCGGGAGACAGGTCTGGCTTAACCCTGACACCTGAGGAGGGAGAGAGAGACGAGCGGTTCGATAAGATTTGCTGGACAGTACATGCCCGGTCAAGAGTGGCCAAAATTGGTCTAGGACGAGAGCTGGTGTCTGAATATCTACCGAGACGGTAGCAGTCTCTGATAGATAGAGCTTTAAATGATGGCATGATGCTTTGGATGTGTGATGTGATACATTTTTCATCCATTACAAGGCGCTCTTTACGAGGTGTACCTCTAGGGCATTCATTGACACCAAAAACAACTAAGTTGAATTTCCTCTCTCTTTGGGAGATACGAGGCTTTTTGTGAGGATCTTCTTGAGGTACAGGCACTTTGGGAACTGGTGGGGAAGTTTCATTATTCCTGATGTGATTTGGACAGTCATTAACCTTGGGAGAGGTAAGGTTATGAGACTGGTCAACACTGGCTGATAATACATTTATCCTAGATTCATGGGAGGT
>JAAXGN010000101.1:73456-110759 GCA_012267415.1 Candidatus Poribacteria bacterium | reverse complement strand
GAATGTTATAAATATCTGCCAAAACACCTAAAACTAAATAAACCTGCTTTTATAGATACAATTTGACATTATCAATCTTTTTCTGCTAAAATATAAATACCAAAAGAATATAGTTTGTATCTTACCGCTTTTTCTTAACGTAGTTGAATTAACGACAAACCCTCACTGAAAATTATCTACTCAAGTATAGCATTTTATTGCTGTTACTTCTGACGACAAACGAAAATAGAGGTGAATTGTGGCTAAGAAAAGAAACCGAAGCAATATAGCATTTATTATATCTTTAGCGATACATTTCGTTTTGATTTTAGTTTTATCACCATTTCTGCTGAAACAATTCAATGAGAAGGAAGACGACTTATCGCTTGTAATCTTTCCGAAGGGAACTGATGAGCAAGTGAAACGGCTTATGATGCGCCAGCACAAGTCAGTCCAACCTGCACGTAGTCTTGATAGTGGGTCGACAGCACCGTCGCTTGCTGCGCCGAAGTATTCTCCAGAGATGGATCCCCCCAAAGCCGTTTTTCATGATGAATACGCACCAGAGATCGTGACGATTGTGGATATTCCAAAAACGAACGCCGACACACTTCCTAACAGGAGTTTTGGAACAGAGGAAACGGCATCGGGCCCGGTTGTTATTCCTGAATTCCGTGGAGCAGGGGGGAGAGTGATTGGTCCTGGCCGTGGCAAGGGAACAGGTCAGAGTGGAACAGGGGCTGGTAGTGGTGGCGGTCTGGTAGATAGATTGTCTCGCATTGACGGACTTGACGATCTTGCTTCCATAGAATTGGACGACGACATTATGGGATTGGGTATCTTTGAAACCGATGTAATTCCGGGACACGGCTTACTCGGTCAAGTTTATGTTCCCAATGAACCTATTTTCATGATGCCTAATTTTAAGCGTTTAGACCCCGTTTATACATTTGCGACAGCTAATTTGGATGTATCTCCCAGAGATTATACAGCGGGATTCCCAACACCGCAGAAGCAAACGGTGCTTGAGGATTTCGCGATTCGCTTTTATGGAAAATTGGCAGTGGTGGAGCCTGGACCCTATATTTTTGAACTTTATGCTGATGATGGTGCAAAGTTATTCATCAACGGATATTTAGTTGTTGATAACGATGGGGTGCACCAACCCCGAAGAAAACGTAGCCATATCAGACTGACGGCGGGTTTGCACACTGTTGAGATACAGTATTTTCAAGGACCTCGTTTTCAAATTGCACTACAATGGTATTATAAACCTCCAAACCAAAAATTGCAGATTGTCCCGCCTGAGGTTATCTTCAGTCCGGGTGAACATGATGTACCAGTCGTGATGAGAAAGGTTCGACAACACTTGAAATTAAGAAAAATTTTGAATAAGTAACCTAAGTTGCTACCTATGTAGCACAATCTGCCAGATTGTGCCATAAGGGGCGCAAACTGGCAGATTGCTACAAATATTGGCTAATTATCAGCATTTTTTCATTAAAGACAGTGTTTCCAGGTCTAAAACTTATACGTAGCAACTTAGGTTAGGTAATAAATTGGATATTATGCGAATTGTAATTATTGTAGCCATTTTTATAACGATATTTTTCCCAGACGGGCTTCGGGATTCAGACGCTCACCACGAGTATGAATTTACCTTTGTTCGTCTGCAATATGATGGTAGACTTACACAATTGAGCAATTGGGAGGTGGATTATCCTGCTTCAGACCGAAATTTCATTTACCAACTTGATAAGCAGACCACCATTGATGTTGCTCCCGATAGTATTAGCATTCCAGTTGGATCGGAGGCGTTGTTTGATTATCCCTTTTCTTATGTTTTGGAAGTTGGGAGTATGCGGCTGAAGAAGAAAGAAGCAGCAAACCTACGTGAATACATGTTACGCGGAGGTTTCATCTTTGTGGATGATTTCCACGGAGGATTAGAGTGGAACCGGTTCTATACAGAATTGAAAAAGATATTTCCAAATAAGGAACCCGTGGACATACCAATTACACATCCTATTTTCAGCTGTTTCTACAAAATTGAAGAGCTGATTCAGATACCAGGTTTACGTGCACTTTATAGTGGACAGACGTATGAGCGTCACGATGGGCACCCTGCACGTTATCTTGGGATGTTTGACGATAAAAACCGCCTGATGATGTTGATATGTTTCAATTCTGATCTCGGTGATGCGTGGGAACACGCTGCGATGCCCTCTTATCCGCGGGAATACTCTAATATAGCCTTGAAGATTGGTATCAATGCGGTCATCTATTCACTTACACATTGATTTTTGCATTCAGTTGTGGGTTAATTCCACCTCTGTTTTGATGTGTCGCATAAATCATATACCAACTGTTCTAACAGGACTTCCCCATCTAATCCTGTCGTTTTCAATTGTATTTCTACTTCTAAGGTTTTTTCCAAAGCCGTAATTAATTCTTCAGCGGTGAAAGTTTGTAACGCTTGAAAGACTTTGTAAGCAGGATATGGACTCCCCTTTAAGACGTTTCGTGCTGCGGAATTCGGTAGGATATCTTCCAGTTCTTTTGCCATTGGTTCAAAAACGTTTTTTATGAAATCTGGGTAGCGTGTGTGTCTACTAATCGGTTTTAGTCCTTTTCTTTTTGCAATGAGTTTTGCTTGAAGCGTTGATCGTAAGTATGTGGCGATGGGTGAGATGATTCGGAAGGGTTTCTCTCCGCTTGCTAACACTTCGCGTAGGCTTTTCAATGCGTGCCTTGTTGAGCGTTTGCCGATAGCATCGGTAAGGTCAAAAATCCTGTCAAAAGTGGACTGTGTTACGAGGTTTCGGACATCATTTTCATCTATCTGTTGTTTATCGCCGACAAAGTTGACAATCTTGTTTATTGACTCAGCGATTGTGTGCATATCTCCACCTGTGCGGTTGCGTAGTTGGTCAAAAGCGCGTGGTGTTATTTTCTTATTATAGGTAGCAAATTTTTCCACAACCTTTTTGTAAAGCGGGTCTCGACTGAGTGATGTGCCTTTCTCCAGTGGATCGAAAGAGACATACCTACCAACTTTTTGGATTTCCTTCGCAATTCGGTTTCTTTCACTCACCTCGTCCTTTACCGTAAAAATCAGCACACTGTTTTTGGGTAGGTCGCCTTGTAACCATTCAAGGAGTAGGTCTGTGTCGTTATTACTCGTGTTGTTGTCAGAATGGACTTCAATTTGTGCTGCGAGTTGAGGTAGACGCGTGAAAAATGAGCGGACATCTTCTGTGAAGCCGCCGCCAAGCGTTTCGATGATTTCATCAATGGAGCTGCTGAAGTCTGGATGTACGTCTGCAATCTGCTGTGTGGAGACACCGAGAATTTTTGCCATATCTGCAACACATTTCTGAACGTCTTCGGATTCAAGTTGCATTGCATTTTGTATGCTTGTTTGTGGAGAGGCGTTTTTTTTCTGTGATTTGAAGGCGGGGAAATCATCTACGACTACAACTCGCCATTCGGACATGACTGGATACAGATCAGCGTTGCTGAGAATATCTCTAACTGATACAGTGTTTCCATCTAAGAGAGAGAGATTGAAATCTCGCGTATCTGATGGAAGCAGTTTTTCCAGCATCTGTTTGAGCGTTCCTTCAATAAGGAAAGTCTCTTTACCACAGAGCAGATAAACAGGTTTTGTCTTGTTATCCTCGATTTCCTTGAGGATATTTACTTTTGGTGCAGGTTTCTGTTTCATGAGGACAACTGTTCAATGTTTTACATTGGTCGTATGATCAGTTTTATTTTTGTGCCTTTTGGCGGAATGACATCAGTGTTGACACGATAGGTGCGGTCATCGGTGCCGCCGGGTAAAGGATTGTTAAGCAACGCGTCAGGGTCGCGGTATACAGCGATGATATTGTGAAATAGTTGGGAAGTCAGCTGATTGTTTATAATTCGTCCCCCTGTGAAGACCCAATGTGTTTTCTGCATAGGTTTTTGTGATAGGGCATTCCAAACAAGTTCTCGTGCGGTGTAGGATACAACTTCGTCTCCTTTGTTCCATTCCACCCATACTTGTACGCGCGATCCTTTTGGGTCGTGAGGGTCTCCAACGACAGAGAGATTTCTACCGGGTTCAAGATCCAACATACCGAGTGCAATAAAGATATAAGTCGTTTCTGCGTCAAGGATGATAATGCTTTCATGGGACTTTCCGCGTGTTCCGCATGCAAGGAATTCTATGATTGTATCGTCCGTTGCAATGTTGATTTCACCGGGAATGGTTATCTCTTTTTTCTCAGTATTTAAGGTGACGTTACCCAACTGATATAGATTCTCCCCGATTTTTTTGAGTTTTGCTAATTTCGCATCTGTTGGGTCAGTGGATTTCGGATGGATATTGATGGTTACCATTTCTGCGTTATCGTTTTTATTTAGGTCTTCATAGTCAACAAGTACGGTAACCTCTGTCTCCCCTTCCTGTTGGGGTACCCAGTCAATTGTAACGACAGATTCGTTGAGTTTGGCTGTCCAGAGGACATCTGTTGTTTTCAGTTCAACGTCATCAGCAAAGAATTTAACTTTCAGCATTTTGTCAAGTGGTGTTCCGCTATTTCTAAGCGTTGCGCTGAGTTTTACAGGTTCCCCGACGCGTGGTGCGGGTGGTGAAAACCGCAAACTTTTTGGTGCAACACTGATATTAGGTTCAGTAGGGCCAACGAGTGCACGGCTTAATGTCATCACAGCGAAACATGTTGCGAGAAAGTCACTCTCCGCCCCGTGCCATCTACCATCGGATTGCTGATTCGCGACCATCATTCGAGAAATTTCATCGTACCAGTCATGTCCCGCTATTGTATCTAACTTCGGTGGGATGTCACTAAAACGTTGTAGTGAAAGCAGGTAATAATAGAGCCATGAATTTGATCCTGGATTTCGTGTGAGTGTCCAATGTTTTCTAAGCCAGTTTATGCCATTTTGTATCTGTGTATCTTCAACTGAAACCCCACAAGCTCGGAGTGCCCATAGACCTGTAGCGGTCATGCTGCCATAGACACCGATTGCCCAAGGGGATCCATCGTCCACTAAATTATAGACCCACCCGCCAGTGTCTTTTTGGTTTCCGCGAATCCATTTTTCGGCACGTGTCCATGTATCTTGTGGTATGTGCAGTCCCCACTGTTTTGCGGCATAGAGTGCATAGATGACCATGTTCATGTGTGCGCCGTCAGCAGTGTATCCGTAACCCCATCCACCGTCATCTCTTGGGTCGGCATATTCGCTGTCTTTTACGGGGAGTTGCTTCTCCACTAATTGGTTCACAGCGAATTGCGCACGTCCTCTATATTTTTCGTTTTGCGTTGCGACTAATACAGGGATAAGAACAGCATATTGGTATACCTCAAGCGTGTTCCAGTCCTGCTCCAGAAGGAATGTGAGTCCCTTCTGAACTGATAGGTCATTCGGTTTCCTGCCCGCTGCGAATAGTGCTTGTAGTGCCAATGAGGTTTCTTGTATGCGGTCTTCACCGAAGTTCCAAACTGAGCCTGGGACAAAGTTTTCTGGTAGACCTTTTAGGCTTGCCTGACAAATAAAACAGGATAGAATGATCTGGTTTTCTGTGCCACATTGCAGACAGGTGCGGCTGCTCTTTCCTTGCCGTGATTCTATCCATGCGACCCCTTTGTCTATAGATGCCTGTATCTGTTGTTTTGTGACTGTGGGGAAGGATTTTGCTGTAGCCACAACGGTTGCATGGGCGATGTTATTCGTGTTGTCTGCTTCGTGTATGTGCTTATCACCTTTGGGATTGACGACAGCATAAATTTCAGTTTTGCCGGGGGGTGGTTGCCACTTTGCTGATATGCGTTCCGTTTTACCGGGTTTCAGGTCTAAAATAACATCGTTACTCAAGATTTGAAGTGGGTTGGTCCCTGGGTTTCCTTCATAGAGGTCTACCAGTAAATCTTCATTCATCGTTGGCGATTTGGTGCCGAGGTTTTTTACCTCAACCCAAATCATTATCTCTTCCCCCTCAACAGGTGTCGGGTTTGAGAAGGTAATGCTTTTGGTGTCAACCTGAAAATCTGGGAGTCGCGCGTAAGCATATTTTAATAGGGACATCATCGTGAGAATTCCGATGGTGAAAATGAATAATCTTTTCATAGCACACCTCCCATATTATAGTAAAGTTTAGAATTAACGGGACATTGCCCAGTCATCAGGGTAAGGCACAAGTGCCTGGTTGGACAAATTGCGTATTATTCACGGGTTTCATTTATAGTTTGCCTGAATTCGTCTTCGTGTTTTGCCCGGAGCGCAGCGTGAAATAACACCTCAAGACGCTGCAAGTCATCGATTGACTCTATGGATGCCTTAAAGTTCTGTGCAGCGTCATCTCCTAATTGAAGAGTTAGAATCTCAAGGATGTGTTTGCGCTTGCCTTCTTGGATGCCTTGTTCAATGCCTTCTTGGAATCCTTTTTCGTGAGCTTGTGGTGCTACGTATTCTACAATGGGTGGGTGTTGCATGGTTTCCTCCGATATAGTCTGTTTTTTAGAGGCAGTGTCAAAACTTGCCATTTTGCTCCTTATTGAATATTGGGCAGTAAACTTTAGAGTTATATATTTTTATGACTTCATTCAATGGAAAACAATGTGCGGCAAAGAAATCGAACATGTCTGCAGGTTTTCAACAACCACTATTGATAAATCATTCACTTTCCCAATAACCAATGGAGACGGTTGAGGGTTGTGGTACATTGTTAAAGAAACGTTTCTGACCGTTTGCTTTCCACTTACTTACTTCGCCTTGGAAGGATTGCCCAAGCAAATCTGCAACCCATATTTCTCCGTCCGCGGGTGAATAGGTGACAGCGACAATTGCCATACCTGCTGAAAATTCTTTTACTTTTGTTCCGGTTGGAGATAAATTAATCAACATATTGTTATTTGATGCGACCCAAACGCTGCCGTCTTTCGGATTGACACTGGGGGAAACAGGACTTGGGATGTCATCAATCTTTACCAATTCAGTTCCATCAGGTGATATGCGGACAAGGGTGTTATGTTGTGTATCAGCAATCCAGACGTTACTTTTATAATCTACCGACATGCCTCCTTTAGGTTCTTGCATTGGGGCTGCGGTTGCGACTTGATTCCCGTTTGCATCGTATCGTCCGATTGGACCTTTGCCATCAGCGATCCAGCAGCTGCCATCTTTGGAATTAACCGCGACATCAAACCTGCCTATGTCAACATTGGCAGGTCCATCGGGAGGAATGACTTGCGCGAGTATTGATTTTCCATCTGCGGATACTTTTCGGACACCATCAAGCCCAGCAATCCATGCTGTGCCATCTGCAGCGTTTATCGAAATCCTTGTCGGTGCTTTAATATCGGGTGTTTTAGTGAATGAGTTGGCAGCAGGGTCATATCTGAAAACGGTATGACCGGCTGAAACTGCTATCCATACAATGCCACTTACCGGGTTAACTGCAACAGCACTGGCATTCGTTAAATCTTGTATAGCAGAGGGGTCTGCTGCACCGTTTGCGTGTAATTTGTAAACAGTATCGCCACCACTGACAACCCAACATTCTCCATTATATTTTGCGTGCCCCGTAACCACACATACCATTAACAGCATTGCTGCCCACATTAACTTTTTCATTGCTTATTTATCCTTTTACCTTCAATTTTGGTTTCATAATAGTAATGTATAAATACATAATAAAACTTGTAGTATAGATTGTAGCATTTTCCGTAGTTATTTTCAAGGTGTTTTGCGTGTGTGTCATGATTCGTTTGGTTGTTTTAATGTCACGGTGTTGTTAGCAATTGTGATGCCAATTGTAGAGGCTGTATATAGTGTGGAATAGCGGTAATTCTGGCATAAATATAGCCGATATTGACAAAAAATGAACAGTGTTGTTGATAATTTGGACAGTGCTTGTGGGTTGATAATTGTCGTTCTGAGAAATTATATTTTCGAAATGGTATTAACTCTAAAAACTGGGGGTAAATCAGAAATGTGTTGTATTGCGGTTTGTGGTTGCAATGGGTTGCGATTTTGCTTGTGATATGCTAAAATTTTACACAAGATTTGAGGTAGTTACCCCAATTAACAGCGGAAAGTTTGATAGCACTGTTCAAACGTAGTAAAAGTGAAACAGTGCTTGCCCGTTTATTAGATGTTAACCCAGAGGATGTTGAGAAGTTTTTGAAAACTGAAGCAGACTGATAGATAATCCACAATATCAGAAAAAGAGGTCTATGCCATGCTAAAAAAACACTTTCGAATCATTATCGGATCTCTTTTATTCGTATCCATTTTAAGTACTGTCGGAATATACTTCTATTTTAGTAGCAAAGCATCCGACATAGGAGAGGAAACCTGTGACGAGTTCATAGACCCAATACACATGAGGAATCTCTTACCTGAATATAGGGGAAAGACCGAAGAGGATGTCACAGCAACGCGTCCGGGTATCATTGAAGATACAGATGGATTCTCTATAACAGGTGTCGGCGGTTTGACATTTTACTACACACGACCATTGACAGCAAAAGAACAGGAACATTTTGATACACACATTTCATTTCCGAACAACCCACATAAGCGACCTGAAGTCCTCAAAATGTCTATCATAAGTTTTAATCGGCATTACACAAGAGAGGAAACCTTTCAAAGAATCATGCAGGATTTAGTAGCACTACGTATCACCGCTGACCAGGCAGAAAGACATCTCATGGATTTCTACCAAGCAAAATATACGGACAAACCTATAGATCCGATAATCACGACAACACCTGAGCATTCACGCTCCGATGCCTTGCTCTATGTCCTTGAAGCATATCAGCAGTACCTTTTCTGGCATAACGTAACCCGTTATCATGGATTTAGTTTATTTGCATTAGAGATAGTGTCTGCAACATTACAAGTTGAATGGCAGAAAAATAAGCAACGGATGTGCAAAGCAGCACTCTCCTTGGCGGAGGATGCAGGATTTTCATTATATAAAAGGGTAACCGATGGAGCTTCACTTGTATATCTACCATTGTTAGATAATCGGGGAAGGTAAGCCGCAGCCAGATTAGCGATAAGCTATGAAAGCCGAGAGGCACTTGCACAAGGTCGTTCAGACATAAAACACCAAATTGATAAAAAAAAGCACTACTGAAACAGCTCTTAAAAAATTTAGACACCGCCTATTCCCACTATGTCGCACACACCGAAGCATACAATAATAGGTCTACGTCAAATGCTGACATGAAAACCCCAATTGAAAAAAGAAGTCTTCCCAAACTATTGCTTGATACGGTTAATATAGAAACTGATAATACATCACCAGAGGAGTAAGCAATTTGCCGAATAATAACACCACTCAAACCGCGCTTTCATTCAACGGCAACAGCGATGAACATTTAGATATTTCCACACTTGAAACATGGCTATGGGACGCTGCTTGTGTGATACGCGGCGCAACCGATGCACCTAAATTCAAAGATTTCATCTTACCGCTAATCTTCTATAAACGCCTCTCCGATGTATTTAATGACGAATTCGAAAAACAGAAAACGGAATACGGTGACGAAAAATTGGCACGAGAGATCGTTGAAGCAGACCATGAGGACGCGCTTAAATCTGGACGTAACCCGATTGTCCGTTTCTATATTCCACAGGAGTATAGTTGGGAAGCACTCCGAAACCACCCCGCGGATGGTCGGTTGGGGCAATTTGTTACCGATGCGATGCGCCAGGTCGCAAATAAAAATCCACGGTTACAAGGTGTACTCAATGTAGAAGATTTCAGCGAAACCCAAAGTGGACAACGACTTATTGACGATGAACGGCTCGAAAAACTGATCGAGATCGTCAGTCAACATCGGCTTGGACTTGAAAATGCGGAGCCAGATATCCTTGGTCGTGCTTATGAGTATCTATTGCGGAAGTTTGCCGAAGGACAGGGACAGAGCGCGGGTGAGTTCTATACACCTAAAGAGGTCGGATGGCTAATGGCAAAACTGCTTAACCCCGAACCTTATTCAACTATCTACGATCCCGCGTGCGGTTCAGGTGGACTGCTTATCAAAGGACGATTGCAATTTGATGAAACGCACCCGGACGAAAAAAGTCAAGCACCCCGAATCTATGGACAAGAATTAACCCCTACCACCTACGCAATGGCAAAAATGAACGCGTTTCTACACGACTTTATCAGCGCAGATATTCAGATAGGCGACACCTTTCGCAACCCCCGTTTTACCGCGGACAATTCAAAACTCCAACGTTTTGACTGCGTGATTGCCAATCCGATGTGGAATCAGAAAGAATATGATGATGACTTTTACGAAAACGACAATTGGAATCGATTCTCGGACGGCACCCCGCCAAGTTCCTCTGCAGATTGGGCATGGGTACAGCACATGCTCGCTTCTCTGAAAGATAACGGACGCGCAGCGATTGTCCTTGACACTGGCGCGGTCTCCCGCGGTTCCGGTAGCAAACACACCGACCGAGAACGCGATATTCGCAAAAAGTTTGTTGAAAAAGACCTGATTGAAGGTGTGATCCTACTACCCGAAAATCTGTTTTACAACACAAGCGCACCGGGCATTATTTTGCTGCTAAACCGCAACAAACCGGAAGAACGCAAAGAACAGGTACTGCTTATCAACCTCTCGCAGCATTTTGAGAAGGGAAAACCGAAAAATATCCTCACAGACAAAGGGATTGATGCAGCAGTAGAGGTTTATCAGAAATGGGAATCGCGCGAGAAATTGAGTAACGTCATCACACTGGAAGATGCACAGAAAACGGATTACAACTTGAGTCCCTCCCAGTTTGTAGATGTCGGTGACAAGATTGAACACCGTCCAGTGAATGAGATTTTGGCAGATTTGACAGAAGCGCGTATCGCCCGCGAAAAAGCGGATGAAGCATTGGAAGACGTGTTGGTGAAGCTTGGATTGAATGAAAATCGTAGATAAAAACAATTGACATTCCCGTTAGAATCTGTTATTCTATAAATCTCTTGGAGGAACAATGTCAACAGATCAACAAATGAACGAAGTACAAGAAATCCTGAACATACTGGATCCGGACATTGGTCATTTTCCCGATAAACTTGCGAAATGGATATTCAAAATACCAGAGTTCTTACGCGGCTTAGTGTTAATTCTCAAAGGAGACATCGTCCAACATCTTGATTTTGATCGTGTAAAAGTCGTCAGCACTAATATTATAGACAACACTTTGCGGGAGTCAGTGTCCGATTTAGTGTTCACTCTGCCATACCGAGACACATCTAAAGGAGATGGGTTAACGATATACATTTTATTAGAGCATCAATCCACGGTGGATCGCATGATGGGGTATCGGTTGTTATCCTATATGTGCCAAATATGGAATGCGCGGTTGAAGCAATTAGCCAACGCAGGTGTGCAGGCGAGTCATCAACGTTTGCGTCCAATCCTGCCTATCGTCTTTTATACTGGGGAGCGGCGATGGGATGCACCGGTAACGCTCAACGCAGTGATGGATGTATCAGAGCAGATAGCACCTTATGTGCCATCATTTGAGACGCTTTTTATCGGAGTGAAACAGGTTGAGACTGACGAGTTGACACACACCGATCACCCTTTTGCCTGGTTGATGACCGTATTGCAAAAAGAACAGGATGATGAAGATGTCATGCAACGCGCATTGGAAACTGCTCTCATGCAGTTGGATAAAGTAAAGACGGAAAACCCTACATTGCACCGAAACGCGATGATGTATCTGTCACTTATCGTCCGGTGTAGACGGGATAAAAACGAGCAACCTCAGTTGCTGAAAATGATAAATACACATACAGAGGATGAGGAGGTTGAAAGAATTATTATGACTGGAATAGAAGCTCTTATTCAACAAGGAAAAGATGAAGGACTTGAGCAAGGACTTGAGCAAGGTAGAATAAGTGAGAAACGGACAGTCGTTTTAAAATTAGTGCGGCACCGGTTTGCTGATATATCAGACACTATTCTCAATGAGATTAGCAGTATAGATGACCTTGTCCATCTTGATGACTTGTTTGATCAAATTCTCGCCGCAGAGTCCTTTGAAGACATCGATTTTTCAAAGAACGGGAAGTAGTATATACCGCCATCAAAATTAACATCTTCACTCCTAAGTAAACCTGAGATGTGCAAGAGCACTTTCCGCGCCACCTGTGTAACTGACGTGTTCTCCGCGCCCATCTATGTAACTGGCGCGATTCTGACAAGAAAGGTGACAATAACTTCACATACCCGTTATACCATTTCTCATTGAAAATTTATTAATTGTAGCATAAACTTTTAGTTTGTGCCGTTTTCCGTTTTATTTCTAACAACCGGTAATGAGAGAAGAATTAATAGAAATGGTGTTACAAAGGGAACGTTACTAAATGCAGAAATTCCCTTTCCTCGAGCAACGTGTCATCTTCTACATCCTACAAACAATCCAAGAAGCAAAGTTTAACCGATGCCGCGCAATCTACTTCATTTGCATAAAACTGACATCTTAAACTAGTAAACAAGACGCAATGAACACTATAAAATTTCGAGAACATTGAACAAGGAGAAAGTAAACAATGATTGATTGGTCTGAACTCAAAACATATGAAAACAATAAATATCGCAGTTTTGAAGAATTGTGCTATCAAATTGCTAAAGGACTCTACGGAGAAAAAGGACGTTTTACTTCAATAGACGATAGCGGCGGTGGTGACGGTGTAGAATTCTATCTGACTTTGGAAAACGGAGACGAATGGGGGTGGCAAGCCAAATTTTACTATCCTCAACCACGATTAAGTTATAGCAATAGAAAACAATCCATCGAAAAATCTCTGAAAAAAGCATGTGAAAAACATCCTCGTTTGAAAAAATGGATTTTGTGTACACCCACTAATTTTACACCCAGAAAGGGGAGAAGTCAAGGTGAACAGGTTTGGTTTGAAAACACGCTCTGTCAGTCGATTCCACCGAATATGAATGTCGATCTTGAACACTGGGAAGATGGTGATTTCAACAACTGGTTGAGTGAACCTCGTTTTAGTGGAAAATGGCACTATTTTTTCGGTGAGTTGGAACTTGATCTTGAATGGTTTAAAACACAGTTTGGCAAACAAAAAGCTTCTGTAGGTGAAAAATTTGATTCATCCTTACATACCGAAATTGATGCAGAGATAGATATACATGCGCTTCTGGGTGATCATACTTATGTAAAACATATTACTGGTTCAATTAAAAAACTTGAGGGAGTATTGACAGATTTAAATGAAGCGATTGATAATCTTAGAAAACCTATTCAGAAGGACATTGAGTGGGATGAGAAAAAAAGAGAAGGTAGCTGACGCTACTGCCCCACTGAAAGATGTAGTAATTAAGACAATAGATCAATTCAAACAATCCAAAGAATTTCTACAGAAAAACATGCTTTTTGAAGCACAAGCAATAAATTGGGATAATTTGTTCACATTTGTTCAAAATGCTCTTAAGACATATAGAAAGGTTATAGAAGAATCTGATATATCAGAGATTAAATATACTGGAGAAAGTCAAAATGAACTATTTATTTTAGATGACACAAGATGGCTTGTTCATCGTCCGGAATCTATAATTGCTAACTTGTTGGATGACTTTCTTCAGTATGAGATGTATAAATGCAAACTGATAAATCATTCAGAATTAAAAATCTTTGGGAATGCCGGAGTTGGCAAAACACATATAGCATGTAATATCTGTGATGAACGGTTGAATAACGGACTACCCGCCCTGTTTATTCGTGGAAGTCTTTTTACAACTGACCAATCAATTGAAGCTAAATTGCGAGAAATATTTGATATTCCATCCTCCTATAGTTTTAATGACTTTCTGCAGGCACTATCAGCAGCTGCTGAGGCATATCATACACGTATTCCATTAATTATTGATGGTCTGAACGAAGCCACAAGTGAAGGAGCATTATCAAAAGTCTGGGAAAAGTATTTGAAAGGGTTTGTTTATGAAATCGCACAAATTAAGAATGTTGTTCTAATTACAACTTGTCGTAGCAGCTATAAAAAAGTTATATGGGATGATGAATATCCGCCTTATAGTATGGATGTTGAAGGATTCGACACCTACGAAGTAACGCAAGAAGCGATTGAGAAGTATTTCAAAGAGTACAAATTAAGGCGGATCTTACATTGGCACCGTTGAGTTACTTTAAAATTCCAATTTATCTTAAAATATTTTGTGAAACTAAAAACCGTGAACGTAAGGTTGAGAAACAAGTTTATGTTGGTGAACAGACGCTGTTTGAAGTTTTTGATGAATATTTGAAGCAATGCAATGAAGCAGTATGCAAGCTTCTTGACCTAGATTCTGGAGAGTGTATAGTGCAATCTGCATTAATCAAAATGGCAATATACTTATGGAAACATCGTAGTCGGCATATCCCACGGAATGAGTTGGCGCGTATAATAGATGGTGAATCACTTGATAAACTAAAGAAGTCCTCATCAAAAATGTTTGCTATAGAATCAGAAGGTTTATTGTTAGTGTTTCGAGATATGATTGATGGAACAGAGGTTATGAGGTTTACTTATGACCTTCTCGGTGGTTATTTAATTGCACAATACCTGGTACAACATGCATCTAATCGTAGACAAGGTTTTTTACGCCGCGCAATATCAAAGTTATTTGGGAAAGACCCACGAGTGAGTAGTCCATCAGGAAATGCGGGCGGAAGGACCTTGGCGTTATAGTTTCAATGAATTGTGGCGACTCAACGTTGATACGGCACAGGTAGAGCACAGACAAGCGAAGAACGTAGGCTTGTGGCAACAGGTATCGGATTATACACGTGCCCAGGTGATGCCGAAAGCGATACGCGAAGCATTTGATTTGTGTTTGACGATAACGCACCAGTTGCGCGAACAATTCGGCGTTACCGATACCGCACAGAGCGTTACCGATACCGCACAGAGTGTTACCGAAGTCGTCCACGCGGTCACCAAAGCCGCGATTGTGAAATGTATAGGTATCAAGTGAATAACACCACACCGTTACGGGAAGGATTATCTGAAAAATACAAGGTCTCTATCAACACACTACGGAGAAGTTTATCAGAGTATTCGGATGAATTCGTGCCACTGGACACGGTCAACCGTTCCGAACTGGAAAAACGACTCACGGCAGCCGAAACCGCGATCCAAGCGATCAAAGCGAAGCTCAAAAAACGATTCAACCTACACATCTAAAACCCATCAATTTTTTATATTCTCGTTGATATAGACCCCACAGCACAAAAAATAAATGCGTTATCGGGCATTCTGAACACATTTTTATTGACATCCAAAAAAAAATTGACAAAAATAACAAAAAGTGTTAGAATACGACTCACGACTAAAGAGTAACACAATATGGGATCCTTTGAATATTATATTCAGTGTTATTGCTTTAGTCGGCAAGGGATCCCACACTGCTTTATAGGGATACCCATAAGTCGTTACACCGAAAATCACGGGATACGCCGCGCACGTATAGCACCCAAACTCACAGACACCGGCATAAATGCCAAATGTCTATCCGATAGGAGATACAGACATGACACCGAAAAAGTTTTTAACCACATTAACAATATTCGCTATCTTAATCATAGGACTTTGCACCTACTGGATAGTGAACGACTTACAAGTATCAAATAGGGCAAGAAAACTCGATAATTACCTTGACGAACTGCTTGCAGAGCAAGATCAGGAAAAAGAACCACGCCAACTTGTTTCTGATGACACCGAGCCACCTACAGACACGTCACCAGAGCAATCAACCGAGAAACCCACCGAACCCACCAAGACAACGCCTCCAGCAGATCAGCAAACCAACGTCAACATTAACGACCTGCGCAGAGAAGGGATGACACCAGGTACCTACATCTTACCGGAGGGTTACTATAAAGGCATGCGTTTCTATGATGCGCAAACAGCATGGCAAGAAAAGAGAGACAAATTATTAGATGAATTTTTAGAAAGGTCAGACAAATCTACAGAACTTATAGACATCCTACTTGCAAATACCGACGATGAAATAGGGTTAATGCTTTCATTTCTAAAAAGTATGTCACCCGAAGAACTTGAAATCTCGAAAAAAGCAACGTTGCATCTGCACCCAAACAAAACGGAAGAGGTAGAAGCATTTTTCAACGAGGTTCAGAACAAAGGAGAAATTTTATCTGATGAAGAACTCATTGAAAAAGCGGATTCTATCATAAATGCTTACGAACTGAACAAAATCGCGCGCAGACAAAACCGCGCTGAATTCAGAAGAGTCTGGGCAGAACTGAAAGAACACGACAAAAGAAGACCGAAAATTCCGCGTCGGGTAGCTCTCGGCTACTAAAGATAAAACTGAAACAATCAGGAGGAATTCATACCTTGAGAAGAACATATCTAACGGATCATCACTCTTTGCATATTGGCTATTTTTTGTTTCAACTATGCATTCACCATGCATTCTGCTATAGCAATATGTGAAGATACACTACCTGAAGATACAAAAGAATATATAAAAACACCTGAAGAGAAAGTAACATATCTGATAGGACAATTAGGAGCACTCGATATAGATATAGGAAATGCAGAAAGAAGCCTTGAGGAACTCAAAGAGAAAGGTTATTCTGGTGCTATAATTGAATACAGTACGAGGTCAGCCACTACAGTGGGAGGGTTTACACTGTAGTTCAACTGGATCAGTCCAGTTGGTGCAGCCCTTGCAATAAAAATAACAGTTGTAGCAGGTGCAGTTGGAGGCACTACGGGTTACTTTACACACAAACAAGCTTTAGAAAAAGCTCAAAAATTGCTTGATGATCTTAAACGTGAAAAAGCAAAAACTAGAGCGCACTTAGATTGGCACAAGTTAGAAGTACTCAGCAAGTCGCCATTAGAAGTGACGCTAAACACAGGCATGTTTGGCAAGATCAGCCACTATAAGACGCTGACTGCAACACTCAAAAAAACCGATATATATTATGCAGATTTATATATAGATCTTAACCATAACCTAAAGATAGATCCAGGCGAATGGATGACAGCTAACTATGTAAATGGAACCTCAGAAGACTATAAATATGGGGACGGTGAAATTATCCTAAATGTGGATCTATCTTCCAACACAAATTGGCGAAACTTTAGCGGTTATCTCATCATAGAAACAAACCACAATTACAGCCCAAATTTCAATACATCTAAAACTATAACAAGGTTTGAAGTGATAACGATAGATTAAAGGGGAATCACAAAGCACCTTGACAAAGTTGTGTACAATGGACAGGTTAAAAAAAGAAAGCATGCTATTCTAAAAAAGAAAGCATGCTATCTATTATAAAGACAAAAAAAGGATACCACAGAAAAGAGAAAAAGTCAAATAAAATTTTTCAAAAATCTGTGTTATTCTTTTTTTGTATCATAAGGAGATTTACCGATTCTAAGTCGTATCAAGAATTTTGCTATGGAACTTTTTCCAAAAAAGTTACGCCAATATATCTATACTCTTGAAAGAAATAAGACTGCACACCCAATGTATGATGACGTAGGTAGATGTCTGGCTGCACTTCTGCCAGCCAAGACAGGACAATTTCTGCACCAACTTTCGGGTAATGAAAAAGCATTCGGTTTTTCGATTCGCGGTTTATTTGAAATATCTACAGATGATATAAACGATGAATGTATCAACTTAGTAAAAGACCTATTTGTGTTGCCTCAGAACCGCGCTTCTTTCTTTAAATTAGCAGAATCTACAGTTGGACATCCGAGTCATCCATTCAACGCTATATTCTGGTCAAAGCAACTCTCAGCATTAACTATGCCAGAACGAGATCTAAGTTGGACGGAGCATGTCCGAAATAACCGTGAAAGATTTGAGAAGTTAGTGATGCGCTTTGAGGAAACTTCAAAGAACGACCAAGACATGTCTGAGCTAAGTGTGAAACGTATAAATCTTATGGCAGAGTACATTATGTGGATCCTTACATCAACCGTCAGACCATTGCGTGATATAGCAACACGCGCTCTTTACTGGTATGGACGACGTTTTCCCAAAGAATTTTTTGATTTAGTCCTTAAGTCTTTCACAATTAACGATCCGTATGTTCCTGAACGTATGTTAGCAGCAACTTACGGTATTGCAATGGCACGGCAAAACGATTTTGATGATACAAGTTTTGTAGATAAGATGTTACCCAAATATGCAAAACAATTATACGAAAGCATGTTTGAACCTAACGCCCCGCATGCAACTACACACATATTAGCACGTGATTATGCTAAACGGACAATTGATATTGCTTTGATACATCACCCAGACTTGTTGACAAACGACGAGAAAGCACGTATCAACCCACCTTATACAGATGGTGGTGTTCGTAAATGGGGTGAAAGCAAAAAGAGGGATGAAGGACCTCCTCCAGTCCAGATGGATTTTGATATTTACACACTTGATAGATTGAAAAAATATGATGCTATTGCTGGTGAACATGAACGTATTAAAGCAAATGTCTACTGGAGGATATATGAATTAGGGTTTACAAATGAGAGCTTTGGTAAAATTGACAAGGAGATTGCAGAAATAAATTTCAGGTTTAGTATACATGATGATGCCAGGAAGGCGGATCGGTACGGTAAAAAATACTCATGGATAGCATTTTATGAACTTGCGGGCTTTCGTCAAGATAACGATTTACTACCGGATCGTTATAAAGACGCGCGTATTTCGGATGCTGATATTGACCCAAGTTTTCCTGCTGAAGTTCGAGAGCATAAATTGGTCACAGAAAATTTTTTAGGAGATAGAGAAGCGTCAACCGAACAGTGGATTTCGAATACTCTCTTTCCAGATTTAACACAGTATTTGGAAGGCGACCAGCTCTGTGAAGATCAGAAATCTTGGGTGCTTTTACACGGATATTTGAGACAAGAAGACAAACAGGTCAACCGTAGTATGTTTGCGTGGTTGCATGGGTTAATTGTAAAATCTGGAAAGGTTGAGGAAATTGTTGAAATTTTGAATAAGCAGGAAGATATAGATGCTCACATCATTCCATCGGACTACCGAACTTACTTGGGAGAAATTCCTTGGTGCAGTACGTACCCACCAAACCATTGGCAAAAACTGTCATTAAAAACTGGAGTTGATATAGTCAAAAAACCCAAGTTGCTACTTGAACGAAATAGTAAACCTTTAACAATTCAGGAACAAGACGAATTTTGGAGAAGTATAAAGGATTTAACAGTTGATGATAACCTTGACATGATAGAAGAAAAAACTAAATGAATTTAACGTTGATTGCAAAATGGAAATTGATAATATTGAAAAACATCAATATGAAGAAATTGATGTTTTAGTCCCAGTAAGAAACAATATTTGGAGGAATCTTGTAGTGGTGCGAATTCGTATCGATCTATAGCACTACCAGCAAGAGAAATTGCTGAATATTTGGGATTATGTGGACAGTTTAATTGCTTTGATCTATTTGAAAAAGAAAACGGTAAACGAGCTTCAATAAGTTTTCGTAATGGAAAAGTATATGGGGACATTCAAGACTTTGCATATTTGCGTAAAGATTTATTGGACCGTTTTTTAGCAGAAATAGACGCACAACTAATTTGGGTAATATGGGGAAATAGACATCAAGTATCCCAAAATCCCAATGATCCGTATGAAAATTTTCAGGAAGTTAAGACATATCACGACATCCAAAAAGCATCGGGAGATTCGTAATGCATGAAACAAATTTCCCAGATCATTGGAAAAAGATAAAACTATCAAATCAAGATTTATTCAGTTTTGAAAGTGGTATTTGGAAAGGAAAAAAAGCACCATTTGAAGAATGCGCTGTTGTAAGAAACACCAATTTCACCAGCGATGGATACCTTGACTTAACAGATGTAGCAGTTTTACCTATAGAACAGAGGTATTTAGCCAAAAAAAAACTGAAATGGGGTGATATTGTTATTGAGCGGTCTGGAGGAGGTCCAAAACAACCTGTTGGTAGAGTTGTGTTTTTTAACCTTAATGATGGAAAATACTGCTTTAGTAATTTCACAAGTCGCTTAAGGGTAATTGATAGCGACACAATATTGCCTTTTTATCTATTTTTCTACCTTCTATATTTTCATGATTCTGGACAAACTCGGCAACTACAACAAAGGACAACTGGAATTAGAAACTTAATGTTTCAAGATTACAAAGACACTACAATCCCCCTGCCCCCACTTCCCGAACAACGCGCCATTGCCCACATCTTACACACAATCCAAGAAGCAAAGTTTACCCGACAACGCGAAATCGCATTAGAACGCGAACGCAAAGCAGCGTTGATGGATTATCTCTTTTCTCACGGCACAAAGGACGAACCCCGCAAACAGACAGAGGTTGGCGAGATTCCTGAGAGTTGGAAAATGACTAAGTTAGGTGACTTAGTAAAGTTGAAAAGTGGGGATTCCCGTCCAAAAGATTTGGAAAGTAACCCCAATGCTAAGCAACCTATACCAGTATATGGAGGAAACGGTATTTTAGGTTATACAAGCAAAAAGTTCAGCGATAAAAGACACCTTGTCATTGGACGCGTAGGAGCATATTGCGGTTGTGTACATATAGCGGAATCCCCTAATTGGATTACTGATAATGCATTATACTCAGAAAAATGGTTTAGCAGTGAGGTGTCCCTTGATTTTCTAGCGGAGCAATTAGGACATTTTAATCTAAACCGATTTCAAAGGAGAGGCGGTCAACCATTGGTTACTCAAAGCATACTTCATCAACTCAATATACCTTTGCCGCCACTACTCGAACAGAATATAATTGCCAACATTTTTCAAGCAATAGATGATAAAATAGCAGCCCTTGAGCGAGAAGTTGAACTGACAGACGAACTCTTCCACGCCATGCTTGAAGAATTGATGACAGGAAAGCGGTCTGCCGTGCCGATGATTGATGCTGAGATGCATATATGAGGAATCCTGTAGAGTGGTAATATTACCTACCTGTTTATGGATCACTCTCCTGAAAACCATAGAATAGATAGCCGTTTTGTGCTAAACTATTGGATGGTTTTGTAACCGAGGAACCAAACATGAAACTATCGCGTATTATCTTCATACTATCTACAATAATTTTCGCCATCATTGGGGTCACTGTTTTTCTACGGTTGATGGCAAATAAAAACTCAACAGAAATATTCCAAGTGCCAGAAAACAGTGAATATCCTCGTTGGGAATTGCCTGAAAGCGCGAAAATGCGTTTGGGTAAAGGCAGGATAAACACCATCAAGTTTTCACCTGATGGCAGTCGGTTTGCAGTTGCGACATCTATTGGGGTGTGGATATACGATGCACAATCTGGAAACATCATATCACTGCTAAAAGGAGAAAGACAAGATATCCTTGACGTTGCTTTTACAAAGAACGGAAATAACGTACTCGGTGCAAATGCATCTGGACAGATTCTGAAATGGCATGCTGAAAATGGGGAATTAATCTCTATTCTCAGTAATGAAAAAGCAGTATATTTCACCTCAGCTGTTTTCACTACGGATGGCTCCAAGGTCTACGGTGTTGGAGGAGTAGATGATGAAAAGATATATGTTTGGGACCTTTATGACTATCTTAACACCCATCTCCGCAACCCTAATTTTATAGAATTAAAATTGGATGTAGGATTTAAAGGAGGGTACGGTAAGCTCATCGCCATTTCACCTGATGGACGTTTTCTTGCTTCACCACAGCAAGATGATCATACTATGAGAAAGCTCTTCCCTATTCATATACTTGAGGCACATACAGGTAAGCTTCTTTTTCAACGGTCAGCACAATCAGATGGCTGGGTTGAAGCAATAACATTTTCTCCCGATAGTAAGACAATAGCAGTCTGTGATACACGTTCAATCTATTTATGGGATACTGATGTAACAGAAGTTAAAGCAACGTTCAAAACACTGGACACAATTATCTCTGCCTTAGCTTTTTCACCTAACGGTAAACTTCTCGCATGTGGTTGCTCCGATGGAAGTATCCGTCTATGGAATGCTACAGCACAACAAAAAGGACTCGGTGGGACATTTGGACAATATCTGCCAACGCTAAAGCTAAAAGGACATAAAGAAACAGTCAATAAATTAGCTTTCTCACCAGATGGCACAACACTTCTTTCTGGCAGTTTGGACGGAACAATCAGAGCATGGGATACAACCACTGGTAGAGAGACATACACAGGTCCAGGACACATGGATGGAATTAACTCTATAGCAATATCTGAACAAGCAGGTCTTCTAATCAGTTTGGATTCATCTTTTACACAGGTACGTCAATGGGATACTGAGAATGGTTACCAACTTTCCGCATCCTATTTGGGGGACACAAATTCTGAGACAATCTCACCGAAGGCTTCAACAATAGCACTGGACGATCCTTGGGATAGAAACCTAAGGTTGTGGGATATACAAAACAGACGCTATCGGACCTACATGAAGGGGCATGGTTACCCATCAGGACAGTGGCTGCAAACTGAATTCGCATTTTCTGAAGACGAGAGGATGTTAGCAACTCCCTCAAATTCAGCTGCCCGAAGTAAAGAAACGTTTGGTGAAATACATTTATGGGATATCGGGAGTCAGTCTAATTCTATCTTTAGAAGATATTTATTCAATTCAAAAACTATTCGTCCAAAACACACCCTAAAAGGACATCGGGGAGTAGTCCGTTCTTTAGTTTTCTCACCAGATGGAAAAACACTTGTTAGTAGTGGGGATGGTGACAGAATCAACCTTTGGGATTTGGAGACATTACGCATCCGTCAGAAATTCGTGGTAGACAGAAATTACACACGATCGGTTACATTCTCATCAGACGGTAAGATTCTTGCAAGCAGAGGATCTAATAAAATCATCTGTTGGGAAGTTGAAACAGGTAAGCAGGTCAGTGCATGGTCAAGTTCGTCTACCTTCATGTCAATACATTTCTCACCGGATGACAGTATCCTTGTAAGCGGGATTGGTACTGGAGAGGTGCAATTGTGGGATGTTTCCTCAGGAAACTTCTTGTCGACACGCAAAGGTCATACACGATATATTAATGATTTACGGTTCTTAGAGAACGGAAAAACCTTAGCCACTGCAAGCGCAGATGGTACAATCCTCCTTTGGAATTGGGAAAAGATGAAAACGGTAATGAAATAGATATTGCTATTCTAATAGGACTGTGGTTATGTATACTGTTAATCATACACGCATTCTGTAGGAGGGAACTCCGCTTCCCGACTATCAAACGTTCAGTCGGGAAGCGGCCAGAAATATGTTAACTGGCCTCCTACAGAAAAGAGAGTCTAATAAATCGCAAATTCTACTATATATAGGAAATAATACGTATGAAAGTTTTTCGTCACCCCCTTGCGATAATGTATCTGATTTTCATCGTTTTGGTAGTTGCTGGACTCATATTCTTGTTTAACGTATTTGATCTATTCGTTCGAGATTCAACGGTACTGATTCCAGAGCCATCCAATACTGAATATACCCGATGGGAGTTACCAAAAGGTGCAAAAGCGCGTTTGGGTAAAGGTGCAATAAACGACATTAGGTTCTCACCAGATGGTGCACGGTTCGCTGTGGCAACCACTATCGGTGTCTGGATGTATGATGCCAAGACAGGTGCAGAAATCTCACTCTTGTCAGGAGATAGGCATGATTATAACGGTATAGCATTTTCTTATGATGGAAGCACACTCTCAGGGGTCAATGCAGATGGAGAAATATCGCGATGGGATGTGAGTACAGGTGAACTTCGCACAATGCTCAAAAGTGATACAGTTGGATATTTATACAAAGTAACTTTCTCAGAAGATAGCACAAAACTTGCCATCGTAAGCATTCACAATGATATTGAAAAGATTAATGTATGGAACCTTGACAAAGGAAATTCACCGACTTTTACAAATTTAGATGTGGGTAAGGAAGATGGACTGAGTCCAACTATTGCACTTTCCCCAGATAACCGTTTTTTGGCTACCTCAAAAGAAGAAAAAGCGGATAGATATCCAATTCATGTTTGGAATACAGATTCTGGAGAACGACTGTTCACATTGGAAAGAGACAAACATAGGAGAACCAAAATTTTAGCGTTCTCACCTGATGGAAAAACATTGGTGAGTTGTGATTACGATACTATTTTCTTGTGGGACCTTCACACCAAAACGGTCCGTACGACATTCAAAACTGATTGGGGATTAAGCGCGTTAGCCTTTTCACCGAATGGTAAAGTCCTGGCAAGTGGTGATGACGACGGGATGGTCAACTTGTGGAACGCTACTGTTCAACAGAAAGGATTAGCAGGAAAAATAGGTCAAAGCTTATCAAGCTTGAAGTTCAAAAAGCACAAAGAGGAGATTGTATCTTTAGCATTCTCACCAGATGGGAAAATGCTGCTTTCAGGGAGTAAGGATGGTACAATTCGGGCATGGGACACGACCACGGGTCAGCAGCATTATGTATGTCCGGGACATGTAAGCGAAGTATCAGATATAGCAGTTTCCGCAGAAGATAACACGCTAATAAGTCTACATACGCAAGAAAATAAACTGATAAAATGGGACATCACTACAGGTCATCCATTTTCAAGTACCTTTTTCACCTTAAAGGGTCCTGAGACAATCTCACAAAATGCAAATAAGTTTGTTGTGAACACATTCGGTTTTAAACATAGAATACAGTTGTGGGATACTGCGAAGATTCGCCTTAAATACAACTTGAATGGACATGGATACCCATCAGAATTTTGGAGTTTAGTTAACGCTTTTTCACCAGATGAAGAGTTGGTAGCTGTCACAACTTCAAGGTATCAAACTGGCACAATTCATTTATGGGATATTGCAAATCCATCAAAGTCGCTATTGGGAAGAATCTTTAATCCCAAATCAATTCAACCGAAATATACGTTTCAAGGTAACCAACAAGAAGTGAAAGCATTAGCATTTTCTCCAAACGGAAAGATACTTGCTAGCAGCGGAGATAGTCTTGATATAAACTTATGGAGTACAGAGACAGGTGATAAACTTCTTACGTTGACAGGAGATCGAAGTTCGATTGATAGTCTGGCATTCTCACCGGATGGAAATATGCTTGCAAGCGCATACTATTCAATCGTCTATCTATGGGATTTGACAGATTTAACAACTGGCAAACTTGTAAGACAGATCGAAACCCACAGTGCTGCGCAAACATTACTGTTTTCACCAGATGGGAGGCACCTTGTGAGTGGCGGATGGGATGGCAAGATTCGACTGATAGACTCGGACAGTGGACAAGTTCTTTCTACACACACAGGACATTCGGAGGGGATTATTTTTAGAAAGATTAGCAAGTTAGTATTCTTAGAAGACGGTAAAACCTTAGCCAGTGCGAGTGAAGATGGTACAATCCTTCTATGGGATTGGGAGAAAATCACAAATAGAGACAGGTAGTTCTTCATTTCTGAAAAACTGCTATCACCAGACATCCCCATCCAGCGATAAACGCCAGACCACCAATAGGCGTGATAGCACCAAGCCAACGCACATCTGTCAGACTCAAGATATAGAGACTACCGGAAAAGATAAAAATTCCCGCGAAAAAACACCACCCCGCAGCTGTCGTCAACACGTGCTGCCATTGAGAAAGTGCCCACGCAACTATAATTAATCCTATGCCGTGATACATCTGATACCGCACACCAACTTCAAAAATATCTAACATTTCCGGCGTTAATTTCTTTTTCAATGTGTGTGCCCCAAAAGCACCGAACAAGACACCGAGTAGGCTGAAGATAGAACCGAGGGCAAAGAAAATGTTTTTCATCTGTGTTACCATCCAGATTATTGTAAAATTTTGATTATTTGGATATTATACCATTTCTAAGAGATTATATCTTGTTTAATGTGAGGATAGATAAGGGTATTCAGTTTTTGTTGATAACATTTTGCTATATGTGCTAAAATAGAATATCTTACTTACGGCATAGTTTGACCTATTCCGTGCGGTTACAAAGGAGAACTAACTTACAAAATGAGACAATACAGAACAGAAGAAATTCGAAACATCGGCATTATTGCTCATTCCGGAGCTGGAAAGACATCCCTTGTTGAAGCGATGCTCTATAACGGCGGCGCAATCGAGCGAATGGGAGTCGTAGATGATGGAAACACGGTCGCCGACTATGCCGCTGATGAAATAGAACGCAAGACTTCACTCAACTGTTCAGTGTGTATCGCGGAATGGGGGGACCACAAACTAAACCTCATTGATACACCCGGTGCCGAAGATTTCTACGGGGACCTGCACAGCTCCCTAAGAGTCGTTGACGCAGTTATCGTCGTCGTTGATGCTACAACAGGCGTTGAAGGGGGCACAGAAAAGGTCTGGGAGGTAGCAGACAAGTATGACTTGCCACGAATCATCTTTATCAACAAAATGGATAAAGAGAATGCAAGTTTTGACAACGCACTTGCAAGTATATCAGAGATTTTAGAGACGCGTGCTGTTCCAATTCAACTCCCTATCGGGAAAGAAGAACAATTTTCCGGTGTTGTTGATGTCATACAAAATGTTGCTTTTCTTGAACCCAGTGGAAATGCTCCTGCCTCTGCATCTGATGTGCCGGATGAATTAGCCAGCAGTGCTGAAGAAGCAAGAGAATCACTCGTTGAAGTTGCCGCAGAAAGTGATGATGAGCTGATTGAAAAGTTCTTTGAAGGAGAACTCACCGAAGAAGAGATACAGAACGGACTGCAAACTGGCATCTCTGAAAATCAGTTCACGCCAGTACTATGCGGTTCCGCATTGAAGAATATAGGCGTTCAACAACTGATGGATTTAGTAATAGCTTGTACGCCATCACCTGTACAAGTTGGTGCAGTAGAAGATATTGAGGACGAATCTAACACACGTGAACCTTCAACCGAAAGTCCACTATCTGCTCTCGTCTTCAAAACCATAGCAGACCCGTTTTCTGGACAACTGAGTTACTTCAGAGTCTATTCAGGCACGCTTGAAAGTGATATGCAAGTCAACAATTCAACGCGCGGTGGAACTGAACGTCTTGGGAAACCGGTCTACATGAATGGCAAACAGACCATTAACACATCAGGTGTAACGGCTGGTGATATTGGCGCATTGACAAAACTCAACAACACCCGCACAGGAGACACACTGTGCGACAGAGACGCTCCGATACAACTTCAGGGAATTGTGTTTCCTAACACTGTCATCTCTTATGCAATTTCTCCTGCACGTGAAGGTGATGATGAAAAACTTATGACCGCACTCAACCGCATGGGTGAGGAGGACCCCACGTTTCAGGTTGAACGAAACGATGTCACGAAGCAGCTACTCGTCTCAGGTCTTGGTGATCTTCACATCAATGTGAATCGCGACAGAATCGTAGAAAAATTTGGCGTTGAAACACAACTTGCACCACCAAAGGTTGCATATCGTGAAACAGTCCGTAGGAGTGTTCAGGATATCAGAGAAAGACACAAGAAACAGTCTGGTGGTAAAGGGCAGTTCGGGGAAGTCAAAATAAACATTGCACCGTTAGGAAGAGGCGAGGGATTTGAATTTATTGACAGTATTAAAGGGGGTACTATTCCAAGCAACTACATTCCAGCTGTAGAAAAAGGTATCAGTCAAAGGATGGAGCGTGGTGTCCTCGCTGGCTACCCATTAGTTGACATCCAGATTGATCTACACGATGGAAAATTCCACCAAGTCGACTCTTCAGATATGGCGTTCCAGATCGCGGGATCAATGGCATTTGCAACAGGTGTTCAACAAGCGGATCCTTGCCTGCTGGAACCGATTATGAACGTTACAATTTCTGTTCCGGACCAGTTTATGGGGAATATCATCGGTGACCTGAACGGCAGACGTGGACAGGTAATGGGTGTTGAACAGGTAGGAAAACGTCAAGAAATCTCTGCTATGGTACCACTTTCCGAGATGCTCCGTTATTCTATTGATCTCAAGTCCATGACAAGTGCACGCGGTAAGTTCACAATGGAATTTGAAAGGTATGAAATTGTACCTGATGATGTTGCTCAGAAAGTCATCGCTGCATCAAAAACTGAAGAGGAAGAAACGTAAACACCTGGCGAACTCCCTTTCGTAACCGCACTTCATGACATAATAGGCGTGTACTTGTTACCGCACGCGCCAAATGCGTCATTTTAGTGATGTTCCCAGGCCGGTAGGTGCGATTTCCTTATCGCACCGGATTTGCCTAATATACCTTAACAGGTGGTACCGCGTAGGATCCGGCAGAATACGCGTTTGGTATTCCGCATTGATAAGGATATCGCACCTACCGGGTTGGACTATAGATGACTGGGACGAAAACAGAATATGAAAACCACCATAACCCTCACCACACTAATCTGTTTCCTACTTCTTTCTTTAAGCGTCTTAAATTCAGACCAGACGCCTGGTCAATTACCACCCAACCAAAAATCAGAAGTTACACCGCCACGGATAAAGAACTTAGTAAAACCGGTATATCCTCAACAAGCAAAAAGGTTAGAGAAAGAAGGCACGGTTAAGCTTCAGGCGTCTATTGATATAAATGGAATCCCTAAAAACATAGTAGCACTGACAACACTCGGTTTCGGGTTGGAAGCAGCAGCAATAGAAGCACTTAAACAATCTACATTTCACCCGGCAATCAAGAATGGAAAGCCAATCAAACTTACTGTTCTGATACCTTATGATTTTAAACTGGATTCCCCCGATGCTAAAATGGTCTATATTAATGCAGGTGAATTTCAGATGGGTAGCGAAATAGGAAATACAGACGAAAAACCTATACACACTGTCTATCTTGATGCATTTTATATAGACAAATACGAAGTCACAAATGCAGAATATAAAAAGTTTGTTGATGCAAACCCAAAGTGGGGAAAGGAACAGATCCCACGGGAGTATCATGATGGCTACTATTTAGCACATTGGAATGGGAACGACTATCCAATCGGGAAAGACAACCATCCTGTCGTTTATGTTAGTTGGTATGCAGCGATGGCTTATGCACAGTGGATTGAAAAAAGACTGCCTACAGAGGCTGAATGGGAGAAAGCTGCTCGTGGCGGATTGATCGGTAAAATATATCCTTGGGGTGATGAAATTGATCCGACTAAGACTAACTACTACGACGCCACCAACAAAGAACTGACACCTGTCGGAACGTATCCTGAGAACGGATACGGTCTGTATGACATGGCAGGAAACGTAAGAGAATGGTGTCTTGATAGTTACATAGCGGATTACTATGAGAATTCTCCGAAGCAGAACCCAGTTGCCGGTAGTACAAACATACAAGAAGCCGTAAAGAATTTTATGAAAGTGAAATCCAACCGTGTTTTGCGGGGTGGTTCATGGCTTAATAGTAAACACAGCTCGCGTGTTACCCATCGCAGCAAAAGAGCACCAACAGATACGAATCCAAATGAAGGATTTCGTTGTGCAAAACGGTAATACCCTAAGACTGTCTGTTCAATGTGTGAATCGCATGGACGAAAAAGAGATACTCAAGAAGATCCAACGCATTGATATCTTCTCAAATAGGTTGGTAAACACTATTTTCGCGGGGGAGTATGGGAGTGTTTTCAAAGGTCAAGGCATCACATTTGATGAAGTTAGAGAATACCAACCAGGAGACGAAATCAGAACGATTGACTGGAATGTAACCGCACGCATGGGACATGCATACATTAAGAAATACGTTGAAGAACGCGAACTCGTGATGATGTTGATTGTTGACATGAGCGCATCAACAACTTTAGGTAGTATTACCGAGACGAAAGCGGAGATTGCAGCGGAAATTGCTGCACTGCTGGCATTCTCAGCCATCAGAAATAACGACAAAGTAGGACTCATCTGCTTTACAAATACAGTTGAACACTATGTTGCCCCAGGGAAAGGGAAACGCCATGTCTTACGTGTCGTTCGGGACATACTCCGTTTCCAGCCAGAACAGCACGGAACGAATATTAGCGAATCATTGGCATTTGCAGACCGCGTCTTAAAACCTCATAGCGTTATCTTCCTATTATCAGATTTTAAGGATACAGACTATCAGAAACAGTTACGGATTACCAGCAAACGGCATTCACTAATTGCTATCACGTTACAAGACAGAAGGGAAGTGGAAATGCCTAATGTAGGTTTAATAGAGTTGCAGGATGCCGAAACAGGAAAACGCATCGTGGTAGATACGCGTGCAACACAAGCAAGAGAATTATATGCAGAACTAAATCGAAAAGCAGCCTTAGAACTGCAACAGACTTTTAGATCGAGTCAAGTAGACTCTGTTAATATCCGGACAGATGAATCTTATGTTTTGCCTTTAATTCGTTTTTTTCGTCAACGTGCAGCACGCAACTGATAATGGTAAAATAAGATGACCAAACTACGAGTACACGATTTATCACACAATTTCACACAAAATGGCGCACACTTACAGGTACTTAACAAGATCAACTTCTCAATAGAAGCGGGACAATTTGTTGCATTAATTGGTCCATCTGGTTGCGGTAAGAGTACGCTGTTCAATATTATTTCTGGGATTGTTGCATCGCAAGTTGGTGAAATATATTATAATGAGAAACCGATACAGAGCAAGACAGGATTGTTCGGTTATATGCAGCAGAAAGATCTTCTGTTACCCTGGCGGACGGTCTTAAGGAATGTTCTTATCGGCCCAGAAATAAAAAAGGCATCTCTGAGTGGTGCAATAAAGGAAGCACAGATACTCCTAACGCAACTGGGGTTGGAAGGTTTTGCACAGCATTATCCCACGCAGCTATCTGGAGGAATGCGACAACGCGTTGCTTTGATACGGACACTCTTATTTAAAAAAGATACGTTACTATTAGACGAACCCTTCGGTGCATTGGACGCAATGACACGCTCCATGATGCAATCTATTCTGTTAGATATTTGGGAAAAAGAAAAGCAGACAATCCTATTGATTACACACGATTTAGAGGAGGCACTCGTTATGGCAGATAAGATATTTGTTATGACAGCAAGACCTGCCACAATAAAAGCAGAGGTGGATGTCACCTTGCCTCGTCCAAGAAGCATTACGAATACAGAACTCATCAGATTGAAAAGGGATCTGTATGAAATGATACAGGTCGAAATGGACAAGGTTTTTGATGTGGAATCAGTTCCCAGCGTAGGGGCGAGGTCTCCTCGCCCGTTCCCAGCGTAGGGGCGAGGTCTCCTCGTCCGTTGTGGTATATTTCATTAATTCTGACGTCCATTATAATAAAAACTACTCAGCATTCCAAACAATTTATTCTGATTTAGAGGAGGACATCTTTGCACAAGAAATCGCTAATTATGTCCCTAATATGCATTCATCTGTGTACTGTACTCATAGTTGGATGTGGAGAAGATGAATCTATTGGGATAGACTCCATTAATCCACCTGATGGCAGCAGTATAACCACAGATGCAACGATTACTGTGAATTTTAACAATTCACCCCTCAACCTTGTCATTTCTCAAGGTGAAGTTAATACAACGGATACTACACTCACGATTTCTGGTCCTTTTGAATCGGGTACGCTGGAAATAGAGATTACGTGGGAAGGTGGCAATCGAACGTTGACATACACTGTAGAATCACAAGTTTCGGAGGATGTAGTTCCAGAGGGAATGGTATTAATCCCAGAAGGTGAATATCAGATGGGAAGCCTTAGCGGAGATTCAGGCAACGTTGAAGAACCTGGACATACAATATACATTGATGCATTTTACATAGATATATATGAAGTGACAAACGCTGCATACAAAAGGTTCATTGATGCAAATCCTGAATGGCAGAAAGATCAAATTGATCCTGAATTTCATGATGGAAATTACCTTGCTAACTGGAACGAGAATTCATTCCCAAACAATAAAGCCGACCATCCCGTTGTATCGGTAAGTTGGTATGCTGCAGTCGCTTATTCACAGTGGGTTGGTAAACGTCTGCCGACAGAAGCTGAATGGGAAAAAGCGGCACGCGGTGGCGTAGAAGGTCAGAGATATCCATGGGGAAATTCAATAGATGAAGACAGAGCGAACTACACACTCAATGTTGGTCTCACCGGTAATACGACACCTGTCGGAGATTACCCTCCGAACGGTTATGGTCTCTATGATATGATTGGGAATGTATTGGAATTGTGTCTTGACAGATATGATAGAAACTTCTATGACAACCCACCTAATAACAACCCAATTGGAGGTACTGAGAGTATAGACGAGATCATTGAGAACTATATGAATATAGATACATCCAGATCAGTTCGAGGAGGGTCATGGGTTGAGAGTGGTCAACCTCGCGTATGGATTACTTTTCGTCGTGGTAATGAAGTAGCACGGACAAGTCATCTGATCGGTTTCCGCTGCGCAAAATCGCAGAGTCAGTAAATCATTCAAAGAACACCCTCGTAGGGGCGAGGTCTCCTCGCCCGCTGTAGAGTGTATCATTAATTCTAAAGTTCACTATATTTAGATTCTTTCGTCAATTCATGCCAGAAGGAACGTGAAGTGCGGTTCATGTTATCATACATTGTGAAACTGCCCTTCTTGCAGAAACCGTATAGAGCTTCTGTCATGGGAATTTCAAAGCCAATTGCCTCTGCTGCATCAAGGAAGTAGGGTAATTCTGGATATTTGATCACAAGCGATTCTCCTTTACCTTCAATGATACGTTTTGCGATCTTGTCAAATTCACCACGCCATCCATCCCCCATACCCACGGCATCGCGAATTGCGTTCGGGTCTACGCCAGCGCATACACCGAATGCCATGGCTTCCATATATGCAGCAGCACCCAGTCCCATGACCAATTGGTTTACTCCCTTGACAATCTGTCCAGACCCACTCGGACCGCAGTAAACTACGTATTTCGGTTCACCGAGCACCTCAAGGATGGGTCTGCATTTTCCGACAACTTCTTCATCACCACCGACAAAGATGCGAAGCGTACCAGTCTCGGAACCGTGGGGTCCACCACTCACCGGTGCGTCTATAAGCGATGCCCCCTTGTCAGACAGAACACATGCCAATTTTTTTGTCTTCTCAATTTCAGAAGTACCTAAATCAATGAATATTTGACCATCAACAACATTCGGTATGAAATGCTCTTCTGCAACATTAAAGAAAACAGCTGACGATCGTAAACTGGTCATAATAATATCACTCTCTTGAACCACCTGCGATGAGTCATCTGCTATTGTTGCACCGATTGTTGTAAGCATTTCACATTTTGTTTCATCAATATCATATCCGATTAGAGGATACCCAGCAGAACAGAGGTTTTTCACCATCCGACTCCCCATATTCCCTAACCCGATAAAACCGATTTTTGGATATATTTCAGAATTCATACAATCCTCCTATTATTTGTATCAAATGAAGATTAAGTAAATGATTGGGTAAAACGATTTTGACATCATCCTGGTAGGTACAATTTCTTATCACACTATCGGTGTCAATTTAAGGATATAAATCCAATCTAATAGTAACCACAGTCCCATAGAGACGATATGTTTGTAGAAAAACGTCATCCTAACCCTCTTTAGTCCCGTATGAAGATTAAGTTATTAATTGGGTAATATTTCGACGGGCAATGAATTGCCCTACTACGAACCCACCCGTTTGTAGTAGGGCAATTCATTGCCCGTTAATTACCCGAAGGATTTTTTAATCTTCATTAGAGACGATATGTTAATGTAATTGCCTATGTTATACATATCGTCCCTACGGGACTAAAGAACGGTGTTCAACCACGATCTATAAACATAGCGTCCCTATGGGACTGTGGTTACTATTGATTAAATTTATCCTCTTAAATGACGTGTAGGGTACGATAAGGATATCGCACCTACGTATAACAATTCCATCTGATTTTAACATTTCAAGAGTCTGTAAACAAGTTAAATCAAAGAACTACAATATTTTTCCTTGAGTATTTTTGACTATATGCTATACTACCTCTGAGAGAACATTCAAAAGAGAGGAATATGTAATGACAGAATGTGCACTGATTAGCGGTAGAGGAATGGGAATGATGCATGGTGGTAACTTCCATGCCCATCCAGATGCTCAAGTCGTCGCTGTATGCGATATGGATCCCGGACTTCTTGAAAAGGCATCTGAACATTTTGGTGTTCCAGGATATCCTACTATTGAGGAACTCCTACAGAAGTGTGATGCCGAACTTGTGTTGCTTATCGTCAATGAGACAAGACGTATTCCACCCTTACAAGAGTTAATTGAAGGTGGAAGAAATGTTTTTACAGAAAAACCTTTGTGCGGTTTAGAGGGTCAAGCACGTGTCAGGGAGGAAGACCTAAAGATTGCCGCACCTGCTATCGCAAAGTGGCGAGAATCAGGTCTAAAATTTGGCATTGATTTCAACTATAGGTTTATGCACCATTTCAAAAAACTTCATGATGATGTTGCAGATGGTACATTAGGTGAAATACGGATGGTTCATGCACGTGCACACTTCAACTGTTGGTCACATATAATTGATCTGATTCTGTGGACAGTTGGAAGACCTGAATGGGTCAGTGTCGTTGGTGATCCCAACGCATCTGGTGGTTGGGCACGTCTTATCCATATCGGATGGGAGAACGGAGTCATCGGTTCACTGAGTGGAACAAACATGTGGGGTTATGACGATCATCCGCTCCGTATTAAGGTTCTCGGTGACAAATCTTATGCAGAAGCGCGCGGTTTAGACGGTTCATATTTACGTCGCAAAGCGAATAACTCAGAAGTTGAGGAACGTTGGGAAAATGAACAGGGACAACCTGAGATGCCTCACTCTTTCAAACGCATGGCTGATGGAGTGATTAAAGCGATGCATGCAGATGAACCTTTTCCTGCGGATGGCAATGCTGCTTGGAACGAACTCCTGTTTGAAGCTGCTGTTCATCGTTCTGCTTTACAAAAAAACGCCCGTATATTCTTGGACGATGTAGAATCAGATGCATTCGCAGAGGAGAATGTATGACATCCACCCCAATTTTTCATGAGTATACCTTCGGTGAAAAAGAGCGGGAAGAATTAGATTCTGATGGTCATTTTGTTCTGCCAAGCCTGTTGACTGATGATGCTCAGAAACGACTAACAGCATCTCTGTCATATATTCAATCAATTATACCTGGGTGTAAAGAAGGTCATGAACCAAATCGTTTCTCAGCAGAATATGATAGCTACCTTGAAACCGTGATTGTCCATCCACAAATGTTATCTCTTGCACGTAAAGTGCTTGGAGACGATATCCGATATGACCACTGTGTGAGTCTCAATCGTCACGGGGGTAACGGAGGTATCGGTTGGCATAGTCACAGTTATTCAGATGATGACCCACGCTACGGCTTTGTCCGCATCTTCTTCTATGTCAATGGATTTGAGGCAGACGATGGTGGTCTGAAAGCAGTACCCGGAAGTCATCTTTATAGGGATGGAAGGATATCGGGAAGAACAGATGAAGACCTTCAAGCTGGCTGGTTGGTCGGGAAAACGCACCCTGAAACGGGTGAACCCTTACGGATAGAGCGGTTATCAGTTCCCGAAGGAACAGTGATATTGATGTGGACGCATGCTGCCCATGCGGTAACACCAAGAAAGAGAGATAGCGATACACGGTGGACAGTCGTTTACGCCTATCGCAATCCCGGTAAACCTTCTGGTGCACGTTGGATTTCACCCGAATTTGAAGCAAAACCGATCCCCGGCTCAGAGGGGTTGATGTCTCTGTATTAACGTAAAAGTATCAACTTAGGATTTTTATGCAGCAGGTTCCGATATTTAACGATTACATCTTCGGTGACCGAGAGCGAGAGAAGATGGATCATGATGGACATTTTGTCCTTCCTGAACTGTTGACCGATGATGCTCGCGTAAAACTAACTGAATCCTTATCCTATATTGAATCAATTATCCCTGGAAGCAAAGAAGGTTATGAACCGAATCGATTTGCTGCTGAATACGATAGTTATCTTGAAAGTCTCATCCCGCATCCGCAAATGCTGAAACTCGCGCGCGAAGTGCTTGGTGATGAGATACGTTATGACCACTGCGTTAGTCTCAATCGACCTGGCGGTAATGGTGGTATCCACTGGCATAGTCACGGTTATTCAGAAGATGACTCCCGATACGGTTACATCCGTGTATTCTTCTATGTGAACGGATTTGATGCAGATGATGGTGGCTTGAAAGTAGTACCGGGTAGTCATTTATACCGTGATCCAAAAATTCACGGTTCCACTGATGAAGCATTACAAGAAGGTTGGTTAGCAGGAAAAACCCATCCTAAAACAGGTAAACCTTTAGAAATTCAAACGTTATCAGCACCAGAAGGAACGGTCGTATTGATGTGGACGCATGCAGCACATGCGGTAACACCGAGAAAACAGGATAGCGATACCAGATGGACAGTTGTTTTTGGATACTATAAACCGGGTAAGGACCCCGGTGAAAGGTGGATTTCACCAGAATTCTTGAAAAAGACATTCCCAGGGGAAGAAGACTTGATGTTTCCGTATTAAAAGTAAGATCGTGTGTGATTATGGATAACGAAATCTGGCTAGAACAAGTAAAAGCTCGACTAGCGGAAGCAAGAGAACGTTTTGTGGATTCGATTGTAAGGAATGCTTATACAGACTCAGAGCCTTTATTGTATATCCAAGAAAAAAATAAAACATGTATTGAGATTTTGGAAGATCTTTTGACACAGGAATGTATTGAGAGATTAATTGGTTTAGGAGAAGAATATGAGATTTTGAAAGCAGAGCTGAATCTCACAGAGACTGAGATGCAACTTACAAGAGAAGAATTTAAGTTGTATGATAAAACATTCAACACAGATTGGTCTATGAATCGACAAGACAACCTGATTTCTAGATTTCTTGCTGAAGATGCATTACGACTTTCTGAAGCAGAAGTAAGAGTTACTGAAGCAGAAGTGCGACTGGCAGAAGATGATTTGGCACGTAGAGAACTTGATCATTTTTACGATGGTTACAATGAAGCTGCTAGATACCTGTCTGATCATGATATGTGGATAAATTCCCTAGATATGTGGGAACTTGAGGTAGTAATTCCAGATGAATACTATAAAATGCAAGAATTAGCAGATTATTATTATATGAGAGGGTTAGCGGATTTGGATGTTGCGATTGCAACAACTAAACTTCAGATTGCAGAATTAAAAGTGCGTCTTGTTAAAGAAGAATTCTGTGTTGCTAAGTCAAAATTGATT
>JAAXGN010000101.1:0-73421 GCA_012267415.1 Candidatus Poribacteria bacterium | reverse complement strand
AAAATTGATTCTTGCAGAATTAGAAACCAATAACATAGAAGCCAAAAAACCTAATCAGTTAATGAGGTAAATGTATGTGTGATTATTGCCGTTTTGTTATTTCTATGAACGGTTTATATGTCATTTCTTTAATCAAAATGATTTCTTCTACTCCTGCTCTTTTCATGACAGCTGCCGTAATTCCCCCAGTAGAAAACAGAAGGTATCTTGGCTTCTCCTACCGCATGATGGGTGACAACGCCATCAAAAAAAACACCCCATGGAATTGAGTAAAATTCCATTCATTGACTCTCACTAAAGACAAGGTTACGTATGATATGCTTGGGGTAGTTTTGCCGTATAATAAATAAAAGAAACGTGATAAACTATAGGTGTTATATCAGATTTTAGCTTGACTGTTTCGTTGTTTCGATGCTATAGACATCTTCAGGATCAAAGAGGTATGTGATGTCCAATGAGTGATTTTTAACATTGTGACACGTCCCAACATCGGAAGCATTGCCAATAGAATAGGCAAAAATTGGCGTACTGTCGTTGTAGAAAAATCTGTTGAAAAAACTGCCAAAAGTGCTATAATTATTTACATGGTGGATTATGCTTTATAAAGTTAATGATTTGCTTTCTATAACATAAGGATATCTGCCCAATTTATTCAAGTATTTTTTGCGAAGGTATAGTATTAGATAGAGTTATTCGAAATATTTATCAAAGCCACGCTACTTTAGATTAGTCGTAATAAAAAAGTACTTCCTATGAATAATCAGAATCCGTATAAAGACTTCACTGATCGTTTTAAGCTCTTACTCAGCAAACATCGTCAACCAATAACAATAACGCTTAGTAACATCTTTACTATGAGACTTATTGGGAATAAAACGCATGGAGACTTAGCAGAAATAGCAATTGCAGAGTTTATTAACCAATACATGTATGATTTTCGCTCAATTCACGTTGGTAAAGAACTTTTCCGAGCAAAATCAAAAGAAGAAGACATTCAAATTATCAACGAAATTACCAATGACAAGTTTCCAGTAAGTCTAAAAGCTTACGGACATGGATCGCTTCAACTTTCAACTGACAAGAACTTCAGAATGTTTCCAAGGTTGGAAGAAGAATCGACAGAAATAAGTGACCAAGCGACGATTCAACACATACTATCAGATCCTGCTTTTACTGGGTTTGGGGATATAAATGTCCTATCTTTGATTTACGAGGAGAAGAATTTCCGCTGTAATATAATCGTGTTTGATTGGGAACTTGCAAAGAGTGAAATCGCACTTATTACCAAAGTGGTTAAAGGCAAAGGTAGGAAACATCCGATTTACCGTTTTGACGATAAAAATGGGAATTATATATGTGAAGTACGCTATGGTGATGCTGAAGCCAATGCACTCCAACGCGGATTATGGACTCACACAAAAAGAGCGGAGAGTTATTTTGAGAGCATTACCAGTGGTTGGATTGATTACACACATAACCATGCTCTTGTTAAACTATTCTCTCACGCGCTTGTGTCATCAGAAGTTGGACATGAAATAGCATTAGAAAAAATAATAGAAGATATTGCATTAATAAAGCAGAAATCAGGTATTTAATTATGTCAGAAACTCTTTCTCTATTTGATGGAGCAGACACACTACTAAATGTTCCATCAACACAAAGCATAAAATACGCTGGATCCAAGTTAAAACTCATCCCGCAGATACTCCAACTCGCGCAGAAGGTCAATGCTAAGACAATCTTGGATGGATTTTCAGGGACTACCCGTGTCTCACAAGCATTTGCGAAACTTGGGTATAACGTAGTCTGTAACGACATCTCCTCATGGTCAAAAGTTCTTGGTACTTGCTACCTTCTAAACACTAAACAACGATCTGACTATCAACCACTTATTGATCATCTAAATGCACTTCCACCAATTGATGGTTGGTTCACAGAACATTATGGCGGACACATTAACACTGGTTCAGCAATGCAGAAGGATGGACTGAAAAAACCGTGGCAGTTACATAATACACGAAAATTAGATGCAATCCGACAAGAGATAGAAGACCTAAATCTTAGTTTTGTTGAAAGAGCAGTGGCACTTACCAGTCTAATGCTTGCATTGGATCGTGTTGACAGCACGTTGGGACACTTTTCTTCATACCTGAGGATGTGGTCACCACGGTCCTACAAAGAACTTGTGCTTGAAGTCCCAGAAGTATTTACCTCTGAAGGACACCATCAAGTCTACCAATCCGATATTTTTGAACTCGTGCCAGAAGTATCCCCAGACCTTGCATATTTCGATCCTCCTTACGGTTCAAACAACGAAAAGATGCCACCTTCCCGTGTAAGATATGCTGCATACTACCACCTATGGAAAAGCGTGATCCTTTATGATAAACCTCAACTTTTCGGTAAAGCGAACCGTCGCGCAGATTCGTCCGATCAATCATCTGCATCCGTGTTTGAGGAATTCCGAAGAAATGGAGATGGACGTTTCATCGTTGTTGAAGCAATAGAGAAATTAATCAGAATGACGCAAGCACGCTGGATTTTATTGTCATATAGTTCCGGCGGACGGGCAACCGCAGATGAACTGAACGATGTGATGCAAACTAACGGTAAACTTCTTGCTGTTACTGAAATCGATTACAAGCGAAATGTTATGGGGAATATGAAATGGTCTTATGAATGGACCCCTTCCACCACAAAGCCGAATCAGGAATATCTTTTTCTCCTTGAAAAAAGGTAGAGAGAGGTCGAAGACATCCTCCGTATATTGTACTAAGAAGTAAACATGTTGCAAAACAAACCGAATATACTTTTACTTATCAACGATGAACATAGACCTGACATCCTTCCAATCGAAGGCGATGCTGCTATCCGGACGCCGACACTGTCTCGGTTTATAAACGAGGGGACATACTTCCGTAACGCCTATACATCATCACCAGTCTGTGTCCCAGCAAGACAGAGTTTTCTTTCGGGTCTCTATCCCCGCAATAGTGGCTGCTTAAACTTTGGTGACCCGATGCCGACTGAAGTCCGGACAATCCCAGGACACCTTGGGAATTATGGATACTATTCCTGTTGTGCCGGTAAGATGCATTTCGTTGGAAAAGATGTTATGCACGGTTGGTACGAACGGATAGGACGCGATATCATAGGAAATAATGGGTATCCGTATCCACCTGTTAAGGATGAACACACCGCGCAGTTTGAACGGGAACCCGGCACAGGTATGAAACGGGATAAAACTGTACAAGAGATTCGAGATGCACAACCCGGTATAGGACACTGGATGCTACACGATCAATACAATGTTGACGGTGCGGTTCTATTCCTTGAAGAGTATTTCGTCAATGCGTCTTATGACCGTCCTAAAGCAAGTCCACTGTGCATGGCAGTAAGTCTAATAGCACCGCATTATCCGTATCAGTGTCCCCTTGATCTGTTCAATTACTACATGCAGCGAGTAGAACCCATAATTGAAGAACCGAACGAGAACTTCGGATACGCAGACTTCTTTAGGGTTCAGGTGGGTAAGGATGTTACTTACAGACAAGCGCATCGAGCGACCGCAGCCTATTACGGTATGATTGAGTGGATGGATGCACAGTTCGGTCGTGTGATTGAGAAATTAGAACACCTCAATGTGCTTGATGATTTTATTATCGTATTTCTGTCTGACCACGGTGAGATGCTCGGTACGAAAGGATTGTGGGAAAAACAGAGTTATTTTGAAGCTTCTGCGCGTGTGCCACTTTCAATATGGTATCCGAAGCGGTTTGGACGAGAACCACAAATCATAGACCAGAATGTCTCTTTAGTGGATCTGTTTCCGACTTTGTGTGAGTTAGCGGAAATACCCGCACCCGATGAACTTGATGGGAAATCGCTTGCGCCACTGATTGAAGGGAATTCAGAAGGTTGGCAGGATACAGTCTATAGTGAGCTTTGGCGTGCACAGAACGGCCCTTCTGTGATGGTAAAAGAAGGCGACTTCAAATATTTCCGTTTTGATAACGACAGAGGTTGGCCCCCACAACTTTTTGACTTATCTAATGACCCAGACGAATGTAACAACCTGATAGACAATCCAGATTATGCTGATATCCTTTCAAGACTCAAAGCGAAAGCGGATGCCTTACCACCACCCCGTCGAAAAGATAAGGACAATACTTTTATAGATCCACATTGTCCAATAGTTTGAGCATGATTAATACTTTTCAAATAAAAAGATCACTTAGCGCAATCAAGATAACATTCTCTGCTACTGCTTTCTGCCTGAGTTTTTCTGTAAACCCACCCGCAGAAAACAGCACATATCTCGGTTTCTGTTGCCAGGGGATGGGTAACTTAGATACTTTTTCAATCAACTGATTTAGGACGTTTTCACCAACAGATGCTTCACGCCATTTACATTCACCAATCCAATGGCTGCCGTCTATATTCTCGGTTAACACGTCAATTTCAAGTTCTGATCCCCAATGTGCCCCAATCCGTTTTGGTGTGATCTTTAGTTTCTCATTCCAATATCGTGATACATATTGATGGCAAACATCTTCAAAAATCCGTCCCATGTAGTCAGGTAAATTGGGTTCAATCATCTCCCGATATACCAGATCAGCATTTCCAGATTCAATAAGGCTTCTGTTCGGTTGAATAAACCGATACCAGAAATTCAGGTAATTATCAGCGATCTTGTATAGTCCCTTTCTACTTTTCTGTGGTGCTCGTTCTGTTATTGGTGTAATCCGTTTCACCATACCTAAATCTCTTAGCACACTGATGTATTTATTTGTCTTCGTTCGCTCCATTTGCACACGTTGTGAAATCTCGTTGAGTTTAGTTGATCCGTTGGCAATTGCGTGTAGTATACTTGCATAAATCCTTGGTTCTCTAAGTTCCATGCGTAACAGAAAGTTAGCCTCATCAAATAGATATCCTTGAGGTGTGAGAAATTCTTCTTTGATATGTTGTTCGATCTTTATCTTGGATACTTCCTGTGAATTAGGTGAACTGCGAAAAGCAAATCTATTAAGATATGCAGGTACACCTCCGAGTATACCGTAGACGGTCAATTTATCTTTATGTGTGTATTCGGAGAAGAAACGTCCACTATCCCTATAGGACAGTGGCATCAACTGCAATTGTCCTGTTCGTCTACCATAGAGTGGTGATCGTTCTGCTAATACTTCCCGTTCCATAAAACTCACCTGTGAACCACACAGTATTAGGAAAAGGTTGCTATTCTTTCCATGTAAATCCCAAAAACGTTGTATCAGTGATGGGAGTGCAGCATTGTCTTCACATAGATACTGAAACTCATCAAGCACTAAGATTAGTCTTTGTTGTTGCGATTGCTGAGCAAAATAGATCAGTGCAGTTTCCCAGTCATTGAAAGTGATGTTTTGCAAGAGTGGATCATCAATCACATGTTGTGCTACCTATTTCAGTTGTTGAAGGTGATCATGTTCCTTTTGCTGACTAGCAAGGAAATAGATACTGTGTTTGTTTTTACAAAACTGCAATAAGAGTTCCGTTTTTCCAATACGTCGCCTTCCATATAGGACAAAGAATTCAGCATTACCTGAACAATACATCTTTTCTAATGATCCTATCTCTTGCTCTCGATTAATGAACATGGTTCCTCACCCAAAGGCCAATTTTATATACTTTAGATTATTATACTCTACAGTATATAAATAAGTCAAGTCGTGATGGGTGTGTAAAGTTTTTGGCATAATCATCCTTCTAACATGAAACTTAGTAATAAACATGTTTCTGATGTGTATAGTTCTTGTAGAAGCACATGAGTAAAGAGAGAAGTAGGTTTCTGTAAAATGTCAAGCTCCAGAGGGGCGAAAGGTGTATAGAAAACGTTGATATTACCAGAGTAAGCCCCAGAGGGGCGAAAGGTATATCATGGCACGAAATTAAAAACACATATTCTATATACCTTTCGCACCGCTGGTGCTTGGGATTGTGTTGTTCATACGTTCTATATACCTTTCGCACCGCTGGTGCTTGTTTCTGGGAATATCGAACTTTTTTCTCATACCCATCCAGAACATCTAATATCCACCCTTCCCTCTTATCCTGCAAATCCTATAATCCTGAAAATCCTGGTTCAGACAAGTAACCAAAACTCTATAAACGCATTAGCAATATTTGCTTTGCATATATTATACGTATATGGTAAATTACTTGACAAGCAAAATTCTGCATATTTAAAGGTAGTATCGCACATAACACACTGAGGAGGAGATGTTCTGCAATGTTTAGGCAGTGCAATGGAAAAAAGATATATTGGTTAATATTATCAGGTAAGAGTCTTATTTGTGCTCTTACAATCTTGTTGGTAGTCGCTACGGTAACACAGTCTGTGGATGCTAAGAAGATCGAATTTGATCGGGATATTCGTCCGATATTGTCGGATAAATGTTACGCATGTCACGGGCCGGATCCAGCAGTACGTCAAGCGGACCTACGTCTTGACACGAAGGAGGGTGCGTTCTCGGAACCAAGCGGCTATCCGATAATTGTCCCAGGCGAACCCGAAAACAGCGAACTCGTATTACGTATCACACACGAAGATATTGATAGACGGATGCCGCCACAGACTTCCCATAGACAACCAACACAAGAACAAGTTGATACACTTATTCAGTGGATTAAGGAGGGGGCAGAATGGAAAGAACATTGGGCATATAGTCCTCCGAAACGAGTTGAACCACCAGCGGTTGAGAATACAGATTGGATTCGTAATCCGATTGATCAATTTATACTTAGCAGATTAGAAAAAGAAGCACTTGCACCATCACAGGAAGCAGATAGACGAACACTCATACGCAGATTGCACTTTGATCTGACAGGATTACTCCCATCACCTGGGGAAGTTGAACAATTTGTTAGAGATGATAGTCCTGAAGCTTACGACCAGTTGATTAACCGATTACTTTCCAAACCGCAATTCGGTGAAAGGTTGGCAATCTATTGGCTTGATTTGGTTAGATACGCGGATACAAGCGGCTACCATTCTGATGAAAACGTTAGTGTTTGGCCCTATAGAGACTATGTGATAAAAGCGTTCAATGACAACATGCCGTTTAATCAATTTACATTAGAGAATCTTGCAGGTGACCTACTCCCGAATGCATCTGCAGAACAGAAAGTCGCATCAGGTTATAATAGACTCAATCAGACAACGGCAGAAGGTGGAGCACAAGCAAAGGAATACCTTGCAATCTATGCAGCTGACAGAGTTCGGACTACTGCTTCTGTTTGGTTAGGTGCAACACTCGGTTGCGCGCAATGCCACGACCATAAATTTGATCCTTTTACCGCAAAAGACTTCTATAGTTTTGCCGCATTCTTTGCAGATATACAAGGACCCGGTGTATATGGAGGTGGCAGCAAATGGGATCCCGTTGTCATGCTACCCTCAGTAGAACAACAGGCTGAAATACAAGAAATTGATGATGAATTAACGAAACTACGAAAGGTGTTTGCGTTGTCATCTCCAGGGTTACAGGCAGAACAGGCAAAGTGGGAAGAAGAGATCAAAACACTTCTCGCTTCAACTGAACCCGCAGATTTTGCTTGGGTTGACGATGCTCAGGCAAACGGTGGACGAAATCAAGGTACTTGGAAGTTTGTTGATAAAAATGAAGCACCTGTCTATAGCAAGAAGTTCTCACGCATTCAGACTGCTGCACCAGAGCAACTTGTCCAACACGCATTTGATAATGCTAACCGCAAGTTTACGTTATCTGAAGGTGATAGACTCTTCGCTTATGTCTGGTTAGATCCTGATAATCCGCCAAAGACAATTATGCTGCAATGGAACGATGGTAACTGGGAACACCGGGCATTCTGGGGTGAAGATAAGATTGTTTATGGTGAAATCGGCAACGACACACCCGCACATAGACCGATGGGGGAACTTCCAGAATTAGGTAAATGGGTGCGTCTTGAAGTTGATCCTGCTGCTGTTGGTTTGAAAGCGGGAAGTGTGCTAAAGGGAATGGCGTTCACGCAGTTCGGTGGCAAAGCCTATTGGGATATTGCGGGATTCACTACGACCCTCGGTTTTGTTACGAAAAACTCACACGACAGTGCCGCGATTGCAGCAATACAGGTTGATCCGTATGTAAGGACAACTGACCAGAGGAAACGTCTAAGCGACTACTATAGACAGATCGCGCCGGCACTAGATGGTATTCGAAATGAGATTTCAACACTGGAGAAACGGAAGAATGAAATAAGAACTAAGAGTCCATATTCTCTGACCACCGTTTCTGTCCAGCCGCGGACCACACGCATTCTACCGAGAGGAAACTGGTTGGACGATTCCGGTGAAATCGTTGACCCGATGATACCCGAATTTATGGGGGACCTGGGCATTAAAAACCGGCGTCCAACACGACTTGACCTTGCAAAATGGGTGGTATCAAGAAACAATCCGTTAACCGCGCGCACCTTTGTAAATCGTCTTTGGGCACTCTATTTTGGGACCGGTATTTCCCGTGTCTTAGACGATCTCGGATCGCAAGGAGAACCGCCGATGCATGCTGAACTCCTTGATTGGTTAGCCGTAGAATTTATGGAAAGTGGTTGGAACGTCAAACACATGGTGAAACTTATCTTGACATCTAACGCTTACAAGCAGGCGTCAAGAGCAAATGAAGTATTGCAAGAAAAGGATCCCTACAATCGACGCATCGCGCGACAGTCACACTGGCGACTTGATGCTGAAATCGTGCGGGACAACGCACTATTACTCAGTGGTCTACTCGTGCAAAAAATCGGAGGACCGAGTGTTAGGCCCTACCAACCGGTAGGATATTACGCAAACCTAAACTTCCCTAAACGCAGATATATGCATGACTCTGGTGAAAGTCAGTATCGTCGTGGACTTTACACACATTGGCAGCGAACCTTCTTACATCCCAGCATGATGGCGTTTGACGCACCAAGCAGACAGGAGTGTACCGCTGAAAGATCCACTTCCAATACACCGATGCAGGCACTGACACTGCTCAATGATCCTACTTATGTTGAGGCAGCGCGAGTGTTCGCGCAGCGAATCATCAAAGAAGGTGGACAGACACCTGAGGATCGTATCAAGTGGGGATACAGGCAAGTACTGTCACGTCTACCACAATCCAAAGAATTAGAGATCATGACTGAATTATTTGAGAAACATAGAACAGAGTTTGCCAATGATCCAGAGGCAGCGAAAACGTTGATTTCTATGGGTGAAGCACCGATGGCGCAAGGTATTGAAGCAACCGAACACGCTGCATGGACATCCGTTGCACGCGTTATTTTGAACTTACATGAGACTATTACGAGATATTAGATAGAGAGATGATATGAAATCGATAAATTGGAAATTCGTTTTTTTACCCATCACGTTTGTATTGTCCATTTTAGCGGGAATTTGGATGGCAACACAAACAATTTTCATTCAAGAAATTCTTAGAACTATCTCCTTACAGAAAGCAGATATAGGGATAGTCCCCTACCAAAAACCGTTTACGACTCAACTATACAATGCAGCTGAATTCCTTGTTGCATTTGCTATCCCTTGCGGTTTGGTATGGTTAGTTTATTTCATTCTAACCCGTCTTCTAACAACAAGATCACGTGTCAGGTAATTATCACATAGCAAAGAACAAATCTACATTTTAAGTACATTAAAATCTTATAGGTAGACATGCTTTGAAAACCCTTTTAATATTACTTGCGATACTACTCGTACTGTTTGGAATTGGCAGTGGAATCTATTTTGAATTCTCAGATGACAGTGAAGATGCACCAAACTGGAGAAAAGGGTTCTTCAGACTAACATTGGTGCTATCGTTCATTGTTGGTGTTTCTGGGGGTATCTTTTTTAGCAGTTTAGCTAAGATGGGAAAACTTGCAGATAAAGATGATGGGGATCCGCCTCCCATATACTTCACTAATCCAAAATTAGCTTTTATTACTTATGCAGTTATGTTTTTCGGATTCGTCTGGTTAGGATATGCCATCATTCAGTGGCCTCTCTACTACATCTTTATGTTTGTGCTAAAAGGATTTACGAGTTGATAGTTGGGAGTTTCTAATGAAGGAAATAAATTGGAGAAAGGGTTTTTTCAGACTTACTGCGGGGTTATCCGTTCTTTTGGGTCTTTTAGCAGGAGCAAAAGCTGAAGATTCATTTGAATTAGGATGGACTAACTTTTTAGCTCCGTTTGTTAAATATTTTTTTGATTTAAAATGGTCTACCAGGACGTCAGAATTTGATTCTGAAATCTTTTGGGCATTTTTTGTTGTTTATTCTGTTTTCATCTGGATACTTTACGCGATATGCATTTTGAGTGCCAATGGGTTTATAAAGAAAAAAAAGAAATCACAACTCAAAAGGTTTTTCAGTGGAATTCTTATAAATCCAACTGACAGAACTACAGAGGAAGACCTACAAGATTAAACTAGTAGAGTGTCTAACCTTATTNNAGGCATTCACCGCCTACAAAGAGATCCGTTCTGTAGGAGCGATCTCCGAATCGCGACCTTTACCAGTAAAATTAGCACGGACAGTCTACTAGGACTCTTCACTTTTCCCTGTCAATACTACAGGAGGTAATAAGTATGATAGAAGGTATAAATGAAGAAACTAAACTACGTCTTACGAGGCGTACTTTTTTAGGAAAAACAGTTCGCGGTGTTGGATCACTTGCACTTGCATCCCTACTCACACCATCGATATTGGATGCTTCCCCGAAGATTGCGAGATGGCAAGGGGTTATTACAGAACCGCATGTTCCACCGAAAGCCAAACGTATTATTCACCTCTGTATGGCAGGGGGACCTTCACATTTAGAAACGTTGGATTACAAACCGAAACTGGCAGAAATGCACGGTAAACCGATGCCGCAAACATTTACCAAAGGACAACCGATCGCGCAGCTGCAGGGACAAGCCAATTCCCTAAAATGCCTCGGCCCGACACATGAATTTAAGAAATTCGGAGAATCGGGTCAAGAGATGAGCACCGCGTTTCCACACATCGGCAGCCTCGCAGATGATATCTGTATTGTGCGATCCTTGCGGACAGAACAGATAAATCACGATCCAGCACACACCTTCATGAATACGGGAACTGCAATTTCAGGTAGACCGAGTATGGGATCTTGGTTGCTCTACGGACTCGGAAGTGAAAACGAAAATCTACCGGGATATGTTGTGCTTATCTCCTCTGGTGGTGGACAGGATCAACCGATAGCAACACGTCAATGGCACAGCGGATTCCTACCCGGACAGTTTCAAGGTGTCCAATTCCATTCAAAAGGGGACCCTGTTCATTATGTGTCAAACCCTGATGGTGTCAGTCAAGATCAGCAGCAGGATGTTGTAGGAGCCGTTCAGTCTTTAAATAGTCTATTAGATGAAACAGTTGACGATCCCTCAATCGCTACACGGATCAATCAATATGAGATGGCATTCCGTATGCAGACGAGTGTTCCTGAGTTGACCGATATTTCCAAAGAACCGCAGCACGTTTTGGATATGTATGGTGCTAAACCGGGTGATGGTTCGTATGCGTCGAACTGTCTGCTTGCGCGTAGGTTGGCAGAACGTGGTGTGCGATTTATTCAACTCTACCATCGCGGCTGGGATCATCACGGTGGTATCCAAAATGCCATTAAGACCACTTCTGGTTATGTTGATAAAGCAACGGCAGCACTCGTTAACGACCTAAAACAACGTGGTATGTTAGACGAAACTTTAGTCATCTGGGGTGGAGAATTTGGTCGGACACCGATGGCACAAGGAAGCGGACGCGATCACCACATTAGAGGATTTTCAATGTGGATGGCAGGTGGCGGTGTCAAAGGTGGTATGAGTTACGGCAACACAGATGAACTCGGATACAATGCCGTTGAAAACATCGTGCATGTGCATGACTTCCACGCTACGATGTTACATCTATTCGGTATTGACCACGAGAAACTGACGTATCGTTTCCAAGGTCGAGATTTCCGTCTGACAGATGTTCACGGACATGTCGTCCATGACATTTTGTCGTAGTATAGTGAAACCTAAACCAACATGACGCTTCTTGGTAGAACGGGCAATGAATTGCCCTACTACGAGCGAGCATTTGTTCGCGAATAAGTATACATTTAGTTTTAAGTATTACTATAGAAGCAATGATGCAAATCTGTATATGAAATTCAAACCGCTTGAACTGCAGTTCTATACAAAACCTGATTGTCCACTCTGTGATGAAGCAAAACTGGCATTGCAGGTAATCACATCCAAGTTATCATTTCTTGTTATAGATGAGATTGATATATCAAGGAATCTCGGTCTTTTTACAAAATACAAACTATTGATTCCTGTGCTTGAAATGAATGGAAGGCAGCTTTTCGTGCATCGGGTTGATTCAGAAAAATTGTTGTGGCAGTTGCGGTGGTACCGATTACGAAGTTTTTTCAGCAGAAACTGAAAGTGGGTTAATTATGACTCATCCTAAACATATCGTTGCTGTCTCTGGACTCATAAGTCATCCGAACAGCGATGTTTTACTCATACGCGGTCCAAAACGGGGTTGGGAATTCCCGGGTGGTCAGGTTGAAGAAGGTGAAAGCCTAATTGAAGCATTACAACGTGAAATCAGAGAAGAGTCAGGTGTTGAGGCATCTATTGGGTCACTTGTTGGAATCTATTCAAACGTCAGTACTCCCCAGAAACTGATGTTTGGATTTTTGTGTGATTATGTCAGTGGTGAATTATCAACGAGTGACGAAAGTTTAGAAACGAGATGGGTTACCCGGCATTCAGTCTTGCAATATGTTTCTCATGCAGTGATCTATGATCGTATAACAGATCTGTTGCGTTTTTCTGGTCGTGTCATCTATCGCGTTTACACGACTAATCCGTATAAAATTTTTGAAGAGTATTTTTTATGAAGTGGAAAACCGCCATTTCCAAAACGACTAATACCGAAAGTAAAATGCGGGGTATCTACTGAACACGCCGCGACAACATAAAACTATCCCAACACTATAAATAATCAAGGCGTAGACATCTGAAATAAATCGGGAAATTCTTAGGAGGTTCAATCATGTCTGAGGTGTCTTTGTTTTATAGTAGAGATGGAAGCACATTATCAAACCGAACGCGGAAATCACTTCTACAGATACCTTGCGTATTGTAGGAGTGATTTCCAAATTCACTATTGCTGAAACTAACCATTTAAGAGTGGAAAGACAACTATAACCAATTCTGATATTGCTTCACCACCACCTATAATATGTTGAAAGTATAAGCAAATAATCACCCGTTTCATCATCAGGTCCAAGGTAATGATAACCACTGCTATCTGGTTCGGTCATAGTATCTAATAACACTAATACAAATTCCCACCCTTGACTTGTCAACTGCCACTTGAAATGATTTTTTGTGTTTTCTATCAGAACTGCACCAATATCTTCATCAATAACTTGTGCCGATAGTCTGCACCCATCAACTGGAGAGATAAAAGGCAAAGCATGTACATCTACGACTGCGTTATTGTCCTCAACCAGAATGCTCAACGCTTGGGATAACTTTTCAGCTTTCTCTAGTGTAGAAGGTGATAGAAGCACCACAGGGTCAGCTGCTGTTGGAAAGAATTCAAGTTCAAGACACATTAGCACTCCTCCAAACGACGCACTTAATTTTTAATCCAGAGATAAGTTATTGACTACGACATCCTGCAACCGACTGTTCCGCAGCCTCTTGCGTTTGTGCCTCACTTGCAGAAATTATAGCACTTTTTTCCAACTTTCCTCAAGTCCAAAATCACTAATTCCGTCCTCCCCTCTCCCTTAAGTAAATTATCCTTTTATTGAATAAATTATCCCTTTATTAAGTAACGACGTGAAATTATGGAGAATTCCGACACAAAATTAATTTTTTTTTTTGGTGTGTAAAGTTTTTGTCACTGGAATCTCTCTGACATGTAGAAGTTTTGTTGTCTTCTGATTGTGCTAAACCCCCTTCAGCCATCATTACACCTATCAGTGAGTCAAACATCGTCATACAGCCGTAGCACATTCATCTTGATTGTGCCTAACACCCCTTCAGCCATCATTACCCTCTCCGCAAATCAAACATCGTCATATTGCTGTAGCACATTCATCCTGATTGTGCTTCTTTGGACAACAACCATCGTTCATTACGTCTCACTTCACAACATGGATAAGACACAATTCTTAGCAGATACTTTATCGCATGGGATGACGGGCTGCGTTGCACAATCAGGATGAATGTGCTACGGTTTGATAACACCAAATGCTGAGCAGATACTTTATGACGTGTAAAGTTTTTGTCACTTGAAGATTCTAAGGTAAAAACTTCTCGTCTATATAGGTGTGCCAATAGATATGTTAATTTTCCAATCTCCTTATTCTTAACTTACAGAACACCCGATAGTTGTGAAAATAGACTAAAATCTCCAAAATCCCCTTCCGCGTTTTCTACGTCTTCCGGCTTTCTGAGATTCTGACAAAAATACCCATCTGAATCACGGAGAACACGGAGAACACAGAGAACACCGAAAAAGAGACTTTTGCTAAAATCAACCCATCTTGTGAAAGAAAACCTGAAATGCACGAGAGCCCTTTCCGTTGTTCACCCATCACACCAATAGGTGCAGGACAATCATGATGTTCTTTCGGTGTATCCGCCATAACAACAGACAATGTTAATATAAAAATAGTGATGATAAGTGTGCTATGTTTCAAAAAAAAACTCCTTATGTATTTAAGTAAGGTTTCAAATCCCAGAGCAGGATAGTACCATCAAAACTGCCACTTGCTAAAAGTGTCCCATCCGGTGAAAACACCAGATATTCAACATCAGTCGAATGGCTCCATAGCGTTGCGACATTTTCACCATTTGTAACGTCCCATAACCGGATGGAAACTTTATCCGTTCCGTCCCACCAGGATCCGGAAGCGAGATACCGCCCACAAGGCGTGAATGCCAAAGCATAGGGTTCCGTACAACCATTGGGCAGAAGTATTGCTAATCGCACTTCATGTGTTGCGGCATCCCACAAACGTATTTCACAAGACATACCCCCAGCGATCACATCTCTAATCGGTGAGAAAACTATTGTCTTTACTCTCCCCGGTGTTGATGGTCTGGATGTATTCTTAAGTGTTTTTAGCCGTCTTTGCAGTCGATTTTCATCGCCTATATACAGGTTAGTATCTATCTTCCAGATTGCAGAAAGCGTGGCAACCTGTTGACCTGAAGCAACATCCCACACATAAGCAGAACCCTCCTCTGAAGTGCAGGCAAGTTGCTCACCATCCGCACTAAAAGCAATCGACTGAATTGCACCTGTATGTCCAGATAGTATTTTCAATGGTTCCTTTCCATCAAACACATAACAATTTCCCTCTAAATCTCCGAACGCACATGCCCCTGTCGTTGAGCTGGATGCGGAGGCTATTAGACGCGTATCCGGCTCTGTGAAAGTTGCAAGGACTTCGTCAGTTTCAATATTCCATACGATACCTGTGTTTGTATTTCTGACAGCGAGATACTTACCATCAGGAGAGAATGCTAAATCATTTACCTCACCTTTTCCGAACCGAGCAATTGATCCCTCTGGAAGTGCCCATGTGTTGACATTTGTATCTATGTCTACGCCTTGTGTTGAAATATGCAATATTTGATTTTTCATCTCAAAAACCTTGTTAAAACGGGATACAGTATAGAGATAGCATCCCGTTTTTATATGAACAGATATCTAATAATCCCTTTATCAATCATCTGAATCTATCTCTCTCAATCAACATCCTTTCTACTCCTCTCCTAAGTAAAATGTGATTTTAATTAAATAAATTATCCCTTTATTAAGAAATGACGTGAAATTATGGAGAATTCCGACACAAAATTAATTTTTTTTTTGGCAGATTTGACAACAAAATCGATTTGATATAGAATAGAGTTGGCTAAATTCCTGAAAGACATACACTATCTGGGGAGTATGTATCAGTCAAACAAGGAAAGGTGTGATGTGGACTTTAGAGTCTATACCAAGTTGCTACCTATGTAGCACAATCTGCCAGATTGTGTCATAAGGGGCGCAAACTGGCAGTTTACGCTACAAACTATTGGCTAATTATCAGCATTTTTCATTAAAGGCGGTGTTTCAGATCAAACACTTATAGGTAGCAACTTAGGTTATAATAATCAATTGAAAGGAGGCTAATATGAAGGTAATTTGTTATTCAAGAATCTTGCTTTTGTCTGTTTTAGGTATGATATTGATCTGTGGTTGCGAGTATATTGACGATGTAACCCAACCCGAACCTCCGAGTGAAATGGAGACAACTCCGCTTCGGGTAACAATGATTTATCCGAACGATTGTGTCAGTACGGCTGCATACTGTCTCGGCTTTCATATCGGTTTAAGAGAAGCTGAGGTAGAATACGGGATTGACCTAACGGAAGTGAACGGAATGGAAAATGATCCTGTGGCTACAGAGATGATAATTAGGGATGCAGCACAGAATTCAGATCTCGTTCTGGCAGCAGGATATCAATTGGGTGAAGCCGTTGCCAAAATAGCATCTGAATTTCCAGATGTAAAATTTGCAATGTTTGATGTCGTGCTGGATATACCAAACGTTGCATCAATTAACTATAAAGCCAACGAAGGTTCATATCTAGTTGGTGCAATCGCAGCACTAAAGACAGAAAGTAACAAGATCGGGTTTATTGGGGGTGTTGATATTCCGTTGATACAAGGATTCGAAGCCGGTTACATCGCTGGAATCCACGAAATAAATCCGAATGTAGAAATAGTCGTTGATTATGTAAGTGAAGATGTGACTGGATTCATGCAACCCGATATAGCGAAGACACTTGCTATAGCACAATATGAAAGTGGGGTTGATGTTATTTATGTTGCAGCTGGTGGTTCCGGTCAAGGTGTCCTTGAAGCAGCACAGGAACAGGAAAAGTATATCATCTGGGTTGATGATAACGGTAATCATCTTGCACCAGGAACCGTCTTGACAAGTATGGCAAAAGAACTACCAGCTTCAGCAAAGATTATCATTAGAGAAGCTCTTGAAGACAGATTTATGGGAGGTATCCGTTACTTTGGATTAGAAGATGGGGGTGTCTACTACGCAGTAGATGAACACAACCGTGATCTGCTTTCTGATGAGATTCTTGAAAGAGTGGAATCGCTGAAATCAATGATCATAGTTGGAGAAATTGTTGTTCCAAACACAATTTCACTCCCCCGTGAATGAGTCAATCACCAAAAAACAATTATTAGGAGAAATATATGCTTGATCATCAATATCCCTATCCAGAATTTGAAGGGAGACGTAGTATCCTCGCAGGTATTCTGTTAGCTATAATCACTTGTGGAATCTACAGTCTTTACTGGCAGTATAAACAGATGGACACACTCAATGCATGGTTAGGAAGAAACGATTATTCTTTTTGGTTATGGTTTTTTATTTCCATTCTGACATGCGGTCTTTTCGGAATATATTATGAATATAAGATGGCATGCGGGATCAATGAAGTTCAGCACAATAAAGGTATGTATGTCGATTCAAACTTACCGATTATTTGTGTTGTGTTAGCGATCTTCGGTATTGGAATCGCTTCTTTGGCAGTCCAACAGTATCAGATTAACAAACTCTACGGTGACACTTCCGATGGTTAGTTCCACCAATCTTTCACGCTTTTTCCTCATTGCGTTAGGGATGATAGGGGTCTACACTTTTGCTTTTCAGAAAGCACCGGACGAAGTTTCACTGATTCCCTGCTTGTTCCATGAAGTGACCGAAATACCGTGTCCTGGGTGTGGGATGACGCGTGCTTGTATCGCTCTATCACAAGCGAATTTCGTAGATGCGTGGTATTACCATCCTTTCTCATTTCTTATCGTGAGTCTATGTATTGGGGTGGCATTTTTCCCATTGCAGATAAGAAGAATCTGGAGCAATTACACACAAAAAACACGGAATATCGTCATCATCTTTGGTATAGTGCTTTGTCTGTCAATCTGGATAATGAAGATAAAAGGTGGTTTTTTCTATAGTTGACTTCAGAATTAATGTAACAAGCCACAGCGGGCGAGGAAACCTGGCAACGGGCGAGGAAACCTCGCCCCTACGTGGGAATCTTCGGATATGTTGAAGTGTTTCATTGATTATTGACTTTGCTATAAAACTCAAGAACTTTCCTCTACAAATTCATCCTCGTGCATGATTTCCTGGAGTCCTGTACCGATACCGAAGGCAACAAGACAGATACCGAAACAGATAACAAACAACATACGGTGTCCGATTACGGACACAAGGAGTCCACCTATTACAGGTGCAAAACTGGTGGGGAGTAGTAAGGTGTTCATAAACCCGATGTAGCTCGGACGGCTACGTGGGGGTGCGATGTTCAGCATGTAGGACATGAATCCAACCATCACACCGTTTGCTAAGACACCACCAATTGTGAAGATTAACAGAAAGGCGGGAACAAAAAACGCGGGTGGTAACATCTCTGAATAAAACGCGATGATAGGTGGGAATGACATCAGTCCTGCGGTGATTATCAGCAACCATCGTACACCATATTTCTCTCCAATGTAACCCCAGATGGCATTTGAGACCACGCCACTTAATGCCGAACATACGATGAAGAAACCAATTGTTGATTCCGACATGCCTAAGTAATCCAACGCATAAGGGACATAGAACGGTGATGCCATTGCTGAAAAGTGCGTTCCAATACGGAAGAAGATAAACCTACGATAATTCTTGTCTGTCCGTAGGAAATGAGGTCCCTGCTTTAGGTGTTGCCATAACGGTTGACGTGATGCGTTAACAGGATGAATAGGTTCGCGTATCCCTAAAAAACTAACAAAAGAGAGAAATGCTGTACTGACTGAGCAGATAAAAAGAAATGCGTAATTAGACGGGAAACCGAGTTCTGTTTCTATCTGACAGATCGAAGTGATGAAGTATAAGGTGAATGCCTTAAATCCCTGCGTAATCCAGCCGAAAAAACCGGTAAATTCATCTTCGTTACCAAGCATGGCTCGTACCAATAAACCAACCCAAATACCAAAGAAACCACCGAGTATTTGTCGTAAACTAAAAAAACGTGCCCGACGATTGGGCGCGATAGATTTTGAGATGATGTCCATGTAGGGTAGTGTTGACACCCCCATAGCTGATGAGGATAGAAAGTAGAATCCCAAAAAACATCCAGCCAGTAAGATAGGTTTCTGTGAGCCGATGCCGATAGTACAAAAGAAAATAGCAAGCCATGCAAACACACGGATGCTCATACCGATAGCATAAAACGGCATTTTGCGTTGACGGTGTTCTAACAAGTTTGCGACTAATAGTTGGGGCCACATCCAACCTGCTGTCATCATTGATCCCGTCAGACCGACTAAGAGATTCGAGGCTGTCAGACGATGTATGAATGCGGAAAGTACCGTGCCAGAATCAACTAAGGCGAGGTTGATGCGCATGAAGGTACCTTGAAGCAATGCAAACCCGAAGTTACGAGTCTCGTTATCTCTTTTTTTATACATTCCTTTTTTCGCGTTTTCTCTTTCTATGGTATTGTCCAACTCTGCTTTATGTATAGTATAGTCAATAATCCATGAGACATTTACGCATTTACAAAGATCACCCGCGTAGGGGCGAGGTCTCCTCGCCCGCTGTAGAATGTATCATTAATTCTGAAGTCCACTATAATTAGCATAAGCAGGTATCAGCATACTGCACTCTGTTTTTTGACTTGATTTTTCTGAATTAGTTGAGTTAAAAAGGTATAGATTCTAAACGATAGATCGTATTTCCTGATCCCTATTCTACTTTGCTGTAGCGATGCTCTTTAGTCCCAGATGAAGATTAAATAAATAATCAGGTAATTTGGTTATCCCAGGCCGGTAGGTGCGATATCCTTATCGCACCGGATCCTAAGCGAAGATTTCGGACGAAGCAGATTAGGGGAACCTCCTTCATTGAAGGTTTCCGTGCTGGATCCGGTGCGATAAGGATATCGCACCTACCGGCCTGGGATAAATCGGTTTTTACCCTTTTAATTACTTAATTTTCATTAGGGACGATATGTGCAAATAAGGCAATAACATAAACATAGCGTCCCTACGGGACTAAAGAAATGGTGGTCAATCCTATTCTATAAACATTGCGTCCCTACGGGACTAAAGAGGGACAATTAATGTCAATTCTCTTTACAGAGATGTTGATTTATGGTAAATTTGAACTGATAAACAAATCACATAAGTGCTTTTAAGCACACAAAGGAGCGAGTATGGAACCTCTTCGAGTTGGATTTCTTGGTGCGGGTGGTTTTGCGAGACACACTATCTATCCCGCGTTGCATTTAGCACCTGTTGCATTACAAGCCGTTTGCGATATGGACGAAAATAGGGCAAAATCTGCTGCTGGTAAATTCGGTACAGGTAGATATTATACGGATCGTCACGAGATGTTTGAAAAGGAGGATCTGGAAGCTGTCATCATCTCTATGGGTCCGGATCCGAGACAGGCACTTGTACTTGAGACGCTTGCGGCGGGGTATCATGTATTTACACCGAAACCCCCAGCACCATCGCTTGAACAGACGCTTGAATTAGCAGAGGCATCTGAAAAGCATGGGAAGACATTGATGGTGAACTTTCAACGTAGGTTTAGTCTCGGCGTGCGGGAAGCAAGACGGATAATGCAGACCGAATCTTTCGGTCAACTCACGCAGCTTTTCTGTTCATTTTGTAGTGGAGCCTACGGTTCTGTGAAACACTATCTCCTTGATTTTGCTATCCACCACTTCGATTTAGCACGACATATTGCTGGTGCTGAGGTGAACGAACTTTGTGTCTTTCACAATGAGGTTGGCAATCAAGGCTCGTTTGCTGTTGCGGTTGAATATAGCAACGGTGCAGTTGGTACTTTACAGCTGAGTAGCCAACGTTTGTGGCAACGTAATTATGACCATATTGAAATTACCGGTCAGCATGAATACATCGTCTTAGAAGGATTATGGGGTTTTGAGCATTATACGGGTGCTGGCAATACCTTTAAATCGAACTTTTCTGATGAACGGAATGGCGAACTAACGGGTGATGGGATCAGTCTTACGGAGTTTGTCAACGCTATACGTGAAGACAGGGAACCGATAGCAAGCATACATGACTGCGTTGGAACCATGCGGTTCTACGATGCAGTGTTGCAACGTAAGAAAGGTGTCATTTCACTTGCTAATGGGTAGGAATTGGGATTGTCTGATGCTTATAGGTTGAATATTGGTATTAGCACAGTCTGTCCAAGTTACAAGTGTATGAGATTATATTTGTATAGAATCAATGTTGAACGATATTCTTCATTCAACATTGATTTCTTCCGTAAAGTCTTGTATAAAACCACATTTCCAATACACAACACACCAAGCTGCTAATAACTTTGTATATCGTAGGAACAATTGGTATACTATATACACTTGGATTCGGTAGTGAGATTTTAATTGCTGCTATCATATCACTTGATATAAATAGTTGTTAATAGGTTCAATAGATGAATAAAGGAAGTAAACAAGAGATAACTTATAGCGACCAACAGATTACAGAGTTTATCAATGAACGTAAAAAACTATCTGATAATTGGCGTTCCGAACTTGATAGCAACAGAGAACTTTATATAATCGGTGAAGATGGTAACCAGTTCCGTCTTATAGCTAGACTGAACAAAAGATACCCAACAGATTTTTCAGTGATCTTGGGAATCATAAATCCGATAACGGGTAACCTTTTTCGTCTTCGTCGGTACAACGGTTTAGCGAAGCGTATGCACAAGAACAAACTTGAAAAAACCAGAGTTTACTCCTATCATATCCACTATGCTACACAGAGATATCAGGAAAGAGGATATGATGAAGATGGATTTGCAGAAGAAACTGACCGATATAGTGATATTGAAGGGGCATTACAGTGTCTTTTAACTGATGCCAATTTCGAATTACCCCAAGAATCACAGCTTGAGCTTTTTTAGGAGGAGAAAGCAATGTCAGTCCTGACAATTGAAAAAGACTTCATTGATAGTGTCTCCACAGAAATTGCGCTTTTAAATGATGGTGAAGACCGTTTCTTTGTTTCAACACCCTTCCATTTCAACGATGGTGATCAGTTAGTAATTGTTCTAAAAAAGATGGGCAATAGATGGGTGCTATCTGATGAAGCACATACCTTTATGCACCTGACATATTATATGGATGAAGATGCGTTAGGAAGTGAAAGTCGTCAAAAAATAATTTCTAAGGCACTCTCCATGTTTCAAGTGAAGGATTACAACGGTGAATTAGTTATGGATATAACAGACGAGGATTATGGAGAAGCATTATTTGATTTTGTCCAAGCATTGCTAAAAATAATTGATGTAACATATTTGTCAAGAGATAGTATTAAATCTACATTTAAGGACGATTTTCGTGCTTTATTGCTACAAAAGGTAGAAGCAGGTCGCATGATATTTGATTGGCAACATCCCAATGATAAAGATGGCATATACCGAGTAGATTGTCGGATTAACGGTATGCCAGTACCACTTTTTGTGTTTGCTCTTAATAGCGAGTTAAAAACCCAAGCAGCTGCACTTACACTACACCAGTTAAAATTGTGGGACGTTAAATTCCAATCCCTTGGTATATTTGAGAAAAAAACAACCCGCGATGTGTTTTTACGCTTTAACGATATATGCCAATCACACTTTACGAATATAAATAGCAATAGTGATGGGATTATAGAATATTTGCAGGATTATATGTCTGGTTCCAGGTTTGTATAGTCAAATTACACATCAAATGAATATCACGAGTGGTGCCGTATGACCAAAAATGTATATGACCAACTCGTATACAGATTCAAGTGTTTATGCAAACATGGTTTATGTATACATTGAATTAATCATATCCAATACCTTAAGGCATGTCTTTCCATTCACTAATTCATGATAGTATCGTGCAACCCGTCTGCAGAAGTCTTGATTCTGACTGAGTGCGCTATCAGGGATTGCAGTCTGAGGTGACCATAGGCTTGCATCTGAAAAAATAGTATCAAGTCGGTTTGATATGTTTGGCAGGTCTGCACCAAATGCACCATGCAACGTATCCTGTATTGTCCGGTCAGGGTCTCGTATTTCGTATTCCGTGCCAGTATCAGTAATACCTCTGTAGTCATCGGTTTTAGGTGTTAGAAAACGGAGGACTGTGGCAAAGGAATATGCAAAGTCGTCTTTGAACAGTTCTGTGCTGCGACTGTAGTTTGGTGATCGGACGATGTCTGCAGCACGTTCACGGAGTTTCACTGTCTCAATGATGTTGATCCGTGCGTTGTCGTCTTTGACCTTACGGATTCTGTCAATGAACTCTTGTGTATAGGCGTGTGCACTTTTGCCCTCTATCGGAATATCCGCAGCTACAATGTCTGCATATCCGTTCATTAACCGTTCAAGATGCGGGGCGTAAGTTGGATGTGATGCTGCCTCGTTAACAAAGTCAATGCCAGAGAGAAAACCTTTATGTGTAATACCCGGTACATGCACGGAATTTACTAATAAAAGTTTCCAATCGTGATAAGGTTCAATGGACTCTCGACTGACGACAACACCAAAGTCATCCAATTCACCAAACGGGACGCGTAGCCTGTTATCTAAGTCCTCCAAGATGAAAGGCGTCGCTGGCATCTGTTCTGCATAAGTTATCAGTTCGTCTGAAGCGTCAATCTGTGTTTGTGCCGTCTCCTTAATCTCATCAGGAACTGCGTAGACTTGCGGTACCAACCGATCTCCCATTTCGTTGAGGAAACTTACGTTAGCCTTTAGCCAATTTTCATAATCATCAGTCCGTTTCGGATACTCGTTGATCAGTATGTCCCTGATGACATCTCCATTATTTCTTAGATTGTCGGTATTGATGACGGTGAGGGTTACGTCTGTGCCGTGACTGACATAGTAACGATGAAGGGATTCATCTAATACATCCATTGCCAGTTCACCTTTTGCGATTCCTGCTTCAGTTACGCCAATTAGTATTAGGTCTAACGGATTTTCTGTTTGTGTGTAGAACTGCTCGCGTCCTACTTCTGTGGCAAGGGTTGTTGCACCTACGACACTCGTAATCTGTTGAATGTCATGGATACCGTTTAGGTCAAAAGTGACAACATGATAGACACCTTTTTGGCTGTTGAATGCGTCCGCTTTTTCGCTACCGCGTGGTTGTCCGACGAATATCCCTCCGTTGTAAACATTTCGTTCATTAAGGATATGGACAAATTGGTGTGTTAAGGCGCGCTGTAGTCCGCCAGCACCTATTGCAAGTATTTTTATTGGCAACATGTAATATTTCTCCTCTTATTTTAATCCGGTAGATTGGACGAACCTACATTCTACGAGATGATAATATATCCTCATACAGTTTAAGATATGCGTCAGCTATGTTTTTCCAGTCGTAAGGTTTTACCTTTTTGATGCTTGCGTTACCCATCTCAATACGTTTTCCACCTGCGTTTATTAGCTTCACCAGACATTCAGCAAGTTCATCCACATCACCCGGATCGAACACAGCACCGTTTACGCCTTCTTCAACAAGTTCAGCGATGCCTTGCACCCTGCTGGCAATGATAGGGAGTCCTGTACCCATTGCCTCTAAAACGACAAGCGGCATACCTTCTGCCAATGAGGGTAGAATGAAGATATCTGCTTCGCGATACTTCTGTGGTAGCAAGACTTCATCAGTCGTGGTCTGTTGCGGAATTGCTGAATAGGGTACCGTCCCAGCAAAATGGATGTACGACGATACCCCAAGACTCTCTGCTAATCCTACGAGTTCACTCTTATACGGTCCATCTCCGACTATTTCCAACGCAAAGTTGTGTGAGACCTTGTCAAGTATCTTCGGCAGTGCACGAATAAGGAATTGAAATCCCTTACGTGGAATGAGACGTCCGATAGCCAGACAACGCACTGTGTCAGGATGTGCCTTGCGTTGTGTTGGTGCAAAGGTTTCTAAGTCTACACCGTCAGGGATGACCTCAATGTTTAGAGTCGGGTCTGTTTCATGTGCTAAATCACGTAAACCGTCACTACATGAAACAACTGCGGCAGCGTTGTCCCAGATTGCACGAATGATGGGCTTTAGGAGCAGATATAACCAACGGTAGTAAGGTGGATCTGGGTCGGGACGTGGGACATCTCTGCCTCCTAAGAATATGGTATAGGGTATGTTTCTACGTTTCTGTAGGAGATATGCTCCGCCTCCTGCGGGTATACCAAAAAAGACTTGAACAATATCGGGATTGAAATGTTTTGCGAATTTCAACCCGTAGAGACTTGAACTCATTGCGTAGGTCAACATCTCGTGGACTGCACAAACATTTGGACTTTTACGTAGTGCACGTACGCGATGCACATGTATACCGTCTACGATTTCACGCCGCGCACAATCCCGAAATTGTGATGTAATCAGATGTACGTTGTGTCCTGCTGCCGCGAAGTGTTTACCTAAGAAATAACTAACCTGTCCGCCTCCACCTCCGATTGGGGGAAACTCATGATTGAACATTAGGATTTTTAGTTGCTGGGAACTCAATTAATTACCTGTGCCTTGTTGAGAATGATTTTCTGCCAATTGCACTGCATATTCAATCATAGTCTTTGCAATGTCCATTTTTGTAACAGACTCCAGTTCCTCAAATCCTGGTGATGGATTGACTTCTAAGATGACGGGTCCATTTTTCGTCTCAAGTATATCCACGCCAGCGATTCCCAGGTTCAGTGCGTTTGCTGCGTCAACAGCGATTTTTTTGTATTCATCTGATAGTGTTAGCATCTCACCGTTTGCACCTTGATGTATATTTGCTCTGAATTCTCCTTGAACGGCTGATCTTTTCATCGCTGCGATGGCTTTTCCACCGACGACAAGGACTCTTATGTCAACACCTGCAGCCTCAGCGATAAAGGATTGGATGACATAATCTCTATGCAAATCACACATCGTCTCGACTGCTGAGGATAGCGATGTCGGCGTGTCTAACAGCATGACGCCGATGCCGTGTGTCCCGTAGAAAGGTTTTAGGATGTATGGGTATTCACCTAACTGTGGAACAGCCTCTTGTAAGAATGTAGCAGAACCGACGGTCAGACTCGGTGGTACGGGTAATCCGTGTTGTGCGAGGATTCGCAAAGACCGGAATTTGTTCCGTGCATCTGAGATGGCATCTGCCGAATTGACTGTTGGAATACCGAGCCATTCAAAATGGGATACCACCTCTCCACCGTATCTTGCCGTTGCACCGCTGAGACGTGGTATGATGACATCAATGTTCTCTGTGGGGATACCATCATAAGTGATACGGGTACCGTTGCCACCTATCTGAAGGTAGAAACCGAATGGGTCGTGGACTTTGGCGATATGTCCTGCTCTTGCAGTTGCTTCAGCGAGTCTACGAGTAGAATGGTTTTCAGGTCCGCGGGAGAGGATAATAATATTCATAAGAAAGAGAGTAGGAGGGAACTCCGATTCCCGACTTTTTAGTAGGTCGCGATTCGGCCAGCTTAATATTAACTGGGCTCCTACAGAATCTTTTGTATTGTAGGAGGCCAGTTAACATATTTCTGACCGATTCCCGACTTTTTTAGTGCCATCAAAAACACTTGACTAAGCACTAGTTTGGTTTCAAGCATTATCATTTTTGATATGTTTCTTTCAAAAACTCTTCTAACTCCTCAAATGTATCGAATATCTTATCGCACAGGTTTTCAAAGAAGATGCTTCGTGTCTCTTTGTAGACAGCATAGACAGGTTTATTGTGACGTGTGGCGTAATTCATTTCGCTTAAGACCCCTGGAGATAATTTGTCTGTAGGATATATGACAACGACAAAATCGCTTTGGTGGACAAACTGATAGTCTCGTGAGATGGTTCGCGTTTTGATCTGTTCAATTACGTCATCGTCCAATTCGCTCATTGTTTCTGGGACATTTAACATCTCATCATTACCATCCGCTTTTGAAGAGGTAACGAGTGCCATATCCTTAATCGTTAGTGGATCAAAGCAGATATACTTTTGCGATAGTATTTCACCCAGTTTGCGTATTTGCTGTATGTCTTCTGGTGTATCTCTAAGCAGCGTTATCGGATAACTGAGATAGAACTTCGGTTTATCTGAAAAGAGTAGCTCAGCGAAATTTGCAAGGTCGTGTTGTCTTGCGACGGTGAAATGGGGTTTATCTGACAGATGTGCGAGTTGTCTGGTGAGGAATTCCTCCTCATCTAACCAGACATTTAGTGCAGCCTTTCTAATACCAGACCATTGTGTGCTTCTTTCCATCCGTGCGTAGATGTCAGCGATATTGTCCACTACGTTGATAAACATGTCTGGCGGTATGATATCAATGTCTTTGAATGAGAAACCTTCAAGGAGACTTCCTCGCCATCGGAAGCATGCGTGTAGGCCTATGATTGCGTGTTCGTAAGATTTTGCGTCTCTTGCGATTTCGTAGAATGCGGTTCGACGTGCTAATGACAAAACTGCTGGATCAGAGTCGAGGACTTTTTCAGTGAAATGGACACGTGCTTCGGCTGCGACTCTGTGCATATAATCGCCGACGTTGAAGAAACCGATATTGAGTTGTCTCTGTATACAGAGTGCTTCAAAGTCTTTGAGGAGTTCTTTGCGTCCTGAGCAACTGATACCAGTGCAGAAAATGTTCATTGTATAATGACCTTGCTTATTCTGAACCTGCATAGTAGTAGGCACACTCCGTGTGCCGTTACCACTGTTTTATGACCTTGTTTATTCTGAAAATCTGCTTATATTTTATGGAGTATACCACGATTGTTGTGGGAATTCAAGAAATTTGTGTCTCAGGGTGTGTAAAGTTTATATCACTTATCTGTCTGAATCGCGGATGACGCGGAGATCACGCAGGTTACACAGATGGGCACGTAGGGTCTTTTGGCTGTTTCATGGTCGCTTTTATATATAAAGAAAAATATGCAATCAATAGTTCGGTTTCTGTGTCATCGCTTGAGGTATTTTTCACTTTTTAATTATCATTGCTGTGTCCCAAGATTCCCAATTGGTAAATTTTCAAATTGCTCTTTATAGGCTGTTTTAGTGATGTATCCAGGCCGGTAGGTGCGATTTCCTAATCGCCCCATAGGCGTCAATTTAAGAAGATAGATCCAATCTAATGGTCACCTCAGTCCCGTAGGGACGATATGTTTATAGATCATGGTTCAACACCGTTCTTTAGTCCCGTAGGGACGATATGTGTAACATTAGGTAATAACATAAACATAGCGTCTCTACCAAATCAACACCAAATGCGCTTGGGCGAATACGCGTTTGGTATTCGCCATGATTTGTCGGGACTAAAGAGAGTTAGGATAACGTTTTTCTATAAACATACCGTCCCTACGGGACTAAACAGTTCCTCAACTAATATAGGATATTCAGATAAACCTTTCTATGTAAAACAATTGGTTGCTAAAAGTGAATTAGCAGAACTCGTTTATAATATGTAGTCGCTACTCCCCATCCGCTGCTAAAGACTTCAATTTCGCAAGTGCTTCCTGCTCCTCTTGTATCCACGGACGGTGCGCGGGTTTTTCTAACCTCTTAGACGGTCCACTAAAGACAAGAATGTATGCTCTACGTACTTGGTCGGTGCTGTTGGGTGCGGAATAGTGTAAGGTCCGACAATGATGAAATGTAGCTCCACCTGCAGGTATGGGACACGCAACGGCTTCGGATGGATCAACATCATCTGTTACCAACCCATGCACAAGCGGATCATTGTCAATATGCCGATGCCAACGGATGTCACCTTTATGGGATTTCGGTATGAAATGTAGACAACCACTTTCAAGGGTCGCTCTGTCCAGTGGTAGCCAAACACTTAAACTATGTGGTAAGACTTCCGGATTCCAGTATGCTTCGTCCTGATGCCAAGGGGTTTCGTTGCCGTAGTTTGCGGGTTTTAATATCATGTGTCCGCCACCACCGACCTTCTCTCTTTCTACACTGAGCAGCTTTGCTGCGAGTCGCTGTGCGTTCTTGAAATAGATCGTCTCACGGAGTTCAGGGAACTGTGCTTCTGGACCTAATACCTGCGGCAGTGTTTCACGTCCTTTGTGGGCACGGGGACCGGCAAGGTCAAAATAACGTCCCTGTTCCTCACCTGTACGTTCATTGAAAAGTGTGTCGTAGATGCCTTTGAGCCATTCTACCTCATCATCTGTTGTGATGCGCGGGATGCTCAGGTATCCGTTCTCTTGAAAAAAGGATACCTGTTTATCCGTCACATCAACGTTAAAATTGTCTGTATTCATAATAAAATCACCGAATAATAATATCGTAAGGTAAGGCAGTGACAACCCGTTCTCTGTCAAATAGGGTTAACCAAGTTGTTATCTGATGCAGATGTTTGCTTAGCATAGAAAAAGCAGGATGCTGTTGTGCTGCCTGTAAAGGTAAAGGCATTGAGATTGATGCTTCTTCATCAAGCATGCTCTCCATCATCTGTTCAAAAAAGGTTTTCTGCTCTGGCAGGACGATAATGTTGTATTTATCACCATCCGCTATTCCACCCTTTTCTTTTGCGATGGAGAGTGCGGTATCAAGTCCACCGAGTTCATCAACCAGACCGAGTTCTTTTGCCTGTTTACCTGTCCAGACTCTACCCTGTGCTATTTCATTGATTTCGTCAAACGTCTTTTCTCTCCCTGCAGCCGCCTTATTGACGAAATCTTCATATATAGTTTTCATCATTTTTTCGACGCGTTCTCGTTCTGTGTCGGAGAAACCACCGTAGTCAGAATAGAGGGTAGCGTTCTTTCCTCGCGGGATGATCTCTTTTGTCAAACCGACTTTGTTATAGAGACCCTTCATATTGAGTTTTCCACCGTAGACACCGATTGAGCCTGTAAGCGTTCCGGGTTGTGCTACGATTGTTCCTGCTGCCATTGCGATATAGTATCCACCTGATGCTGCCATATTTGCCATAGAAACGACAACCGGTTTTTCACGTTGTGTGAGCATCACTTCACGCCAAATCAGGTCAGATGCTATCGCTGAACCGCCTGGACTATCTATGCGAAATACGACTGCCTTAATCTTATCGTCTTCACGAGCCTTTTTAAACGCTTTCTTGAACGTCTTGGGTGAAATCAGAGATGTCGTAGAAAAAGGCATACTGATGTCAGGCAATATAGGACCGCTTGCATAGATGAGTGCGATCTGCTTGTCCGCAGGACGATGTCTTGCACGTTGCGAAGAAGTGAACATGTTGAGGAGCTGCATCAGTCCGAACGGACTGTTTAGGTCTGGTAATTTTCTTCCCTTTTTGTCATCCTTTGTTGACAGTTCTACATCGGGTTTCTCTCTGATCGTATCCAAGAGTTCATCATAGTAATGCAGTTCGTCAACGAGTTTTGCTTCTTGTGCTTCCTTTGCGGTAAAGGGTCCACGGTCAATTAAATCCGCAGCATCGTCTGCTGTAATCTCGTCTCTACCGTCGGCGATCTTTGCTAACATCTGTGCATAGATATCATCAAGAAGGCTCGTCATAGATTCGTTGAAAGCATCTGACATGCTGTCGCGTGTGAAAGGTTCAACTCCGGATTTGAATTTTCCCATAGCGAGCATATCGGCTTCTACATCCAGTTTCTCTAACAGTCCTTTGAAGAACATGATTTCGGCACGTATTCCAGTCATGTTAAGAATTCCGACAGGCATCAGGACAATCCGATCCATCGTAGTGGCGAGTAGGTATTCTGCGTTCCCTCCACCTTCAAGATAAGCGATTAATTCCTTGTCGGTTTCTTGGAATTCGTTCAGTTTATTGCGAATTTCTTGTAGATTTCCCCATCCAATTCCGATATTTCCTATTTTGAAGATAATCCCTGCGACTTCTTCGTTGTTTTTGAGTGCATCTAACTTTTTCAGTAATCCACGTACTGTTTTGGTTGATGCAGTTCCGAACAAACTCATCTCTTTTATATCGGCGTATGTGCCACTGAGTGTGAACTCTACGTATTTTTTAACGGGTGGGGCTGCTTCTTCTTCCCCGTGTTCATCTGCTGAGAGAGGGAGAATTATTAGCGTAAATAGAAGCAGTAGTATCAGTGTTTTCCAGTAGGTTTTTGATGTTTTCATAGTGTCTCCTTTTGGGATCGGTAATGATGTCAGTTAGGATACATATTCCTATGTATTTTACAACAGTGAAAGGGATTATGTCAATCAAAAGATGAATTACGAACAGTCCATTGTATGAAGATTAAATAAATAATCAGGTTATTATGATTTCTCCAGGCTGGTAGGTGCGATTAGGAAATCGCACCTACCAGCTTAGGCACAATTAGAATTGCTCCTAACCTATAAAAAGCGTGTCATGACTAAGGGAATCTCCTGCCCAGGGCCACTCTTTGTCTCTAGGCCAGTGTTTCCGTAACGTTCTCATATCCACATTGAGTGCCTCTGCTGCTAACTGAGGCGTTTTATATATGTAGGGTGCCCGACGATAAATACTCCTCTCAATTTGCGAAAATGTCATTCCTCCGAAATAGAAATAACCGTGCTCTTTGTTCAGACGTTTAGATAGCACTTTCAAAGCGAGGTGAACAGTCCGTATTTTACCTTTCAGGTTTTTGTCCCGCCACTGCACACGGGAGAAATTATCCAAAACAAAGGAGGTAACTGATTTTGTAAGAAGTCTTCTGATCTCATCGCGGCGAAATGGTGCAGGTCTCAATTTAGATGAAGGCACTTTATCGGTTCGCATTTTATTCTTCCTATCATCTCTGTCATCATTTGTCCATTTAGATATCCACTCCTCCAACTGGCTTACATGAATACGCAATGCTTCTGCTGCCTTTTCAAGATCACCTCCATATTCCTCTTCGTTGACGATATACGAGAGACGCCTTTCCAACTGCTCCAGCTGCATATTTAACTCATGCGCAGCCTTTTCTCTGTCATACCCGTGTGCCTTTACAACTTCGTGTAAAACCGCTGTGAGACTACCTCTGAGTGTTCTTCCTTCTATACTGATGGGTTCGGCTTCAGCAATGGGTTCGTCAGCGATCTGATGTTGATGTGATATTTTGGCAATAGCACCGTCAACCACCGTCTTAATACGTTCCGATAAATCAGAAAGCTCAAACCAGGTCGTGTTCCATTCTAATTCCCAACTTTCAATTTCGTCTCTTGCTTTCGCCACTCGGGAGAATCCATCATCAGAGAACCTGCTCCACCATTCGTCAGGGATCCCCAATTCTACATCAGCGATGAGTTTGCATAACACTACGACTGGTAGATCAAACAGTTTCTCACGGACAGGGGTGACCAGCGTTCTTGAAGATTGCCTTTCCGGTCCGTTTCCATCTGAGTCGCCATTGCTGCTACCGTCATAGATTTCTGGTGGAAGGTCGTTGAATAGAATCACATCGTCTTGTGAACCTGAGTCGCCATTGCTGCTACCGTCATAGATTTCTGGTGGAAGGTCGTTGAGTAGAATCACATCGTCTTGTGAATTGGCTATCGCGGCTTTAAGGCAGTTCTCTAATTCGCGAACGTTTCCGGGCCAATTATAACTTCTAAAAAAGATTCTCACCTCTTTAGAAACACCGTATATGGGTTTATCATTTTCTTCTTTATAACGTTGTAAGAAATTTGCGACGAGTAACGGAATATCGTCCTTCTTTTCTCGCAAAGGCGGCAATGAGATTTTATATGCACATAACCGTTGGTATAGATCCTTTCGGAATTCCTCCCGTTCCATCATTTCCTCCAGATTCCGATTAGTAGCACTAATCACCCGTACATCTGCTTTAGTTTCCTTCGTTTCACCGACGCGCATGAACTTGCCTGTTTGTAGCACATTCAGCAGTTTCTTCTGTTGTGAGAGAGGCATATTGCCAACTTCATCTAAAAATAGAACGCCGCCATCAGCTTCTTCTATTTTCCCCTTTTTCTCTGATTCCGCATTTGTAAATGCCCCCTCTTTATGACCAAACATTTCACTTTCAAAAAGTTCTTCGGGGACTGCGCCACAATCAATCGTGACAAACGGTTCCTCTGAACGGTTACTATCTTCATGAATTAAACGTGCAGCCCATCCTTTTCCCGTGCCTGGTTCACCCTCAAGCCACACAGAAACTTTCCTGTTGGCTATTCTGCCGATTGCTTTATTTACTTCAAACATTGTCCTATGTTCTCCAACGAGAAAATACTTGTTCTGAGAATCTTCATCTTCATCTAAGGTAAAGAATGTTTCACTTCGATAATCTTCATCTTCGTCTGAAGTATCGAATGTATCACTTAGGTCAGGTGGACGGTTAAATGCGCGATCAAACGTCCCCTTATAGATGCGCCTTAAACGGCGGGCAGCTTTTCTTCGGATAGTTTGTCGCTTAAACGCCGATTCAAGCACTTTATGGATCCCTTCCATATCGGTACTTTCAGACAGCACATCCAATGCATTGTAAAGCATTCCCTTTCTCGCTGTTTGCACACCTGCTCCGATCAAAATTACGTTAATCTTTCGGGGTATGTTCTTAATCTGCTTCAATGTCCGCAAACCTTTCTTTCCTGACGATTCCACATTGATCAGAACAACTTTCAAGTCCCTGGAATTTTCAATCTTATCCAAACCTTCTTCACGGGTCTCAACAGTGATCGGGGAATAATCCTTTTCCTCTAAGTAATTCACCAATTCATCTGAAGGTTGCCCATTGGTAATAATTAGAACCTTATTCATAACTTGATCTCCTATATTCGCAATATTACGTTTTCGCTTATACGTGATATTCGACTGTTACTACTTTATATTATACCGATAGTTCATTTTTCTTTGCATAACTTTTGCATATTTCACAAGACTTGTGAATAGTTCTTACAAAGATTGTGCTGGGTTTGCTATTGAAATTGCTAATCTCAATAGCAGATTCTATCGGTAGACTATCTAAATGTCAAATTCTATCGGTAGATTAATTGGCATGCATCTTGCACCTACATTTGTGGACGAGTTTACAAAATGGTCATCGGTATACAGAAATTGCGTGTGGGATATTCTATGAATCATCAAGAATTATTGAATACCGACTGTGTTTTACACAAAAAATTGTAGAACAATTAAAAAAAAGTAATAAAAAAGTTGCATTTTATTTTAATTTTTGGTAATATTATCTTCGGCATCCGTAAAAATCCTTTATTGGTGGTTCGGCGAGTGTGCAAGACTCCCGAACCGCGGCACTGCCAAGCGAAGATTGCCAGTGCATGTTTAAGTATATCATATATCAGAATTGATAAGCATGATATTTTGAACATCATCATAATATACAAGGCTTCCTTCTGGAATTCTTGTACAATTACGAATGGACGTTGGAGACGGAAAGCCAGGGTAGATCCCTCTACCCCGTCTCCGCCCATCTGGCAATGGGTATGCACAAGGAATATAACGTCCAAATACCCTAATTTTTTGATTCATTGATAATTTTGCATCTATAATTCACAGTCGTGCAATAGTAAGAGACTATATTATTAGCGGTTATTAGTGGTGCAGGAAGTTGGTATTCTTGATCAATCAGAACCAACGCAAATTGAGCAAATATTGAATGTTTGGCATTCAAAAAGGAGAACTTTACTATGAAACGCAACAGTCTTCTAACACGGACGATTTTCTTTTTCATAACGCTTATTCTAATAACCTTCGGTACGAATATAACTTTCGGTGAGAATATCATCACCGGTGCGAAGGCACAGAATATTGCCCACCCTCGGAAGGTGTACGTAATTTGGTATTACGCAGCAAATGAAGACATAAGAGGTGATCCTTTCTTTCTGCGGTCACCATCTGATACTGACTTTATAACACCTTCTTCTGTGAAAGGACATTTGCAACACGTAGTAGAATATTTTCACCGTGAGCTTCGTGAGGTTGAGGTAGACAAAACATTCGAGTTTTATAAATCGGGAAATGAAATACATGTTGAGTATATACAATCCAAGAAATTTTATGTCAACTATAAAGATACGGACAATGCACCAGTTGATTCTTTCTTAGATACGGACGCACATTTCTGGAAGAAAGCATGGCAAGATATAGAGAACAATATAAATAACCCCAATTCGACACTGAAACCCTTTGACGATTGTCAGAATATCTATCTCGTGCTCGTACAAGCGAACTATGGATACCTAGGTAACCTCGGAGCAGCTGGGGCAGCAATTACGAACGGTGGTAAAGCAATGGTTGCCCTGGGAGGTTTTGAAACAAATCAAGATAAAAATTGGCAAGCGTGGGCAGATGAGGAAGTAAAAAGTGTTATCGCACATGAGCTCGGACACATTTTTGGGTTGAAGCATGATTTCAATACGAACGGAATTATGTCGTACGACTATGAGGAGGGTGGCGGAATACTTAATGATCTGCCTCTGTTGGGGAGTACTAACCTTTCCGAAAGATCAAAAAACTGGTTGTCTGTCCATCCCGATTTTTCTGGCAACGCACCCGCTATTCGTCCCGCTGATAATCCTTTAAAAATGAAGGTTAGCGGCCAGCCTTTCACTCCTAACAATAGTGGTCTCCCTCCCGGCAATGATATAACAATCTTGATACCTAACACTTCGAACGGAACCCCTAAATACGAAGTTTTCGTTCAGATGGACGATATAGACGGTCTCCATCATGTGGAACTCATAGCACCTATGTTAAGTTCTGCTCAGCACGGTCCAGGCTATGACCCCACTGGGCAAAAGAAGCACAAGTCATTGGCAACATATCTAACCCAAAATGGTGCCGTGAATATGATGAGGAAAGAGATCGATATTACGCAGTTGGTACAGGATAGCCTGGATCGTAAGGAGAACAGTTTTGATTTGTTTTTCACTGCTATTGACAAGCAGGGAAATATCTCTTATGGCGACATCGATAAGCATGGCAATTTCTATTATACCCATTCATATACTGTTGTATTGCAGCGTCCCGCGTTAGAAGTGGCACATCCATTGGTGACAGAGAAAACCCTGGCGGGTACCACCGTCATTCTGGAACTTAAACCTACGGAAGCGACTTACGTGATGGATATATCCACAATCAGAGATGCAGTGACTGTCAATGGCATTGAGGGTGTAACGATAGACACTGATAAGGATGTGGAACGAATCAGCGATAACGAGATAAAGGTTACGCTCGACTTTGATGGCACCGACTTTGACAAGAATGCCACGCTGACCTTTAGCGTGGCAGCAGATGCCATAACCAACTACACGGGGGACGAACTCACCGTGGAAATACCAGTTACTGCCCGTAAGGAAACGCTTTCCGCAATCACTGTATCTCCATTGACAGAGGCAATCCTAAATGAGAGTGTGGTCACATTCATACTGACAGGTGCTGCTTTCGAGGAGGACATTTCCAAAATCACAGATGCGGTGAGTGTATCCGGAATCAAAGGGGTAAGCGTGAACCCCACTAAAACACAACGTCTCAGCGATAGAAGGATAACTGTTGCACTTGATTTTGACGGAACTGACTTTTATAGGGATACACCTCTAACCTTCAGTGTAGACGCTGGAGCGATAACGAATTATAAGGGCGCTGCACTCACCGTAGAAGTTCCTGTCACTGCAAGTAGAGACGAAAGTCAGCTGAAGATATTCTGGGCAGGTTCTGGTACGGGTAAAATTCTACGGGCAAACTTTGATGGTTCTAATGTAGAAGGCATCATCAATCCCACCAGAGGTCCAGTTGACATAGCGTTAGATGTAGAAGGTGGAAAGATATATTGGATTCTTAGTTGTTATTATGTCGGCTGCAAGGCTAAAATCCAACGCGCAAATTTAGATGGTTCCAACATAGAAGACCTCGTCATATACAGAAATTATGGTCGTCCACACGGCATAGCGTTAGATGTAGAAGGTGGAAAGATGTATTGGACAGATGAGTTCTTGAATACAATCTATAGTGCAAACTTGGACGGATCCAACATAGAACACCTCGTCACACACGGATTGCGTGATCCACGCGGCATTGCGTTAGACATCGCTGATGGCAAAATGTATTGGACAGACGATAGCACAGATAAAATCCAGCGTGCGAACTTGGATGGGTCAAATATAGAAGACCTCGTCACACGCACACAAGGATTGAGAGGTCCAAAAGGCATAGCGTTAGATGTAGAAGGTGGAAAGATGTATTGGACCAGCCATCAAGAATACTATACGGATAAAATCCAGCGTGCGAACTTGGATGGGTCAAATATAGAAGACCTCGTCACACGCACACAAGGATTGAGAGGTCCAAAAGGCATAGCGTTAGATGTAGAAGGTGGAAAGATGTATTGGACTACCTGGCGTAGATTTTATGATGATAAAATCCAGCGTGCGAACTTGGATGGTTCCAACATAGAAGACGTTGTTACACAAGAATTGGGAGGGTCAAGTGGCATCGCCATCACCGTTCTTTCGCCAGTTAATCCCGTAATAGTAAAAGAAGACGTGAACCGTGATGGTGTTGTGGATATCTTTGATTTGGTGTCCGTTGCATTGCAGTTTGGGAAAACCGGCACCAATAATGCGGATGTTAACGGTGATAAGGTTGTCAATGTTGATGATTTCATTGCGGTTGCAGCGGCGTTAGGTACTGCGGCTGCTGCGCCTACTGCCCGCGCACAGGTACAATCACATTTCACCGCAGCACAACTTCAGCAATTTCTCACGGAGGCACGCGCATCGAGAAACACCTCCCATACATATCAGAAGGGGATCGCTGTTCTCAAACAACTCTTGGCACTGCTCACACCGAAAGAAACTGCGTTGTTACCAAACTTTCCGAATCCGTTCAACCCAGAAACGTGGATACCGTATCAGCTGGCAAAACCCGCAGAGGTTAAGCTGACGATCTATGCAATGGATGGAAGCATTGTCCGGACCTTGGATTTGGGACATCAACCTGTCGGTACGTACCAAAGCAGAAAACGTGCCGCGTATTGGGATGGGAAGAATGCCGTTGGCGAAGCCGTTGCAAGTGGTGTCTATTTCTACACGCTACAAGCAGGTGATTATTCTGCAACGCGCAAGATGTTAATCCTCAAATAGGAGCAATTCCTAATCAATATTAATAACTTAATCTTCATAAATAAATAACAGTTACGATGATGTTCAGATGTAGGAACGATCTTCGAATATTGAGATTATATCTAAAGGAGAATCTAAGATGAAAACTATGAAAACGACTTTGGTATACATGATTATACTCTTCACATTTTCACTTTTTATATTATTACCACAAACAGCTGCTGCACAAACAGATGAAGACTTAACTACATTCTCTTTACCGGAAGGTGCTGTTGCCCGTCTCGGTAAAGGCTGGATTTACGAAATAGAGTATTCACCTGATGGTAGTTTACTTGCTGTGGCAAGCACTATCGGTATTTGGCTATATGATGCCGAATCAGGTATTGAGAAGGCACTCCTCACGGGACATACAGAAAGTGTTAGGTGTGTGAGCTTCAATTCGGATGGTACCATGTTGGTAAGTGGCAGTGCTGATAACACAGTACGATTATGGAATCTTACCACGGGAATGCTTAAAACGACACTTACAGGACATGAAGGCACTGTGAATAGTGTGGACTTTAGTCCGGATGACACGATGGTAGCGAGTGGTAGTGATGATGATTCTGTGGGTTTGTGGGATGTTGCCACGGAAACACGAATAGCAACTTTGTGGCATCGCTATGATGTCAATAGTGTCCAGTTTAGACCGGATGGCGCAACACTCGCAAGTGCTGATGATGATTACTATGTACGTTTATGGGATATTGAGACATTAACACAGAAAGCAACGTTAGAAAGGTTCAGTGGTGACGTTTATAGCATAAGTTTCAGTCCGGATGGTACCACACTGGCAGTAGGGGCTCATCGGCATTATGCAAGTTTGTGGGATGTGGGCACAGGGAGATTGTTAGCAGCACTAATGCCTGGACAGGGAGAAGATACAGTGCATCTTGTAGGTTTCAGTAGAGACGGTAATACTCTTGCCTGTAGTAGTCCGAACGGCACGTTACGCTTGTGGGATGTTCCTACGCGGACAGAAAACGCAACGCTTATTAAAGGACCTTCCAACTATATCAGAAGTGTTAGTTTCAACCCAGACAGCACAACGCTCGCAAGTGCAAGTTGGAACGAAGTGCGTTTGTGGGATGTTGACACAGGTATTGAAGAATCAAAGTTCACAGGACATAATGAGCAGATCGGAAATGTCAGTTTCAGTCCTGATGGATCCTTGCTTGTATACACTGATCGGTATGTTGGTACGGTGTATTTATGGGATGTTGCTACAAGAACAGAAAAAGCAACATTATGGCATGGTGAGTATCTATGGCGGGTATTTTTCAATTCAGATGGTACTACATTGGCAAGTCAAACGGGGGGTGGCGTGTTGCGTTTATGGGATGTCGCTACGGAAAGTGAAAAAGGCTCTATAAGTGATGTCTACGGCGCAAGTTTTAGTCCGGATGGTACCAGACTAGCGACTGGACATTATAATAATGTGCGTTTATGGGATCTCACAACGATGTCAGAAATAATCAGGTTTGCATCTCCAGGGCATAATAGGGTTTTGGATTTCAACTCAGATGGCTCCATGATGGCGAGTGGCAGTAGTGATGCTTCAGTGCGTTTATGGGATCTCACCACATTGGAGAGGAAAGCAGAATTCTGGCATCGCTATACTGTTTTTACAATAAGTTTCAATTCAGACGACACCATGCTCGCGAGTGGGAGTGAAGACAATACGGTGCGATTTTGGGATCTCACTACACTAAAACGAAAAGCAACATTAGAGCATTCCGATGATGTCGGTAGTTTGAGCTTTAGTCCGGATGGTAAAACGCTGGTAAGTATTAGACAAAATTATGGAGGTAGTTGGGACAGTTGGCTGCATTTATGGGATGCCACAACAGGAACATACAGAACATCACTGGAACATAGCAGTAAAATCAATACTTATGCTTTCAGTCCAGATGGCAGCACTATCGCCACTGGTAGTGATGACAACACAGTGCAACTTTGGGATGTCAACACAAAGCAACACTTTTGGGCCATAATAATGCTGTCAATAGTGTGCGTTTCAGTCCTGATGGTAATACCCTCGTGAGTGGTAGTGCTGACGGTTCGGTGCTGTTCTGGGAGTTTTCCTCCGTGCGAACTGTCGGCATTTCCCCAGCTGTCGTAGAATCCGCTGCTATCGGTGAACAGTTCTCTGTCCAAGTTAACATTACTGCTGGAAGTAACGTTGGCGGGTATCAAGCAACGGTAGAGTATGATCCTACCGCACTTCGTTATGTAGAGAGTGCTAACGGTGATTACTTACCCGATGGGTCTTTCTTTTTGGATCCTATTGTTGATGAAAATAGCGTGCAAGTCGCTGGTACTTCCCTCACGAGCGCAAGTCAAAAAACGGTAGGTAGTCTTGCCACGCTTACGTTTGAAGTGGTGACTATCAAAGAATCTGTACTTAAACTCTCCAATGTGATCGTCACAGACATTAATGGTGAACATCTGCCGCATTTTACCGTGAGTGGACGCGTGATCAAACCGCAACTGTTGAAATCTACCGCGATTGTCCGCGTCACGCCTGCCGAAGTTAACTCTCCAGAGGTAGGTGAAACAATAGTTTTCAATGCTGACATCATTGGTGGTGAGAACATTGCAAGTTATGATCTGGTATGGCACTACGATGAAACGGCACTTGAGCTTGTCTCAAGCGAAAAAGGTAGATACATTCCTACTGGAGGTCTCTCTAAAGGGATTGGTAGTGGGGATGGAACACTTGAGACAGCAACATTTCGTGTGAAGGCTATCAAATCCTCGACTGTCCGTGTTACCGGTCTCTTAACTGCACCAAACGGGTTGATTTCTGAGCCTACCTTCGAAAGTGCAGAAGTGAACGCCTTTGTATTCGGGGATGTCAACAGAGACGGTGTCGTTGACATACGTGATGTGGTGCTGGTCGCATCAAACTTCGGTAAACCCGTACCAGAGGAGGGACACCCAGCGGATGTTAATGCGGATGGGATGATCAATATCGTGGACCTTGTAAAGGTTGCGGGAGCATTGAGAGACGGGGATTCTGCGCCGACATTGATAACACATGCCTCAGAATTTAATCTGACAAAGGCAGATGTGCAAAAGTGGCTTACACAAGCACAGCAGCTGCAGCTCACAGATCCTACATCGCTAAGAGGAATCCGGTTTCTTGAACAACTGTTAGAAGCGTTGACACCGAAAGAGACTGCACTCTTACACAATTATCCAAACCCATTCAACCCAGAAACGTGGATACCGTATCAGTTGGCAAAACCTGCCGACGTAACGGTGACCATCTATGCTGCAGATGGTACTTTGGTTCGGAAACTTGATTTAGGACATCAACCTGTCGGTATGTATCAAAGCAGAAACCGTGCCGCGCATTGGGATGGGAAGAATGCTGTAGGTGAAGCTGTTGCAAGTGGTGTTTATTATTATACACTTATCGCCGGCGATTTTTCTGCAACGCGCAAGATGTTAATACTCAAATAGGAGCAATTCCTGATAACAACCAGGACTATAGTAAAATCTATTGAGATTTACGCAAATGCTAATATTCTTAAGGAGATAAATAATGAACTTTTTACGCGGTATTGTAAAATGGATCGCTTTATTGGAATCCGATAATGATCGGTATCGAAAAATGGCATCAATTTTTCTCAAAACTTTAGGTGTACTTGCTTTAATTTGTACAATTGTTTGGGGTATAGCTATCTGCGTTAGTGCTATAGGCGCAAGCGACCATTTAGCAACGGGGGAAAGAACGATAGTTATCATCGGAGCTATTTTGGTGCTGGGTATCAACGTAATCATGGGACCAATTCTCATCATGTTGTTTTGGAACCGATCCAAACTAATCAACGCCCTTGGTGAGGACCCCAATATTACTTCAATGCCAGTTCCAACTATGGCTATCTTGATCCGAGTATTCGGTGAAGTAGGATTTCTCATACTCGTTGGAATAGGTGTTCAAGGATTGGTGTTATCAATATTCGGCACTGAGATCACTGCTGAAGGTATGCTGACTTCTTTTTTGAACCCCGAGCAATTAATATCAGGCGAATTCAGTGAAATAAATGTACTGTCGTTAGTTATTTCCCTTCTCAGTTCCGTATTCCTACTCCTATTACCCAACCATTTTATAATGGGAGTACTTTCGTTAGTTATTTCCGTTCTCGGTGGCATACTCGTATTGATTATTCACTATTTCATTGCGGAATTAATCAATCATTTTGTAGATATTTCAATTGGTGTAAAAAAGATCGAAACGACTTTGTCAGTTGAGGACAATCCTTCAAATTCATAAAAACTGTGTTTTATTGACAAAATTAAGTCAATATCCATATTCAGGAGGAAAAATGGTTACTATGCGTATCATATTAGAAAAAGAGAATACGACCGGTACTGCAGCAGCAGTGAAGTGTGTGTGTAAAGTGATGAAACTGGTATCATTCTTTTCTTTAGCGTTTGTCATGTTCATAGGTTGTGGAGAGCCTAACATTGAAAATCCGAAAGTTCGTGAGAAGATTTTTGCCGAAGCAATGCATTTTAGCAGAATGCAGAGCCGCTCTACCCCCTCGGGTGAAGAAGTGGCTTATGCACCTAATCAAAACCATCCCTATACAGGATGGGTAAAAGGCGGTGGTGCAGAAATTTATGACAGTGGCTTTGCTTTCGGTGCCAGTGGATTTCTTATTCATGTCCAGAGAGGCAAAGCCAACATTTATATCAGTTGGTATGCGAACGGGCAAGCTTTAGAGAAAGGCAGCTTTAAAGACGACAAGCGAAATGGGGTGTGGACAAGATGGCATGAGAATGGTCAGATATATGAGAAAGGCAGCTACAAAAATGACGAAAAAGTTGGTTTGTGGGTTGAGTGGAACGAAGATGGAGAGGAGGTATCTCGTGACACCTATTAGACCTGAAACATTATCAAACTGACGCATTAGAGAAAAAATTAATCGCGATAATACAGTCAACATTTTAGACCTCGTCTTCATCGCAAACGCATTTGGACAAGTAGGCGAAAACGTAGCGGACGTGAACGGTGACAGCATCGTTGACATCCGAGACCTTGTCCTCGTCGCAAACGCATTCGGTGAAGTCTAAACCGCACCTACAGGATAATACTATTTCTAATTGAAAATGCCACTTTTTTGTAGCACAATCTGCCAGATTGTGCCGTTCGCCCTATCATTTCTAACAGTTGGGAATGAGGGAAAATCAAATAGAATAGATTACGAACTGTCCGAGATTTATCGGATTCAACGCATATCGGAAACCAAAACACTCAAAATTGAGGAGAAACAGATGAAAACAACTTTTGCTGCTCTGCTTATATTCTTCACACTTTCACTTTTCACTTTTCTGCCTGTCAGCGGTGATGACACTGTCACAACCTCTGTCAACAACACAGAATTGGTAGCGTATTATCCATTTGACGGTAACGCACAAGATGCCTCTGGAAATGGCAACGATGGAGAGATAATAGGTACAGCCAGTTATATTGATGGTAAATATGGGGATGCGTTAGCACTTGATGGAGATGGTTATGTTGAAATGCAAACCTCAGACTCGCTCCACGGTGATCTTTTTAAGACTGATCCATTCACACTAGCTGTTTGGGTTTATCGAGAAACAGGAGTCTACGAACATGTCTGGCGGAGTATGCCGACTGAATCCGGACATAACACCTTATTCATTTTTCCAGATGAAGGAATCATCTCTTGGCGCGGATTTGTTGATAGAGTATGGTCATGGGACAATCTCTGTGAGACCGATCCTGGTGTTTTTGAAACGGATACTTGGTTTCACATAGCCGTCACAAACGATGGAGAGAAATTTAGGATTTATGCTAATGGTGAGAAGGTCGCTGAGACAGATTTTCAAGAAACAGATGGTGGGAACGCCATCTACCGCATTGGTGATTTTAATAAACATTTAATAGTAGACGATTACGCTGTCTTCTCTAAGGCATTGAACGAAGATGAAATCAATTTGATAATGAATACAGGCGTTGCACAATTCTTACAGACGACACAATCAGAAGATATTGTAGATCAGGTGTCCCTGAGACGGATGTAAGTATACCACGTGTCAGATTATCTGATCTTGAATCTTATGACCTTACATCTGTGCCGTATCTGTGGATGGTCGCGCGAACCGAAGGTCGAGGCGGGGCAGCAGCTATTAATAGAGATTCGCTTGCAGATGCAAGTGGTGGTGTTGTTACAGAAGCGAATATCGCTGTAAACGGTGCAGTAGCAGGCGATGTCGTTGACGGTATAACGTGGACAGTCGCACAAATTGACGGCTTAATCGATGATCTATCATCTCAGATAGGAGGGGGTAGGGATAATCACTCTTCTTATGCACTCATTGTCCTTGAGTCGGATACGGCACTGTCCGGCGTAACGATGGGTGTCAGCAGTGATGATGCTATCAAGGTGTGGATGAACGGTGAAGTTGTTCATATCAATGCTGTGGATCGCGGAGCCTCAAACCCTATAGATATAAACAACTATCAGGATTATTTTGAAGTGGACCTGAAAGAAGGCGATAACCTCCTGTTGGTGAAAGTCAGTGAAGGAGGGGGTGCTTGGAAGATGTACGTCGGTATTGATATTGAAGACATCAAAACACGTAGCGTCCTAACGGATGTCAACGATGTTAATAAGGACGGTACTGTCAATATCCTGGACCTTGTAGTGGTTGCAGGTGCATTCGGTCAAACCGGTGAAAACGATGCTGATGTCAATAAGGATGGCACTGTCAACATATTAGACCTTGTCGCCGTTGCCGCAGCATTCGGACAAACTGCAGCTGCACCCTTTGTCCTCCGTCAACAGACTGTGGGGCAGCTGACATATACAGACGTGCAACAGTGGCTCACACAGGCACAGCAAGAGAACCTAACAGACCCCGTCTCACTACGCGGCATCCTGTTTCTAAAGCAGCTACTCGCAGCACTCACACCAAAAGAGACTGTGTTGTTAGCGAACTATCCGAACCCGTTCAACCCAGAAACATGGATACCGTATCAGCTGGCAAAACCTGCTGATGTGAATATATCTATCTATGCTGCAGATGGCACTTTGGTTCGGAAACTTGATTTAGGACATCAACCTGCAGGTATGTATCAGAGCAGAAACCGCGCTGCGCATTGGGATGGGAAGAATGCTGTCGGGGAAGCTGTTGCGAGTGGTGTTTATTATTATACACTCACTGCAGGAGGTTTTTCTGCAACGCGGAAGATGTTGATACTCAAATAGGAACAATTCCTAATCAACGAAGGTGCGGCTTCATATTTCTGCATCACTTCTGCTGATTATACATAACTGGTGTTGATTATTACAAAGACTGTGCTGGAATTGCTAACCTGAATGTCAATACTATGGATAATTACTTGGCATGTTTGTTGCGTATACATTATGTGTGAGTGTTTCTCAATATAAGCATAAAGATGATGACACTGATTGGATCCGCCTACTAATGTTGAATGAGAAACCGCTACTGTCAATAGGATTTTGAGATAACTCTCAAAAATTTAGAAAAGGAGATATTGAATGAAAACCCCCTTAAGTTTTACAGTTTTAACAGTTGTGACCGTCTTGCTCATCTGTTGTGGGCAATGCCTCGCCGATGCAAAATTCTTTGATGGAAATTGGGAAGGTTTGGCTATAGCCGGCGGCGTTGGGTATGCAGTCTCCCCGGTTGAGAACCGCGGATCCGTCAACGGTTTTACAACGATTGGCAGGATCGGATACGGCCTTTCAGATAGATTCATGCTCTTTTTATCATCATCGATCCCTACTATAGCACCGACAGTCGGGTTCCTATATGCTCCTAACAGACACGTTCCCTATTATTTTCAGGGAGCATTGGGATATGAAAGTTCCGGTGAAGACAGGCTGATGTCCTTATCAGGAGGCATCGGTTACGAGGTGCGCGAACATGTGGCGCTTGAGTTATCATTGGGATTCAATAGATTTACGGAGACCTATAGTTCTTTCATCATTTCGACAGGAGAAACAGTGAAGAATACCTCCAATACAAATAGTATCACGTTGGCTGCGATTATTAAGTTTTTTATGTACTAATCATCTTAAGAATTTATCACAGTTGGAATCTGTTGATAATTTGCCATACGTCAAACTCACGTTAGGAGAAATGAACAATGAAAAAATATTACGGCTTAAGTAAGAAAATTGCAAACGCACTGTTGGTATTTCCAGAATCGGCACGAGTATGCACCGTGCTGCTCTTGTTATTTCTCATTATCTGCGTAAACGGTTGTGCAAACTTACAAACCGCATTGCTCACACCGCAGACGTACCATTTTCGCAAAACGCGCTGGGGCACTTCAAAAGCAGCAGTGATGGCAGCAGAACAAGGGAAACGGGTCCATTTTGATAACGGCAGTACGCTGGTTTTCAAACATCGCCATAAAGATATCCCTATCTTATTGGTTTACTGTTTTCAGAAGAGTCAACTCCGGACCGCCGGATATCTCACAGTGAACCCAGCAACGTTAAAGGATCCCACGCGTCTTTTCCAGCAAGAACTCCTTAAAGCACTCGGAGAGCCGACTCAAACTTTTAAAAACGGTGGGATACTTTGGAAAAGGAATGAGACACTCACTTATACCAACACTTATCCGGCTGGAAATACAGATATTCATGATATTGAGGATATACGAGTCCGTATCGGTTCGGGAAGCAAAAGTATTTCGCCTCGTGTAGATATAAAGGCGAACAGGTTTGAAAAATGGCACGTTGTGTGTGCTTACATTGATGCCAGTTTTTACCGTGAACTCAACACAAAAGGCTTGTCTTTGTCAACGTTAGAGGCACTCTCGCCTTACGAAGAAATCATGTTTGAGCTCTTCAAAGAAACGTTGGAAAAAGACTGACTTTTGTATATCACATTCACATTACTTGCAACGAAAACAGGTTTTCTCAAAAGGGGAATTGGACAATGAAAACAACTCTGACAACTTTTATCTTTCTCACACTTCTTTTTTCGCTAAATACCTTCGCGCAAGATTTTCCTGTTAGTGTTCTTGAAGGGCATCGTGAGGCTGTCAGTAGTATAGCGTTTAGTCCGGATGGCCAGACGCTGGCTAGTGGGAGTATGGACAACACCATTCGGTTATGGAATGTAAACACAGGCGAACTCCTGAATACTCTCACAGAGCATTGGGATAATGTCACAAGCGTGGTATTTAGTCCGGATGGACGGACGCTTGCAAGTGGTAGTTCGGACCGCACCATTCGGTTATGGGATGTAAACACGGGTAATCTCCGCCGCACGTTGAAAGAACATTCTAATGCTGTGAGTAGCGTTGCGTTTAGTCCGGATGGACAGACGCTTGCCAGCGGTAGCTATGACCATACGATCCGGTTATGGAATGTGTTTTCGGGCAGCGTCCGCTATACCTTCAAAGGACATGCGGATATTATCTTTAGTATAGCGTTCAGTCCGGATGGAAAAACACTTGCCAGCGGTAGCGAGGATCAAACTGTGCGCTTATGGGATACGCGAACAGGATCACTCCGCAAGACGCTCAAAGGGCATGCATATCGGGTCAATAGTGTTGCTTTCAGTTTTGAGGGTGATGTGCTTGCCAGTGGGGGGTTGGATGGTACTATCCGTATATGGGATGCACGGAATGGAACACAGATTCACACGTTCAAAGACGAGACCAAGGAGGTCCGCAGTGTCGTGTTTCGTCCTGCCGAACAGATACTCGTTAAGGAACGCATCGTGTTTCTGCCAGATGAGGAGACACTTGCTGCTGGGAATGCAGTCCGCACTGCCCAGTTATGGAATACTAAGATGGGCGGTCTTCTTAGCACACTTGAGGGGCATCGGAACACTGTCCAGAGTGTCACGTTTGATCCGAAAGGTGAGACACTCGCAACCGGGGGACATGACAACGTTATCCGTTTATGGCAGTTAGGGACTGCGTTGAGACCCCTGTCAAATTTGCGGCGGCGATAGGGTAGTACAACTGCTCCCTCAGTTGGGGCAGCTACATGAAAATTGGGAAATTAACTGATAATTGTCGGGAGATGAATCGAACGACTACGAACAAAATTGCTTGGAAGCGAACCATTTATGCTACATACGGACATTATCTGATTAAATTGCAAACTCACTTGTAGGGAGAATAATCAATGTCAAAATACAAATGGGTACTTTTTATTATTTCAGTTGGTATAGTGCTTTCCTTTATCGCTTGCGCACAAACGGACGAAATGATGAAACCAATTATGCCAAAACCGGAACCAGAAGTAATTGACCCAGAACCACAACTTGTTGTAATTGACAATCCTGTCCTTGTACAAACCTTCACAGATGATATTACTGGAAGGCGCTCTAATATCAATGGAGCTACTTACAGTCCTAATGGTAAATACATTGCGGGTTCAGGATATCAGGTCGTCTGGTTATGGGACCCGGATACTGGCAAACTCTTAGATACACTTGATGGACATACGAACCACGTATGGGTTACTGCATTTACTTCCGATAGTCAAATTCTTGCCAGTGCTTGTGACGATAACACAGTTGGATTGTGGAACGTATCTACAGCTGAAAATCTATACTTTTTGAAGGGACATACAAATGATGTCAGAAGCGTTTCTATCAGTCCGGATGATACTACGGTTGCAAGCGCAAGTCTTGATAAATCCATTAAGCTGTGGTCTGTGAGCACTGGTGAACTCCTTACCTCCATTGATAATGCACATTCTGCGAGGATTCGCTCAATTGACTTCAGCCACGATGGACGAATGATTGCGACTGGAGGTGAAGATGACACTATTAAATTGTGGACATCTGATGGATCATTTTTAAATACGCTTCAAGGTCATACAGGTATTGTAGAGACCGTAGTTTTTAGTCCAACTCTAAATATACTTGCGAGTGGAAGTCATGACTACACTGTACGTATATGGGATCCTACAACTGGGGAGCTCTTGCATACGCTAACAGAGCATACAGGCAAAGTTTATTCAGTTGTTTGGAGTCCTGACGGTCAACTCCTCGCAAGTGGAGGGGGTGTACCTTATGGAGTTAGTAGGGATTCTTCCGTCCGTTTGTGGAATCCATCTACAGGTGAATTCATTATCACCCTGATTGAAAATCTTGTGGATGTTGAAGGTCTTGATTTCAGTCCTGATGGGAGAATGCTGGTATTTGGATCTGATGATGGTATTTTAAGACTCTATGACCTTAATCGAAAGGCAGTTATCGTGGAACAAGATAAATAAATATCCAAGTATTTGTAGAGTTTACTATAACTGCGGAAATACACTCAGATGTTTTCTGAGCGACACAACATACGGAGTAATGAAAAACCGTTCCTGTCAATAGGATTTTGAGATAACTCTCAAAAAATTAGAAACAATCAATTTATAAAGGAGGACGGCGTTTCCTCAATACCTTGAAACATATAAGAGACACGCCGATACTTTGAATGAAATACGCTAAAATTGGATTTTGGATAATTATTTTATGTGCCTACATTAACAACAGCATAGCACAAGATTTTGGAATTTTAGAACCCAGCGGAGAGGTGATGGAAACCGGATTGGACAATCGCAGTCTCGCGATGGGAAAAACGACAACCACGACTTCCAGAAGCAGCAGCGCGATCTTCTCAAATCCATCTATTCTCGCTACCTTCTCCAAACCTCAGTTTCAAGTCGGAGGAAACTCCTATACGGAACAACTGAAAGTGAAGTAGAGAGCACAAGCGAACTTTATGAGTCGTATGAGCTCAAGTATCCTATTTTTCCGAATAGATCATACTTGGCAATCGCAGTGCCGTATCAGCTACCTAACTCACAACTCAAACTTGTTTTTGGCGTCGGTTACCAGAGGAATGAAGGCGTAAAATGGGAATTGGAAACAGTCCAAACGGATACAGAATGGTCAGATGCAACCAGTGAACTCGTTGATATCCAAGTAACATCTGTTAGAAGCGGTAGACAACGTGGCGCATTGAGCACCATCACCCCAGGGATCGCCATTAATCTTCAAGACAAGTATTACATCGGATTAGCAATCAACCGAACCCTTGGTGCCATTATGTCCACAACAGAGTGGAAACGTACAGATTCCTTGACAGAAAAAGATGTTGAGCAGGAACAATCCGCACAGTTCCTCAGAATCGGTGCTTTGGCAAAGGTCACACCTGAACTCTCTTTAGGGTTGATGTACCGCCCAGGGTTTGATTGGGAATTCGGGGAGACGATTACGAAAACCCTTGAGGATGGTGAACTGGACACAGAGAGAAGTCAAACGGATGCCGAATTAACCATACCCGCTATGTGGGGGATCGGTGCAGAATATAAGGTATCTCCAGAATTCGTTGTTGCTTTAGAACTCCAGTCCCGACCTTTTACTGACCTTGAATGGCGTAGAGACTTTGTTCAACGTGCAGTTATTGACAACGGCTATAATTTAGCAGTCGGTGCGGAGTATTTGGGATCAGGTTTCCCGCTCCGTTTTGGGGCTTTCCGCGACGTGATACCGTTCGTAGATGAAAACGACACGACACCTGTCAGTTTTACCGGGTTAACAGTCGGAGCGGGTTCCAACAGCGACACAAGTCCCTCATGGGATGCTTCGGCACTCTACGGGACATGGGAGCAGACTGTTAATGCTGAGGGACAGAAATACTCAGAAAACCTTATCCGTGCCAGTATTTCGGTGACCTATCGTTTCAATACCGGTTTTGGTAGTTCCGACACAAGATAGGGTATAAACCGAAATCCCGACTATTATAGTAAAGTTAGAAATAAAAGAGACATTTTAACTTTTACGATGACCACCCAACGTAGGGGCGAGGTCACCTCGCCCGTTGTGGAGTGTATCATTTATTCTGAAGTCTACTATATAACGTTAAGTCGCGATTCGGAGATTATTCCTACAAGGACAAGGAGAGAGCGTTTTGAAAAACATATTGAAGTTAGCAATGGGAATCGTGCTTCTCACGCTTATGTTTTCAAGTGTGGGTTGGAGCCAATCTGTCGCTGATATTGTGCTTATCATTGATAGCTCTGGCAGTATGGAAACAAACGATTCAGGTGGCTTACGCATAGAAGCAGCGAGGCAGCTGATTGATCTATCCGATTCTAATGTGTATATCGGAATTGTAGATTTTGATCATGTGGCGAAAAACCTCGTTTCACTCACCCGGGCTGATGATCATGGAAAGGACACATTAAAGGAGGTTCTTGAAGACATTGATTCTGATGGCTATACGGATATTGCCGCCGGTCTCCAACTTGGAGCTGAAATATTAGATGCCTCCACAACTTTCACCGCAAGGAGGGCAGCCGTGCTCCTCACCGATGGTTTTGACAGCGATCCAAAAACACTTGAGGAATACGTTGGAACCTATCAAACAAATGGATGGAATGTTTATACAATCGGATTAGATTCTGGCGGAGAGGTCGACAGACCGTTGCTTGAAGCGATCGCTGCAGAAACGGTGGAAGGTGAATATTACTCGGTAACACTGGACAATATTCAGTCAGTTTACCATACAATTCTTGCTAAAATAACCTTGAAATCTGTTGTGCTTGCAAGTCCGAGTGGATACATCAACCAAGATCAGACAATTGAAAAAGGGGTAAAAATTGATGGTTGGGTTACAAATGCAAATTTTGGCTTAAGTTGGGGAGGCAGCACGATTGAAATGGTGCTGATTGATCCCAGTGGTGCTGAGATCACACCTACCACCGCTGCCTCACTCGGTATTAGTTATCAAGCTGCCCAAACTTATGTTATCTATACAGTTGATGCTCCTATACAAGGTGAATGGAAGATGCGCTTAACAGGAACGGATATTCCCCTCGAAGGTGAACCTTATAGCATTGTCGTTACCGGTACTTCGGACTTTGTTACCAATCTCCTCGCTTTTGAGCCAAGCTACACAATTGGTGATACAGTCCGTATCGGTATACGTATTGAGGAAAAAACGGGAGACACCCCACACCCCATAATAGGTGCTACGACATCAGCCACTGTCCTGCGTCCAGATGGACGTATTGAAATGATCGACCTTTTGGATGATGGTACCCATGACGATAACGATGCGGGGGATGGTATCTATGCAGGGAACTACGCTAATTTGGATAAACTGGGAACTTACTTAATTCGTGTTTTTGTTCAGAACGGGTTCTCGCGTGAGATACAACAACAGATCGTCGTTGGGGCTCTTGATAATGTGTACATTGATGGATCAACCTTGGTACCGGCCGCGGGGACAACGGTCAGCACAGCCCCCCGGCTTATCAGTGCTGTTATTTCAGGACCTGCGGGGAGAATAGATAGCGATTCTATTGTAATGAAAATTGATGGAAAAGTTGTTTCACATGTATATGATAACGTGAATCAACTCGTTTCATTCGCACCTGCAAGACTATCTCGCGGCATGCACACCGTCTCGTTGACCGTAAATGACGATATTGAGACAAGCTGGACTTTTACAATCGTGTCAGGGGGTATTTCGCGTTATGATACTTTGATGGTTCTTCTTGACAGTGAGCTTAATCTGTTTAAAGATACATACCTCGCACAAAACTACCCGAACCCTTTCAATCCTGAGGCGTGGATTCCGTATCGCTTGAGCCATCCGGCTGATGTTTCCATTCAGATTTACGATAACTTAGGAAACATAGTCCGGACGTTAGATATTGGATTGAAGGGAGCAGGGACTTATATGTCGCGATCTCGGGCTGCATATTGGGATGGCAAGAATGAAAAGGGTGAACGAGTCGCAAGCGGGATTTTTTTCTATACGCTCCGAACACAGGATTTCTCTGCTACTCGCCGGATGATAATTTTGAAGTAGGTGTATAAGTGTCATTGTCCTAATGTGCTGCACACGCATGAGGATTGAATAAATAATCAGTTAGTTTTGATTTCCCCAGGCCGGTAGGTGCGATATCCTTATCGCACCGAATACTAAGCGAAGGCCTCGGACGAAAAAGATTAGGATAAACCGGCTGCATTGAAGGTTTCCGGGCAGGATCCGGCAGAATACGCGTTTGGTATTCAGTGCGATAAGGATATCGCACCTACCGAGCTTGGAGAAAATCGGTTTTTACTCTTTTAATTACTTAATATTCATGAGTCTGCCTACTACTATTAAGGAGAAGTAATGAAAAAGCTTTCTACGTTAATTGCTTGTTTTAGCATCATAATTCTCATACTTCTGTCTGGTGTCTACGGGTACGCAAATCCGTGTGCAGATGTAACACTCAATTATTCAGTACTATCAGAGTATCCAGAAAGTGTTTTAAGTGTCGCTTACCATCCGATACATAAAAACATACTTGCTGTAGGACGATCCGATGGTACCATCCGATTGTGGAATACAAGTAGACAAGAAGTTTTGCACACTTTAGGGGGACGTGAAGGTACCGTTGCAGGACATACAGATATTATCTTCACACTCGCTTTTAGCTCTGATGGAAACACATTGGCGAGTGGAAGTGCAGACGGCACCGTGCGGGTATGGAACACAACAGATATAGAAAACCGGCAAAACGTAGAAGAACTCTGGAAGTTTTCTAACCACAACGGTCTTGTCCTTACACTTGCTTTCCTTACGGCGGATGGCAACGTACTCGCCAGTGGCAGTAAGAACGGTTCAATCTTTTTCTGGAACCTAATTACCGGAGAGTGGCAGGATGTTATCTCTGGGGATGTTTTCCCCGCAGTCTTGAGCCTTGCTACCTTTCCTGAACGCATGCTGCTTGCAACTGGACGTTCCGATAACATGGTTAGAGTGTGGAGTCTATCGGATGGTAAGCTGAAACACGTCTTCAATGGGCATGAGGATAACGTTACCAGTCTCGTTTTTAATTCTGATGGAAACATGCTAATCAGTGGAAGCGCAGATGGTACAGTGAAGTTGTGGGACACAAGCATAGGTGCTAACACAGTTGAACCGATGCACGAGCTCCCACACCGTTCAGATTGGGTTAATAGTGTTGCACTACATGAAACAGTGCTTGCCGATACAACCCTCGCAAGCGCAAATTTCAATGGCACAATCATGCTGTGGGACATAGTAACAAAAAATCTGCTATACACACTCACCGGTGATAGCGTGAGTGTTGAAAGCTTAGCGTTTAGTCGTGATGGAAAAACACTGGCAAGCGGCGGGCGCGATGGAAGGGTGTTGCTATGGGAACTCACAGCACCACAAGTTGAGGGGGATGTCAATGGGGACGGTTTTGTAAATCTCATAGATTTGGATGTAGCTGACTCACGGTTGGGGATGACAGGAGACGATACTGCAGATATCAACGGTGATGCTTTTATTAATATTGCCGACCTCGTCTTAGTCACGAATATAATCAAGGCAAAAGCAGCTGAATATAATGCTTGTATGTCTGAGAGAACAGACGTCAACAATGACAGTGTTGTAGATATGTTGGATTTGGAGGAAATTGACGAAGCTTTTGGGATGATAGGACTGAGCGATGCGGATGTCAACATGGATGGTATTGTGAATATTATCGATCTCGTTTTGGTCGCGAATGCCATTGATCCTGTCGCAGCTGCCCCTGCTGTAAATAATCGTGTGAAAGTCTTGTTCACAACCGAACAGGTCGAAGGGTGGTTAACCGAAGCTCGATTATTCTCAGGGGAGACATCTCTTGCATATCAGCGCGGGATGGTTGTATTAGAACAACTTTTGGCACTACTGACACCGAAAACCACAATACTGTTGCCGAATTATCCGAATCCCTTCAATCCAGAAACATGGATACCGTATCAGTTGGCGGAACCTGCCAATGTTACACTAACAATCTACGATATCAAAGGGCATGTCGTACGGGATTTAGCTTTAGGACATCAACGTGCAGGTATTTATCAGAGTCGTGTTCGGGCAGCACATTGGGATGGGAAAAATTCACAGGGTGAACTTGTCGCAAGTGGTGTCTATTTCTATACACTCAAAGCAGGTGATTTTACCGAAACACGGAGGATGTTGATAAGGAAGTAACAGACTGTTAACTTTGAGATAATTCATAAAAAATGGAGCAAGCAACTGATAAAGGAGGATGACGTTCCTACCTACCTTGAAAGGGGGGAGGGTTCGCTGAGAATTATGATGAAACTATTTAAACTTGGATATGTGTTTGTTATGTTATTAGTTTTTGTTCACAACGGTGTAGCTCAAGAATTTGGAATCTTAGAGCCGAGTGGGGAAGTGCTCGAAACCGGATTTGACAATCGAAGCATCGCAATGGGGAGAACGACAACGACGACTTCTCAAAGCAGCAGTGCGATTTTTTCTAATCCCTCTATTCTCGGCACTTTATCCCAATCGCAAGTTCAGGTTGGTGGAAAGTTTTTATATGGGTTCGTTACAAATGAAGTAGCGCGTGCAGACGATTCATATCAATCATACAATGCCGCGTTTTCACCTTACCCAAATAGGTCGCTCGTTGCGTTAGCGGTTCCTTTTCGGTTATCGGACCCCCGCTGGCATCTTGTTTTTGGCATCGGTTACCAAAGAAATGAAGGTGCTAAAGGTGATATTCAGGCAGTTCTGTCAGCAGAAAGAGGGGATGCATTAGAGGGTGAGGCCGTGAGTATCCATGGTAGGCGTCGGAGGGCACTGAGCACATTTACCCCTGGCATTGCGCTAAATATCCAAGACAGATTTTTCTGCGGGGTAACGTTGAATCGGACGCTTGGTGCAATAATTTATAATAATGAGTTGAAACTTTCTGACCATCACACGAAAGTAGATGAGGAACAGGAACAATCCGCTCAGTTTCTAAGGATGGGGGCTTTGGCTAAGGTTACACCAGAACTCTCTATAGGGTTTATGTACCGACAGGGATTTGAATGGGAATTCGGTGAGATGATCACAAACCGTTATGAGAATGGTGAACTTCAGACAGATAAGGACCCGACACAAACCGAATTGACAATCCCTGTTATGTGGGGACTCGGTGCGGAATATAAGTTCTTTTCAGACTTTTCTGTTGCTTTAGAGGTCCAATCACGTCCCTTTTCTGAACTGCGATGGAGTGGCGGCGTTAATCAACGCGTATTCTTTGATAACGGTTTTAATGTTGCCGTTGGTGCGGAATATTTAGGGGCAGGTTTTCCACTCCGATTTGGGGCTTTCCGCGACGTGATACCATTCGTAGACGAAAACGACACGACACCTGTCAGTTTTACCGGGTTAACAGTCGGAGCGGGTTCCAACAGCGACACAAGTCTCTCATGGGATGCTTCGGCACTCTACGGGACATGGGAGCAGACCAATGCTATGGGACAAAAATACGCAGAAGATCTCATCCGTGCCAATATTTCGGTGACATATCGTTTCAATGGTGGAACTATTTCTTCCAACACAAGATAGCTATTAATTCTGCAACAAAAAGGAAAAATCAAATGAAATTACATTACTGTAGATTCTGCTTATTCCTCTTGGTTAGTCTTTTACCGTTCTCTATTATTGGTATAACCGGTTGCGGTCAAGATGACGACAACACTGTAGCGGAGGAAGTGGGAACCTATACACTTGTTTCCATTACCACGTTAGGTCTTACATTCAAGGCACCAGAAACAGTATCGGGAAAACTAATATTGCGTAATGATGAGTCTTACAATTTAGAGTATGCGTTTCTGAACCAGGAGAAGTCTGTCGCAGCAGGACAATGGAATCCCGCTAAGAACGTCTTTGATGATGGCTCCGATGCGGTTCCCTATACTTTTGATGGTATTACACTTAGGATGACCGTGAGTGTTAACGGTGAAGAAGTGACTTTCGTATGGGATAAAGATCAGTAGTACCAACTATGACTATATTCTGAACTATGACTGAATTAAGTAGGGATGTGCAAATTATACATAATTAAAATATGCTCTTAATAGTAGCAGGCACACGCCGTGTGCCGTCCACAACTTTAGAAATAGCAGGTACTCTCATGAAGATTTAGAATTATATTGGGTAATAATCGGCAAGGGAAACCGGTAACATGCGGTCTGGGAAACCCAGCCCATACGATTGTTTTGATGCATTGGATTAACCGAATAATTATTTTATCTTCATCCCTGTGTTACCCACAAGGTCAAAGACGCACAACGAATTGTGCTGATAGATATGGAACTTCAGAAAAAGGAATACTTCACGATGAAAACGATTCTATATTTCACACTTACACTACTTACTTTGATAATGCTCGCTTTTGTCCCGAATAGTCTCTCTGAAGAAGTAGAAAGACCTATCGTCAAGGTCATCTATTTTATTCCAAAGGATATTCAGCCACAACCTAATATAGACGAACAGTTTATTTCACAGGTAAAGAAGGTACAAAAACTATTTGGCGACTTGATGGAAGCGCACGGGTTTAAGAGGAAAACCTTCCAATTAGAAGAAGATGCTAACGGTGATGTGATCGTTCATCATAGGAGAGGGGCTCGTAGCGATACACATTATAGAAATAACGTGTTTTCACTTTGGTATGAATTTCCCGAAGAATCTGACCTATCAAAGGATTTTTACATCGTCTTTTATGAGACTGACACGCAGCGAGCTGACTTACCACCTATATGTGGACTTGGGTTTAACGCTACTGAATATAAAGGCGGACTTCTGCCTTCATCAGGAGGATGCTTTGAGGGAGTTGTCGGGATGAATGTCATAGCACATGAACTTGCACACGGCTTTGAATTGGCACACGATGACCGTTCGGAGGCTGACGCACAACGGATATACTTAGATTCAATTGACACGATGATCACCTCATATTGTGCTGCAGCATGGTTCAATGTGCATCCAGTATTTAACACTGGTACGACACTACTGAATCATAACACGACAGCAAGGATGTTTGATCCAGAACTTGCATCCCCACCTTATAGTATCCGACTACGTTTTGAGATAAGTGATCCTGATGGAATTCACATGGTCAAATTACTTTCACCAACCAGTGATGGAGACCAAAAATTGCGCGATTGTAAAATATTAAAGGGCGGTAAAAACATAACAGTTGAATTTGTTATAGACGACTTACCCGCTAATACTGATACTATCGAGCTCAGAATGCGTGATGTGTTAGGGAACTATAAACGGCAGAAGTTCAAACTAAGTGATCCGCTCCCGTTTCCACCCCCTGAAGATGTACACATTGTGGACCCACATCTATCTGCAGCGATACAGAAACAGATCGGCACAATCACGACACGTACAATCATAAATCTTACAGAATTCCATCAGCAAAAAAAAGGGATAAGAGACCTTACGGGTCTACAACACGCACGAAATCTCACAAAACTCAATTTTGCTCATAACGATATTTCAGATGTTTCCCCACTCTCAGAACTCGTACGACTGAGGTGGTTGAATCTTTATGATAATCCGATTTCAGATGTTTCCCCACTCTCAACGTTAACAGGTCTGAGATTGTTAGATATTGGTTTTACCGAGATTTCGGATATATCAGCACTGAATACCTTGAAAAACTTGGAGTTTTTAGGTATTCATGGCACTCGAATTTCGGTTGTTCCCCCGCTGACAGTATACAAAAAACTGACAACGTTGTATCTTCACAACAACACGATTTCAGATATAACGCCACTTTCAACGTTGACACAATTAAACGTCTTGTTTCTTAGTTTTAATGATGTGTCGGATATTTCGTCATTATCGGCACTTACACAACTGAAAGAACTGTATCTTCGCGGTAATGCTGTATCAGACCTATCTCCGCTTTCAAAACTAACGCAGCTGAGAGTCTTAGAACTCGATAACAACAGAATCAATGATGTGAGTCCTCTCACTGAATTGGTGAACCTTGAGAGATTGTACCTTGTAGGCAATCCGATTCAGGACATAGAACCGCTCCAGGAACTGATACAGAAAAAACGGAGTGTAAAAATCTATGTCGAAAATCGTAATGAACCGTTACCCGTCACACTATCCCATTTCCGTGCAGAGCACACCGATGCAGGTGTTTTCCTCAAATGGATAACGGAGTCAGAAGTAGACAACGCAGGTTTTTATATCTATCGTAGTGAAACAAAGGATGGTGAATACAAAGCCATCAATCAGAATATGATATTAGGTGCTGGTACAACGGGTGAACGCACCGAATATACATGGACTGATGCCACCGCTAAACCAAACACCGTCTACTATTATCGAATAGAGGACGTGTCTCATGCAGGGGAACGTGAGCAGTTGGCAACTGTCCGATTGCGTGGTTTTGTATCTGCAACAGGTAAACGGACAACACGGTGGGCGGATTTGAAACTGTCCGATTAAGTTATTGACAATATAGGATTGGTGAATTGATATACCCATAAGCGGCAATTTAAGGAAATTATGAAACCAATAATACTTCAGGCCGGTAGGTGCGATATCCTTATCGCACCTACCGGCCTGGGGCAATCAAAATTACCCGAATATTTATTTTATCTTCATCCGTGTACCGCCACAATGCCAAAGACGCACAACGAATTGTGCTACTACATAAGGAGAATTACCATGAAACATTTGACATTACTTTTCCTCTTTCTGTTTATTCCTACACTTTTTATCACTGGATGTAGCGAATCAGGAAACATAACAGAAACAGGACAATCTCAGATAGACCTTACGCCAATAGACCCCACGAAAATAGTGGATATTCCTGACGAGAACTTAGCAAAGTTAATAAGAGAAGCACTTGAACTTCCCGATGATGTTGATGATATTACTGCTGGACAACTGGCAACATTAGAAGAATTATGGTGTCGCGGTAGCGGTCCTATCACGGACTGGACAGGCTTGGAATATGCGACTCAACTGGAAGCTCTGCATCTTACATGGTGTCTATGGTCCGAAAACCCTATAACTGGCGAAAGGGAAAGCATCTGGAACTGGGACAAGGAAAGTGCTGACCTAACACCCCTTGTTGGTTTAAAAAACCTTCACTTATATCTGGGGGAAAATGGTATTAGAGACATCACACCGCTAAAAGTGCTAAAAAATTTGAAAGGGTTATATCTCACGGCTAAAACAGAAGACCTCACCCCACTCGCAGAATTAAAACAACTGACAAAGTTATCATTCAATCCCGGTTGGGGGGTAGCACCTCGAAATGACCTAGCACCCCTTGCCGGATTAAAACAGCTGACATCGTTAACCTTTATTGGTTTTTTTGACGACATTACGCCGGTTGCGGGATTAAAGCAACTGACAAGGTTACACCTCGATGGTAACTTTGACGATATTACACCGCTTTCGGGTTTAAAACAACTCATATCATTATCCCTTGATGGCAATTTTGACGATATTACACCGCTTTCGGGTTTAAAACAACTCACATATTTAAATCTCTCTGATCTTTATGACCAATTTGACAATGACATCAGCGATGTTACGCCGCTATCAGGATTGATAAACCTTGAGACGTTAGATCTTCGGGGTAATCCGATTGTAGATAAGACCCCTCTTGATGAGCTCCGTAAGAAAAATCCTAATGTAGTAATACATATAGATTGAGTAAAATTCATTTTATATCAAAATATCCCATTATTCTGTAGTTGGCAGAGGATGTGTTAACACGATTCAACACTACACACTTTTAGACAAGAATGATTAGAGAAGTGACGTCACATTGCGGTTAAGTATTTAATCTAAGTTGCCACCTTGTAGCACAATCTGTTAGATTGTGCATATTAGTCCGCAAACTAAATGAAGATTATGGTAGAACATAAAATTAATTTTACATTCTTTTCTGTAGGAGGGAACTCCGATTCCCGACTGAACGGTTTGATAGTCGGGAAGCGGAGTTACCTCCTACAGAAGATATGTAAACATAATTACATATTTCACCATAAATAAATAATCAGGTAATTCTACTAATAAGACTCATCGTAGGAGTAAGGCTTCGTAGGGGCGGGGTTTCCCCGCCCGCGTATTACCCAATTAATAACTTAATCTTCATACAGTTTGCGCTACGGAAACATGTGAAATATGCATTATTCTCTATTTCCGATTCAGGACATAACACCGCTTCAAGAACTTATACAGAAAAAACCGAGTGTTAAAATCTATGCCGATTGATTTATTGACAATATAGGGTTGGAAAACTGGCATGCCTTAGCAACCCCTTACAAAAAGGAGAAACTCATGAAAACGACTCTTAATTTTACGATTATATTACTTACTTTAACTTTTTTCATTGCTTGCGGTGGAGATGACATGGAGGGTAACAGTTTGCTTCCGGGTATTAGCACAAATACGGAAGCAGGATATTCTGCATATCAATTGAAATCTAAATTGTAACAACATGAATTCGACTCCGACAGGTGAGTTGAATAGAAACCTACAAAAATCAGATAGAGAATCTAATCTAACATTCTTAGGAGGAACTTATGATACGCAAATACACTTTACCGACTACAGGAATCTTGCTAATACTGATAACCTTTATCTGTTTGGGATCGGCATCTATTGCCAGTGCCAAAGAAGTTCACGCGCTGCTCATCATAGTCGGAAACGATGTGACCATCCGAAAAAGTGTTGAAAAGAGTGAGGAACGTATATTGAAGGTCATGAAACTCGTCTCACACGACTGTGATGTACATTTAACCGTTATGAAATCTGAGGACGAACTCCTCGGCAGTATCACGAAGATGACTCTGATCCAAGGAGAACCGCACAGAATTGTATCCAACTCTCAAGGAATTATCAAAGGTACGCATGTGAAAGACTATCTTTCCAACCTATCCACCAATCAAGAAGATACGGTGTTTATCTATTACAATGGACATGGCAGTATACAACGTTCTGATAACAAACATGTCCTCAACTTTGACCAGAGCAAAGACGCTGTCCCTCGTGCAAAGTTGCGTGAATTGCTGGATCAAAAAAAGGCGAGTTTGAAAATGCTCATTACCGACACCTGCAGTAACTTTAGTAGACCCGCCGGACCGGGTTTGAGTGTCAGTTTCTCAGCGGCTCTTCCACCAAACCGCCTCTATACCGAGGATCTATTCCTCAAACATACCGGTACTCTTGATGTCACTGCTGCTTTCCCTGGGCAATTCGGTTTCGGTGACGAAAAGGTGGGAGGCTACTTTACGGCTGCTCTCGTTGAAAGTTTCACCGCTGATGCTGATGGGAGTTTAAACGACAAAAAGTCAGCTGATGGATTTCTGTCCTGGGATGAGGTGCTGGCACAATGCAGATTAAAAACGGCAGACCTATTTAAAGACGAGAAAACAGTGCAGACCCCCATGATCCATTCACTGCCATCACGAATCGACGATTCCCAGGATAACGACACAATCGCTACCTTAGACATCAAAAGCGAACCGAGTGGTGCTAACGTTCATATTGATGGAAATTTGATCGGCATGACACCATTCATTCTTGAGATTAACACCGGCGTGCAGGGTGAACACGTGACAGTCCAGATAACGCATGACGATTACAAAGAGAGTGAGAAAAAACTCATCCTGAAAGGCGGAGAGACCACATCCTGGCATGTTGAATTAGAAACCGAAGAAGTACAGCACCCTTTTGGCGCGATTAAATGGGAAAAAGACGATGCCGAGATGGTGCTGATCCCTGCAGGCGAATTTCAGATGGGTAAACCCACGATAAAAGATAAGCATGCACCCAGCTATCCTATACATGTCGATGGATTTTACATGGACACACACGAAGTCACGCTCGCACAATACGAAGAATTCCTCAAGCAGACCGGACACCGCCCCTTACCCGAGGAGACTTACACAGACGCACCATTCCCAAATTACCCGGTTGTGAATGTGACATGGGACGATGCTATGGCGTATGCCGAGTGGGCAGGCAAACGACTCCCGACAGAAGCAGAATGGGAAAAAGCCGCACGGGGTGGCTTCGTCTCACAGAAATACCCATGGGGTAACACCTTACCAGACGGCACGCAGTCTAATCTAAGTGGAGCAGCAGATAAGTATGTACACAGCGCACCTGTCGGAAGTTATCTCCCGAATGAGTATGGTTTATACGACATGCTTGGAAACGTCTGGGAATGGTGTAGCGATACAACTGATCCAAAGAACCGTGTATTGCGTGGAAACTCCTGGCGTGAGCTCCCCCGTATCGCTTGGATCACAGAACGCTACTTGATTCCCTATCCTAAACAACATCTCGTGGGAGGTTCCATTGGCTTCCGATGCGTGGTAGATGAAGATAAGGTGAAGTTCTGACACCTCCGCTACAAGATAGAGGTAATCGTTAGTCAACCAAAGGAGATTTCCAACGTTCTACTCAATATACAACACTACTGAATATTATAGTAGAATATGGAATCAACTAGACACTCTTTGCTGTAGGAGGGAACTCCGATTCCCGACTATCAAACCGTTCAGTCGGGAATCGGAGTTCCCTCCTACAAAATACATGTATAATTGTTTGTATACTTAACCATAAAACAATATTCGTGAGGAGAATCCTATGTTCAAAAGACTTTTAGGCAAGGAAAGAACTATGATTAAATGGAATTACCTGTTTCTTGTGTTGATCTGCTTATCACTTATCAGTTGTGCCACACTCTTCACAGCACAAGAGTATGTTCTCATTGATCAAGAAATAACGAAAGAGATTACATCGTATGGTGTTATTTATTCTATCCCAGAAAGAACAACAATCCACAAAATTGTACTCCTCGGTATTGGCAAAGTTCAGAATTACGCAATCTCTGTTCGTGATAAAAGGAATGAATGGAAACCGTTTAAACATATAAAGAGAGTAATTGAGTTTCCTTATGAGATTCTAATAAATGCTGAGACAGACGCTATCAAAATATCCCATTATTCTGTAGTTGGCAGAGGACGTGATTAACACGATTCAACTCTACACGCTTGTAGACGAGAAAGAGTAGAATGAAGTATCATTGGTAATTCAGTTCTTCAAGATGAGCAGATACTCAGATTTCATGCCTTCAGGATTTTTGTTTTTTCGTGTACCGAAGAGTTGTCTGGTTTTTATTCGGTCCTCATAGACTTTTTCAAACGTGTAACCGCGTTCAGAAAAGTATTCTGTCAGGATCCTCCAAATCTCAACGGTGATGCCATCAATACGCGGATTGCCGACAAAGATGCATGCGTATGCATTCGGTCTCAGTCGATTCATGGAATTTTCAAGCGCATGTATCGTATGACAGAAATAGGAGTCAAGTCTATTCGTAAGGTCTTTACGGGTGAGTCTGTCCCGGACTTTATCCAATGTCTTGGTATGGATAATGCGGTCCGGTTTCCGATACGGGATTTCAAGTCGTGATAGATCCTTTATTTCTTCCTCAGTGTGTCCTAACCAGAAAAGATCCATCTTAGTGGAACGGATGTATTCTTGTGCTTGCAGATAGGGAGGAGAAGTGATTAGCGCGTTGCACTCGCGTTGTACTGTAACATGAGAAGAATCAACGCCGCCATAGAACTCAACCCGATTTTGGTGGTGTTCTGTGTGTAGGATAAAGTCATTCAGGTTTCGTAGCGTTTTCAGGCAGTGGGTATAAACCATCTCAATCAACTGCTCCTGCCAGTTTTCGTGGAGTAGTGCTTCAATAGCAGCTAATTTACGTTTGGATCTGGCTAACTTTGGTGTTCTGTGTTCAGTGTATGAGAAACGTTTGCTTGCTTTCAACAATCCCACTTTAATAATCTCACTGTAGACACTGTGCTTTACGTTGTGCACAAAACCCCACAATTGTGATAAATGATTTAGTATTTCAGGAGCATACCAGTACGCAACGTTTGTCCAAGCAGGCATAAAGTGGTGTTTTCTGTTTTCTTGCATGCTGTCCAACAATTTACAAAGATGTTCTTTGCCTAACAGTTCTTTCCCCTGATGAACTTTCAAAGGCATGATGTGGTTTAAGAGAAGGTTAAGGTCATATAGGACAGCGTTACGTTTGGATAGGACTGCTTCAACACCTACAGTCCCTGAACCGGCAAATGGGTCAATGATCCAATCATCTTCTCTTGTATAGGTGTTGATTGCGTATTGCACGACTTGAGGAATAAACTTTGCAGGATATGAAACGATAGCATGGGTTAGGTATCCTGTATCTGTGATTTCAGGGATTAACTCTCTAAAGGATACGCGTTCGACTTCATCTGACGAATTGTCCTTAATTGCAGTTTTAGGTATGTCTTGTTCGGGAAAAAGTGAGGTTTGTTCCTTTATATCAGTTTTTTTCATAATGCCATTGCTCAGCAATTCATTTCATTTCACCGATCTTATCCCGATCCCAGAAGATGATTGTGCCATCCATGCTTCCGCTGACCAGTGTTTTACTATCCTCCGAGAATGTCAAGGCAAGCACACCGGTTGTATGTCCTCTGAGTGTGGTTATCCTACCCCCATTTTCTACTGCATAGATATTGATAGAAGTGTCTTTACTTCCACTGGCAAGGAGTTTACCATCGGGAGAAAATGCAAGGGCTAAAACACGCCATGATTGCGGTTCTAGTGTTTGTGATAAATCCATGTTATGAACATCGGTTAGGATCACACCCCCTGTCATGTTACCACTTACGAGGTGTTTACCATCGGGAGAAAACGCTAAACTGATTTTCTTTGGACCGAATCCTACATCGACTATATCCGTTACCGCTTCGTGTGTTGTTATGGTTCTAAGTAGTTTACCCCTTTTTAAATCCCATACCCAAATTGTTCCGTATTCACTGGAACCAGCAAGCATATTTCCATCATCCGAAAACACCAAATTTTCTAACACCTCTGCACTTGCTTGTGATTGACCGTTTGAAAACTCCTGAACTTTACCAGAGTTAATGTGTTCCGTGAGTGATAACAGTTGTAATCCAGTTCGGACATCCCATATACGAATACTTTTATCCTTACTACCACTTGCAAGTCTACTTCCATCTTTGGAAAACGCTACTATTTTTACGATATCAGTATGTCCTGTTAGAGTTTGCAGACGTTCTCCTTTCAGTATAGTCCAAAGTTCAAGCAATCCATCCTTTAAGCCGATAGCACAAGTAGACATATCTGATGAAACAGCGAAGGCATCAGGTCCTGTTTCACTTAAATGTTGAACTAAGTTAGCCCACTCTTCTGTTACATTTCGTATTTTTTCCCCTCCAGCAGTTCCGAGTATTTCAAAATTACCTGCATTCAAACAGAGGATGTTCCTTTCATTTGCTGTAACAGTAAATTGCATCGGATGTTCTGTAAGGATTGTGTTGATTTTCTGTCTGTTTATATCCCACAATTGGAGTGAAAAGTTTCTACTGTTTATTGATGTTTCATCTATAGCTATCGCGAGTGTTTTTCCGTTAGGATGAAATGCTAATGATGTTATAACGTCTTTGTGCCAGGGTTCATCCTGTTTCTGTTCTGGGATGGTAATAGACGCGATTTCTTTACCTGTATTGACATCCCAGAATTGTATCGGTGCCCCTTTATCAACTGTAACGAATGTCCTACTGTCAGGTGAAAAAGCAAAAATGGGGGGCTGTGGATTGATTTCGCTCTCTTGTGGTATAATGGTTGCAACTGCGGCACCAGTACTAACATACCATAGGCGGATTCTGGCACGTCTGATACGTTGGGAGTTTCTATTACTTTCACGGGTGTTTCGATATTCTATACCCGCGAGTGTTGTCCCATCAGGAGAGTATGTCATATCTCCAATTGGATAGAAGGATGCACCCGGGGCATTTAGGTTTGTATACTGTGTTATTGATTGAATTCTTAGAACTGGCAGCTCAAGTTCTCCAGTGTGAACATTACCCAACCTAATTACTGTGTCGGGTATGCCATTGACAACAGTAATTTTTGACTTTGTTGCAGCGAAAGTTAAACCATCAGGCGAAAGTGTCATTGCTAAAAGCGGATTATCTTGTTGATTCTCTTCTGGATCTGTTGAAACTCTTGGTTTAGCTAATACCCCTGGTTCATTTTCTTCTAAGGGAGGTCCTCCAATTCGTCCTAATACATCAGAGAGCAATGCACCCGAGTTAACATCCCAGACTCTTATCCTACGTTCACCGATACCTTCTAAACTTGTTAGTGTTTTGCCATCTGCAGAGAAAGTCAAAGCCTTATAAGGTGTTCCAGCCATGGGATTCGTAGCAATCTTCTCGGTCTTGTAGAGAGTACGTAGGACTTTATAGGTTGTAACATCAAACACTCTAATTGTGTCATCTTCACTTGCACTGGCAAGGAGTTTGCTATCGGGAGAGAACGTTAAGCTGTTTTTGATAAATGCGCCACCAGCAGCAGACGTTGCTGATACATTGAATCCTTCTCTATGTCTGGGTAGAAGTGCCAGTTCTCTCCCTGTAGCAGCATCATATAGCCAGATACCGACAGAACTTGCGACTGCAAGAAGGGAACCATCTGGCGAGAACTGGATAGCTGCGATTGCTCCCTTACCAAGACGGTATTTCGCTCCATCTGGCAATCCCCATGTTGTATATTCTGAAGAATTGTTTTCTTGTGTGTATCCAATTGATATGAGAAAAGTGAAAAATAATAGAACACCGTATCGAGAAATTCTCAATGTAGTATCTCCATGTGGATGTGAACAGGAATACAAACTATTAGTGTGTCTTAAGTTTTCCCCATAAAACAGCAAGTTTATCAGAAGGTTCTACAGCATAGGCAGCCTGATAAATACCGTGCTTCATAATGTTCTGGACCTCTTCTTCGGTAAGTGCATCGTTAAACAGTCCTACCTCGTCCATAACACAAGCAGATAGAAAACTTGCACCTTTATCTGTAGCAAGCCAAGCAGTTTGATTCTGATCTACGAGTTGAAACTTTTGTACTGATTGTGATACTTTTACTTCTCCATTGACGTAGATTTTTGCTGTGTTACTATCGTAGGTATTTGCAACGTGATACCATGTGTCTGCTACGACAGTAACACCGCTGCTGACGTTCCATAGATTACTCCAACTACGCAGAACGTTTGGACCTTCTTTGTATGGAACATAACGGTTATTGCTCTGATCATGTATAGAGAAATAGTTTTGTTGTCCGCTGACATCTGTGAACTTTATCCACAGAATAAAACTCATTCTATCTGTCACGACTCCTTTGCCGAATGGAATAGTGACTGTACCCCCTTTCTTTATATCAAGAGCCCATTGACTTTCCCTTTAACCCAATCTGATTGTGTGATTGTACCGTTAAATCCATTCTCAGATGCATCTTCAGCAGTATCACCTGCAGTTTCATCAAGTAACCATATACCTACGATTTTGTCAGAATCAATCTGAGCATTGCTAAGACTAACGCATAGTCCAAATGTTAACGCTGCACAAAAAACAGCGGATATCTTTATATACATAACTTACTCCTAAAATGAGATATATCATCAATTATAGATTGTTTCTGTAAGTGATGCAAGTGAATTGATACATTATTGTCATTAAACAGGTTTGCCTTAAACGCAACAATATGTCATAATACTTACTATAGTTTTGAAAATGCTTCAATACACATTCCGCACCGCTGGTGCTGCCGTTCTGGTCAATGACCCTCTTTTTGTATGAGAAAGATTGTATTACCAATAAAGAAAGCTCCAGAGGGGCGACAGGTGTATAGAACGCGGGAATAACAATAGACTAAGCCCCAGAGGGGCGACAGGTGTATAACTTAAAGGAACAACATCATGGCAGATACCTACACTCAACTGTACATACATATCGTTTTTGCTGTCAAAGGAAGACAACGCCTCATTCCGAAACAACACAAAGAGGCATTACACCAATACATTACACGCATAATAACCAACAAAAAGCAGACACTCATACGTATCAATTCAATGCCGGATCATATACATATTCTTATTGGTATGAAACCAGACGTTGCATTGTCTGACTTAGTAAGAGACATAAAAGCAAATTCATCAAAGTTCATTAACAATAAAGGATGGGTCGTGGGCATGTTTGAATGGCAAGAAGGTTTTGCAGCGTTTTGTATTCTCATTCTCAATTAGATACCGTTGTTAATTACATTAATAATCAGGAGGAACATCATTCGCGACTAACGTTTAGAGAAGAATATCTTGCGTTTCTGAAACGTTTTGATGTTAATTATAATCCAAAATACGCATTTGATCCTGATGACGATTCAGAAACATGATACACCTTTCACCCCTCTGGGGTTTATTAAACTAATAATAACGTTTTCTATACACCTTTCACCCCTCTGGGGTTTATTATGGCAATATTACTATAGTCTGGACATTTTTCGTAATTTCTTTTCAAAATGTTTCTATACACCTTTCGCACCACTGGTGCTGCCGATTTGGTCAATAATACTCTTTTTCTGTGAGTTAAATGCATCAAAAAATCAACCAAAAATCTTTAAAAAAATGAAATCATATAAACGTTCTCATATCTACTGGGGTATTCTCCTTCTCTGTTTCATTGCTCAGTCGGTATATCTGACATTTATCGGGTGTAGCCATACCGCTCCGTATTACCATCCTGATATTGCTACATTGGAAACACACAATGTTGAAATAACGAATGTCCTCATCTATAGAATCCTATTGATCGGTGATGCAGGTCAACCAAAACCGGATGAACCTGTGTTAGAAACGTTAAAGAAGTGGGCACAGAAAGCACCTGAAAAAACCAGTATCATTTTCTTAGGTGATAATATGTACCCGGACGGTATGACAGTTGAACTCCAACACGAAGCACCGACTCATCTTGGACCACAATTAGAGGTCATCACATCAACGGATACACATGGACTGTTTATTCCCGGCAATCACGATTGGGGTGGCGCGGGAGATGAGGGAATTCACGCATTACGCGCACAAGAGCAGTATGTCAACGATACCCTACCCCAAGAACCATCCTTTCTACCTACAAGTGGTTCACCCGGACCCGTTACACTGGAACTACCAGAATCTACGCCAACGGTTAGGCTTGTTGTACTTGATACACAATGGTGGCTGCATAAATACGAAAAGCCGAAAAAACCGCATGATGAGATTATAGCAGAACTCAAGATCGCTTTAGATACTGAATTACCAGTTTTAGTTCTTGGACACCATCCGATAGAGAGTTATGGACCACATGGCGGTTTTTATGATTGGAAGGCACATCTCTTTCCCGTTACGGAAGCAGAAGAGTGGCTTTGGATCCCTGTGCCGATCGTGGGTTCTCTATATCCCATAACTCGGTGGCATCTGGTAAAATCTGAACAGGATTTGAGCAATGACATCTATAAAGATATGGCTGTACAGTTTAATAACGCTTTTGCAAATGCAAATAAGACACCACTCTTAATATACGCTTCTGGACATGACCATTCTCTGCAAGTTCTGCAAGGAGATACTGCAGATTACCTGCTGATCAGTGGACTCGGCTCCAGTGAGAAAGCGACTGCAGTGAGCCATGGGGATAACACACTCTTCGCACATCAACATTCAGGTTTCATGGTCTTAGACTTTTTCGAAGATGACAACGTTTTACTTCGAGTGGTCGAACCGGTAGCAGAAGAGGTACTGTTTCATCAGTGGTTGAAATGATGAAAACATGTTTTTACATACCGTTCCCGTTTTCGTTTGCATATTTCAGGAATTCCAACTGCTGTATATCTGGTCTAATCTCGTCAAGTTCATATTGTATGTCAGATAGATCATCTGTAATCTTATTCAGATCAGTTTGTAACTGCTGGTATGTTTGCTGCGAGATGTTTGAATGGAATCCACGTTTCTTGAGGGCATTTTTTGTGAATAGATGGACAACACCAAGGATTGTAAACGTTATACTCCCCATAATTATCAACGTCAGCACGACTGCAAAAGTAGCAAAATTTGACATATCTACTCTCCTTTACTCCCTTTCTTTCCATTACTGGGTGATACCTTTAGCGATTTGGATGAGTTCCTGTAGTTGTATTTTAAGGGAATCTATTTCGTCATGAATTTTTGATACTTGTTGTTGAAGTGCTTCCAAGTCACGTTGTGAGGCGCCTTGCTGTAAACCACGTTTCTTTTCAGCGTAAGATGTGCCCATTGAGACACATCCAAGAATAGTAAGTGTAATACTACCACATACGATCAATGCTATGATTACGATGGCAGGCATATTAAAAGTTCTCCTTATATCTTGTGATGTTGCAGTTAAGAGTCTCTATAGATATGAAAAGATAGTTTAATTTGATGAAAATGAGCAATATAAAATAGTGAATTATCAATTTTCCGATAATCCTGCAGGCACCGAACCCGTAGGGGCGGGGTCTCCCCGCCCGTTATCAACGTGCCACCTGCATATTTAATATTCAAACTTGCTTGCCTGTTGAATTAGTTTAATGGAACTCGTAAACAATGTCAACAGAGTCTTTTGACAGGTTGAAAGATACATTCCTCTGTCAAATTCAGTTAAACTATTCAGAACGGTTTTGTGTCTTAACCTAATACATATCAGATATATAGTGTAGAACAAGGAAATGTTGATACCTCTTATGTAGGAGGGAGATAAAATGCTAACACAAAAACAGAAGTTAGATTTCTATGAAAACGGTTACATTAAAGTTGCTGGTGTTGTTCCAAAGTTGATGGTGGATTCTGCACGAAAGTTGATTAATCATTCCATCGGTTCAGTTGGTATGCATCAAGCAGACTTGGAGAAATTCCGTGCACAATCTTATTGTAACGAGATCAAGAACGCTCCGCAGATCGTTGATATTTTCAGCAAAACACCTATCCATAATATTGCAGAATCTATGTTAGGTGAAGGTAACGTACAAACACCCAGTTCAGCACAGATAGCACTTCGATTCCCTATGCCGTTAGAACGTGATCCAAATCTGCCGCGCGGTCATCTGGATGGCTTGGGAAATGGCACAAACGGTATGGAGAAAGGTGTTTATCGACGGGGTTTCACTGCGTTAGCAGTCGTATATCTTGCGGATGTTCCTGAGCTGTTTAGTGGAAATTTCACAGTATGGCCCAAATCACACAGTTTCTTTGCGGACTACTTCAAGAAGGAAGGACATGAAATCCTATCTAACGGCATGCCGCGTCCTGACCTGCCTGAAGGACCAACGCAAATCGTAGGTAAAGCAGGTGATGTCGTGCTGACACACCATCAGATTGTGCACTCCGCTGCACCGAATGCTTCTGCTGATGTCCGATATGCCGTCATCTTTCGTTTGCGTCACGTGGATTGTATAGAGAATGGATATGACAGTTACACAGACATCTGGCGTGAATGGCCAGGAATACAGGAAGCAGTAGATGCAGACGCATCCTAAGTTATCCAAAGGCTTAAGTGAAGAACGGGTGATCCGTTAAAAATCACCCGTTTAACTCCTTTACTTGTTACCCTTGATTTGTCCCCATGTGGTGCTCAGTTTTCCTGCTGGGTCAACCGCTAACGGGTTTCCGCTTGCATTGACGAGGGTTGTTACTTCATCTTCAGAAATTGCTCGATGGAAGATCAAAAATTCATCCATCAACCCGTTGAATGCCCAATTTGGTCCCACAGTACCATTAAAAGCAACAGCTTCTGAACCGATACCGATGAATCCGTATCGCGTTATAACTTTTCCGATCCGCTTATCGTTTGTATGGGTAGCTTGTTCAGCATCTAATTCCCCATCAACATAAATACGTTTCGTCTCAGCATTAAAGGTTACCACAATATGATGCCAATCATCATCCGTAACTTCGGTATCACCGTGCCAATCACCTATAGGACAACAGACATCAAAGGCTATTTTTGTCGTATTTCCCAGTTGGTCATCCCCTGCGGCAAAACGGTAGAATTCGCTTCGATCCCATGACGCTATCATACCTCTTACTGCAGTTTTTATCCATACTGCAATAGTGATCTCTGGGAACAGATCAGCATAGTGAAGGTTTTGTACTGCAATGTAATCTGATGCAGCACCGGGAAAATCTAGAGCTCCGTTGACTTTGCCTGCAACGAATTGTAGGTTCCCCCCACGCATAAAACCGTTATTCTCATTACCTGATAAATCCACGACTTCACCATCCTCAACTGCGTCTTCGTCAAAACTATAGTAGAGCACCAGTTCATCTGGGTTAATTTGTGCATGAACAACAAACGGTGTAAGGGTTAGGAAAAGTGTAACCAATAGGAGCCGAGAAAATAAAGCAACTTTCATTTTTTTCTCCTTTTATAGGATGTGCGTTAATTTCGCGTTAATTATAAATGTAGCGCAAACTTTCCAGTTTGCGAAGATGTG
>JAAXGN010000170.1 GCA_012267415.1 Candidatus Poribacteria bacterium | reverse complement strand
TCAGTTGTGTTAGCCACATACTGTCTAATATCTTCATCCACAGAGTGATATGTTCTACACTGTAGTAAGGTGACCAAGGAGACTTCACCGTCTCTACCAGCTCGTCCCGTCTCTTGGATGTAGCTGCAGATATCATCCGGTAGCCCCACGTGAACAATCTGCCTGACATTAGAGCAATCAATTCCCATTCCAAAAGCGACTGTTGCGACAACCACCCTTAATTTGCTTTCTTCTTGGAATAGTTGAATGATTTGTGATTTGTGGCCTGGGTCAGTTACACTGGTAAACATCTCGACAAGACGAAACTGGGGAATGTCTGGCGCATCTTCAGGATATGTGGAGCATGATCCAAGGCAGTGCTTAAGAAACAAGTAAATGTCAGCACACATTCCAAACGACTGTCCATAGATAATTGTTTTTGGAAATATAGTCTTTTTGTACTGCAATTTGTCAGCCATTTGATGAAATGTCTCTTCCACGGTCTTGAAACCTCCAACAGCATAAATAATGTTAGGCTTGCATGGCGATCTGGTGAGGACATAGGGGTTTATTAGCCCTATTATCTGACTTACTGAAAGGCGAACACTTTTAGTCGCAGTTGCTGTCAATGCCAGTACATTCACAGATGATGGTAACAAACTTCTAACTTCACCAATTCTTTTGAATACCTTTCGAAAACTCTCTCCCCTAAAGGATTGACAAGGGTAACAAAATCAACCTTAAATACACTGTGCCTACTACTTGGGGGCATTTGTCTAGCTAGATCAGGAGCCAAGTATATTTTTACTTCAACCAATGAGTTAAGGGGTAGCACAACAAAGTAGTACGAATGTCAATGAGAGCAATATCTGTTCAACTGACCATTTTTTTACACAGTGAGCCTCATCAATCACGAAAGCTTGTAGCCGCTCAGTGTAAACATCACTCTCAATAACCTTCCTCCATCTTTTGCTATTGATGATCATCTCAGGTGAAAAGAACACCAACTGATACTCTCCCCTACGCACTCTGTCCTTCATTAGGTCATCAGTGAGCTCTCCAGAGACATATGCTGCATTAAGGCCCTTGGAGGAAAAAGTAGTTGCCTGCATAAAATTAGTATCAACACACTATATCAAACTGCCTCTTTCATCCAATTTGTTGGCCATACAGTAGGCTCAGTAATTTGCGCAACATCATGGCTGTAGCTACTGAGCTACACACAGCCAAGTCTTACCTGATCTTTCATGATTGCTAGAAGAGGAGTCACAACTACAATGATCGAATATCCACGTTCTTTGTTGAGAATATCGTCAAATGCGCGTGGTAAGCAGGCATAACACAGACTTTTTCCGAAACCCGTTGGGAGAACGGCAAATACATCCCGACCTTTTACAAAGGTAAGCAGCACGTCTAGCTGTTCAGGCTTCAGCACAGGATAGCCCAGCTCCTCAGCTGCACGGCAGATACTCTCTTTGACTGCGCTCATTTCGTTGAAGACAGCACAAGCGTTCAACACAGTACACACCTTTAACACGAGGAACCAACCAAACTGTACCGTGCCGGAATGCGTGCTACTTGTATAGACACTTGGACGAAGCGCGAAGAGGTGTGAATCAGCCACTTGAAATACTGCAATCTGATTGGCTGCAAATATTTTGCAGCAGAACAAATCCAGGTATAGGCTTGACACATGACAGGGCTGGCAGAACAGGTCGGGAAGACCCGGCAGTCGCCGGACCAATAATTTCTGCTCACTATATGGAGACAGTGGAACATGTCAGGCAGCAACAGCAACTGCTGGACCAGTAATTTCTTTCC
>JAAXGN010000098.1:453-3844 GCA_012267415.1 Candidatus Poribacteria bacterium | reverse complement strand
CAAAAGTTCCAGAACCGGGTGAAAAGTACCACTTGTGAAACGAGAACCTTGTTTATGGGTCAAAGAGAGCTTTTAAGCTGCCGTTTGTTGCATCCCTGTGCGACTTTCCGTTACCGAGATACAGCCTGTTGAAACTCACCCATTCTTTTCAGAACACACAATCTGTGTCGAGTGTGGATTTTCTGGTTAGCAGACTATTACCTAAGGGATGTTCACAAGTCATGGCTATGATTAAGAGTTCAGGACGATGAGCCACGGTTGTATTGGTAGCATTTGTATCTCCAAAACACAGCAGGCACAGGGGCGGATCTAGGGGGGGGGTTACTGGGGTTGCAACCCCCCCAAACGGTAACCATCTCAACAGTGAACTGCAACTTTTGCAACAACGCTAATTCACTTGTAGATAATGTTTAATACCTTCGGTCCTTTCGTGAACGGGACGGGCGAATCTATAGTCGTCTCTATTCGTGAACGGGACGGGCACAGCCACGCCCTCACGTTACAACTACAGTGCCTGTGGAACCTCTCTATAACGGACATCATTCATGGTTGCTTCCTCAAGTATACAGCTATCCCGTGACGTCCGAGAAATTCGACAACTTAATGTATTGAGAACTATTCGAGGAAATAAGGTAATTTTAATTTTACTTTCCACACGTGGTATTGCAAGTTGCTGAGTTAGTGAACGTAACAGCTAAGAGTGTAAGATCATGTCTGGTAGCAGAAAGAGACCTCGAGACAATTCTAGTGATTGCATGCAGTTAACTGCATTCTTTAAAAGGTATAGTTACTGTCAGTACACACTAAATTCATGTATATTAATATGATCTTGCATGTGAAACCATTTAGAGTTGAGAGAGAAGACCCTACTGGCCATGGTGGTAGTGATACAGAGTCAGTTTCAGGTAATGAAGATGAATGTACATCAATTCCTGGTGCCTCTCCATCAACTGAGACGTCTCGTGATCCTGGTATGTCGAGAGATAGTAGCACTAGTCGTAGTCTGCCACCTCATATACCCTCGACAAACCTGGAAGGACGAATTGACCTTGGAGAAATTGTTCAAGCTGCAAATAGTTCTTGGGAAAGTTTGAACTCAATGGTGACCAAACTACCCGATGACAAAAGAAAACAGTACCTTTCCTTTCACTCTAAGCCTTCCTCCTCCAACACTCTTCACTCTCATTTGGTTACTAAGGCCGGTAAGACCTGGAATGCATGTTTCCAAATGCGATGGCTGGAACGGTTCCCTTGGTTGTCATACAGTTCCATACTTGCAGGAGGTATTTGCAGGTATTGTGTTCTCTTTCCAGAACGGCCAGATAGAGGGGAGCCACTAGGCCACAGTAGTAGGTCAGGGGTGTTGGTCCTGTCACCTTACAAGGGTCCATATTCAAAAGCTCTTGGGAAGGATGGTGTCCTTGTCTCCCATGATAGTGCAGTGATGCACTGCCGAGCTGCTAAGAGGGTTGATCTGTTCTTGCGCAACTATATGCATCCCAGTGAGAGAGTGGACTATAGACTGATGAAGTCCAGAGATCAGCTAGCGGATGAAAACAAGCACATTCTCAGACAGATAATTTTGGCCACAGAATTCCTAGCAAAGCAAGCTTTGCCCTTTAGAGGACATCGGGATGACAAGGTCGATTTCTCGGCTGATAAAGTCAATCGAGGGAACTTCGTGGCTACCTTACAGCTTATGGCCAAAGGAGACAGTATCTTGAACAAACACCTCCTCTCTGCACCCAAAAATGCCAAGTATACAAGTAAAACCATTCAGAATGAAGTTGTACACATCTATGCATCCAAGATCAGAGAGAGAGTAACTAAACCACTGAGGGAGGGTAACTTACCCTACACAATCATCGCTGACGAGACCACAGACCGTTATTCTAACGGGGAAATCCTCAGTGTATGTTTGCGGTTTGTAGACCTATCCTCACCCCAACACCCTCACATCAAGGAATGTCTTTTGTCATTCATTCGTCTCCAACGAGCAAATGCTGCTGGAATCACATGCAAACTCCTGGAAGCTATAACCGATCCATCAATTTCTCTTGATCCAGGCAAAATTTGCGGCCAAGCCTACGATGGTGCTTCAGTTATGGCATCAGAAATCTCCGGAGTTCAGGCAAGGATCAAAGAGGTGAGTCCACGGGCAGTGTATACACACTGCTACTCACACTGCCTTAATCTGTCCATCGCTGCTTCTTGTCAAGTACAAGAAGTTAGGAATCTAGTCTCCACAATAAATGAAGCACACTTTTTTCTATCAAATAGCCCCAAACGACAGAGAATGTTCGAGCTAACAGTTAAAGAATTCTTGCCAGCTTCTTCACACAGCAAGCTTCCTGGCCTGTGCAAAACACGATGGGTGGAGAGGCATACGTGCTTTGAAGTCTTTCTTGAGCTGTATGAGCCACTCGTCATTTTCTTTGATGCCATCTTGTCTCCTCATGAGTACCCTCAATTAGAATGTGATGATGGTAGTTGGAATTGGGATACTGAGACTCGGGTAAAAGCACAAGGATTAAAAGCAGCTCTGTCATCATTTCAGAATATTGCTGTCTTTGTCATCACTAAAAATGTGTTAGATGAGGCAAAATCTCTCTCAGCAAAGCTGCAATATCGTGACCAAGACGTATATAAGGCTTTTAGAAGGGTAAGTACTGTCATAGAGACAGTAAAATCCATCAGAACCAACATTGATACCACTTTTGTATCATGGTACGATGAGATTCTAATATTAGCAGATACAATTGGAGCTACAGAAAGTGTGCCCAGGAAGACAAGGCTACAACGGAACCGTAACAACACTCCCAGTACAACTCCACAGGAGCACTACAAGAGAGCTGTTGCTATTCCTCTCCTTGATTCCTTACTAACTCAACTTAATGAGAGATTCACAGGTGAGAATAGTCATCAGGCTGCACTTTTGTGCCTCATACCATCACTGATAGCTTCCTCGGAGTCAAATGTACAGCTCTCCGAGGAATTAGACAACTTAATGTACTGGAGTGCTGACCTTCCATGCCCAATGTCTCTTTCAAGTGAGCTACGTAGATGGCAGACTCTATGGAGTGATGAGTCCAGCTCCACCAGTTCCACTCCAAATAATCTCCTTCTAGCTCTGGGTTCATGTGATGTTGACTCCTTTCCGAACGTTCACCGCCTGTTGTTGATTGGATGCACGCTTCCAATTACCAGCGCTGAGGCTGAGAGAACCTTCTCCCTCCTTCGAAGAATCAAGACGTTCGCACGATCTACAATGGCTGAAGAGCATTTTTCAGATCTGGCAGTAATGGCGATGCATTATGGAGAGAGAATTCCAGTAGGTGATGTCTTGCACACTTTCGTTCAGTTGCATCCACGTCGTTTGTTCAAGGCTTCA
>JAAXGN010000098.1:0-366 GCA_012267415.1 Candidatus Poribacteria bacterium | reverse complement strand
CCACGTCGTTTGTTCAAGGCTTCAATTTTAGAAGACTAAAACTTCACCTTCAGTAGCGACTAACTTTCTTTACTTGTTTCTTTGTGAAACTTGCCATATACATGTGTATTGTGTACTTTACCCCTATATGGGTTGATCGATCACGTATTTATGTGCTTGAACGTTTTAATTAGTGGGCGTGGTCAGCGTAAATTTTCCGCACGCTTCGCGCGCTAACCTACAACCCCACCATTTCAAATATTCTATATCCGCCCCTGAATATGAATACAGTTGGCCAACACTGTCCCATCATGGTGAGATCAAAGTCCTGGTATATAAGGTAGAGCAAAGGCACTCAACTTGCACTACAAATATCATGTTAGGGTT
>JAAXGN010000069.1:2268-2931 GCA_012267415.1 Candidatus Poribacteria bacterium | reverse complement strand
CAAAGCTGAAATTGTTTTTCAGCTTGTTTGCTATATATACTGCAAACTTTTTTTGTTGGAAATAAAAAATGAGTGGGCCTCCCACTTCGAAAGTTGTGGGCCTAGGTGGTTGAAGCCCTACGGTAATGGGGTACCAGAATAGTAGGTGAGAGATGCTCTTCCAGGGAATGAGCCACATTCTGAGTGACCTGGGCTTGGTGTTTCATTCTTTTGAGGGACATGTGTTGGCCGAGTGGTTAGCACACAAACCTCGGAAGCATGAGATACTGGGTTGGGGTCACAGTCAGTTCAGTTTATATCCAGCAAAAAAAAGGTTACTGTATAGAAAGCTAGCTGAAAAACAATTTCAGTTTTGACAGGTGTCAGCTAAAAAATATAACATTTACATAGAGTTTGTCACGTATACATGAACATCCTAACCCTGGCCATATGCACCTACATGTACACAAAAGAATGCAAAAACATCTTTAGGTTATTGCTACTTCCTACTGTCAGGGCAGTACCAACTTCCATTTTGTTTTCACTTAATACCAACACATGCATAGTGAAACCATTGTATCAAACAGTCTTGATTATCACAAACAATCATTCTTCTAATTTCTTCACCGTTGCAGAAGCACCAACAACGATTATCCTTGACTGCAGTATTATATAAGTGGTTGT
>JAAXGN010000069.1:0-2185 GCA_012267415.1 Candidatus Poribacteria bacterium | reverse complement strand
CTACTTGGCAACTAATATCCTAAGTCCCTGACCCAACCGCACAAATTGGTTATAGGCTTCCACAATTTCGAAAGCCCTCATATTTTCCATCGTCAAGGGGCCAGGATTAAACAAAAGACAGATGACTATGACGGGATAGGTGATCCAAGGTGAAGTGTCTACAGCACGTACCACAGCATCACTATAGAATGAGTAAGGATTCAAACCGTCAATCACGGACAACTTTTCCCTGTATCTAGCAGGACAAACTTGATCCAAGGAGTCGATATAGTTAGTTTTCCTTGAAGATAGTAGGTATCGAAGCCATTGCTTTGTATACAATGGATGTAATCCGAAATGGTGCACAGCGAAGGTCACGCCATTTAATGGCGAACATTGATATCAGTGAAAAACCCTCTACTATTTTGTCCTCCTTGCTTGACTTTTAATGCATATACACCTAACGCCACACCAAATTAATGTTTAGTTTTAGGCCCTTCCCTGTAATGAACAGTATGCGGGCAGGCGGTTGATAAGGACTTCAAGATTTTTTAGACGAATTTTGATAGCACAGGACATTACATCGTACTTCTATACGCACAGAAAACAGAACCCTTTCGTGCCTGAGCGATGGTTCATAGTATTTATTATTATAAATGAGATCAATATAATACATAGATAAATCATCAAGCACACAGCGAGTCGCTATTTTTCAGCCGAACTGAAGGCCTTTATCAAGTTGTGTGCTTGATGAAGGTCGCCAGTCGCGAGTCACTGAGCCCTTATTGATTTTATGTATTGATTTCTATTATAATAATAAATACTGTGAACTATCGCGCTGGCACGAAATGGGTCCGGTCGCTATCTATAGTATTATTTCAATCACTACTTAGAGTAGCCATCGATTGTGATCGCACTGCCTTCCGGTCTTACGTTGAGCCTTTCCTCTATCATACGAAACTATGCAGACGAAAATAAAGAACCATAAAAGGAGGGGTCGGATCTGACAGCTCTCTCCTCCATCTCGTAAGTTGTAGTTAATGACGACCGTGGTTTGAGCTCTGTCTTCTTTAGCTGCGGGCATGACCTTCCATGGATAGATGACATGGTTGTTGCTCGAAGAAACTAAGGTACAGTTCACCATACTCGCTTTCACAAACACGTGGCATAAGATTGAGTTTCATAACACTGAGATAAAAAGAGCGTGAAAACTCCATGATTATGATTATACATGTAGCTAATACTAATATTACTAGGTTCGTACACAAGCCAAGGAAATAATGAATAAACTAGCCAAAGAAGACTTGTACCCAAGCTTTCAGATGTAAAATGAAGGAGACCACCTAGTGAAGAATTTGCTTAAGAGAGATCTAAGTAATAACGAGATTTCCTTGTTGAAGAAAGGACTGAAGTTTGCTCCTACTCCGAAAACGATCTCCCTACTATCGCTTGTTCCATCAATAGAAAAAGCTTTATCCCATCTGTCTGAGGATGTTACAATTGAATCTAGGCTTAAGATCATTGGAGTTCTTAAGAAGGCCTAGCCTCGTACCCGGGCACTCTAATGATGTGGGGGCGGAAAAAAGAGCCTGGTGACTACTGCTTTGCGCATGCGCCAAAAAATCCCAAAATTCTGGGAATTTGTAATCTCTCAGTATTCCTCCGTTACGGATGACGTGAAGCTAGTGCGACGATGGCCGTTTCTGTTTCGTGTTCCAGTTCTTCTCAGAACTTTGAAGACGGTGTGTGCTACGCTCTATCGCAGCTAGGACTATCAGACCTGCAGCTGAAGAACGAGCAGAAGCAAGCAATTTACGCGATTTACGGCGGAAAGGATGTCTTTATTTGTTTGCCAACTGGCTTGGGCAAAAGTATCTGCTTTCAGATACTTCCTTTCCTCTTCGACCACAAGCGTGGTCTGGTTGGTGGTAAGAGGAGAAGTTGTGCCATCGTCGCTCTGATGGTAGATCAGGTCAGGAATCTGAGGAAAAGTGGTGTCCAGGCTGTGATCATCTCCTGTGGCTCAAGAGGGAGCAGCGTTGTGGGCAAAAATGCAGCTGAGAATAGCGTTACGAGTGCCAGCCATATATTCTCTTCTCCAAAAGCTCTAGCCCATACCAAGTGGATGGAAGCCCTGGGGAATCCCCTCGTGTTCAGCTGAGTGTGTGCAATTGTCATTGATGAAGCTCACTGTGTGTCAAAGTGG
>JAAXGN010000128.1 GCA_012267415.1 Candidatus Poribacteria bacterium | reverse complement strand
AGCGATTGTCGCCGCGGTGCCATTGCTCAAAACCCGTCAATTCGCTACTCTTGAAAAACTGGGGGTAAATGAAAATTTTTTATAATTGTTTTTTTTAAAAAGGGGGAGTGATAATAGGTATACCAATGCTTGTCAAACACCGATAAACATTGGATCGGGCATCGGGGGTTCGTCCCAATAAATTGAGATTCACATCCGTTACCCTAAATGGAAAATGGTTCAATATCGCTATTTGGGTCTTATGCTAGTTTCTAAGGATGTGGGAAAGCGAACTCTTTAATCTGTAAACATGCGTCTTTTTTGAATAACTGATTCAGATAAATGCTAAGCGTATGAGCGGTGAGTTTGGCGTATACCCGCGTGCATAACCCCCAGAAACTATGAGCATGATTCTTTTTTATATGAAATTGTTGACTCAATTGCCCATTGACCGTTTCCACTATCTGCCGAATTTGGTTAATCCACCGCTTGGTTTGTGTAGAGATTTGCGGTTTCTGGTTGTGGCGGGGTGCGGTCATCAGATTGATACGGTTGACTTGAGCTAATTGGGCTTTGATTGGAGTGCTGATATAGGCTTTATCCCCTATCACTTGCTTATTTTGGTGTTCAGAGAGCAATTCGTAACCTACCGATAAATCGGTTGCAGAAGCGGGTGCCAGTTCAAAATCAATAATCACTCCACTTGCGGTGACTAACAGATGCAGTTTATAGCCGAAAATGGTCTGTTTGGTTGATTCGACTCGACCATAATCGGCACCATAGCATGACCAATCATTTGATGATGAAGGGACAAGATGAAACTGCATGACGGGAATCGGCAAACTATCAATAATACACAACTTGTCCGACGCTGCTTCAATGTCTGACAAGAGCATCTGCCGAATCCGATTGATGATTGCCCCTAAGTTGCGTCTGCGCCGGTTGAACCGGGACTGACCAGGCAATATAGGGAACAGATGGGGGTGCTGGCTAAATTCGGATAGCAATTGTGTCTCGATGGCCCACCCCCCCTTTTTTTGAGTTCCCATAAAAAAGGGAAGGTAACTAGCATAAGGCCCTATTTAGATGCTAACAGTGTCGTGATAATGGATAATGCACGCATTCACAAGACCGACCAGACCCAAGCATTGATACAAGGCTGTGGTGCTAAGGTGTTATACTTACCCCCTTATTCACCGGATTATAATCCCGTTGAACACCAGTTTGCAAATATAAAAAGATGCCGTTCATATAATGCGGATAAGCCGATTGAGCATATTATCAATATGTATCGGTAATTGTTGAATCCACTATAAATAGCCCTAGCCCCCACAGCAAAATTCATTTACCCCCAGTTTTTCAAGAATTAAGAGTTGATGGTGGTTGAGAGGTTATGTTCGTGAGAATGTTTGTGATTATGCGTCTTGCCAGACATCTCCCCGACACAGGGGGAGTGTGAAAAAGGGATTGAGCCGCCACCCCACCCAGGCTGCTGCAATCACCCGCTTAATGATGGTAATCAGGGAATAGATTTTTGTCCGTGTGTTGAATGCTTTTGCCCATCGGTTCCCTGACTTTTGATAGATGATAAACAACAACCCATAACTTAGACAAGCCAACAGCCATAACAGCGTGATACGGGCTTGGGTCGGTTGCTTGAGAATCAGGCTACCGTATCCAAAGCCGGTCTTGATGTCCCGAAAACTGTGTTCAATCTGCATTCGGCGCTTATAACACCGGTGGATTTGACACCCT
>JAAXGN010000019.1 GCA_012267415.1 Candidatus Poribacteria bacterium | reverse complement strand
GGGAAATAGTCTTAGCTCGTGTTCAAATTTGGTTGCCTCAACTGGTGGTCTTTTTTCTCGTAAGCCGGACGTTCCTGTGGCTCTTTTTGGCAGTATTTCGTGGAGGACATGATTCTCCCCTTGGTCAAGGATCTGTCTGTATAGTTTTTCATCGGAGATACGAATGATGTCTTTTATAGGAGTGTACTCGTTGATGATCCCAAGACGAACTGCTTTAGACTGAACTCTGTCAATCTTTCGGAGGTTCTCATCAGATGTTCCGCCCCAAACTGAGCAGCAATACGTAAGTGTGGGTAATACCAGAGCCTTATAAAGAAGTGTTAGTTCACGAATAGAGAACCCAATTCTCCTTAACCGAAAAACAACGTATAACTTGGCAGTGGCTCGTTTTGTGATGCATTTCACATGATCATTAAAACTCAACTTTTCGTCGAATAAGATGCCAAGTAATTTAACAGAAGACTTTCTGTCGATGCCAGGGATAAGTGGAACGTCATGTCGACCAAAATTCAACAGCATTTCGGAGCTTTTTTCAGCGTTGAAAGAGAGGTTCTTGGAGCAGAAGTGGTCACCAAATTTATGTATAATATCGAGTGCGTTGTCTCCGCCTGTATAAGTGCCGCCTATCAAAGGAGTGTTATCATCAGCATATACTGTGATTCGTGTACTAGGTGACATTAAAAATTCGCATCGAAAGGTGTCATTGACGGCATAATTGAAGAAAATAGGACCCGTTATTGTCCCCTGGGGAACACCAAGATTAGTTGAAGCCGGCGGCGAAAAACTAGAACCTAATGATGTGTAATGACTGCGAGAAGTTAGAAAACACTTTAAAACGTCCACCACATATTCGTTAAGCAGAGGGACACATCGGGAGATTTCTTTGAAGATTTCCGAATGTTGAATAGTGTCGAAGGCCTTTGACATGTCCAGTGTAATAAGTCGAATATAGTTGTAATTTTTTCGCAGAGAATACACGTCATGAAGTAGGTTAATAAGGGCGCTGCACGTTGAACTATTCTGTCGAAAACCAAATTGTTTTGAGCAAATATACGTGTTATAGGGCTTCTTTATGTATTTATCGTATAGCATGCGTTCAAATAACCTCGACAATATTGGAGTGACTGCGATTGGTCGAAAATGATTCGGAAGTGTTGGTCGAGCGACTTTTGGAATAGGTCTGATATTAGATATCTTGAAAAAGTCAGGGACAGTGCGTGAGAGTAAGATGAGATTAAACAACGAGCAAATGGGTTCTGCTAAAGTTTCAGCTGCGTAAGTAAATATCCAAAAGGGAAGACCACTAGAT
>JAAXGN010000127.1:1824-1965 GCA_012267415.1 Candidatus Poribacteria bacterium | reverse complement strand
GTTGGTGAGGTTCCCAAACACACAGACAGTGTGCTTGGTACAGTTTGTTGCTTTGGACATATTTGGTATCTGGTCCAAGTATGATTTAGGCTGAGCAGACATCAGCACTTCACATAGCTTGATGTTGTTCAGTGGATGTTT
>JAAXGN010000127.1:1076-1637 GCA_012267415.1 Candidatus Poribacteria bacterium | reverse complement strand
TCCCAGCTGAATGTAAGCAGGTTGTCAGGATACAAATGCCTAATACATGTTACACTATTGGGTACATCACCAAGAAAATAAATTATAAGGCAGGTGAGCAGTATATAGTAGTATTACTAAATGCTGCTTATCACTAATGGTAGGGGATGATAGTTTTAATACAACTAAGCACCAACTAAGTGGAGCACACAATGTAGAGGAGCAGTTATTGTAACACTGGGCAACGGGGTAAACGGTCTGGTTCTGCACGTGGCCAAAGTGAGCAGTCAAGCGTGGAACTAGAGGGCCTGCAAGTAAATACCTCATGTCCAGTGTTGCCTATAAAGTCTACCTAAGGGAGGTACACTTGATTGCTTCCTTGCCCCTTTTCACCTCTGTTTGAATCCCGTTTGCTGGATGTAATGTACAATTTCGGTACTATTCCTTATGGTGCTTTTGACTGGCAGTGAGAGAGGATATTTCAGATTGAGCCACAAAAGAGACCAACCTCATTGCATTTGAAAGTCTCAGTAATACTCTACCTCTCTGTTATTGTAACACTGGGCAACGGGGGAAACGGTC
>JAAXGN010000127.1:705-1035 GCA_012267415.1 Candidatus Poribacteria bacterium | reverse complement strand
TGGCCAAAGTGAGTGGTCAAGCGTGGAACTAGAGGGCCTGTGAGCAAATACCTCATGTCCAGTGTTGCCTATGCTCGGAACCGAAGTGATGTTCCTCCTTGGCACCAGTGCAAAAGTTAGTGTGTTTTCCTTCCCTTTGTGCCACAGATCAATGGGAATGCTTTGAATGTGGTGTGTGTTCTTCCCTTTTCATCCTGAGCATAGTGTGATTGCTGGTGTGCAGAAGTCTGTGATAGTTGGACTCATTTAGACAAATAGATGGTCGTTGCTAAAAACTGGGTCAAATACCATTTGTTATTGACCCCGGGTGGATTGGTGGTTGATGAGAAC
>JAAXGN010000127.1:0-670 GCA_012267415.1 Candidatus Poribacteria bacterium | reverse complement strand
AATCACCCATCCACCTGTGTGGGGTTTAACCCAGTGATCACCTCCACGTGGTGCCCCATGGAAACAGCTAATGCTGGCGAAGAATCACTGGAAGTGTTAATTGGTGTTAGCTGTGTGTTGATATACTATCAGCAAGGATAATCATCTTTGTTTCATTTCTGAATTCATGGGAATGTTCATTCTTGCATGTTAACATAGGATGTTAATGAATTGTGACTGTGCTTAGCCTTAGATTCATGATGTCATTGACACACTACTGTAAATGCTAGAATCATCTTTATGCTCATCTTGAAGCAAGAAAATCTTCTCATATTGACAAGATCACATGCCACTTTTGTAACAGTACTACAAGTTATTCAATAAGTAAGGACATATTAAAGGGAATCCTCTTTTGTGAATGCTGGCAATGAGTCACTGCTGTCATTGTTATAGTTTGTGCTGTAAATGTGTATACATGTTATATTTGTACATTACATAAGTTTTTGCTTGCATGTTGCACTTTACATCTGTTTTGAGCATACTTGTATAAATTTCCAATTCTATTTCCCCATATGTGGTGATCATGGCTGGCATGATGACCTGAACCATTCCTGGGAGAGGGAGAGGAGACTGCACCTGCACTTGATGAAGAGCTACTAGATGTTACAATAGAGCCTCCCTCCACAGAGAA
>JAAXGN010000061.1:847-1386 GCA_012267415.1 Candidatus Poribacteria bacterium | reverse complement strand
TAACACATGTAGTACTGGTGATGCTGTGCAAGTGTTTTGGCGATGTTCTTGAAGTTGCCTAGCACACGGGCCAAGTGCTTAAAGTAACTGTGCTTGGCCTCATATCGCATGCACCACATTCGGCTCAGAGGGCCACATCTAATGAATAAATCAGACACAGATCATCCATGCATGTGTATCATGTACCTTGAATAGATGTTCTATATACACAAGGTTGATTACATGGCCAAGTATACACATACCGCTTGATCCATGATGGCAGATGAATTAAGTAATGCATCTTTGGAATAAGGCGTCTCTCAGGGTAAAGTTCCTTAAAGTCAGTCAAAAAGTCTTCTACCAGCATCGCTATGTAGTCAGCCTTGTCCGCATTAGTAACTGGGGCAAACACGTAGTCAATGATGGTCAAGAGCTGCAGAAAGTTTTCCCAGTAACAGTCACCCTCAGGGACTAGGTGACCAATAAGCAGTGGTAGAAAGCGTCCTAAACACCACATTTGAGAAGCTGTAACACACAGCATAAGAATGTCACACTATAGA
>JAAXGN010000061.1:510-785 GCA_012267415.1 Candidatus Poribacteria bacterium | reverse complement strand
GTTATGCGAGCATTAAGGGTGTGTAGTGTAAACAGCTTGTCTTCCTGGACAAGGTGGATTAGTAGATGGCGCATGCAGAGCTCCAAAGATCCCTCCAGGATGTCGTGCATTATATCTGGAACCAGACCAGTTGTTACGTGGAAGTAGCGACATGCATTCAACACCGAATTGCACAGTACACCATAGGTGGTTGCAATGTGGTCATGCAAAGGTCCTCCTAAGCCTTCACAATGGGAGTTATATATCTCCTTTGTGCGGAGTTGTACAGCACTTTC
>JAAXGN010000061.1:0-500 GCA_012267415.1 Candidatus Poribacteria bacterium | reverse complement strand
TAGTACAATTTTAGAGTGGCTTAACTACATGTATAATAGTGACTACATAATATATACATGCATACCTTTGTTTGCATGTCTTCGTCCACTACCATGCAATACTGGCACTTCCGAAAAGCCGATGCAAGTGCTTTGAATCCTCCAATGTTCCAGGCAGCAAGGTTGTCCGCTGATAGAACAGTCAGAGTACCACGAAAGGCCATCTGAGTACCATCAAAGTGAAAGTTAACTCCACCTTCCTATAGCAAAGTAGGGTGTACATGTACTTTGAGCTGACTCCTTGCAATCTGCACGCCAACAATAAAATCTATTGCATGCATACAAGCACCACCTTTACCTTCTCCAATTCCTGAACAGATTCAACAATTGGTCTCAAAATCTCCTCAATGCCGTACTTAACTATGATAGGATTCCTGGCGACACAGAGTAGCTGTATACTTTTAAGAGAGGACCTAAACTTAGGATGAAGGTTTCCAAGTAAGTAGTAGACCAAACCTAAA
>JAAXGN010000011.1 GCA_012267415.1 Candidatus Poribacteria bacterium | reverse complement strand
CTTCAACATCCAATATCAACTGTATTTCAGTCGATGTGTGTGCTTCCAACTCTAATGTTGTGTTCTCCCCTTTTGTCGATGAGAGCACTTGTATTGACTGTGCCTCTCAACAAGTTACAGCTGAGGTGGGCAGTATCAATACCAATACTAAGGCCCCACCCAGTGTAAGCAAAGACGTCATCTCCAGCTCCATCATGGCAAGTGAAATTGTCTCTCTGAAGAAGGATGTTGCTAATCTGAGAAGTGAGTTTTCCTCATTTGTCAGGTTCTCCTCCTCATATCAACATGGCCAGGAGCTTAATTTACTGAAGGCAGAGGTTGCCAGGATATCGATGTCCTTGGAGAGAACACCTTATTCTAATGTTTCATCCACACATGTCGAGAGTAACCCTGCACCTACTCCAGCCAATGATTCATCCAAGATCTACAATGCGGTATCTGATGGGATATCTATCTCATGCTGGAATTGCAGAGGGTGGTCTCTTGCGACACCCTGTCTTAATAAGCTAATTGATGTGGGCTCTAAGATTATTGTTTTATCAGAGCACTGGTTATGGCCTTATGAGCTGTACCGCCTTAATGAGATTCATCCGAACTATACTGCACTTGCTGTTTCTGATAGACGTCTCACGTCTACCGCTGAGCTTACTAGAGGATGTGGGGGAATCGCTATTCTATGGCACAAATCACTGACCGTAGTCACTGTTGATACAAACTCTGACCGTATATGTGCCATTCAACTGAAATCTTCAGCTAACCGTATTACCTCCATTGTGGGGGTCTATCTGCCGTCTGCTGGCTCACCTTTGGAGGAGTACAGAGATTACCTCAGTCAATTGGAAGGCATTGTTGCAAGTCTTCAGAACGAAGGAGAGGTTCTTGTATTGGGTGATTTTAATGCCCACCTCAAGTATGATGATTCTGGAGAGATATCTGGAGGTAATCCTCAGGGTATCCATCTGGCAGACTGGTTGGATCAGTACCATCTTTATCCTGTTTCTCTTACTGACAGCCATCAGGGACCCAGGTTTACCTACTGCTCGGGTGGTCATTCCACTACTGTGGATTACATAATTGCTGATGCCTCTCTTGCTTCACGTATTGATAGATCCTGGACTATGGTTGATATTGCTGAGAATGTCTCTGACCATTTGCCTTTATCTGTTTCATTGCAAATCCAAGCTCTCACTGAATGCTCCGCCTATATTGATCCAGATGATATGATTGATTGGGATCAAGATAAGACAGGGGAAGCAGTTGATCTCTATATGAGAGGTGTTCAAGTTATTGTGAGCCCAGCTCTCAATTCCCAACTTAACACATGTGATGATATCAACCAAGAAATCTTACGAGTCACCAAGGAATTGGTGCTCCTAGCAAAATCTACAATGCCCCTTCGAAGAAATCGTAAGAAGTCTTATATTAGGGATCAAGCACTCAGTCTTCTCTGCCATCAGAATCGCCTGGCCCGTTCAAAGTGGATTGCTTGTGGGCGTCCTCTGTCAGGCTCTCTGTACGAGGATATGAAGTCTGCTAAGAAAGAGATGAAGTCCCACTTGACAAGATGTAGAGCAAGGGAAGAGCGCAAAATTTTGCAAAGAAGAGATGCCTTGTTCAGAAATGGGGATATCAGGCGTTTCAAGAAACCACGTGAGAGTAAATTTGATGGTTCACGGATTCGGGATGGTGATAGTCTACTTACGAATATGGTTGATGTTCTTGCCAGCTGGGAGCACCATTTTCGTGATCTGGGAAGTTCAAGATTGTCAGACACCCCCTCTATTTCTCATCTGGAGGATAAGGTGGATTACATGGTCTCCCAATCATACTTAAATGAAGACTGTACTCTGGACTGGGAAGTCTCTATTGAAGAGATTGAGGCAATGATGCGTCAGATTAAGAAGGGGAAATCACC
>JAAXGN010000140.1 GCA_012267415.1 Candidatus Poribacteria bacterium | reverse complement strand
ATGAAAGTAAATAGCTGTCATATCATAATTCTAATGTATAATAATTCTGTAATCATAAGTTTCCTGTAGGTAAGGAGGTCCGCCAGCATATAACTCTTCTTCATGAACGGTCTGTCTGGTGGTTCATCCGAGGTTAGTCCCAGCCAAAGAGAAATGAAGTTAGGAAAGTGATGGACGCTCCTTCCCCACCCTCGGTCACTCTCTTCGTTCGTCAGACTCTCGGATGGGATTGTAAGGCTTAGAGTCACTTCGGTAGCTGTGGGTCCCGAGGCCAACAGTTAACATAAGATTTATAGAATGAAGAATTAATAAAATCCCTATTATATATCCTACAAATCCCGGAGCCAAAGGTGAAGGGACCCCACTGTCACCAGGATTCCTGCTCCACTTCACATCTGTATCTCGGCTGTTGGTCCTCGTCAGACACGGTCACAGGGTCCACAGAGCCCAGCCTTTCTACGACCACTTACTCCAGATAATAAACATTAGAATAGAAATTACAGCCTGAGTTTAGTGGATAATATTCTTCTTTCTCAGGTTCCACTTTTTAATCTTTTTGTGTCTCGTAAATGAAGTGGAACCTCCAGATAAGGAAAATAATATAATATGAGTAAATAAAGATATGAGACTGTAACGTATGCCATTAATAAACTTTCTATATCTTTAGGATTTACAGTTTTATACATTACATTTACAATTAATATTAAGAATTAAAGAATGAGACCACCCACAGATTATTCCATTCATTCTCTATCTTTCCTTCTCCGCTCGTAGTGGGTGGTCGTAAGAGATTTCAAGGGTATATCATTCCTATCGTATGCCATCCACGGTCTCTCGTTCCTTTCGTCACTCTTTCCTCTGAGAATGGCATACGTTACCGAGACAAGGAATCCAAATCCTATCTTTTGGTCTTGGTCTTACATCGGTTGCCAACGGAAATGATAATAGGATTCCACTTTCCTCACAGCCATTAAGACTCATTCCCTGGGTTTCTCTGAGCATGAGTTACACCACCAGTCACAGCCATGGACGGTCTTTCGGCTCCTTACACTCACCTCTTTCCCTGAGCGTAGCGAGGGTGGAACGGTTAGCCCATGCCATGATTCGAAGGAAGCCTGCGACCGGAGAAGAGATGGAAGGGCGTAAAGACCGTTCCACCCCACCCCTCGCTACGCTCAGGCTGGGTTTGTATGGTGAGGTGATCTCATCCCTTCCCACAGATCACCTCCTCTCGACATCACGCTCCCGGCCCCATTCTCTCATCTCACTCGAGGGCCGGGCTCGTAGCGTGATGGGTCGGTTCCTCCTCGCCTACGGCTCCTCCGAACCGATCGTAATGAGGTGAGGATGAGAGGCGAGGAGGATGTGACGGGTCAGGTGGCTTCCTCTTCCTTCACATGCTGGGCTGAGAGTAACCCACCTTCTCCGGACCCGTCACAGAGAGGTTAAGCAGCGACAATAAGATCTCAATTTGAAGTTAACTCATACCCTTAGCATCCTTGTCGTTCGCCTTTCACGGGCGAACCCAGCTCGCTGCGCTCGCTTTTTGTATGATTATATAATGAATGAATTGTAATCCTGTGAGAACCTCAAATAATCCATCCTTGGCTGAGTTGGAAGCAGAAGCCAGCTTCACTCGTCTCTCGCTCACGTTCATGAATGGCATCGGTTACCAGTTCCCACCTTAGGACCAATATTCTTTCAACCGGTAAAAATGTTTCTGTAAGGATATGGTAAGGAGGTGATGTAGTTGGGATTATTAACCCACAGATCGCATGTCTTTCACTACTTCCCACTGTTCCCAGGGTTTCCGAGTCCTTCCGTAATGATTATATAATACAGATTTCCTTTCTGCTTCTGTTAATAGGATTTATATCTTCAGGAAATGTTACAGGGATTCTATTATCTCTCTATAATCATACAATACCATTTTTGCCGGTGGTCTTTTCGCGGGCAAAAATGTTCTTAATGATATTATAGGCGTAGAAATCTTTTTGGGTCTTTAGGCCAAGTCACCAGCTGTAAGATAGGATGATGAAAGAGATTACACATGCCATTCAGACTCACCACAGTAACAGTCAAGGAATGATTGACAATAGAAATAAGAAAATAATTCTCTAACCAAATAATCCATATCCTTCCTGTTACATCCGGCTTACGCCTCTTACCCCAGCTAACAGAAATATGATGAAGATATGATATCCCTTAAAGAATCATTCAATAATAATATAATATGATAACTTACAAAGATCTTTTCTACATTATAAATCTTCTTAACATCACTTTCTGTAAATATATGACATTAAAACTGAGGAAGAAGATTCATGATAAGAAAGAAATGTAATGATAATTCTCTTCTTTATGGGATCTACGGAAGTTATGATATGATCTTCATTATTATCTTTCATATGACATTATTAGACAGAAGAATTCACATAAAGTTTCTATTACAGCTATTTACTAATTGATAAAGACATTAAAACTATTGACTGAAAGGGATCGAGTCGAGAGAAGGAGACGATGAGACCTCACGTGGCATACGAAAGGGATTCAAATTCCAGGTTCCCTACATCCTTCTTTCCAGCGGTTATGATGTGACAACCTGTTCTCGAGGAAGGAAGCATGAAGGGACAGAACCCCTCGTCATTCACTTCGCTCATGGTGAGAACTGGATGGGATGAAAGACTTCTCAAGTGATAACTGAAATTAAGACTTACATTTCCTTAGCTGGAGGTGAACCGGGATTTCTAGGGGTTATTCTCTCTATGAACTGAGGATGTGAACTGGAGTCGGAGGATGTTCCAAGAGCTCAGTGACAAGGGATTATTGTCCATCACATGCTTCTCTCAATCCAAGAGGTTAAAACAATAGATTTATGAATGGCATTCTCTTAACCTCACAGCATAACCGAGAGTCTGACGAAGAGAAAGGATTATGAGAATGCCATTAATCTTCTTCCAATCGTGAGGTGGAACCGAACGGTCCAGATAAAGAGAATTATATTGAGTGACAGGTCGGGTCCCATAAGATTTCTATCATCATTCCCTCGTCTGGTCCCGAAGGGCGCGGGCCCGACCAGATGGAATGATTAGGATATGACATTATTATTCTCTTACATTTATTTTCTAATAATCCCAACTTTATTAACTTTATGATAACTTAGAATGCTTCATTTTCATACTTTTTATCTTTTATAACTTCCAGCTAGACCACCCATTATGAAGAAGTTATCATATGCTAAGCCCAGTGTAATCCCTTCCAACTCTCTCCACTCCCATCCTCTGACCGAAGCGGCTCCGCCCGTAGCGAAGATGGGATGGAGTGGGTATAGAGGGAATGAGTTATCTTTTTGGTAGCTGGAACCTGGTCTCGTGGACGGAAGTAAAGATAGAATTCCCTTTATACTCTCCATACAAAAAGTGAGCGACAGAATGGAGCGAACTGGGTTCGACCGGTGAACATAGTGAACAGAGAACCCAACCGGCCCGGGTAAGGGATGAAAGGAAAGAGGGCCGTACAGAGAGAAGAGAATGGTGAGTGAAACGCATGCCGCTACGTGAATAGGATTCTCTGATAACCATTCCAGTCGCTTCCAGCTCCTTGCCATTAAGATGAGGATTTGATAACTTTAATAATCCTTTCCCGTTTCCATGACATAGAATGAAGAATGAGTGACAACTTCCCTGTTTCCTTCGCCTCTCGGACAAGGACCTCTCAGCTCAGGAAATACCATTCATTCTTCATTCATCTAAGGCTTAATTTACTTCTGTTGACTAATGATTCCCTTCGCTCGGTTCTACCTTCACTCAGCTCACGATGGAGGAGGGAATCATTAGCCCAACAATCTGATGAAGCTGTAAGGTATGAGATGAGACTGTAAACCCATGTAAACAGAGCCTGAGGTGGAACGGTTGGACCTGTTTTCATTGAGTGAAGTGACTTGGAAGCTGAGTCCTTGATTGAATGGTGAGAACTGGAGTCCCATGCCCATCATAAACAGGTTCTCCCGCTGGGCTTGTTACCACCTCCATCCGCTACACACGCTCCACTCACGGGGCTCATTACGCATGCGCAGCGGCCGAAGGCGTACGCCCGCAGGGTTAGCCGAGTTAAGACTGTTACAGGTCCTA
>JAAXGN010000029.1 GCA_012267415.1 Candidatus Poribacteria bacterium | reverse complement strand
GGTTTCCAGAAGTTTGCGGCACCCGTGATGATTCCGTAGTATCGGTCAAAACCGCGTTGACAGGGCCAACTATGTTTAGGTCCATCGGGTCCGGTGTGGCGAGAGATGTGCCATTTTCCACTCATATACGTACCGTAACCTTCTGACTTGACAGCATCTGCGATTGTGATACAACGGTCGTTCAGGTCACCACGATACCCTTCCAAGCCATCGTCTCCCATCATGTGTCCTACACCTGTTTGATGTGGGTGAAGTCCAGTGAGCATTGAGGCACGCGATGGACAACACCTCGCTGTATTGTAAAACTGTGTGAACCGGAGTCCCCCTGCAGCGAGACGGTCTAAATTCGGTGTATTAACTTCTCCACCATAACATCCTAAATCAGAAAAACCCATATCGTCATTCAGAATAAGGACTATATTTGGTTTCTTACTTTCACTCATATCGTAAATTCCTCTTTGATATTAATTTCAACGTTGTGTTGAGGATGCATTACTGATCTTGCTTTCATTCAGTAATAGATGACTACCATCTTCGCGGGCTAAATGGTTAAAAAATAGTTTTGCGGCTGCATAATCTTTGGCAGGGATTGTGCGTTTTTTTAATTTGAAGATAAGCCGATAACTCACTATGTTTTCATTTTGACTATATCGTCTTTCTGTTTTTGCGAAACTGCTGTCCTGTTCAATATCAGTCGGTAAGACTGCACGCCATTCTTCTGGAAGATGAATCAGAATTACCTTCTCAATTTTCATGGGATAGTCCATGTCGAGCGGGTATGTTCGTTCAGATGCGGCAACGTATTTTGCATAGTCACCAAACTCATCAATTGAGAGTAAGAGCAGTAGTTGATCTTTAATTCGTTTAACATAATTTTTTACATGAAACTGAACCGAGATTTCAATGGGAAGCTGCAAATTGTCTAAGTCCGACATATTGACTGAATCTACCTGAATATGTGGAAATCGTCCACTTAGTTGATATGCGAGTGTGTCTTTCCATTCAATAGGTGGTATCTGTTGATATGTCCAACGTGCGTCCGTGTTGTATTGACCTGTCATTCTGATGCGGATCTCACCTTTAGCGTTTCCTGATTTATCAATCTGTAGTTCCGTAGCAGTCGTATACGTGTTAGCTTCAGCTGGAAAGACAGGGATATCAACGAACTTTCCTTGTGCGTCCCCGATAAGGAGTCCGGTTCGTCCTTGGTTAGTATATGGCAAATTGCCATAGCTACAAGTGCTTGCGGTCGGATCCAACCATAAGTATTCTGTATTGTCTTTAGGTACGGCAGCAATCATATGATTGAACTGACTTAAGGATGGTAGCGATGTGTCGATCCTCTGATATGGAGATGTGCTAAGCAAGACTGGATAAGCTTTTATGCCGACGAGGTCAAGCATTGAAATGAGTAGCGTTGTCTTATCCTTACAGTCCCCATACTGTTTTCGTAGTACCTCAGTTGCAGAGGAAGGTTGATATGCGCTTTGACCGAGTTCAATGCCAACGTATCTGATCTGTTGTGCTACGAAATAGTAAATCGTGCGGGTTATTTCCTCGTGTGTTGTTAGGTCTTGGGTTAGTCTTGCTACAGTTTCTTGTAGATGTTCGTCTGGCGTATATCGATCTTTTGCCAGGTTTTTGTACCAATTGTAGACATCATCCCATGATTTAATGGAGGAATAACTCAGGCGTGGTGCGATGTCATTAATGTGCGGCATTTTGTCTTCAATTGGCAACGCATCCATCTCTCCGGATCGCCATATATATAGGACAATTTCGTTTTCGTCATAATATATTTCCGGTTCAATTTCAGTCCGTTCAACCTTCCATTTTAGATGCCAATCCTGTGGCATCCTAAGTGCATAAATCGTTTCAAGTGTTACTTCAGATGCTTGAAAATTATATCCTCCTGTAATCCATGTTTCACTCCCTGCGGTAGTTTCTATTTTGTCTTCAAGTGTTACCTGATATTCTATACATACGCCTGGTGCGAGTGCTACCATAGAGATTACGTGCCACATCAGGTCGGAGTATAGATTTCGAGATAGCAATCCGGGGGGTGTTACATCGTTGAATGCCTCTTCTGGTGGCAGATGTACTGTGCCATCGGATGCAAACGTTCGTGCAATGTTGACTCCAATATTTTGGGATGTAGGCTGGTACGGGATAGCGATATCCCCATATTTCTGAATTCCTCTCTCGGTAAGTATTTTAACAACTTGGTGCGTGGTATAACGCGACTGTCCTGTTGGCGAAACATCATGACTGAAATGGTTAAATAGGATAACGACATCTGCATCAGGGTAATCGTTTGAAGAAGGTGCATCAGCAATGATCTGTTTAACATCTGGTTCAAGGATAGCAACAGGTGGTACGGCTGCAGTCAGTGTTGGTGTAGACGATAGTTGTGCCAATGCTTGTAATCTTGTCTTAGCGAGAAGGTTCTGTGGGTCAACTTCTAAGAGTTCCCGATATTGTAGTTGTGCTTCAAAATATCGTTGATGGTCTTCGTATATAGAAGCGAGTTGTTGCCGTGGCCAGATATCGTGCGGGAATATGCGGATTGAATTGCGGAACTCAGCGATTGCATCACCAACTTCACCACGTTGTAGATGAATTAAACCCAAGTAATTATGTAGATTCTCACTATCTGGATGCTCACAGTCAGGATCAATTTTCAACGCTTTACGTAGTAAGGTCTCTGCTTCATCAAGCCGATTTAATTGCTTATATGCTAAAGCAAGATGATTTAATGCATAGAGGTCATCTTCTACAGTTTTAAGTACTTTTTCGAAATACTTGGCGGCATTTTCGTAACTTCTTAACCTTTCATGGATATACCCGATGTAGTTGAGCGCGTTTATGTTGTTAGGTTCTGATGACAGGAATACAATGAAGGCATCTCTTGCTTTCTCATATTCCTCAAGTTGGAAATATATTTCTGCTAATATATATTGTGTTTCGCTGTTTTTGGGTCGGACTTTGATTGCACTTTGATAGGCTTTTAGTGCATCTTGTAGCTGCCCTTGTTGTAGTGCAAGATTACCTGCTTGCATGTGTTCACGCCATTGACGATTACGTTCTATCAACGGGTCATGGATCTCCGTTGAGCTGGGTTGTGTATTTGGCATGATGGCACACCCACTCAACGTAATGAGCGAATATATCCCTATAGATAGGAAGCACCTATGGATTATTTTCTTCATCTCCGCTATTCCTGTGAAGTTTTGGGTTTTTTATATGTCGTTCCTTATCTCGTTCTGTTCTTTTTTGCATTGATTTCTGGAAAGCTTCCTCAAGTTGTATCCCTGTTTGATTTGCTAAACAGAATAGTACAAACAGTATGTCTGCCATTTCATCTGCGAGTTCTAAATCTGGTTGATTTTCCTTGTAACTTTGGTCGCCGTATTCGCGCGCCATTATTCTTGCTAACTCACCTACCTCTTCCATTAGGATAACGGTATTGGTTAGTTCCGAAAAATAGCGCACACCGAGTGTATTTATCCAATCATCTACGAGTTTTTGACAGTTTTCAAGTGTATAGTCCATTATGTTGTCCGATCACGGCATTTGTTAGTATTGTAGCAGAATTGACAAGTGAAGTAAACCAATTTCCTGTTTGATACGTTTTGAATAATGACAGGTTCATCCGGTTTTGGGAAATTTGTAGAATTAGAGTGAAACCTAAAAATATCATTACACTTCCTTGCACAACGGCAAATGAATTGCAGCGGGCTGGGAAACCCAGCCCCTACGAGCCAGTGCTTGATGATGGTTAAGTGCATCTTTAGTTTTAGGTAATACTATATTCAAGGGACAAATGGCGTTAAAAGTCTCTTGATTTTTTATGCAATATTGTTTATAATTGACAACATATCATATACCATTTCTTTTAAATTCTCAACGATTAACGACTGTTAGAAATGAAACGGATGACGGTACAAACTAAAGTTTGTGCTACAATTAATAAATTTTCAATTGGAGATGGTATTAATTGTATAGAGGAACTCAACATGGGAATTACGGATAAAGAGTTAGAATTTTATGAAACGAACGGTTATCTTTTAAAGAAGGAACTTGTTTCTTCTGAAGATATAGAGAGCATTCTGGTTGAAATTGACGATATTCATAACCGGATGGCTGAGAAACCGGCAGAGGGAATTGGCATATCATGGGAAGTTTATGATGATCCTGATCATCCCCCGTTAATTAAGCAGTTGATGCATAGTGAAAGGGTCAGTCCTACACTGAATAAATTACTCCGTTCTGATGCTGTGCTTGATGTATTAGAAGGGATGATGGGCCCTGATATATCACTTTTTCATAGCAAGTTGCTTCCTAAAGCGGGTGGAGATGGAACGGCAATTCCATGGCACCAAGATTATGCCTATTGGAAAAATGACAGCAATAAACCTGTGATGATCAATTGTCAGTTAGCTATTAGTGAAGCTAATCTTGAAAATGGGTGCATCCAGTTTGTTCCCGGCAGCCATAATTGGGGTCTTCAAGAACATGAGCGAAAGCATCAGACCTTTGGTGTTTTCTTACCGGGACATTATCAGGAACGTGAAGATGCTGTTGCCGTGGAAATGGAACCAGGAGATGGTGTTTTCTTTAATGCACTTATCATTCACGGTTCCGCTCCCAACATTTCAAAGAAAGATAGGTTAATGAATACATTTGCTTATAATGTAACAGGTAACGGTACAACGCAGTCACGTGAAGTTTTACGGGGTAAGGAGGCTTAATCAATGAAAACAGTATTCTTAGTCAGCGTATTGCTCTGTATCTGCATAGTATTCGTCCTGATAGGTTGTGGTATTGATGAATCTGAAACGGGTAATTTGGCACCAGTTATTACGGTTTTTGAAGTTGATTCAGCATTTGTTTATCCCGGGACAGAAGTCAGTATCCAGTTGAGAGCCGCCGACCTGAACAATGACCCACTCACGTATAGTTGGGCTGCAAGCCATGGTAAAATTGAGGGTGATGAGACAGGTGCAATTTGGAATGCACCTGATGAGGAGATAAAATCTCACATTCAGGTAACTGTCAGCGACGGTGTAAAGTCTACTACAAGCACACTTGATATCCAAGTATGGCGTGGTAGAGACGGCAACTATTACCCGTTAGCTGTTGGGAATATCTGGCGTTATCGTGGTGCTGATGACACCTTAGTCACCTTTGAGATTATTGATACCATACAGATTGAGCTGGAAGATGGAAATACAACTGAGAGTTTTGTATTACAGAAAACTAATTCTGGGAAAGACTTAGAGAACATCGTCAATTATTCTTACCTTGGTAATGAAACTGACGCTTCTGGTGAGATTACAGCGATTATTCAGCATGCACAGAATACAACATCCGGAACGGAAGACACAATTGTATTTGATCCCTATTTGCCTTTATATCAATTCCCTCTTTTTCCCGGCCAGAAATGGGAGGTTAGCTATATTGCAAGATTAGTTGATGATACTTTACCGATCATCTTAGGTGGCGGCATTGATGAATTTGAGGTGCGTTTTGAGGATTCTGTCACTGTTCCTGCTGGTACTTTTAAGAACGTATTTGAGGTAGAAGAATCGTTTCAATGGTCACTTCGGACAGAAGTACATAATTTTGATATAGATTTAACGGTGGCTAACAAATGGGTCGCGCCAGATGTAGGTATCATCAAATTTACACAAGAACAGACCCGAGGTGGTTTGACAGTCGTAACGCTCTATGAATTAGAGTCTTATGAACTGAAGAATAATTAGATCCATCAAAAGGCATACTGATAGTGAATGAACAGAAGACTATACCTGAAATATTAACGACTACTGTTGGATCTTATCCAGTTCCTACTTGGCTTCAGGCAACACCCACTGAACAAACCTTGATTGATGCCACACGAGTCGTTGTTGATATTCAAAGGCAACGCGGCATTGACCTACCGACTGATGGTGAATTGTATCGTTTTGATGTTAATCATCCAGAAACGAATGGGATGATTGACTACTTTATTCGACCTTTATCAGGTGTTCGTTCAGAGGTCGGACGACAGGAATGGTCTGAGTTTAGACAGCTGCAGACGATGGCATTCCGTGCTAAACCCGCTGGTGTTGTTGAACAGGCATTGGGAGAGGGAACATTAAACCTTGTGTCTGATTGTGAACGTGCGGTGAGTGTTGCAGGTAGAGATATTAAGTTTACCGTTACAAGTCCTTATATGCTTGCGCGGACACTCTTGGATAAACACTACGGGGACTTTGACACACTCCTTGGTGCTTTATCGGAAGTATTATCGGCGCAGATAAGTGAATTAGATTGTGCATGCCTTCAGATTGATGAAGCAAATATCCCTGGTAATCCCGAAGACGGTCCCCGCGCTGCTGAAGCAATAAACACTGTGCTTGACGCATTTGCTGGAGAGAAAGCAGTTCATTTCTGCTTTGGTAACTACGGCGGTCAAGTCATTCAGAAGGGGAGTTGGAAAAGCCTGATTGATTTCTTGAATATGCTACGTTGCGACCATCTTGTTTTAGAGTTGAAACATCGTCCTGATGATGATCTTGAGGCACTTAAGGATGTTAGACCAGAGATTACCCTCGGCATAGGAGTGATTGATGTTAAAGTTAATCCGATTGAAACACCTGACGATGTTGCATCCGCTATAGATAAAGCGGAAAAGGTTTTAGGAAAAGGACGAATTGGGTGGATACATCCTGACTGCGGTTTCTGGATGCTGCAACGTTCAGTGGTTGATCGTAAAATTGAAGCACTTGTAAAAGGGAGAGACATATATCTCGGACTGACATAATAACAGATGTTTTCTGTTTTAATGACGACAAGCATTTGGCAAGTTAGCTTGTATCGTAAGATCATAACCTTTCCCAATATATATTGCTACTAAGTTGGTGTTATTTGGTGGTGTGTTTACAGACTTACACCACTATTTTTATTGCATTATACAGGATTTACGCAGGAGATTCGATTTCACATAGAATTGAACGTATATTGGGAAGGAACGGGCAATGAATTGCCCTACTACAAACACTTTCACTTCTAATAACGACCCAAAAAAAAATGCGTATGTCCTGATTACAGTAAGATTTAGTTGAGGATTCTATGTTTGAAATTCAGCCTTCAAGATCTAAGAAATATCAAAACATTGCAGGTATCGTAGGTGGTATCGGATTTGTGCTTGGTGTGGTGATTTCAGGTGCGGGGATTCTCTTGAAATATTGGGATTGTCCTTTTGGAGATGGTATGCTTCAGACCATAGGTTTCTCAATTCTAATAGGACTGAGTTGCGGTATTGTGTTAGGTAACCTTGTTGGCATTTTATTGGTTTGGTATGCGAGGATGCGTCAGGATTCACGCAAAACATCACGAGATTAAGGAGATTTGGATGGGGATTGAGATATTTGATATAGATGTGTTGTTGATCCTTGCGCTAATGGGTGTAGGGATGTGTGCTGGTTTTATTAACGCGATGGCATTCGGGGGTTCAATGTTAACTGTTCCCATTCTGATTTACCTTATACCGACTATTCCAACCATCCCTTCAGGTGTAGAAGCAACAGTATTGGCTAATGGTACAAATCGCGTTGCAATTATGCTTCAAAATCTCAGTGCCATCTTTGGTTATAGACGAAAAGGGTTCTCGAATTTCCGACACGCGACCTTGCTTGCGATTCCAGCAGTTGTCGGTGCAAGTATTGGAGCTCTCATCGGAACTGAAACACCCGATAAGGCATTCAAACCCATACTTGCGATCGTAATGGTTACAATGCTACTCTTGACGTTTTTTAATCCAACCGAATGGCTTTACAAGAGAATCAATCCGAGCGGTGGACAGTATAGAGTTATCACTTCCATTGCACTCTTTTTTGTTGGTATGTATGGCGGGTTCATTCAAATAGGAACGGGTTTGTTGATAATTACGGCTTTACGAATACTTGATGGTGAAGATTTGGTGATTACGAATGCACACAAGGTTTTTATTGTTTTTTTCTATACTATTATCGCACTCGGTGTGTTTTTAAGCAAAGGACAGGTGCATTGGGTTTTAGGTCTGACTCTTGCCGTAGGTACATCAACGGGTGCTTGGATCGGCAGCCATATGGCAGTAAAAATGGGTGATAAATGGATTAAGGTCGTATTAGTTATAGCCGTTGTTGCTTCTGTAACGAAACTTCTCTGGGATACAATTATAGGTAACGGGTAATACCAGCCTGGGAACATGACTAATTGACACCGAAGGACTGTAATCTATCCATGACCAATTCTTCGCTTGGTTTTTTTGATAATTCATTCAATAGTTTTTTTATCTGTTCTGAAATTTCATTTTGTTGACAAACTACTTTTAAAGTACGTTCCTTATTATTCGTGTGGTTTTGTATTCCCATCTTATCTTGTTTGGCTATAATACATCCATCAACCCATCCTATCTTTCCGGATTCATTATTCCATCCATAAGCATCATCATAGACAGCCATAATAGGTAGCTGCATTTTTACCAGTTGAATTTTTGTGTTCTGTATGGCTGTTGCTAAAGCTAATGATGTGTGATGTTGTGTTGTTGCTGCATTTTCAAGATGTATATTCCATAGGACAACTGGTTTTTTCAGTCGTTGTGCAAGGTTGATGAGTCGCTGAAATCGTCTCCAATCAGCGGGTTGTTCAAAACTGTTTGTATTACCATGCAGCAATATTACCTTTGTCTTGTTGAGTTCAGCGAGTCCAGCGAATTCGTAATTTCCTTGTCCGCCGACTCTATCGCCGTATAGTTGTATTGTCTTTTCAAAGAGTGGATGCTTGTAGTCAAAATTGAGGGATGACATTTTTGCCTTATGTTATACCATTTCTATTAGATTTTCCATCATTGAACGGCACAATCTGGCAGATTGTGCTACAAAAGAGTGCCAAGGCACAAACTGGAAAGTTTGTGCTACAAAAAAAGCAGGGAGGTGTTTTTTACACCTTCCCTGCCTAATTGCCATGTCGCGTGGATTATTCTCCACGTCCACCGATTGTGTTAAGAACAAACAAACCGATTCCGGCAGCGACTGTAGTGATGAAAACGATAGCGCGTTTGTTAGAGGAGACCTCTTCATGGATGCCTTGTGCATCAACTATCATCCTTTTTAGTTCAGCGATGCCTTTCTGGTTTGTTTCAATATGTGCCAATGCAGTTTTGACATCTGCTTGAACAGTCTTGATATGGTCTTGTGTTGCTTTGAGTTCTTTCTGTTGAGCACTCAGCATTTCTTTTGCGGAATCAAGATTGCCAATGAGCGTGTCTAACTTTTCTTGAAGTGAGTTTCTGGCGTTTCTGACGGTTCTTTTGACATCATTTGCGGTGTCAGTGTTTGCTTTATTGACAGCTTCTATAACTTTTTCTTGAGATTTCTGACTGGCTTCAAGTTCGCCTATTTTTTTCTTGAGTTCAGCCATGCTGTCATTCAAACCTTTGATTTCCGCCATCAATTTATCGCGTTCTGCTTCAGATTCAGCGAGATCGGTGCGTAGTTTCTCTAATTCTTCCTGTCGCTCTTTAACATCTTCTTCAGCCATTTCTACCACATTCTTTGCCATGGCAATAGGAATGCGGAGTTTCTCTCCAGGATAGATCAGATCAGGATTGGTAAAATCATTATATTTACTAAGTTCTCTCCATTTGAGAGGATCTTTGAGATGTTCCTGACAGAGATCCCAGAGTGTGTCACCCTTTTCAATAGTAATGAGTGTTGTCTCTTCATCAGTATCAAGAGGTGTGATTCTTGCCGAGGCAGATAAGGCGTACACACCGGTAAGTGCTACGCATATATAGAGAATCATTGCTAATTTTAGCGTTGACTTTATCATGTTCATTGATATTCTCCTCATGGTTTTTAATATGCATAGGAAATGGAAACATAGTGTGTGCTTCCTGCCCCATTGATTTCACTTGCCATTCCTTCTTGTATGGCGTAATCGACCTGTAGTCCAGCGACGTTGACGCCAAAACCACCGAATAGTGTTTGTACATCTCGTGATGCTCTTACACCAGCGCGAAGTGCAAAGTCTGTTGATCTACTTGTGAAGAAATTATATTCGATTCCACCACGGAGACTAAACGGACTCTGTTCAAGGTTGACGAATTCCTGTTCAAGATCAACTGAGAATGTGACGACATTTCCCATATAGAGATCGTAAGCGACACCAGCGTTTATTACCATTGGAATAGTTGCTGATGCTTCGCCATAAGAAGATCCGAGATATTTTGCAACGATACCGTAATGTAATGTTGGAACCTGTACTTGTCCATCATTTGCCTCAGTATGAACGTGAAGTGCTTGTCCCATCATTCTTTCGCTGATATCTATATGTAATGCATGTCCCATCAACCCAATATCCACACCGCCAAAACCACTTTCGTTTTCAACGTCTTGTACGCCGAAGTTATCGGATAACATGCGACCCGTTAGACCGACGTTGAAGTTGCCGATAGCGATACCGTAGGAGAGTGAATATGCGTTGAAACTAACATCAAATCTACCCTCTTCTTGACCATCATCATCTGTATGCATCGGTATGCCTGATACGCCGAAGTTACTTGCGGCGATTCCGACAGCACCGTAGGAACCGAGTGTTTTCGTTAATGCGATGAAGTTGTGGCTTCTATTGAGTGAGAGTCTCTGTGTAGAGAAGTTAAGATTAAGGTCTGCAGCAGAGCCGAGTCCTGCCGGATTCCAGACAGTTGCTGTAGCATCTTCTGCGATTGCTGTGAATGCGCCGCCTAAACCGATTGAACGGGCACCTGCACCGAGGCGCAAATGAGGCCATGCGTTTACTGCCGAATTATCGTCCTGAGCGAAACAGAGAGGCGACACAGCCAGGATAACAAACAAAAGGGGTATTAACCCGCATAGCAATTTTTGCTTTTTAATGGACATTATATCCTCCTTTATAGTCGCGTCATTGGAAATTGGGGTATTTCCCAATTTCCAATGTCAGCGTACTATTATTTACTTTGCGCCCGTCAGTGCGAGCGTAAGGATGGCGTATTCTGCCTCAAAGCCACCTGTTACGACGATCTGTGCGTAATAGATACCTCGGGCTAAACTTTCACCACTGCTTGTTTTACCGTCCCAACCGATACCGTTTCCGCCGGTATGTTTACCAGCTGGCATCAACTTGTTATCTAATAAGACTCTAACAGGTCGTAATGTAGAATCGTAAATGACTATACTTACGACAGACATCTGATTAAGTCCGAATGAGATACGCGTGTTTTCAGCGAACGGGTTCGGATAGTTAAACGGTGCCATCAACACGGGTGCGTCTGTATACTCAACAAAGAAACTAAACTTATGAACAACTTGGTTAGCTTGACGTGCATCATCACTATCTTCAGAGACATTACCCTGTTGATGCGCGTTATCAGATACCTCAAGAATAACCGTGTATTGTCCAGGTTCTGTGAATCCTTCTGATGGTGTATAGACGACTTGTGAAGCGGATTTCTGTTCATCCGTAAGGTTTATTACCTGGTCAACGCCAGGACCTTCTATAGATAGTCTGACAGAATCGACGTTCACACCCGTCTCAGCATCACCATAGGTGATTGCAATTGTAGGTTTAGCAACTTCATTATGTTTGTATATCAATCGAGCACCGTTCTGCGGTGAATACGATGTGATAATTGGAGCAGCGGTATCAAAGTCAACCGTGAATACTCCAGTTGCTGTAGATGAGTTATTGTAGGTGTCAGTTGCACGGACTTCAATCGTGTATGTCCCTTCAGAGAGGGGTGCTTCAGGATGGAAGTCAACACGTGTAACACCTTGATTTAGTCTAATATCATCACCATCATCAGTTGTTTCGCCTGCCACTGCTTCTCCATCACTGTCCATGACAACGATTGTCATTGCTGAGACAGCGGAGTTATCAACAGCACTTGCTGATATAGGTGGCATTCCAGCGTGTATTGTGCCGGAAGGAGTGATAGAGGTGATTGTTGGCGCGGCTGTATCAGACTCAAGGGTGAATTGCCATCTGAATTCCCTTACGCCGCCTTCACTTTCCACTCTGAGTGAAACTTGATGTGTGCCAAGGTCGAAGCTTTCTGATACCTCAAACTTACCATCTGCACGATCAACAGGATATGCTTGATACTGTTCATCGTCAGGGTGGGGTCTAAGTGATCCTTCACTTATGGCGTATTCTATTCTAGTGATGTCAGACTGTTCATCTGTGACGATTGCAGAAATAGTAACACCGTACTGTTCATTGATGACATCTGCGGCACTCAGTTGAAGGACACCAGATGGAGAGACTTCAGAAATGACTGGCGGTGTCGTATCATATATTACATTGAATACTACAGTCGCCTTGGCAGTCTTCTCATTTGCGTCTGTCACTTCAACAAATACAGTGTGTTCTCCAGAAGCTAACATGGTAGAGGGTGTGAATTCAAGAGCATTGTCTTCTGTTTCAACACCTTCAACATCTGCGCCATCAACGGTGAGTGTTGTAACATTTACATCCACCACGCCAGAATATTCTATTCTGATGACGGGTTCACCGTGGTCGTAGGTTTGACCTGAAGCAGGTGAAAGGATCGCCACTGAAGGTCCTGGGACATCCACTGTAAAGGTCGTGTCGGCTCGTGCGGTTTCTCCATTAGCATCAGTGACTACAACAGAAACTGTGTGCTCACCATGTGCTAATTCTGGAGATTCTGCCGTAAATCCGTTATCCCCGACCATCTGAGTTGCTACTGTAGCACCATCAACTGTCAGGTCAACCTTTACTTCGCCAACACCTGTGAACCTACCTGCTATATGAGCAAAGGTGTGATCATAAGTGTGACCAGAAGCAGGAGAATCTATGGTTACTGACGCTTCAGGATAAACAACTGAGAAAGTCGTTGATGCCTGAGCAGTTTCACCATTTGCATCTTCTACAGAAACGGATACCGTGTGTTCACCTTCATCTAACTTATCGGATAGGTCAAAAATGAACTCGTTGCCGTCTACCATTGCATCTACGGCAGTGCCATCAACTGAAAGACTGACAGCAACCGCACCGACACCCATAAACTCACCTGATATATGACGATAGGTGTGATCATAAACGCCACCAGCAACAGGAGAATCTATGGTTACTGACGCTTCAGGATAAACAACTGAGAAAGTCGTTGATGCCTGAGCAGTTTCACCATTTGCATCTTCTACAGAAACGGATACCGTGTGTTCACCTTCATCTAACTTATCGGATAGGTCAAAAGTGAACTCGTTGCCATCTACCATTGCATCTACGGCAGTGCCATCAACTGAAAGACTGACAGCAACCGCACCGACACCCATAAACTCACCTGATATATGACGATAGGTGTGATCGTAAGTGTCGCCTGCTACAGGTGAAGAGATCATGACTGACGCTTCAGGATAGACAACTGAGAATATAGTCGTTGCCTGAGCAGTTTCACCATTTGCGTCTGTCACAGAGGCTGATACCATATGGTCACCTTCAGCCAACTTATCGGAAAGCATATAAGTGAATTCGTTTCCTTCTACAGATATACTGTCCGCATCAACTGCCGTACCATCTAACATTATGCTAACAGCGACTGCACCGACACCTGTGAATTCACCTGTTATATGACGATAGGTGTGATCGTAAGTGTCGCCTGCGACGGGTGAAGAGATCATGACTGACGCTTCAGGATAAACAACTGAGAAAGTCGTTGATGCCTGAGCAGTTTCACCATTTTCATCTGTCACAGAAACGGATACCATGTGTTCACCTTCAGTTAACTTATCTGAAAGGTCATAAGTGAACTCATTGCCGTCTACCATCGCTTCAACGGCCGTGCCATCAACTGAAAGACTGACAGCGACTGCACCGACACCCATAAACTCACCTGATATATGACGATAGGTGTGATCATAAATGCCACCAGCAACAGGAGAATCTATGGATACTGATGCTTCAGGATAAACAACTGAGAAAGTCGTTGATGCCTGAGCAGTTTCACCATTTTCATCTGTCACAGAAACGGATACCGTGTGTTCACCTTCATCTAACTTATCTGAAAGGTCATAAGTGAACTCATTGCCGTCTACCATCGCTTCTACTGCCATACCATCAACTGAAAGACTGACAGCGACTGCACCGACACCCATAAACTCACCTGATATATGACGATAGGTGTGATCGTAAGTGTCGCCTGCTACAGGTGAAGAGATCATGACTGACGCTTCAGGATAGACAACTGAGAATATAGTCGTTGCCTGAGCAGTTTCACCATTTGCATCTTCCACTGAAACGGATACCATATGGTCGCCTTCAGCTAACTTGTCGGAAAGCATATAAGTGAATTCGTTTCCTTCTACAGATACACTATCCGCATCAACTGCCGTACCATCTAACATTATGCTAACAGCGACTGCACCGACACCTGTGAATTCACCTGTTATATGACGATAGGTGTGATCATAAGTGTCACCTGCGACGGGTGAAGAGATCATGACTGACGCTTCGGGATAAACAACTGAGAAAGTCGTTGATGCCTGAGCAGTTTCACCATTTGCATCTGTCACAGAAACGGATACCGTGTGTTCACCTTCAGCTAACTTATCGGATAGGTCATAAGTGAACTCATTACCATCTACCATCGCTTCAACGGCCGTGCCATCAACTGAAAGACTGACAGCAACCGCACCGACACCTGTGAATTCACCTGTTATATGACGATAGGTGTGATCATAAGTGTCGCCTGCGATGGGTGCAGAGATCATGACTGACGCTTCAGGATAGACAACTGAGAAAGTCGTTGATGCCTGAGCAGTTTCACCATTTTCATCTGTCACAGAAACGGATACCGTGTGTTCACCTTCAGCTAACTTATCTGAAAGGTCATAAGTGAACTCATTACCATCTACCATTGCATCTACGGCAGTGCCATCAACTGAAAGACTGACAGCAACCGCACCGACACCCATAAACTCACCTGATATATGACGATAGGTGTGATCATAAATGCCACCAGCAACAGGAGAATCTATGGATACTGATGCTTCAGGATAAACAACTGAGAAAGTCGTTGATGCCTGAGCAGTATTACCATTAGCATCCGTGATTTCAACGGATACCATGTGTTCACCTTCAGCTAACTTATCTGAAAGGTCATAAGTGAACTCATTGCCATCTACCATCGCTTCTACTGCCATGCCATCTACCATAAGAGCAACGGTTACAGGGTTGACACCTGTGAACTCACCTGATATATGACGATAGGTGTGATCGTAAGTGCCGCCGGCAACGGGAGAATCTATTGACACTGTTGGAACTGGCAATCTTATTGAGAAGATAGAAGTTGCTTTAGCTGTCTTCCCATTGTCATCAGTAGCAACAGCGACAAGTGTAAATTCGCCATCATCTAAGGCATCAGCAGGCATATACGTAAATCCATTATCGCTTATTTCTGCTTCAACTGGTTCACCATCAAGTGTAAGACTGAGTGTTACTGGTGTTGCAACACCTGAGAACTCACCTGATATAACGGGTTTGCTAATATCATATATCTGCCCTGCAGCAGGTACATGAATCATAACTGTCGGGCCCGGTATATTAATTGTGAAGTCAGTAGATGTCTGAGCAGTTCTGCCGTTAGCATCTGTGACGACTACCATCACCGTATGTGTACCGTCACTCAGGTCATCTGAGGGGGTGTAGGTGAATTGGTTATTGTCGTTCACGGTTGCTTCAACTGCGACACCGTCAATAGAGAGTGCGACCTCTACTGGATCAGCACCAGAGAAATCACCTGCGATAATCGGTTTACCGTGGTCATACATTTGACCTGCATGCGGTGAGTGAATAGCGACTGTGGGAACCGGTAATACTACTGTAAAGGTTAGAGATGTCTTTGCAGTTAAATCACTACCATCCGTAACCTCAACTGCGACCGTATATTCACCATCGTCTAAGGCACCATCTGCATTATCATCTTTTTCAGGCAGTGTATATGTAAATTCGTTATCGGTTACCATCGGTTCAACAGATTCACCGTTAATTGTAAACTCTGTAATCTCAACATTGCCACCACCCGTAAAGAACCCGGTAATTTCTTCTACACTGTGATCAAGCGTTTGCCCTGAAGCGGGTGCTGTAATCACGACTAATGGGTCTTCACCTTCAATGGCAAACATTACAGTACTTGTACCGACGTTACCAAGTATATCAGAAACTTGCACTGTGAACTGATATGCACCACCAGCAAGTTTGTCTGTTCGGGTATAGACAACAGAGTCTAAATCCTGTTCAACCCTATTCTGATCGACAGCAATCGGAACTGCATCTTGAACAACTTCTTCCGGACGGAGTCGGTCTAATGTAACAACAGCTGTGTCTGTGGCACTTACGCCGCTGCCATCGCTAACGCCGCTACCCATTTCACCATCGCCGAAATCAGCAGAAAGTGTTGGTAAGTCGTTGACTGTAGCACCTTCTGTTGGAGTTCCAATAGTGATCATCGGACCTGTGTTATCCAAGTTAATCATTGCTAATGCGAAAGTTGCAGAACCGTTTCGTTTTGTTACGCGACCTTCCGGTGTATACCATCCATCGTTGAAATCTGAGAGTTTATCTGCCATCAGTGAGAAAGCGTTCTCAGCATCGCTGCCAGCAGTAAATGTAGCCTCCATCCCATTAACGAGAACACCTGTAAGGTCTTCAACTGCTAAATAAGAAGTGTCATTAACGTTGAAACTTACAGCGATTGATTCTTTGAGAGGGTACCTACCATCTTGAAGCGGGTGTCTATCAGGCGATTCACCGTCAACTGACGTTACAGTAATATCAGTAATATCACTTAAACGGAGGTTACGGACATGAACCGTGATCACTGGTGAAGGTTTATCAAGTTCACCTTGAACTTGGACATTGCCCTCTTTATCAACGGTAAGTGCATGATACATATAAGTGCCGTTAGGAAGTACACCGACATCTACTTCAATATAACCATCTTCCAAACTACCTGCAGCTGGTTCAGCTTCTGTCCCATCAGGATTAGTCCGAACGAGTTGCAGACTACCACCAGCATAAGTGATTTCTTCGGCAGTTGGTTGAATATGGAATATAGCAACGGGTGAAGCAACGCCATCTTCATCAGCAATACCACCAACGGTGTAGCTGCCATCATCATTGGCTTCAATAGATTGCATCTCACCATAGGCATCTCTGTCAGAGACAGCGGTGATGTTTGTCGGACCGAGTGGTGGAACATCATCATCATTGTCTAATGAGAAGTGTGCTTCTACACCACCCCGATCACGGTACATATCATGATTCTCTGGGTATTGGAGATGTGGATAATAATCCGCATCTGCGTCGTAATGATTCTTATTTTGCGGTGTAAGTGCAAACGCACGCGCTACATACTGGTTTTTATCTTCAGCTACGTCGCGCTCAGAATCACCATCTCCCCGGTTGATTGTATCATCCAGTTTGATAGCACCTTCTTTGCCTTCAGTATCTTCCAATGCCAATTCCCGTGTATCCACTATATAAGACCATTTCATAAGGGTCGCAGGACTTTCTCCTGCTGTCTCAGAAATGCCAACGAGTGCTTCAATAACACCCATATTACTAATTCCAGCATTGGCAGGGTCAGTAAGGATATTTGACAAATCTGTAACTGGCACTTCGGATACATTCACAATTTCAGATGCAGCAGCAGTACCTGTAATTCGTTCCCACGTTGGATCATTGGGACGTTTCACCTCAACACGAATACCTTCGGTTGGTGCTGAAGTTATACCGTAAGTATAGACATCAAAAGTGAGTATACCTTGCGGTGCGCCACTGTCAGGATTTACCATACCGTCTGAATTGATAACTGCAATTGCTAACACACCTGGATCAGGTCTGTATGTGTTCTGTACATTAACAGTGATCTCGTAAGGGGTGGTTATGCTAAGGTCAGCGTTAAGAATTTCACCATCTTCAAGATAGTCATCCGCACCCTGTTCGTTTCCGGTAGCGTCTTGCGTTAAGGCATGAACGGTAAACGAAAAGATTTTGCTCTTCGGATTATAGACAAGTTCATCCGGGTTTTCGTGATATTCATCTTCAAGATATCCGGTAGTGTAGACAAGTCCATCATCATTCATCAAAGTACCGACATCAATCGTTACTTCAAATTCACCAATATTAGATGTCTCTGTTACCTCACTGATAATAGCACCGTCAGGAAGCGAGTCATACAAATTGACAATTTGATATGTATCCCGTTTTGCTCCTGGTGTAATTGTAAGTGTAATAACTGGAGAATCTGAGGTATACTTATCAACCAATCCGCCGACGTTAAAACTACCGTCTTCATTAGGTGTAACATCTACACCATCCTGTGCCACGGTGATGATGTTCTGTCCGAGTGGTGATACATCATCAACGTTATCAACGGAGAACATATCCGTGTAGTCAGTACCTTCAACGGCATCAGAGATATCAGTTCCGTCATCTCCGACTGCATAAGCACGTACCATATAACGGTTTGTATCTAACTCAGCATAAGATGTGCCATCTGGATTTGAGGCAGCATGCGCCGCAGCAAGATTATCCATTTCAATTGTATCGGCTAATGCTGTTGTATCAACAGTGATAACCCACTTGAGATAACTACCAGAATCTTGAATATGGAGCATATCATCAACATATACATCTGCTAAGGCTGTACCGTTGAACGTGATTGCTGCAGTGTCTGTACCTGACATACCCGCAGGATCAGTGAGTGTAACTGTGCCAATATCTGACGCATTCTCCCAATCGTCCTTCATCCGTTTTGCTTGAACACGAATGGATGCTGTTGCTGGGACAGTTCTACGTGGTGTATATGCGATAAGTTCAATCATGCCTTGCGGTGCGCCACTATCAGGATTGGTCATCACGATAGAGTCATCATTCAGGTCAACGACCAAGACTTTCGGATCAACGGGATGAACATCATCATCAAGTTGGACCGTGAAGTAATCTACTTCAGGAGTCGTAATATCAACGTCTGGTGACTCCTTTTCAAGGTCTAGTCTGTTCCATGTAAGTGTTCGAAGTTCTACGGAATTACCAGCCTCAAGGAGATCATCGAAATCGGTTACAGTCCAAGGATGCTGAAATGTCGTTCCGACCGGATGGCCTGCTTCTACTAACTCAATAGGATCACCGATAGTAACCCAATCATCATTTGCATTCTTGTACTGGACCGTGATTGTACCAGGGTGTGCTATTCCGTGATTCTCGGCACCAGATCGTTCGCCAACCTGAATGGTGAGTGTTAGATCTCGAGCATTGGCATAGATTGTGTTCTTTTCATACTCATCAACTTTACCATTAAAGTTGATGTCACCTAAACTTGCCAATGCGATGCTTGAACTATCGTATTCAGGTTTAACGATTCTTAGACGGGTCGCTCCAATATGAGAACTGATATTTAAAAGGTTATCAATCCCCAATGCACGTAAACCGTATTCTCCGGGTGATCCATCTTCTTTGGGCATGAACGCCATTCTCATTTTGCGTTCAGCATCAAAGGTGAATGGGATTCGATCAATATCAGCCACCAGAGCACCGAGTAGGTCAACAATAAACTGGCTTCTTGCAGGATCTATTGGACGAATACCGAGGCTCGCAAGTACCGGGTCTCCATACTGTTGTATCAATCCAGGTGTTATTAAAGGCAGAACTGAGTGTATTGATGGAAAACTCAAAATTGTCTCAACCAGCACCCGTTCAGACTCAGGAAGGTTCGTCAGAAGCGGATGGTTTTCTAATTGCTCTCTGGCGATACCCCAGATATCCGAAGCTAACATAGTAGATGATTCTACCGTCAAAGGCAACCAAGTTGTTATCGGAGTTCCATCTTTATCAAGACCTGCGACTTGATAAAGGAGATAACCGTCATCCCGTCCCAGAATGCCTTTTGTTAGTACACTACCAATGTCTAACAGAGCAGCTGGACCGCCGTCTTTATCTGTGCTAACAAAGGTGCCATCCTTATTCAAGTATCCACGGGTATTGACATCTGCATTAGCAACAGGGGTGAACGTTATAGCTGCTTCAGGTGCAGAGTTATCGCCGATGAAATTAACTGCGATACGATCTACAGCATCACCATTCGCATTACGCACAACAGCTTCAAAGTTGTGTTGACGTTCCGTCACGGGGATATTAGCAACCCAGAGCGATTCTGTCGCATCGTCAATTTTTGGCACGGTGAAAACGGATGCCAATTTTGGGTCAAAATTACCCTCAACTTCTTCATTACCCCCAAATTCTGTTAGCAAACCGCCAACATTTCGTCCTAACAACTGCGTTAGTTTATTAAATTCACTAAACGGAATTTGATTTCCTCCTTGAGCAAGAAGGTATAATCTGCCAAGTTCTAATGCAACATCAGGTGTAAGGAGTGCATCAATAATACCGCGATCTTGGAACTGAAGGTTGCGCGGGTCAGGCATTGCCCAACTCTCAATCCGATATGAATTTGTTGTATTATCCTGTGTATGCCTTCCAAAGCCATCGGCGATTGCTTCACCGAATGCTACAAGATTGATGATATCAAGCATTACAGGCTCATTCAATGTGACTTCAAAATAGTAGAAGACATTACGTCCTGGAATGATACCGACATCCCCCTTCCAAACGACACCCTTAGCTTCATCATAGGGTTCCATTTGCAGTGAGATATATTCTCCATCTAAACCTTCTTGTGAATACCGAAGAACGACTTCTTTGAAGATTTTAGGAAAATCAGGAGCAACTGCGGTCATAGCTGGAAGGTTAATTGCTGCAAGTGTTTCCTCAAGTTTGAAGGTATAAGGAATTGTATCCGCTTGGAATTCTCTCGGTGAAATACGTTTACCTTGTGCTACATCAGCACCGTTGAGTTTAAATTGGACACTACCGCGCGTAAGTGCGTTTGGCACGCGAACATACACGTTCATGTTATCGCTTGCCAGATACTTTTTCTCTGGATTCACGTTGGTATAAAGTAAATCTGTAAGAGCGGGTGTAATAGCGTTTCCGAAGTTTTCACCGTCTAACTGCGGTGGTTCATTCTGAAAGACAGAAAAAGGTTGTCGTGTAGTCAAGGCAGATCTAATCTGTCTAATCTGTGCCTCAGGCAAAAACCCATCTGGGATCTGATTCAACACAAAATCAACAGCCTCAGCAACAAGATCATTAGGAGCATTAGGATCGATTGTAAGTCCAGCACTGGTGATGAAGTCTTCAATAAATCCTCTTCCATAAATTGGGTTTAGAGAGAGACCACCAAGTCGTGACTGGCCGTTTAGGTTTGAAGGGACAACTGGTGGTTCTGGTGGCTCAGGTGGTTGCGTTGTTTGCATCACTTCAGCAAATTCAACCACAAAGGTTGCGGTTGTGTCTGCTGTATCTGCTTGGCCATCACTTGCCACCAATGTTAATGTAACAGTCGCGCCAGGAATCGTAGGCATTGCGTCACTGGGAGCAGTCTGCGTAATCCTTACACTGCCGTTGGCAAGCGTCTCACTGTAATATTCTGCTGCCGTAGCTGGGACCACTGAAATAGACGCTGTAACGGTAACATCGTCTCCGTTAACATCCGCAGTGGTAAAAGCGACATTAAACGAACCTTGCCGCGCGGTTGTGGGCCTCTGGGTTGTAATAGATATCGTCGGGGATGCAGGATCGGGTTTTGGCGGAGGTTCTTGATCACCAGCCGCTGCGATCTTTGCCAATAATAACTTTACTGCTTCTGAGTTCTGAATCAAAGTCCGAACAGTTGCATTTTTAAGCATTGTCTGAACTGAAGCCATACGCAGCAGTGCTATATAGTCGTTCACATCTTGTGTTGGCAACTTATCTAATTCTGCTTGTGGTATTTGAGACCAAATAAGACTCAAATAATCAGGATTATTTAGAACAGTATCTAATGCTCCTTCTAAACCTCCGATAGCTTCAAGTAATGGATTCTCCAATACCGTAGGACTGCTGAGCACGTTGAGGATACCTATTATTACATCCTGAACGGTAACATCACCCGAAATAACAGTGTCATCCGTAAGTGTTGAACTAAATTCATCAAACACTTGTTGGGCAAGTTCTTCAGGTGTTGCGTCCTGCCCAAACACAGTGTCTGTAATTGAAAAGTGAAATACACACAATGTAAAAATCAAAAAACAAACAAGTGTTCGTTTTTTCATTAACTTTTCCTCCTCGTTAAGTCTCCATGAAAAACGAGACTAAATTCTGAAGTTTTAGATGGGCAAGCGGGAAACACACAACAAAAACGATAGGAGGTAGGTGTTTGCCCATCCAATTCTAACATCCTACTACCAAGTATCAAATTTCTTTTACCTCTAAGTAATTCACCCTAAGATAGTTTCAACATATCCGCACTGAAGGTCAAAGCAAGCAATTATCGGGCACCGAATTATGTATTTGACCAGAAATCTCCATGAAAGTTTACATAATAGATTAGGGTGATTAACAATAATGTTTTATTGACTTATTAAAAAACCTATAATATAAAGCCTATAATGTAAAGGCATGTGCTATTTTAACAAAAATAACAGTATTAAGCAAGCATTTTAATCGGTGCACGGGGTTTTTATTTTACAATTTGCAAAAATTTCCCGCTAATATATAAATCATCGATTAAATTGCAATCGGTATTTAATATAATACTACAATTTAAAAAACATGTCAAATGAAATTCTTCACTTTTTTCGGTTAAATTCATAAAAAAATACAAGGAAAAAATCAGAAACTAATTGACATCATGACATAAAACAAAATAATTGTCAAGAAAAAAATAAATAAAAGATTGGAAGGGTGGAAAATTGGAAGGGTGTTTAACTCTAATTAGGATATTGCATCTAATAGTCTCATCGCTGCCTGTTCGCCGCTATGGATACAATCTGGAATTCCGATGCCGTGATATGCATTGCCTGTTAGTGCAAGTCCATGTAGTCCTTTCACCAGCTCATCAATCTCACCGACACGTTTTTGATGTCCGACCTGATATTGTGCCATTGCTTGTGTATGTTGACTAACGACTGAAAAAATCGGTTCTGCTGAAATACCAAGTAATTCCGATAAGTCTTTATATACAATTGATGCAAATTCGTCACTATCCAGTTTATCTTTACCTTTAATATAATACGTATTCTCTCCCACAAACGCGCGAAGTAGTACATAATCTGATGGGGCACGGTTTTCGAATTTTACACTGCTAAACGAACATCCTATCAGATTACGCTGCTCAGTTATCGGCACAACGAATCCCATGCCGTTGAGTGGATGCGATATATCTTCACGACGAAAAGCAAGATTAACAGTGGCAGATGAAGAATAGGAGATAGTATTGAGTTTGTCGGATAGTTGAGGCGATACTTCAGATAATAAAGTGCTTGCTTGTGGTGCAGGAAGTGCGATGCAAAGTATCTCCGCTTCTAACATTTCACCGTTGTGAAGGTGAACACGCCAACTGCAGTCTTTAATATTACTCTCCTTTTGATCCACATATTTAACAGGAGACTGTAGACGGATATTCTTTGATAGCTTCTCTGCAAGTGTATCAACTAAAGTTTGCATCCCGTCTCTAAAAGATAGGAATAGACTATAACGCGGACCGCTTGTATCACGACTGGTCTGTGAAGATTTCCGTTTCTGTGCGATGAGTGCTTTGATGATGCTGCCATGTTCCCGTTCCATTTCTATAAAACGGGGGAACGTTGCTTTCAGACTCAGGTTTTCTGCATCTGATGTATAGATTCCACCTATCATCGGTTGTGCCATGCGTTCAAACGCCTCTTTACCAAGTCTGCGTCTGACGAAATCAGCGACTGATTCATCCGTCACATCGCTACGAGATGAGATAAATAGGTCAAGTGTTATTCGAAGTTTCCCACGTAAGCTGAAGATCGGACTTTTAATAAATGGCAAAAAAGAACCCGGCGCCATCATGTAAAAACCCTCTGGCACCGGTAAAAGTCTACCTTTACAGACTACGAAGCTCTGCCTTACTTTCGGATTAGTACCTATAAATTCTTCGGTAAGACCGAGTTCTTCAGAAAGTGCTTTTGCCCACGGTTTAGTTGAAATAAAGGCGTCAGGACCGTGTTCAATGATAAACCCATCTCTCTGCTCAGTCTGAATCACGCCGCCGACTCTATTACTCGCTTCAAGTAGTGTTAATTTAAGCGGGATATTTCTATTGTCGGCTTCGCGTAACAACCGGTATCCTGCAGCTAAACCTGTGATTCCACCACCGATAACGATAGCGCGGTTCTGTTTGAATGTCATTGATTTATTCCTGAGAAGGTAACGACGTATTATTGCCCAAACTTTTCGCAAACAAAATCTGCTAACATACCGATAAATTTTGGATGATCACCGACGGTTTCTGTGCGGATAAAATCAATACCGCATTCTTCAGCGATCTCTTTCGCTTCTATGTCAAGGTCATACAAGACCTCAACGTGGTCGCACAGAAATCCGATCGGGGAGGCGACGACGGTGTCAACACCTTCTGATGCCTTTTCTCTAAGCCAAGCGTTGATGTCAGGTTGCGTCCACGGTATTGGACTGTTTTCCACTTCACTCTGATATGCTAAGCTAAATTCTTTCTTATTGATCTGATCTGCGACTGCTTCAGCCGTTTTGCCAAACTGTTGTGAGTAAGATGAGGTATCGGCTGCGACTTGTGGAATTGCATGTGCAGTGAATACCAGTTGTGCATGTTCTAATTTTTCACCGCTTGCTGCTTGGATAATATCAGCGACTGCACCAACATATCCCTCATGGATATACCACGGTTCGAGATAGTCAATCGTCATCTTTTCACCCTCAAGTGTTTCTATGCCTTTCCTGACTGTCTGTTGATACCAATCCCAACTCACTTTCGCTTGATGCGGAGCCATGATGATGCCGATCATGTTGCGATGTCCTTTTTCTGACATTTCCGCAATCACATCCTTTAAATAAGGTGTCCAGTGTCGAAATCCTGCATAGACGGGTAATGGTAAGTCTCTTTGCTCCAATGCGTTTTGCAGTGCTTTAGCTTGTATAAAGGTGAGTTCGTTAAATGGTGAGAACCCACCTAACTTTACATAATGGGACGCTATATCCGCTACACGTTCTTTTTGAGACTCTGCTTCTCCGGCAATCCCTTCAACAAAGCAGTAGGCTTCACCTGGACAGTTTTGTGTATCGTATTTTTTACAGCATCCTGGCGTGGGACCACCGAATGCAACGAGTAAGACGCAATCGTATTTCATGTTATCTCCCTAAACTATTGTAAGCCATATTGGCAAATTGTGCTGGCATATAAGATGGGTCAACAGCAATTGCCTGTGCAAAAGCTTCACGCGCATTTTTTTCATCACCATTCGTGCGATGTGCGAGTCCGATCGCAAAATATGCTTGTGCCAGCTGCGTTCCCTGCAGACCGCTAACCAATGCCTTATAGATTGATGCCATTCCCTGTTCTGTGTCATCACCATTCCGATATGCAGATAGGATGTGATTGTATCCACGTAATAGATGTGCGGGTGCATAACCAGGGTCTAAATCAAGTGCTACATTCAGTGCATTTTTTGCTTCAAAGAAAAAATCACCTTTCTCAAGTACACTTGAAACAGTACGGGACGCCTGTGTAAGCAAATCCGCGTAAGCTGTCCATGCTTCTGGTAAATTCGCAAACTTCTCAGTAGCAGTTTTCAAAATTGCGATAGCTAAACCGAAGTCATCCCCTTCTGCTACCTCTTCAGCTGCTTCATGATATGTCTCAAATTCGGTGAGTTCATTTGTGTGTTCATGAAGGCTGTTCACATCGGCTGTTGGAATAGCAGACGGTTTTAAATGTTGCCATCCGGGTTCAGGATCATCAATTAACCCGCGATACACACGAAGAATAGCATAACGAGGGGTTCCCCAGACTTCGGCGATGTTGGATATCCAATTCGGCATGTTTGCTTCCATCTCAGTTAATAGTTCCATCAGAGACATACCCTGTTCCACGTGCTTGCGTACTTCAGTAAGGAAATATGACTCTATCTTGATCAATAAATCAATTTCTGCCTCGTAAGCTAAAGGACCGTGTCCCGGCAGCACATGTTCAGGATTATAAGTCCGTAGTTCTTTAATCGTATCGATCCAATCATGGTTTGCCATAAGTCCTTCATTCATGACAGGTTGTCCAAAAATAGGGAAACTCCCCGTCATCACTGTATCTCCTGATACGATACACCCTTCAGCGGGGATACGAATAGCAGTTGCATCATCTGTTTCTGCTTTTCCCAAATGTACAAGATGTAATGGTTGGTTACCTAAATCAAGTTCTGTTTCTTGATCGAATGTCTGCTGTGGTAAGAATGGTGGGGCACCGAGTGTGAAACCGCGGGAACGTAGGAAATCTTCCTGACGTGGTGATCTGTTCACCATAAAGTCTTTTGTCATCCCCCGTGCAACAACTGTTGCTCCTGCTTGATGAAATACCGTATTTCCATTTGTATGATCCCAGTGGTAGTGGGTATTAATCGCGTATAGAATCGGTTTTTCTGTGATGTTGCGAATCTGCTGGAGAAGCCGTCTTCCCATCATCTGATTCACTTGTGTATCAATGACCGCAACACCTTTATCGCCGATGATAATGGAGGAGTTGACGATATTCCGAAACAGATATACGCGATCTGTTACCTTAATTAACTCACCATATTGGCGAGGTCCGAAAGGGTTTTCTTGAATGTTTCTCATTAATTTTCCTGTAAGGATTTTGCGACTCTTACGAAATGTTTGACGTTTTCAAAAGGTGTGTCTCTGTGAAGTCCATGGCTAAGGTTTAGTATATGTCCTGTCTTTCCGCCTTTCTCTATACAGGTATTGACAGCGTTAGTTATGTCATCATAAGTTCCGTCACGAAGTATATCGTTATCAACGTTTCCTTGCCATGCAAGTGTATCCCCAAATTTCGTTTTGCCAAATTTCGTTTTGACCGTGCCGAGATCAACACATTTTCCAACACTTAATACGTTTGCTCCACTCTGTTGCATAAGATCGACGTAAGGAAACTCCTTCGCAAAGAGGATTGCGGGTGTATCTGTATTCAGTTCAGCGAAAATACGTTGGTGATACGGTAGTGCAAACGTTTCATACATCTGCTGCGATAAGACATCCGCAATAGACTCAAACAGCTGCACAATCTGCACACCTTGACTAATCTGATAATTTAGGTAATTGATTGTCATGTGAGTGAGTTTATCTAACAGGAGGTGTAGTAGTTTGGGTGAATTTTCCATCATATCAAACACGAGAGACGCTTTTTCTGATATGCCTTCACCGCGTTTCATTGGACTTTGACCTGCTATAAGGAAGAAGGCGAGTGTTAGCGGCGCGCCCCCAAACCCGATAAGCGGTAATTCTGCTGCCAATATCTTGCGAAGACGTTGGATTACGCATCCTGTATACCTTAATTGAACGGCTGGGTCATCCACCGGTTTAAGCGCATTTACCTGTGCCTGTGTTCGTATCGGTTCGTCTAAAACGGGACCGGGTGAAAAGCGGAAGTGTGCCCCCATCGGAGACAGCGGCGTAAGGATGTCCTTATAAACAATAATCGCATCTACACCGATACGTTTAGGAAGAAGGGATATTTTAACTGCCCACTCAGCATCCGTATCCGACATTGGGGTGGGACATGTTCGGAACAGCCGTTCCAGTGGAATGTTGATATCTTGTCTTATCTTCTGATATTGTGGATCCGATCTACCTGCTTGTCGCATCATCCAAACGGGGACCCGTTCTACAGGAGAACATCTCGCTGCGCGGAGCAGCAGATCATTTTTCAATTGTTGTTCCATATTTGATAAAGGAATAACCGATTTACTGTATTTTTATCAATGTCTATTGAGATATTTTTCTCTTCCGACGACGTTCCAAAAACTGCCTTAATTTAACGAAACTCTTCACATTCTTCATTATTCTACCACTCTCGCGTTCCTCAAGATAGAGCAAGAAACCCATCAGATAGAGACTAACCAAGAATAGCAGAAAACCTACTATACACTGTGCAATTGCCCAATAATCATCGTGTCTTATACCTAGGTAAGAGGTAACAGTAACATCGTCGACGGTCTCAGCAGATGGGTTCTGCTCGGGCCACTCAAACCATATTAGGTCACCTAAACCTGTTACGGCAAGAGTGAAGAATACAATTGATAAGACAAAGACAATGAAAAATGGTATACCCATATCGGTTACCGACTTATGATGAGACCTTAATCAACCCTTTGGTACAACTATCTTCGCGATTTCGTACTTTGGTGATACCTTCAACGAGTGAATCAAGTGAAAATTCGTGGCTGATAATCTTGTCCATATTCACATCACCGCTGGCGATGAGTTGAACTGCTTCTTCCCATGTATCCGGTGCAAGCCATGAAAACCTGATAGTTTTATCCATTAAGATAGTATCAAGAATTGGTACCTCCATCACATCAGCATCACCGGGAAGTCCGAAAATAACGACGGTTGCGTGTCTACCCGTAACGGCAAGTGCGGTATGAATTGCATCAAGTGAGCTCGTTGCTGTAATCGCACGGTCTGCTAATTCACCGTCATTGAGTTCCTGAATAGCAGCCCCAAGGTCTTCAACATAGTGTGGAGAGTCTGTATCACTCACATTGACGATTAAATCTGCGCCAAGTTCTTTTCCGCGTTCTAGGCGATAGTCGCGGGTGCCGACAAGTAGTACATTTTTCAAGCCTCGGCTTTTTAGGACTTGCACCATCATCAGCCCGATAGGTCCCGGACCGAAGACGACTGCGGTCTGTCCCTCTTCTGCATTAAGATTGTTGACAGCATATAATCCGCATGCAAGTGGTTCTGTTAGCGCGCCTTGATCGTAAGTGACATTGTCCGGTAGTTTTACCGTCCAACGGTAATCAGAGACGGCGTATTCTGCGAAACCGCCATCAACCCCTACACCTAAGATTCGTTTTTCAGGACATAGGTTGGATAGACCTTTTTTACTCCAGAAAGAATCTGGATTTGATTGTACTGGATTCACAACGACTCGATCACCGACTTTAAATCCGCCTGTTTTTCCTGCTGCGTCTCCGACTTCCACGACTTCACCGGTAAACTCGTGCCCAAGAATAATGGGTCCTTTACCATCGTCCGTTTCAAGTGAACTGTAACCGAAATAATATGCGACATCTGAACCACAGATACCGACAGAACGGACTTGAACTAACAGATCATTGTCACCGGGTTCTGGTATAGGTCGATCTTCAAGGTTCATAGATTCTGGTTCATAGAAAATTTGAGATTTCATTTTGTGCCTCCTAACTTTTATGGATGAATTTAGTTTAACATATATGCGTTAATTTTACAATGAAATTAAGGATGCGGTTCACCTGCTTTCGGTTTCTCCTTAGGTGCATTAGATTCCTTACCAAAACGGATGTGTAACGATGCACCTGGGGCATGTCGCTTTCCATATAGCACATGTTTAATGCCCCAAAAAACAAATGTCATGGCTATCATGACTGCTAATCCCCATACCGCTACCTTCAATAAGGCATCAGAAAATGAGACGATACTTCCTGTTTGTTGAGGTACGGTATGCACAATGACGGATACCAATACGGTGCAAATTATCGCGTTTAACTTTATCACACCTTCTGTAACCAATCTATGCGGACTGAAGTTGACTAACGCACGCTCAAAATTGAAAACAACCATCCACCACAGTAGGATAAGATAGAGCAGTTGCCCTTTTCCGATCCAATTTTCAGAAATAAAAGGAATCGGATCGCGAAGGTTAACGGCTAAGATAATAATAAGCGCGATGCTAAGTAAGATATAAACGAGTTCAAACCACCCTATCCATCCTCTGGAATGACGTAACCATCCCACAACGGGTATCCCAAACATCCTTTTAGGAAGAGATTGAATAGTATCAACCCATGTTTGAACTGTTTTACGATAATTAAGGTATGTCAATGCGATGATCACACAGAAAATAGCAAACATGTCCATCCAAGGCGGTAGAACAGGATCAGTTTCCAATAGGGGTGTGCGATTCAGAACAGAACCAAAGGTCACTGCTATTCCAATGCCAAAGAGTAGACCTTGCAGCTGCTCCATAACACTGTGCCAATTCGTTTGGAGTCCTGTTCTAATACAGAGCAGCTTCAGCACTTGTCCGAATGCAAACGCTATTCCTCCTGCAAAACCTGTCATCAAAGCGACATAAGCAACACCTGCAAGATTATACTGCCAGCAGTATACGAAAACAGCTGCCACCATGCCGACACATCCTGCCCAATTATCTCCCCGTGGAGGTGTCATCCGCAGTTTAAATACATTCACTAAGAGCAAGAACGCGGTAAACCAACCAACACCCATATAAAGTACAAGTGCCGTTCCCATATCCATGCTTCCTCTGAATATGAGGACGATAATAGATGTCACAATTGCGACAATTGCAGCTAACCAGTCGGAATCATACCAATAGAGGGGACTTTCGTGCCGCTGCATACGTTTCGGTGCAATCATACGGTCTACAACAACTGCCTGAAGTGACCACCCAATAAAGACAGCACAGATCGGAACAATAAACATTGTTAGTGTGTTGTGTTCAGCATTTGCGATAAATGCTGGGAGTGCTGTTCCTGCTCCACCTAAGGCTGCCCACAGAAACCCTATGACAAATAGATTTGCAAAGCCGTAGAGCACTGTGGGTGAATGCGATGAATGTGAATAACCGACCACCTGCATATAGGACATGCTGCCACCGAAAGACCAGCCAATTGCGCCAAACAGTGCGAAATAGTGTACATACCGTAGCCAATCTTCTCGTCCAGATAGCAGAACAAGAGCAATTGCCGTTAGCGCGCCGGGTAGTGCAGCTCCATATTCATGTCCGAAATTCCCGCGTATTCCCCAACCGAGAGAGAGCGATAACCCACACAATAACAACAGTTGCCAAGGAATCGTTGTAATATCCATTATTAACGCCAATCTCCTGTAACTTCTTCAAAAGGTGCGACCGGTTCAAATTCCTCATCGTAGTCCCCACCGTTGTGGCTATTCTTACATGAGTGGAGCCATTCTTCCAAAGTTTTACGGGTTTGCGTCATAAGTTCGCGTTGTTCATTTACTAAGTTAGTCGTTTCTGCGCGGTCTTCAATCATGTCAAAACACAAATCTTCGCTGCCATCACCCGATAGGTTGGTCAAGCATTTATAGCGATTATCCATCATTGCGATGGTGGGTGCATCAAACATAGAACGTTTTCCACTGTTGAAGCGATACGGGATCGGTGTTGGACGTTCTTTCATGTTGCCTTCAATAGTCGGTATTAGACTGATGCCGTCAATTGGACGATTATCTGGCATCTGATAGTTCATCATCTCAGCGATTGTTGGGAAGTAATCCAACGTGCTGCACGGCATGTGCACGACGCGTCCAGGGTCTGCATGACCTGGAAAGTGTAACAACGCGGGGACACCGACTCCTCCATCAAACAGGGATCGTTTTCGTCCACGCAAACCGCCTGTTGATCCCCTGTTGCGACCATCTCGTCCTGTGCGACCTTCAGGCCCATTATCCGAACAGAACCAGATCATTGTGTTCTGCGATACACCCCACGCTTCCAATGTGTGATACAGTCGTCCCACCTGATCGTCTATAGCGGTAATACATCCGTAATAGTGTTGCTCAGCTTCGCTATAGTCGGCATACATTGCGCGATATTCTGGTCCTGCAACAACTGGTGTATGAGGTGCATGAAACCAGATTGTGGCAAAGAACGGTTCGGCATTTTCAACAGCGTTTTCAATAAACGGAATTGCCCGGTCCATCAGTACTCGCGAATCGCATCCTTCCAAATTCTCTGTTGCCAGTTTCCCTCCCCCATCATTACTTTCGTAGTACGGCGATGCCCAAGGACGGTCCAGACGTTTTCCGTTCCCTTGAATCCCTACGGCGGGATCCCATGTGGGAACTGCATACTCGGTGGCAAAAGAGGTATCGTAATCCCGTTCCCACGGTGGTGCGTAATTACGTGCTGGGTTACGATTGGGTTTACCTGAATAATTACGGTCTAATGTACCCAGATGCCATTTGCCAAAATGTCCGGTTGTATACTGATATGACTTCAACATGCGTGCGAGGGTTATTTCTTGTGAGGGTAAATGTCCACGGTTGGCATGTGTTACCCCGTATCGGAAATAGTGTCGTCCTGTTAAACAGGTACCGCGTGTTGGAGAGCACACGGGACCTCCTGCATAAAAGCGCGTGAATCGGATCCCATTATTGGCTAATTTGTCCAGATTCGGGGTTTTGATTATCTCATTTCCGTTAAATCCGACATCGCCATATCCCAGGTCATCGCACATCATTAAAACTATATTTGGACGGCTCATCTTTAAATCTCCATTTCAGCTTGCTATATATGGAATTTTGGTTAATTTACAAGAAATCAAAATTAAAGTCAAGTTGCATAAGAGTGTCATGTAAACCGAAATTCTGCTTTTCCGTTTTAATGAAAATATAACACCTGAAGTCATGGAATATACACTTTTGAAGCCAAAGTCTAAAATCTGTTTGCTGTTTTCTGTCGTGCTTTCCATAGTTTTGATTGCGATACCTGCCTTCACCGCTGATAAGGACGAAACAACTACACCACCCCAACAGGATACGACACCTATCTCTGAGTCTGAGAATCCGTTTAACAGGCAACCCAAAAAAGATCCTTGGTTTCCGGCACAACCTGAAACTGAACCGGATGATCCATCCGTCACTGAAGACGAAGCTATAGACATACCGGCACGACGTCAGGTCTTGATACCATACTTAGAGACGTTAAGACGTTGGAGATATGCTCCTGAATTGGCAGACCTTTCAGATCTCTACGATTGGAGACCTCGCGAAAAAAATGAAACAAAAGGGATTGACCTACCCATGGACTCAAACCTACAGATTACAGGTTTTCAATCCGTCACTGTTGAAGTTAACAAAACACACTACTTTGGTGAAGGTGATTTGAACCGCTATGGTGGTTTCGGTTACGGCAGTTATGGTGACTACGGTTCTGGACTTGATCTCGGTCTAAGTTCCTCTTATGGATATGAAGACTTCGGTTATAGCAGCGGGTTCGGAGGAGGATACGACAGTTTTGGAACAGGTTACGGAGGGGGTTACAGTGGATACAGTAGTTATGGAGGCGTACCTCGTTCAACAGGCATTAATATCAGACAGCAGCAACAGATCGGGTTGCACGGTCGTGTGGGAGAACGAACACATATCGCAGTAGACTACAATGCAGGTGATACTTTTGGTGGAGGATATGGTGGAGGATACGGTGGATTTGGCGGACTCGGGGGCGCGAAAGAACAGAAAATAAAAATCTGGTATGAGGGAAAACCTGACAGTTTCATCAAAACAATCTCTTTCGGAGACATCACGCTTAGTTTACCCAACACACGTTTTTTGAATATAAATCGGAATCTGTTTGGACTTGAAGGTGTCTTTCAATATAAGAACACCCGTATTACCGCATTTGGTTCAAGAAGCAAAGGTGTGCGTGAAGTCAGGACATTTCGTGGTCAATCTCGCAGAGCCAGCTTCGGATATGGACCGAGAGGGATTCAGATTGCAGATGCAAATTATGTAAAAAATAGGTTTTATCTAATTCACAAGGATGAAGACGGTTTGCTACACAACGCATACCTGCCGATAAAACAGGGAAGTGTAGAAATCTATATTGATGATAACGTCGTCGGTAACAACCAAGGCGGAAAACGTACCAGTCAAGGCTATTTTAATCCACAGTTCCCTGGACAAGATTATAACATTAACTATGAAACAGGTGAAATTGAGTTTCTTACCTCTATCTCAACAAGCTATACCATTGTCGTTGCTTACGAGTATCTCGGTGATGGCGGCGGCAGTGTAGGAAACCCAGGAAACGTCTTTGCTGATGAAAACGGAGATGGTTCAATAGATGAAGAGGGTGAAGAAATCGGGTATGTTGTCTTAAAGGAGAAAGGGTTTCGTGGGACAGCAGCATCACATGTATATAATCTCGGCAACCGAAATATCAATCCACGCGATTTTCAACTCACTATTATACGACAGGGGGAGAGTGAGACCTTTCAGACGGATACCGGACTCGTCCCATTTATTGAGATATTTGGATTAGACCAAAATGGAGATGGGATCGTTGATCCTGAATTCATAGATTATGACAGAGGTATCTTACGTTTTCCGTATTTTAACCCGTTCTTTATTACGGATCCTGAGCATCCATACTATCGCTATAAAGATTCCATCAATAACGAGGCGATATATCTTGAAACTCTCCGGAGTACTGACCAGGTCTATACTATCGTCGCTGATTATTCATATCAATCCGAATACTATAATGTCGGTTTATTCGTGATACCAGATAGCGAAACCGTTCGTGTAAACGGGAGACTTGTAACTCGGGGTACTGATTACATGATGACTTATGAGGTAGGAACGATCAATTTTTTTATGGAAATTGATGAATTTGATGAGATCGTTGTCGAATTTGAAAGAACTCCTTTCGGAGGCGGTTCACAACAAGCCGTCGCTGGTTTGTGGTTAGAATATACACATAAACCGAAACCGAAGTCAAAAAGAGAGCAGAACCTTGAGGACAGATTCAATCGTTTAGGCGGTATGCGTCTTTCACAGACTGGAGTGGCACAGACTGGATTGGATACGAATAACCTTAACAATAGAGATCAATTTTCGGGTGGTTTCCCCCAACTCGGTTCACGTTCAGGTTTTGGTAGAAGCAATGCAGGTTTTGGTTCCGGTTTCGGTGGAGACTTTGGGGACGGATATAGCAGCTACGGCAGTTTCGGTGGACGTTCACGCATCGGTTCAAATTACTATGGCGGGTACGGGAGTAGCATGAACTATTTCAATCCTGTCTACCAAAAGGGATTCAATATATCCACTGGATATATTATTACGACAGGACAGAGAATAGTTGAGATACCGAATGTTAATGAAGTGCCAAACCGGCTACAAGCCTTCAATATCAACACAAGTTTCGGTAGAGAGTTTAACATGGCTTGGTTGGTAAACCCTCTCCCGTTTGTAAATTTGCAAAGATTTCCTGTCTCTGTTGACTTTAGCGGAGAAACCGCCTATTCCCATAACAACCCAAATAGTATCGGTGTAGCACTGATCGATAGCATGGAAGGTGTAAGAGAAACGACGACAGTCCCGACAATAAAGTATAGATGGAATCCGAGTAGTGTCCCGTATATTCCTGATGCAACACAAACAGAAACGACTGCACATGATTATTATACAATACCCACACAGGAGAATAGAGTTCTCTTTAAGGTAGCATTGAAAGATAGGGAGGAGTCCGAAGCAGTTGGGAACTACATGCGTAACCGAGATGTACCTGCATCATCCATACAGCCTTTATCCCTTTCAACTGAGGAACGTCTGATAATGGAAATCGGTTATGAATTTACTGATGTGGTGTCAGAATGGGGTGGTTTCTCAAACGGTATATCAAAATCTGGTGTTGATTTTTCGGAACGCGGGTTTTTAGAAATGTGGTTACGCGTTCAGGGGGATGATGACATTACACTATACCTCAACCTTGGTGCTGTCAGTGAAGATGCAGATACAGATAATAGACTGGATAGTGAAGACCTGCCCCAATCCTTAGTAGATTCCAATAGGGATAGTGTTGTTGACGCGCTTGATCTTGATTTGGAAAACTTGCCTGAATCCCAACGATACGCTGGCAACGGTAAACTGGAAACAGATGAGGACGTTGGATGGCATTATGATGGTCCCATTCAATCCGAATCGTTTGGTGCAGACAACCAAATTTTGGATAGTGAAGATTTGAACGGAGATGGTGTTCTGGACACCGTTGATGCATATTTTCAGGTCGCGATCCCTCTCAATGAGATTCCCAACGAATGGATTAAAGGTCAAAACAGTAACGGCTGGACATTTCTTAGTATTCCTATAACAGAATTTATAGCCGAAGGAACTCGTATTCCCAGTTTAGTGTTCGTTCAGCATGTCCGGTTCTGGCTGATGAAAAACCGTCCCGGTAACGTATCGGGTACATTTCAATGGGCATCGATTGAAATAGTTGGAAACAGATGGCAACAGGGAATAATTACGCAATCCCCGTCACAATCTAACGAAGAAGAATCAACCTCAGGTCTTGCTGAACAACGGGTCGTTGATGACACACTTGAGAAGTTTGTTGTCGGTACAAAAGATAACTTCAGTCATGACGCCTATCAGACTGCATATAACGAAATTGAAGATGATGAACTCTTTAGAAAACTGCATCCGTACACTGCAGAAGCGGTCGGTTTTCAGACACAGCAACAACGCGAACAGACCTTAAGTCTTGAATACTATCTCTATCCGGGTTCACACGGTATCACCTCAAAGCAACTGAAGGGTTTCACACAGAGTGAAGGTCAGGATTTTAGTCAACACGATACGTTACGTCTATGGCTATACGGTGATAAGAGTGATACGACTTTTGTGCTACAACTTGCTCCCAACGTAGCAACAGGTTACCGAAGCACATTCTACAGCTCAGATCCGTTTCTCAACCAACCGCAACCTGAAGAAGATGTGAATGTTTATGAGAATTTGACCGACTATTATGAATATACCGTGCCGATAGATTTTGATGGTTGGAAACTTATAGAGATTGACCTACGGGATAATATCCTAAATGAATATCCTGATAGAGCTGATAATCAGAGCAATGTAATAGGTACACCGAATCAAGAATCCGTGCCAACGTCTAACCCTAACGAGCCGGATGGACATCCGGATGGTTTTACTGTCAGAGGCACAGGATCAAGCAGAACACAACTTACCGTAAAGAACATAGGTGGTATACTGCTTGGAATCCGTAACGACACAGATCAGGAAATCAGCGGAGAAGTATGGGTGAACGAAATCCATCTCGGTGATCCTCTCATTCGTGCGGGATGGGCGCGTCGGGGTAATATGTCCATCTCACTCGGTAGCATCGTCCGACTACGTGGCGGTTATGCAAGTCAAGATAAAGATTTTGAAAGCGGCGCGGGTGAAATCGGACGACAACGTTTATCATCCCGTGGTTATAGCACAACAAACAACGACTACAATATTGATGCGGATGTCACTATCTTTCGGTGGTTACCCATCAGGTATTCCATCAAAGAACAGGAATCTGAAACGGAGGCACTACGTGGTAGCTACACATCCTTTCAAAGCGGCAAAAGTGAAACGTTGAGACGAGATGTCTCTGTGCAATTTAACCGAAACCCGTATCCAAACCTGGGGTTTGCCTATAACTATCAAGACTTTTGGAATGAACGACAAGGAACACAGATCAGTCATTTATATACAGGTACCTTCCGATACGACATCGGTTCAAAACTCGGCTTCAATGTGCAATATCGGCATGAGGACATTATCGCAAAGCCTGAAACGGCAACGGATACCTCCACAGGTGTTTCTTCCTACTATAGTTACGGCTATGGCAGGAATCGTGACGAAAAAACAGATAGTGGCTCAATAAAACTTAACATCAGTCCAATAAATGCATTTAGTCTCAGTCCAACGTACGATGTGAGAAGAACACATGAAAAACGGGATCCGAATCGCTTTAGATCATCATTCTCTTTTGGAGGATTTTCTAATACACCCTCTGAAGAAGATGATGAAACCGAGCTTGAATTTACGATTGCTGAACGGGAGCATCGCCTTTCCCTGACACCCCGTCTAAACCGTGATCTCATCGGACTAAGACCTACAGTAACGAGTCGAGTCAGTTTCAGAGAAAACTGGTTCACGGAAAAGAAAGACGCATCACTTAATGGGAATGTCAATTTCGGTTTGAACCTACGCATTCAGAAGTGGTTTGGTTGGATTTCGCCTAAAAATGATACAAACAAGGCACAACCTACGACTCAAGGAACAGATAACGGTGCTGTACAGACAGTGAAAACACCCGATACACAAACAGAAATGGAACAGACTCTTCAAGAGTTGCGCGAAAGAGGTGTTGATGAAACAGAAATCCAAGAATTTCTGGAAAATCAGAACAATTGGATTAACCGAGATAAGGCAGAGATGACGACAACACAAAATACCTCCGCTACACCAATAAAGGAAGGGATCCTGCACCGTATCATCAATACATTCACGATCAATACCAATGCCAACTTCACTGCAACAGAGTCGTTCCGTCAACTGGAGCCCGGTAAGTCACTTTTAGAGGTCTGGAGACTTGAACAGGATGCGGAGGAACGGACAAATTCACGGAAAAGTAATCGTTACACCTTACGCACCTCTATAGAACCGTGGAAATGGCTATCATTTGGAACGAACTTTAGTTTTGCAGATAGTTTCCGAAAAAGTTACGGCAGCACTTATACATCCCACGCGGAAACTTATGAGGCGGATATTAAGATCAATTCACGACAAGCCTCCAGTTTCCAACTACGGCATAGTTATACTGTACGACAAAACGCAAACCTTGATGTAACGCTAAGTGATAGTTCGTCACATACACCTTCCTTGAGTTGGATACACAAATGGGGTCAAGAGACGAGAACGTCATTAGGGATTCGGACAACCATTCGTGACCATCTCCGTAGTGGAATTGAGAGTGAGGCGTTCATCGTCACCCCTAATTTTAGTATCGACTATCGCTACCGTACAGAAGGCGGTATCCGTGTACCCTTTTTCGGAAGGATTCCACTGAAGCACGATCTTGACCTGACGAACACAATCTCTATGGCAATCCGCAGAGAGACCTACGGTGCCAATAGGGAGGAACGTTCTGAACGGTATGAGACAACATTACGTGCAGGATATAAACTCAGTAATCATCTCACGGCAAATCTGCATTTAGGACTGAGTTACAACCACGACAGGGTTGAAGAAGGCAGGGATTATCTCTCCATCGCAAGCGCGCTTACAGTAAGGGGTGAATTTCAATAGCCCGAACCCGGTAGGTGCGATTTCCGTATCGCACCGGATCCTACGCGGGATCTCCTGACAGACCGCATTGGGCAAACCCGGTGCGATTAGGAAATCGCACCTACCGGCCTGGGAACTTAATATTCATCTTTTAGGTAGCAACATCGGTTAGTTTAGATTGATGGCATTGACAGGATCAACAATCAAGGATGGTAGAATACCGAGCAGTAAAACGCCGATTGCTGCAAGAACGAGTCCGATAACTAAGGTTGCGGGATATGGGTTGAACTCTAATTCATCTTCAGGTTCACGCATATACATCGTTACGACGACGCGTAGGTAGTAGAACGCTGCGATGGCAGTATTGATAGCACCGACAATTACGAGCCAGTAATGTCCAGCTTCAACAGCGGATTTGAAGATATAGAACTTACCGACAAACCCAGCCGTTGGTGGAAATCCAGCAAGAGATAGCAACATGAGTGACATAAGCATACCGAGTAGAGGTTTTTTGAAACCGAGTCCTGCATAATCGGAGATCATCAGGCTTTCACCGTCAGCAGTTTTTGCTAAGATCACTGCACCGAACGCGCCGATATTCATCACACAGTAAATAAGCAGATACATAATCGCACTTGACGTTCCTGTCTTGTTTGCCGCTGCTAAACCGATTAATACGTATCCAGCGTGTGCAATACTTGAATATGCCAGCATCCGTTTTATGTTTGTTTGTGCAATAGCGATGACGTTTCCAACAGTCATTGTCAGCATCGCCAATACGACGAGAACCATGTTCCATTCTTGTGTAATAACTGGTAAAGCTTCCATGAATATTCTCAAGAATGCGGCAAATCCTGCAGCTTTTGGTCCTGCGGAGATGAAGGCAGCGATTGTAGTCGGTGCTCCTTCATATACATCCGGTGCCCATTGATGGAACGGAACGATTGCCACCTTGAACCCGAAGCCAACGATGAGTAGAAATACACCCGCAAAAAGCAATGGAGATTTGCTGTCAGCGGTAAGGTTATCGGCAATATCCGGAATGCTCGTTGTCCCAATTGCACCGTAAATTAAGGCGATCCCGTATAGGAAAAACGCACTCGCGAACGCACCAAGCAATAGATATTTCATTCCCGCTTCACTTGATGCGGGACTGTCCCGGAAATAACCTGCTAAGACATACAACGATAACGACATCAGTTCTAAGCCGAGGAAAACGATAATCAGTTCATTTCCTGCAGCCATCAACATCATACCAAGGGTTGCGAGTAGGATAAGGAGGTAGTAGGGACCCTGCTTTCTATCGTCTCTTCCCAAATAACTGAGAGAGATGAGAGTAACCAAAATTGTTGAAACGAGGAAAATAATGTTAAAGAACAGTGAATAACTATCTACTTTAAACATACCTTCGGCTTCAGGATCAACCTCGCTAACTTTTATGAATGTGGTTCCAACTTCGCCAGCTTGTAGCATCTGAATAGATACCACTAAGGCAATCCCTGCTCCGACGATAGTTATCAAGCCAAGGACCTTTTTTGAGATTGCGTCAAAAAGGTCAAAGATTAGGACAATAAGCATCGTTGAAACGATGACAAGAGCAGGCATTATGAGTGACCAATTAATATTGGGTATTTCAGGTATCTCAGATGGCATTCAAAACCTCCGCTTTAGAACAGACTGTAGGAATAAACATTTATAATATTGACTTGCCTATCGCAGGAACACAAAAGTTACAACCACAAAAAGTGGGAATAAAATGACGATTGACCATAACATATATCCGAAGAAACTCGGCATACGGATACCACTCTGTTCAGCGATTGATTTTACCATAAAATTGGGGGCATTTCCGATATAGGTATTCGCACCCATGAAGACAGCTCCGATAGATATAGCTGTAAGAAAATCCACAAATTTTTGCTGATCATTAACTGTTATCTGATTAACAACTTCTAACTTATCATAAGGTGTTGACAAGATCGTTGGCACCATTTCATCAGGGATACCTAAATTTCCAAGTGAAGTCGTGAAGAATGTTAAATAGGTCGGTGCGTTGTCTAAGAAACTTGAGAGGATACCGGTAATCCAAAAATAGTGAAGGGGTTCTTGTATCGCATCGATTGACCGTGCTACCACGCCATTCGCCCCTGTTATATCCTGTCCAGCTTTCAGAATTGCCAATGCTGGAATAATCGTTATAAAGATTCCAGCGAAGACTTTTGCGACTTCTTCTATGGGTTCCCATGAAAATTCATTGGTTTGCCGTAGTTCTCCTTTGAAAGGTGCATAAACGAGAGAGAGTATACCCATAAGGACAATCAATAGTTCACGTGTGATATTTTGCCAATACACATGGACACCGAGGATGTTTACTTCACCCCATTTGAAGGTACCGCTCATTAACACAGCACCAATAATTCCGAATAGGAAAACAAGATTGAAGAGACCATCTACACGTAGCGGTTCTTTTGTTCCATCTTCAGGAACAACTCCACCTTCCCGCTTGAACATAATTGTGTCTATAACAAAGAATAGTGCTATCAGTATCACACTGATAAATAACATGTGTGGTAAGAGCGCAGTAGTTGTCCAGAAGAAAGGTACACCTTTGAGAAAACCAAGGAATAAGGGTGGGTCTCCTATGGGTGTTAGTGAACCCCCGATATTACTCACGAGAAAAATGAAAAAGACAATTAGGTGAACTTTATTTTTCCTATACGCATTGGCTCGGATTAAGGGCCGGATCAAGAGCATTGAAGCACCCGTTGTTCCTACCCACGACGCTATCACGGTACCGAATAACAACATCAATGTATTGACGACTGGTGTACCCCGTAACGAACCCCGAACAAGGATACCCCCCGCAACTGTGAACAATCCCCACAGTAGAATAATGAACGGAATATAATCTAATAGGTAAATGTGAAGAATATCATAGAATGCTTTGCCACCAAAAACAGCAAGATATGGTATTGCGAATACTAAACCCCATACCAATGACATCTTTCCACCGTGGTGCACCAGAAAATGTGAATCAAACACGAGTGGGAGAATTGCTATGGACAACAAAATACCAACAAACGGGATGATGCTCCAGATCGGCAGATTTTTTCCATCTACACCATGATGCACAACTTTACCGTTTGCATCTTCATCAGCACCGAACACATCCAGTGTGGCAGAAAGTGTAAGTACCAGGATGAAAAATAAGATCAGACATGATAAGATTTTTGATTTCACTACTTTGTTTGCGTCTCCTCTTCAATCAGTTTTGTGTTTTCAATGTTGCGTTTCAGTAATGCTTCTTGTGTTTCTCCGCGAGTATTGACCTGTCCAATTTCTGGAGAATTAGAAGCTGCTTGAACTTCTTGAACTTTTGCAGCAACTTTCCCCACAGAGGTCTCCATCGGTTTCAAGAACGTATTCGGAAAAACACCGATCCAAACGATGAAGACTAATATCGGCACTAAGACAGCGATTTCACGGGAGTTTAGGTCAGGTAGAGCTTCGTTTGTCTTATCCAATTTTCCGAACATCACCCGTTGGAACATCCACAGCATGTAGACTGCCGCCAAGATTACGCCTGTTGTTGCAAAGACAACGTACCATTTTGAAAAAGCATCTCCAACAAAACTACCGAGTAGGATCATAAATTCACCTACGAATCCGTTTAGACCTGGTAATCCTATGGAGGATAGTGTTACGATGAGGAAGATTGCTGCAAAGATAGGCATTCGTTTTGCTAATCCGCCAAAATCAACAATCATTCGGCTGTGCCTTCGTTCATATATCATGCCGACTAATAGGAACAACGCGCCGGTACTGAGTCCGTGATTTACCATCTGTAAGACACTGCCCTGAATAGCATCATGATTTTGCGAAAAGAGTCCGAGCACAACAAATCCAAGGTGACTTACACTTGAATATGCGACTAATTTCTTAAGGTCTGGTTGCACCATTGCTACTAATGCACCATAGATAATACCGATTACCGCGAGTGTAACAATCCAAGGCGTATGCTGGGCTGCTGCATCTGGAAAGAGTGGTAAACAGAAACGGATTATTCCATAGGTACCCATTTTAAGTAGCACACCCGCGAGAATGACACTTCCAACTGTGGGTGCTTCAACGTGCGCGTCAGGTAGCCAGGTATGGAAAGGAAATAGGGGAACTTTTATAGCAAATGCGATAAAAAATGCAAGGAATAATAGGTTGTCATGCGTGAATGTTCCGCCCTCTTCTATTAGTGTTACGAGATTGGAACCATGTTCAAAGTATAGTGCTAAAATGCCGACCAACATTAATGCACTACCAGCCATTGTATAAAGCACGAACTTGATAGTGGCATAAATCCGGCGTTCTCCACCCCAAATTCCGATAAGGAAATACATCGGGATCAGCATAGACTCCCAGAATACAAAAAAGAGGAATAGGTCTAACGAGCAGAAGACACCTAACATGCCGGTTTCCAGTGCCAGAAGCGACATCATAAAGCCGTTCAGTCCTTTCTCAACTGAATTCCACGCTGCAAGGATACATACGGGTGTGAGGAATGTTGTGAGTAGGATTAACCACAGCGAAATGCCGTCAATTCCGATGTGATAACTGATGCCTAAACCGGTAATCCAATTCTTTTCTGTAACAAGTTCGAAATCGGAACCGCTCACTGCATCGGACACTGTTTCAACATATTGAGTGTAGAGACCGATTGAGACCACAAATGTTACAAGACTGATGGTAAATGCTATACCCTTCACAACAGATGGTCCCATCCCTCTGAGCAATGCGATCACTATTACACCGAGGAGTGGTAAAAAAATAACTATTGAGAGTAGCAAATAGAAACTCCTTTAATGTGTGGTGCTACCTTTGCACCTTATAACACGAAACAATCAATTAGCAAAAAACAAGTAATATGCAAGGAATAAGACTATTCCAATGACCATTGACAGAATGTACGCTTGAACAACTCCTGTTTGCAGTCGCCTAAACAATCCTCCAATTACTCGTATTAGTGCTGCTACACCGTTGACAATTCCATCAATAATACCAACATCAAAAAGTTTCCACAATAAGAAGTGTGATGCGTTTTTGATTGGTTGAACGATGAAGGTATTGTAAATCTCATCAACATAGAATTTATTGGCGACAAGTTTTTGTAATGCATTGACTGGTTCATCAGAAGGTACACGCTCTTTGTATCGTGTCCATGCATAAGCGATTCCAAGTATTCCCACAATCGACGAAATTATCATAAACGGAATTGCACTCCCTTCTGGTGCTTCACCTTTAAAACCTGTTACATTCTCTGTAAAGTGATGGAACCAACTATGGTGTCCTCCGACGCCTAAGAGTAAACCGATCAGAGCAGCAGGAACTGCCAGTATTACCAGTGGTAACCACATCACTCTTGGTGATTCGTGGACGTGGGATGCTACTTCTGGCTCAACGCGAGATTTTCCGTAGAATGTTACGAAGATGAGACGGAACATATAGAACGCAGTAAGGAATGCTGTGGCTAATCCGATGATGTAAATTATTTTATAATTGCCCCATGCGCTGTGCAGAATTTCGTCCTTACTCCAGAACCCACTGAGGAAGGGGGCTCCTGCAATTGCCAATGCTCCGACTAAAAATGTAGCATGTGTAATCGGCAGTTTGTTGCGTAACCCTCCCATTTTTCGTATGTCTAATTCGTTTGCCATTGCGTGCATGACACTACCGGCTGTTAGGAACATGAGACCTTTGAAGAATGCATGTGTTACCAAGTGGAAAATACCGGAAGCATACGCGCCGATGCCGACACCGACAAACATATATCCGAGTTGACTGACGGTGGAATATGCCAGAATCCGTTTTATGTCGTTCTGTTTGAGTGCAATGATTGCGGCAAATAAAGCAGTTAGAACACCGATCCAAGCGACAACATCTCCCGTTCCTGCCAGATTATACAGCACAGCGGAACGTGCTATCATATAGACACCCGCGGTGACCATCGTGGCAGCGTGTATTAATGCACTGACAGGCGTAGGACCTTCCATGGCATCGGGTAGCCAGACATAGAGAGGAATCTGTGCTGATTTACCAATTGCACCGACGAATAGGAGCATGGTCGCTAACACAATACCGTTTACGCCGAAAACGACCACATCACTTTTTGCTTCTGCTTCAAAGAATATTGATGTGAAGTCAAGTGAATTGAAAACAGCAAACAACGTAAACATCCCTAACAGGAATCCGAAATCCCCGATCCTGTTGACAATGAACGCCTTTTTACCAGCGTCGGTGGCGGATTGTTTCTCATACCAGAAACCGATCAACAGATAAGAACAGAGACCAACACCTTCCCAACCGACAAACATCATCAGATAGTTGTTGCCGAGAACGAGGATGAGCATTGCAAACACAAAAAGGTTGAGATATGCGAAATAGCGGGTATAGCCTTCATCACCGTGCATGTAGCCGATGGAATACACGTGAATGAGAAATCCAACACCTGTGATAACCAATAACATCACCGTTGTCAACGCGTCAACATGGAATCCGATGTTGATATTCAAATCGCCGCCTGAAATCCATCTATAGATGACTCCATCTTCGTCTTGGTTAGGAAGCGTGGTTCCATCATTGACCATAACAAAGGCTATAATAGAACAGATTAAGGATATAAATACTGCAAGCGCGCCAATCGTTCCGCTAAGTTTCTCGTTACCTTTTAGCCATTTGCCGAACAACCCGTTAATCAGAAATCCAACAAGTGGTGAAATTAATAAGATAATAATTAATGATTCAAATGGCATGCTTTATCCTTTCAGCGAATTAACTTCATCCACATTGATTGTTTCGCGATGCTTGAAGACACTCACAATAATTGCTAATCCGATGGCAACTTCAGCGGCAGCAACAGCCATCACAAAAAAGACGAACAGTTGTCCCTCTACTTCTCCGAGGTGCCGACTGATTGCTACAAAGGCGAGATTCGCTGCGTTTAGCATCAATTCAATACACATAAATATGATAATTGCGTTTCTACGGATGAGAACACCGATAACGCCTATTGTAAACAGGAGTGCGCTTAAAACGAGATAATATTCTAATGGTAATGACATATAAAACCTTCTCTATATTCTCATAAGTATGTTGCTGAATTCTCTTCTAATTTTCTGGCTGTTTATCGCGTTTCACTAAGACGATTACACCGATTAATGCTGCCAGCAAAATGAGCGAAGTGATTTCAAAAGGTAAAAGGTATGTGCTAAACAATTCTATACCAATATGATAAGTTTCGATCGGATTGTTTTGTAGAGCAGCTGCAGCATCCGCTGCAGCTGCCGATCCAACTTTAGTATTGTTGAGTGCTCTTACTGCAATGTAGACACCTTCTACAGCCAATAGGATACCCAAAATAATCGCTATGCCTTTTAGTTTACCTGTTAATGCTCCCTTTGCAGAAAGTGTACCGAGGTTCAGGAGCATAATCACGAAAAGGAACAGCACCATAATTGCCCCAGCATACACAATGACTTGAACAGCAGCGACGAAGTGTGCACCTAACAACACAAACAATCCTGCTTGAGAGAAAAAAGTTACAATCAACGATAGTGCACTATAGATAGGATGCCGAAACGAAATGACAGCGATTGCACCGATAATTGATACAGTGCCAAAAATGATAAATACAATTAGTTCTGGATTCATTTGCAGGTCTCCTATTCTATCGCTTCTAAACCGCGTAGGGGCGGGGTTTCCCCGCCCGTAACTGCAGTAGTGTCTTGTGCAGCCTTACTGTTATTGTCCATGGCAAGCATCCCGGCAACAATAGATACAACGATAAACGCTGCAACCGTATTACCAATGCCTATCCAAACAAGGTTACCTTTTGTTGCTACATAGAGTGTACCGGTTACAACAATAGAAGTTAATGCAACGGGTAATAGGAACTTCCAACCGAAATTCATCAGTTGATCGTAACGGAATCGTGGGAGTGTCCAGCGAACCCAGATAAACACGAAGAGGAAAATCCCGGTTTTGACAAAAAAGATTGCAAAGGAGATGACTCCGCTCCAAATCGGTCCGCCCAATGTCTCCAAACCAAAGAAATGCCATCCACCTAAGAAAAGCGTCACTACGACTGCTGAACCTACGATCATGTTCATGTATTCTGCCATGAAGAATATCGCGAATTTCATACTGCTGTATTCCGTGTGATACCCCGCGACGAGTTCCTGTTCCGCTTCGGCAAGGTCAAACGGCAATCGGTTTGTTTCTGCAAACATTGCGGTTGTAAATGCAAGAAATGCGGGGAAGTGTATGAGAAAGTTCCAATTCCACGGATATGATCCCTGTCCTTTTGCTATTACACGTAAACTCAGTGATTCGGAAAGCATTAACACACCGATGATTGCCAACCCTAAAGTGAGTTCATAACTTATCATCTGTGCAGAAGAACGTAAACCTCCTAAAAGCGAGTATTTGTTATTTGAAGCCCACGCACCAATAACAACTCCGTAAACACCCAGTGAAGTGATCGCTAATATGTATAGAATGCCGATGTTGATGTCTGCGATCTGGAGAGATATAGGATTATCAAGTCCTTCTATCGTGATAGTTCCACCAAAAGGCACAACGGCAACAGCAATCATCGCAGGTATCAGGAGCATAGCAGGCGCAAGCACGTAAAGCGGTTTATCTACATGATTTGGGATGAGGTCTTCTTTAAAGAGGAACTTAATACCATCTGCGATAGGTTGGAGGAGTCCTTGCGGTCCGACACGATTCGGTCCGAGTCGGTCTTGTATCCATCCGCTAACTCTACGTTCAGACCAAATCATTACCATTACACCGATAACTAACAAATGGACAATAAAAAGCATTTTTATGATGGGAATCACTATCTGTTCTAATATATTTATCTCCATGAATTCTCCTTCTTGATGACGCGTCTAATTGTAGCACAATCTGTTAGATTGTGTCTTAAGGTTACGCTAACTTAACCCCTGCATCTCCAATTTTCTGATGTGTTGCGTCACCGTATCCCTCAACATTCTCTGCTATTGCTATTGCAATTTCACCAGCGAAGTTATATTCAAACTCTCCGCCAAGTTGTTTCGCAATCTGCTGTGTTATTAGCCAATCCGCCTGTGCTTCTCCCGGTGGATCAATCGTTTTGCGTATCCGTTGGACCCAACCTGTGGAATTAGTGAAGGTGCCATCTTTTTCCGCAAATGTTGTTCCCGGTAGGACTATATCAGCCAATTCTGTAACTGCTGATGGCAATATATCTTGCACGATGAGAAAATCTACCTTACCCAACGCTTCTTTTTCTGTTTCGTCAAGTGCACGTTCAGGTGCACCACTCACGAGATATACGACTTTCGCACCAGCGACTTTTTCCCAAAGCGTCTCACCTTCCAATACCACATTGCCGTTTGCGGAACCGAGTATTGTTCGCGCGCCTGCGGTATTAGGATTCTTATCTGCTTCAATGGTGAATTGAGGGAATTTGTGATCTTCACCCGGTAGTTGTCCGAAAAGTCCTAATTGCGTCGTTTTTAGAACATCATGTGCAAACTGCTGTAAGACAAAGTTGTCTTCATTCGTTGCTTGTGCAGAGCCGATAACGACAACATCGTCAGGCTCTACTTCAGTGAGTTTTTCAGTAATAAGTGATAGTGCGTCTGCCCACTGCGTTGTAACGAGTCCATCCTCAACGCGCTTTTGCGGGAGTTGGAGACGGTCATCACTGTTGACATAGTGGTACCCAAGACGTCCATCATCACACATCCAGTGCTGGTTTATATCTGCATGGAAGCGGGGTTTAATCCTATACAGACCATCTTCCTTATATTCTACCGTGATGTTACAACCGACACTGCAGCCTGAACAGATGCTGCTTTCCTTTTTAAGAAACCAGGGACGAGATTTGAATAGGAAATCCTTACTAATCAACGCACCGACGGGACATATATCAACGACATTTCCCGCAAGTTTGTTATCAAGGAGTTGGATAGGTGTGCCACCATGGCTTCTGGGAATGTCAATTTCGTCATGTGAACCGCGATTGATTATTCCAAGTTCACCTGTACCTGCTACCTCATCACAAAATCGAATACAACGGGTACAGACGATACAACGCGTGGTATAGAGCAGAACATCTGGACCTAAGTCTTTCTTCGGTGGAACGTTTTTGACTTCCACATAACGGCTTTTATCGTGTCCATGCCGATAACTGAAGTCTTGTAGATCGCACTCGCCTGCTTGGTCGCAGACAGGACAGTCAAGCGGATGATGCACCAAGAGAAACTCAAGGATATCCTCTCGTGCCTTTATGACACGGGGACTATCTGTCCGAACGATGACGTCATACTTACCATCTATTTTTCTCTCTGGCGGTGAGGACCGGACAGTCGTTGTGCAGCCTGTCGCTAATTGCCTTTCTGGCATCTCTGAACTTCTCAGGTAAAGGTCAATGAGACACATTCTGCAATTAGCGGGACGACTCAACCCAGGGTGGTAGCAATAGTGAGGGACTTCAATGCCGTGTTGTCGTGCTGCCTCAACTATATTCGTTCCATCTTCAACCTCTATTTCAAGGTCGTCAAGTTTAATAAATGCCATAAATGTTACTCCAGTTCAGAGAACTCTTTCGGTATAAATCGTTGTTGATACGCGTAATTTTCTTCTGGTGGTACCGTCGCCTCCGCAACAGGCAAGGTGACCAGTTTACCTTCACGGATAGCGGCTTCAAATTCAGGTCGGAACTTCCGCATATAACTGACTGCGGGCCAAGAAACAGCGATGCCAAACACGCAGATCGTATTCCATGTCATTGTATCCACGTTAGCAATGTTGTTCGCTACTTCTTCAAGTAGATCAAGGTCTTCGTAGATTTCTTCAGTTTCCCCTGTATCCCCCCATCTACCACTTTCGGTAACCCCGAATTTCGGTCGTGTGATAGTGGTTTTTCTTCCTTCTCCGTCTGCAATTCTTTGAACAATATCTCTTACCCACGGTGTTCCCCATCGGCATGGTGTGCATTGTCCACACGATTCATGCGCGTAGAACTTCATGATATTGAGTAAGCAGTCTACGATGTTACGTGTCTCATTCATAACGATAATACCGCCCGATCCGAGCATTGATTTTGCAAGTGTGAGCGATGTAAAATCGAGTCGTGTATCCAACTCGTAATGCGTCAGGATCGGTGCGGAACTACCGCCAGGGATAACTGCTTTAACCTCTTCACCACGTAAACCGCCTGCTACTTCAATAAGTTCAGTACATGTCAATCCGAGTTCCAATTCATATACACCTGGTTCGTTGACGTCTCCGCTGATACAGTAGAGTTTTGTGCCTGTGTTCGGATCAGGTTTCGGTGGGTCTTCTCGCGTATCAGCATACGTCGGTCCCATCTCTGTATACCATTCCACGCCATTCCCCACGATGAAAGGTAGGTTACACAAGGTCTCCACATTCTGTACGACAGTAGGTTTCATAAACACACCTTCAACTGCGGGGAAAGGTGGTTTGTTTCGGGGTTGTCCCCGTTTTCCTTCAAGTGATTCAATCAGACCTGTTTCTTCACCGCAGATATAAGCACCTGCTCCTGGATGTGTATAGATATTGACGTTTAGACCCGTGTCGCGAATGTTTTCCCCAAGGTACCCCTGTTCATAAGCCTCTTTGATAGCAGCATCTAACACTCTTTTACCGAGTGTGAATTCACCACGAATGTAGACATAAGTGGTTTCAATCCCCATAGCATAGCAGCAGATTAAGATACCTTCAATGAGCAGATGCGGGTTTTTCTCCAAAACATAACGGTTACTGAATGTGCCAGGTTCACTCTCGTCAGCGTTGCAACAGAGGTAACGCGGTTCAATATCTTTTGGGACGAAGCTCCATTTTAACCCAGTAGAAAAACCTGCACCGCCTCTACCCTTCAATCCAGAATCCATTACCATTTTAGCGATGTCGTCCGGTTGATATTCGGCAAGTGCCTTTTCAAAATGGGTGTAACCATCGTATTGTCGATAAACATCAAAAGTGTTTATATCGGGTACATTTAGATGCTCGTAGAGAATCCTTTTTTCTTGAACCATATTATACCTTTACATTAATTAGGAAGTTGTTCTAATAGTTCATCAATTTTCTCTGGTGTCAGATTCTTATATAGATCGTCATTTACCATGATTACGGGTGCGACATCACAAGATGCAAGGCATTCTACTTTCATCAAGGTAAACTTACCATCATCAGTTGTTCCTTTTGCCAAATTAGTCTCCGAAGCCACGTCAGTACCGAGTTTCGCTTTGAGATGGTCCAAAACAACCTTACAGTCGCGTAGTGCACAAGGTAACGTATGACAGATGCGGATAACATATTTGCCAACCGGTTCCTCAAAGAACATCGGATAGAAGGTCACCACGTCTTTTACCTTCATGACCGTGACCTCTAACAGCTCTGCAACATGCTTCATGACAGCCGGGGTAATATACCCTTCCTGTCTTTGTGCAAGGTGGAGTGTTGGCAACATTGCTGCCTCTTTTATGGGGTACCGACCAATCAATTCATCGAATTGCCTTCTGTTTTCTTCGTTGAATTGAAAGGGTGTTTCTATTTGTATTATTTCATCTGCCATCTATGTTTTCCTTCTTTTGCCTTGCGAATATCTACTTTGATCTGCTTTCAAACGTGCCAGTTTTTTACGGAGTTTTGCCAGTTCTGCTTCTGCGTTTTCAGCACGGACTTCTGCGTTTGCTCGTGCAAAGGTGTAAGCATCAACATCCACAGTTAAGCACCCTTCAATTGCTTCGTATATGTTTTCCAGCAATTCTTCAAAAGTGTCCCCTTGTGTAGCACACCCGGGGATTGATGGCACTTCTGCCCAATATCCACCCTCTTCAGCTTCGTGAATGACTACTTTCAGTTTCATGGTACTTACTCCAATGCTTTCAAATTATTTTATCTGTTTTTGTGAGAAAGCACAAGATTAATATCTCCCCCCAAACTGGATTCGGTTTTTCTCAGGGTCTCTGATATCAAAAATTCCGTAACCACCATCATTTTCCAAAGGTCTCAAACGTAACCCTTTTGACTTTAAATGTTGATGCATTGCACTCACACTTTCGACATGAAGCATTAACTTCTGTCTCCCCTCATTCGGTTTACTGGCACTATGGAGACACAGTTTACACTGGCCTGTATCAAACCGGTAAAAGCGATGCTCTGGAAAGGGTTGATCTTCATCCGGTGTCAATCCGATTACATCTCTATAAAACGCGATTACCTTTTTCATGTCTTTTACGAAAAGCATGACTCCGCCAAGACTCACTTTTATTTCTGACATCTCTATCCTCTTTCATATCTATACCAATCAATGATGTGATGCAATTTCCCTATTATACGAGTTATGTTAGTTAACACTTTGTTTTGGCAGTTTTCACAGTCCTTGGATTAAGATTATAAACATATCGTCCCTACGGGACTAAAGAGGATGTATATAATGTTTATCTATAAACATATCGTCCCTACGGGACTGAAGAACCTATAAATATAGTGAAACCTAAAATTATTAGGACACTTCTTAACGCGACGGGCAATGAATTGCCCTACTACAAACAGTTTTTTGGTGTTGGATAAGTGTATCTTTAATTCCAACTTTTACTATATATGTTAATGACTTGCATAACATCTTCTTTTGTGAAACAACATTATCCAAATGATTATTCAGCAACTCGTTATTATGTAAGGGTATTATCGATCCAACTCTCCTGCAATCACGTTTAAACTTCCTAACACTGCCACGGTATCCGATACCATACCACCTTCTAACATGTGTGGTAGTGCTTGGAAATGGAAGAAACTTGGTGGACGAATTCTGATGCGATATGCAGTGCCACTGCCATCACTCACAATATAGAACCCTAACTCTCCGTTAGGAGATTCTGTCGCGCAATACTGGTCTCCGAGCGGTGGTTGCACACCGTGTCCATCCATGACAATCTTGAAATGATGAATCAACCCTTCAATATGACCGTAAGCGTCCGACTTATCTGGCATCATGATTTTATTGTCTTCAAGGCTAAACGGTCCGTCTGGCAGATTATCCAATGCCTGTTTTACTATGCTACAACTCTGTATCATCTCCTCCATACGGACTAAATATCGGTCATAAGCATCGCCATTTGTGCCGACTGGCACCTCAAATTTCATTTCGTCGTAAGAGGAATACGGTTCAGCTTTGCGAAGGTCATGTGCTACACCGGTCGCGCGCAGACAGGGACCGGTTAACCCGTAACTGATTGCATCTTCAGAAGATATGGAACCGACACCTTTTGTTCTATCCATCCAAATTCGGTTTCGGGTCAACAATGTATGCGTTTCTTTTAGTGCTTTTGGGAAATTGGTAATAAAATCGCGGACATCAGTTTCAAATCCGTCATAGAGGTCACGAAAAACACCACCGACACGGGTATAACTTGTTGTCAATCGTGCACCTGTTGTCTTTTCAAAAATACTGTATAGCTTTTCGCGTTCACGGAAACTGTAGAGAAAAACTGAAAACGCACCTAAATCTAATGCCGCTGTTCCAAGCCATAACAGATGGTCAGCCATCCGAGAAAGTTCTGCCATCAGAATCCGGATGTATTGACACCGTTTCGGCACCTCAATACCGAGTAGTTGTTCCACCGCAAGCACATACCCGAAGTTGTTAGAGAGTGGAGACAGGTAATTCATCCTATCGGTCACAACGATGTATTGGTTGTAATCTAAATGTTCCCCAAGTTTTTCAAATCCGGTATGTAAATATCCTGCATGAGGTGTTGCCTTTAAAATGGTTTCGCCGTCCAATTCTAAAACAATGCGAAGTGTGCCGTGCGTTGCAGGATGTTGCGGTCCGAAATTGAGAACCATTCTCTCACCTGTCGTGCGTTCCATCTCACCTGGCATAGATTACTCCTTATTTAATGTTGACTTACGCATTTCTGTTTTGAGTCGATGGTATTTACTATTGCTTTGTTGGAATATTTTCTGGATAACCCTAAAATCCAGCAAACGCCACCTATCCAAACACAAATAAAAAAAGTTCCGATGAGTACACCCATAATCCTAATCTCAATTTTTTTATACCCATTGACTACAAAAAACTATAGTTTTGATTAAAAATATGCTGCAACTACTCAACTAATTCAATGACACCGCACCCAACTCGAGATCCTGCATTCCCAGAAGGTTGAGAAACGAAGTCGTCTGCTCCTGAATGGACGATGATGCTTTTTCCAACAACATCTATATTAGAACCTGTGCCAATTTCCCATAGATCTGTCGTTAATTCAATAGAACCTGTGCCATCTTCTCCGACCTCTATATTACCAATATCTCCAAGATGAAACTCACCTACCCCCCATTTTCCGTGTGCGACGTTAGTAGGGTTCCAATGTCCACCTGCTGATGTTCCATCAGGTGCACTGCAATCCCCATTTTCATGGATGTGAACAGCACGTTGTCCAGGGGACATGTTCTTAACTTCAATGTGTACCATGACAGCCGGTCCCATCTGTGTGAAAGTTGCCTTTCCTGTTACGCCACTGTCATTTGATGGATTTATTATCGCAATTGCTTGTTTTGATGAACCTGTTGGTATTCCTGTCCTGTCTATGTATTCACAACCTGCTAACACAATAGAAACAGCAGCAAATAGTAGGAATACAGCATTGATGCGGTTTATGAAATAGTTCTTCTTCAATTTTCAATCCTCCATACATTTTAATAATAGGGGAAACAACATAGGTCTATTTAAGGTCATGTTAGACATTCTGTTTTTCAAAATTAAAACTTTCGCGCTCACCACGTCCACGTAGTGGATAATCCTTTTGGAGTGGGTGTCCTTCAAAATCGTCTGGCATTAGAATACGACGGAGGTCGGGATGTCCTTCAAAGTCTATACCGAACATATCGTAAGTTTCACGTTCAAGCCAGTTTGCGCCTTTCCATAAATCTGTCACCGATTGGATTTTCAGTTCTTTTTCATGCACAGGCACTTTGACGCGAAGACGTGGCGTTTCACCTTGATATGTGTAGAGGTGGTAGACGACCATGAATCGCGCATAGTCAAACTTCATCAACTCTGATTCTAAATTAGAATTGTCAACCGCCGTGACATCTACAAGGAAAGAATATGCAAGTTCAGTTTTTAGATATTCTAAGAGTGCGTAACTCTTTTCTTTATTTACGATAACAACGACACCGTTCTCTGATTCTGCTTCTTCTAAGAGTGCATCACCGAACTTTTCTCGTAACTGTTCAATGACGCGTGGTATCGTTTCTTCCGTAATCTCTTTTTCTTCTTCATGCATTATGCTACCTCAGCACCTTTGGGTAACTCACCTTTATGTATCTGTCGTTGCACTTGCATCACAGCATCAATCAAATCTTCGGGTCTTGGGGGACAACCAGGGATATAAACATCAACGGGTAGAAATTGGTCAACACCTTGTATTAAGGTATACGTATCAAAAACGCCTCCACAGGATGCACAGGCCCCCATTGATATAACCCATTTTGGGTCAGGCATTTGGTCGTAAATGCGTTTGAGGACAGGCATCATTTTGATTGATATTCTGCCTGAGACGATAAGTAGGTCAGATTGACGTGGTGAGAATCGAATTGCCTCAGACCCGAATCGAGAAAGGTCAAATTTGGATGCCAAAGTTGCCATCATTTCAATTGCGCAGCAAGCGGTTCCGAACGGCATTGGCCACAGCGAATTCTTGCGTCCCCAATTCACGACTTTATCAATAGTGGTTGTGACGAAATTGCCTTCGCTTTGGTCAGCTCTAAGTCCAAAATCTAATCCCATGTTAAGCCTCCTTTTTTCCAAGCATAGATGTAACCCAGAAGGAGAATGCCGATAAACACCAGCATCTCAACTAAAATAAACATACCATTTTCGGCTGAGAATCTTTTAAAGACCACCGCCCACGGATACAGAAAGACGACCTCAATATCAAAGATGATAAAGAGCATCGCTATAAGGTCGAACCGGATAGTGAACCTTTGTCTTGCATCACCGACAGGCTGCACACCAGATTCGTAGACAGAGAGTTTGACTTTTGTGGGTTTTTTAGGTCCGAGAAGATGAGTCAAGCCAAGATTAACGCCTGCAAAAAGAACTGCAAAGAGTCCTAAGAATACTATCGGAAGATATTCCATTAATATTTACTCTAATCTATTTTAGCATCCAACAGCAGCTGAAAAATAACAGCCTGTAAAATACTTATGTATTGGTGTAATTCTTACGTTGCCAATTAATTATATGATTTGCGTACAAATTCCAAGTAAATTTGTAATATGTTCTTATAATTTTACATATTCAGAGAAAAGTGTCAAGTATTTTTCAATATAAATTACGATTTTTTTCAAATTTAGTTGAAATATTAATTTCTAATTGGCATGGAGAAAATGCCACGACTCTCAGTAAGAACATAGAACTTATTGTCGTTGATAAGAATTTGACGAACATCATCTGGTAGTGGTTGAGAGATACGTTTCCATTGTTGCTTATTCTTTTCTAAACGATACAAACCGTCACTACTAACACCGTATATGTTATCTGTACCTTCGCATAAGAAATCCAGGGTAATATTTCGTCCGGCTACATCTGATATTAATCGCCAGTTCTCATTATCGTCTAAAGTCATAACGCCACTATCAGTAGCAACATAAATGTCTGTTCCAATAAATATTATATCATGCGTATTTGTGGAGCGGACATTCAGATCTGATGTTATATCATTCCATGTTTTTCCCCCATCATCAGTATGTAAGAGTCGATCATCACGTCTTCCGACATATATATTATCTTCCAATATTGCTATATTGTATCCAAAATAGTATTTACTGTTACCCGCTTCTAAACCGATATCTATCCATTCATACTTTTCGGGTGACCATTGATATAGCAGTCGGTCAAATTCCAGATAAAATTTGTTATTGTTGACAATCATCTCATGAATTCTGGGTCTATTCATGAGTAACATTCGCTCATCAAATCCATCGTCTGATTTTGATTTATTTTGGGATTTGTCTGCTTGATCCTCGCTTTTTTTTGGAATGAATGAATCTCCTAATATTGGTGGTATATCCTTAATGGGTATTAATTCATCCCGATGATCAGAAACTCGGCATATTCTAACGTAGTCGTTTCCATCAACGGCAAGAGCATACAATGTATCGTCAACAACCGTAAACTTTGTCGGAAAATAAGAGTTGCCTCTACCGAAATCAACATGCACAGGGTTCCACGTTTCTCCGCCGTCGGTGGAAAAAACCAGTTCATGTGCTGCGTCTGCGTAGAGTATATTATTACATGCTGCCATATCCCTAATTTCTGTGCCGATGATACCGTTCATGTGTTTCTGCCAAGATGTGCCAGCATCTGTTGTACGTTTGATGTGATACATTCCCCCCATGAAAAAGTTATTTTCATCCACAGCGACAAGTGTAGAATCGTAATATAACCTTATACCTTTTATCAATCCAAGATTTGTCCATGTTTTGCCTCCATCTCTTGAACGGAAGGATTCCATACTAATAGCCAATACTGTTTCACCAAACACTATTAACTCTATTTCAGGTATACCTGCTGGGAAATTACTGGAAATGGGGGTAATATTGCTCCAAGTTTCTCCTAAATCGTCTGATCGATATATTCTCCATGCAGATATGGGTAATATTCTATCTTCCATGTTGTTAGGTCTACTGAATAACTTCTTGAAGTTATCTTTGATAGATTCCATATCGTCATCGTCGGGAATCGCTCCTACATAAAGTGAATTGCCAGAGACTTTAACTGAGCTGACCGATTTTATGTTTTCTGCATTTAGACGTTGCCAGACTGTGCCATTGAGACGGTAAAGACCTTGATCAGTGCCAACAAACGGCGTATCGCCTATTGCACAGATAGTCTTTATTTCTTGGTCTTCCAAACCTGAACTTATCTCGTTCCATCGTAGTCCAGGTCCGAGAGAACTTCTGTAAATGCCATTCCTGTGGGCTAAATAAAAACCTGATTGTGTGACGATAAAACCAACCGTATCACCTTCCGGACGATATGTAACAAAGTCCCACGTCAAACCATCATTGTTGGATGTATGTATGTCTCGTTCAAGGGCAATATAGAGCTGTCCGCCCCATTCTGCCATCGGCATTTTGTCAAAACGATTTGTAGGGAACTCTGTAAAAATGCGTTCCCATCCATTACCCTCATCTGTTAATCTGTATATACCTGTGATGAGCGCGGCAAGTATTGTTCCCTTTGAAGTTACGAACAAATCTGTCGTTCCTACACTCTGTGGACCCATCACTTGTGTCCATGTGCCTGGCTTGTTATTAGGTTTGGGGATCGCTTCTTGTGCATTTTGGGCAAAAGTTTCCTCAATACTATGTGTAAAGTCTACAAGATCAGTTCTTAAAGAGTGGGGTTGTTCAAATATAGGAGCGGTATCTATCTTTAAATCAGAAAGTTCATCAGAGCTCGTATTGTATTGACCGTATGCACACATAAGGCAAAAAAGAAATATAAGAGTTGTACATATCAACATCGGTGTCCATTTTGATATATGCCTTATTGAGATTTGTCTATAGTTTTTCATCAATATTCCTCCCAAATATAGTAAAGTCTATATAACCTAAGCTGATAATAAGCCAGTATTTGTAGCGCAAACTGTTAGTTTGCATTGCACAGGCACAATCTAACAGATTGTGCTACAAGGTGGCAACTTGAGTTATATAGTAGATTTTATGGTGATAATGTTTCTATCGTCCAGTTTCCATCCTCTATCAAAGTATAACGTATTCTATCATGCAGCCGACTTGGACTTCCCTGCCAAAACTCAAACATGGTTGGCATGAGTCGATATCCTCCCCAATGTGTAGGTCGGGGTATGTGCTTATCAGCATAAGTCAACTTCGCCTTCTTGAAGTTCTGCTCAAGATGTTCTCGTCCAGAAATCACAACGGTTTGACGTTCTGTCCATACTGCAAGTTGACTATCTCTGGGACGACTTGCGAAATACGCGTCAGATTCGGTATCAGTCATCTTCACAATTGTCCCTGAAATTCGCACCTGTCGATCCAGTTCTCGCCAATAGAAAACTGCAGCGGCGTGCGGATTCGCAGCCAATTCGCTTCCTTTTTGACTATCATAGTCAGTATAGAAACAGAATCCTTTTCTGTCAAGACCTCTGAGGACAACCATCCGTGCAGAGGGAATGCCATTAGGGGTTGCAGTCGCCAACGTCATCGCATCAGGCAGATCAATATTTGCTTCTATAGCATCATTAAACCACTTTTCAAATTGATCAAAAGGATTATCTGCTGCATCGGTTTTGGTCAAGCCACCATATTGTTGATATTCTCTACGTAGTTTGTCGGTATTCATGTTATTTTTTCCAGTAATTCGGAGAAAAGAGAATTAGCACAGTATATATTTCCAGCCGTCCCAATAGCATGCAAAACGTTAGGATAAATTTACCTATAGAGGGAATATCAGCATAATTGTCAATAGGTCCTACATCACCCAGGCCTGGACCGATATTTCCCATCGTAGCAATTGTGCACCCTGCAGCGGTAATTAAGTCCAATCCCAGTGTCGCCATGATACATGTAACGATTGCGAAAATCCCGATAAAAAAGAAGAAGAAACCCAATACGTGTGTTAGTACTTCAGACGGAACAACCCTGTCATTGACACGTACAGGCAGCACAGCATGTGGAAAGATAAGTCTTTTGATTTCTGCGCCGCTCTGTTTAATTAGCAGTAGGAAGCGAAGTTGTTTCATACCACCACCTGTTGACCCAGCACAACCCCCATAGAACATGAGGGTTACTAAGATAAATTGCGATAGGGCGGGCCACATTTCAAAATCAGCTGTGCCATAGCCTGTTGTTGTCGTGATAGATAGAACTTGGAATGCTCCATGACGGATTGAATCCCAGACCGAATCGTAGGGGACCTTTTCATCAATGTGTTCAAACCTGAAAATGTTCCAAGATACAAGAAGAATGCTGATGAGGATCACCACACAATAGAATCTGAATTCCGTGTCTTTAAAGTACCCCTTAACATCACCCCGAAGTGCACGATAGTGTAGAGCAAAGTTAGTCCCCGCAATAAACATAAAAACAGTGATAACCGTTTCAATATAGACACTATTGAAATGTGCTATGCTGTCGTTTTTGGTTGAGAATCCACCCGTTGCCATCGTACCAAATGTATGGCACAGCGCATCAAAGAGAGTCATGCCACCAAACAGAAGTAGAACCGTTTCAACAGCTGATAGCAGGATATAGACACCCCACAGCAATTTTGCTGTCTGTGCAATACGCGGCGTGAGTCTGTCTGTTTGTGGTCCAGGTGCTTCTGCGCGAAATAGCTGCATGCCGCCAACACCAAGCATCGGGAGGATTGCGACCGCAAGCACAACAATCCCCATACCCCCAAGCCAATGGCTGAAGCTACGCCAAAACAGCATTGCCTTGGATAGAGATTCAATTTCTGTTAACACCGTGGCTCCGGTGGTTGAAAAACCGGACATAGATTCAAAATAGCAGAAAGCAAATTCTGTCAAAGGAGAACGATTATCTGCTGCAAAAACATCTGCGAATAGATAGGGGAACGAACCGAAGAGAGCCACAACAACCCAACCTAACGTTACTATGGCAAAACCTTCTCGTATACCGAGATCCGGTTCAGGGGGTTTTACTGTAAAGCGGAGAATCAAACCGACAGTGAGTGTTATTATTGTAGCGTAAACGAACGCAGGTAGATTAGATTCTCCCGCGTCTGGATTAAAATAGTAGTATGCTGCAATACCTAACGGCAACAACATTGTGCCGGAAAGACAGATGAGTAGGTTTCCAAGCGTGTGAAAAACGAGTTTTCGACTCATAGGTGGTTATCGGGGACTGATGATATTATACCATTTCTAATTGATAATACCTCTTTATTGTAGCACAATCTGTTAGATTGTGCCGTTAACCATCACACTCTCCGTGCTGCAAACATATCCTCTACAACCGCTATAGCATCTGGCATACTGAAGACGATTACGCGGTCAGCGGGTTGAATAACGGTGCTGCCGTGGGGAACAATATGATTTTCGCGACGGAGTATTGCACCGATAAAGGCATTCTCGGGGAATTTTGCTTTTAATGAACTGAGTTCTTTGTGAACAATCTTCGAATTTACACCAGCAACGAGCTCTATCACTTCCGCATCAATTTCATGGAGAGAAGCAACAGAGACAATATTACCGCGCCGGATAAGTCTAAGCAGGTTGCTAACAACGGTCAGGTGTCTGCTAACTGCCCCATCTAAACGGTGGATACGTGCCAGTAACGGAAGATAACGCGGTTGCTGAATTAAACTCAGAACACGTTGTGCGCCGTGTTCCTTAGCGGTCATGCAAGCCATTATATCGTTTTCATCATCACCTGTTACCGATACAAATCCGCTTACTTCTTCAATACCCGCCTCTTCCAACAGTTGAAACTGTAAGTAATCGCCGTGTAGCACTGTCGTCCGTCTGAGTGTTTGTGAAGCGAGATCAGCAAGTTTCTCGTCCGTCTCAATCAGTTTCACATCTGTTCCATTACTTTCAAGAGAACGTGCAAGTTCAATTCCGATAACACTTGCACCAACGATGATGACACGGGCAAGATGGGTGTTAATTATGATACCGAAAAGACGGAATAATTGTTCTATTGCAATTGTGCTGCCGATGACAAATACGTCTTCACCTTGTCGCAGCCTGTCATCTCCCTTAGGGATAATAACATTATCAGAACCGCGTCTTTTTATTGCAGCGAATCGGACACCTGAAATTACGCCATTCGCGTCTAATTCTGCAAGTGATTTACCTACGAAAGGGTTGTTCGGTTTGATGCGTAAAGAAGCAAGTTGAATTCTGCCATCTTCAAACTCGACGATTTCTCTTGCTTCTGGGGTTCTCAAGAGACGGATAAATTCTTCAACGCATAAATGTTCGGGATTAACAAGGAGGTCAATTCCAAAATCGTTTGCGGTTAATCCGCTTTCATCTGAGAAGTAATCTGGATTGGATACGCGTGCAATTTTCGTTTCTACTTCATAACGATTCGCAATTTGGCAGGCAAGCATATTGATTTCATCGCTGTTGGTCACTGCGATGATAAGTTCGGCATCACTAATACCTGCATCTTTCAGTAGCACAGGTGATGCCCCTGAGCCGCAGAGCGTTTGTAAATCTAACTGTTCGTTGACCCGTTGACATGCTTCTTCAGATTCATCAATTAAGACGACATCGTTATTTTCTGCTGTCAACAGTTTAGCAGTGTGAAATCCGACTTCTCCTGCGCCGATGATTATTGCTTTCATATTTTAACTATTCTACCACGTTTCTAACTTTGGAAAGTGTTGATCCTCATACTGCTTAATAAGAGTACCGACCAATGTCATAGATGCAGACAAGGGATGATTTTCATCGTCACCGACACCATAGATTAAATCGTCCATGATTTCTGAAAGTTGATATTCGGTTTCCGTAATTACAACACGACTAAGGTCTTCGTTCCGATTCACGATACCCGCGAATAGGTCTAATAAACTTATGAGCCACTGTGTAGCACTTTCTGGTGTTGAACACTGTAACTGTTCTGATTGGAACGTTGTCGACTGCAAAACTATACCTCCACTACCGTGTTAAGCAACGTGAGAATTATACCTTAATTTGTGAAAGATTTCAAGGAAGAAGAGATTTCGGGTGTGTAAAGTTTTTGTCCCTGGATTCCCTCTGGCATGTAAAATTCTTGTTGCCTTATGTATCATTTTACAAGGATTAATTTGTTATGAGTATATCTTTAGTCCCATAGGGACGATATGTTTATAGAAAGCGCATGGTTAACCCTCTTTAGTCCCGTAGGGACGATATGTTTATGTTTTTGTCTTATTTTGCACATATCGTCCCTACCAAATCAACGCCAAATGCGCGTTTGGCATTTGTCGGGACTAAAGAACGGGTGTTCAATCATGATCTATAAACATATCGTCCCTACAGGACTGAGGACACTAATAGATCGGAATTATTTTCTTAAATTGCCGATTATAGTGACAAAATATTTACACACCCGAGATTTCAGCCATGATTAATGTAGGCATCAACATAAGGACTGATGATGGTTTGCATGCTTTTGAATCATAGGATCATGATGGTTATGTTCTGTGTTTTGGGAAACTGATTTGAGTTGGGGTGGGATGAAAATGGGTAATTCCATGCTAACTTACGAAATATGATAGGTCCCAAGATTTCAGACACAACGTTCAATTTGTTTGTAATGTTTTATGAGAGAAGGACAGTTAAGTTCTCACACTTACCTGCATGAAAGTCAGCACTGACTCGTTCCAGTGTAGAATTGAGTTTTCCTGCTTTTACATCTTCTTCTAACTGTTTATCCCATGCTTGCCAATCTGTTTCAAGGACTTGATAGAGCGTCTTTTCGAGGGTTTTTAACAATGCGTCTTGTGTATCTGCTTCACACTTCACCTTGGGATGTTCGTGTATCCATCCCAACCACCTTTTACCATTTTTTTGGATTTTAGCGGTATAGATCTCACCATCTTCTTCATCATGAATTTTGACAGTTTGAATGTTGTCCATCTTTTTCTCCTCTGATAAGGTCTATATGTACGATATTTAGTGATACAGTATTATGTGGTAATTTGCGTGAAAAGTCAACTTTATTTTTAATGTCCTGTTTGCCGAGTAACAGTCGTCTGGATTAGCATTTCACGAGACGCTGGAGTATGCTGATGATGCTTTGCATTCTTTTGAACTGAAGGATCATCTATACAGCAAATCTGTTGTTTTTATTTTAGATACACATATTTATAGATACACATATTAATAGTCAGTCAGTGGTGGACAGGAACAGACTAAATTCCTATCGCCGTGTACTTCGTTTATCCGGGCAACGGGTGGCCAAAACTTTGTCTGACGGACCCACGGTTTTGGAAATGCAGCTTTTTCACGCGAATATGGATGGCTCCAATCGGACTTTGTGACTGATTCCACCGTATGCGGTGCATTCTTTAGAACATTGTCTTCCGTTGATGCATCGCCATTTGCAATTTCCGCAATCTCTTCACGAATCGAAATCAGTGCCGAACAAAAGCGATCAATTTCAACTTTCGATTCACTTTCGGTCGGTTCAATCATCATAGTGCCGGGTACGGGCCAAGAGACTGTCGGTGCGTGAAATCCGTAGTCCATCAACCGCTTGGCAACATCCGTAACGTCTACACCTGCTGTCTTCTTAAAGTCCCGCAAATCAATAATACATTCATGAGCAACCAACCCATTTTTACCTGTGTAAAGGACTGGGTAGTGCGGTGCTAACTGTTTAGCAATGTAATTTGCGTTAAGGATGGCAACTTCTGTAGCAAATTTCAGTCCTTCTACACCCATCATTGCAATATAAGCCCAAGAGATGGGAAGAATGCCGGGACTGCCCCACGGTGCAGCAGATACCGGACCTATGCCATCCGTTCCACCAACTGAGACAATTGGGTGGTTAGGTAAGAAATCTGTCAGGTGAGCCTTCACACCAATTGGTCCCATTCCTGGACCACCACCCCCATGCGGGATACAGAAGGTTTTATGTAAATTGAGATGACAAACATCTGCGCCGAAATCTGCCGGACGACTCAATCCGACGAGTGCATTAAGGTTAGCACCATCCATATATACCTGTCCACCATGTTCATGAACAGTATCACATATCCTGTGAATTTGTTCTTCAAAAACACCGTGTGTGGAGGGATAGGTTATCATTGCAGCCGCCAGTGTATCGTTGTGAGTCTCAGCTTTTTCTTTCAAATCGTCAAGGTCTATGTTACCTTCTGAGTCACAGGCAACGACAACGACTTTCATACCCGCCATAACAGCACTGGCAGGATTTGTCCCGTGTGCAGATGTCGGAATTAGACAGACATCCCGGTCTCCTTCGTTCCGACTCTGATGATATTTCCGAATGACTAACAATCCTGCGTATTCACCTTGTGAACCAGCGTTCGGTTGCAATGAAACACCACTAAAACCTGTAATCTCTGCTAACCATGCTTCTAACTGTTCAAATAGAATATGATAGCCTCGTGCTTGTTCACTCGGGACAAACGGATGTATCTCCCCAAAAGATTGCCAAGTGACGGGTACCATTTCTGCAGTTGCGTTGAGCTTCATCGTGCAGGAACCGAGCGGTATCATAGCATTTACAAGAGAAAGGTCTTTTGCCTGTAATCTGTGAATATATCTCAACATCTCTGTTTCGGAATGATAGCTATTGAAAACGGGATGTGTAAGATATGGGGATGTGCGCTGTAATGCTGCGGGTATCCCAATAGATTTTGCTGTATGACTCTCATTTCTGTTTTCTGCTCTGTTCTCTGTAAAGGGTTGCAGCAGGTTATCAACATCGACTTGTGTAGTAGTTTCGTCTAATGCGATACCGATGTGCGTTGAATTGATTGTTCGGAGATTTAGCTGTTTCGCTTGAGCCGAAGAAACAATACTTTCCATTTCGTCCGTGCTAACTTGAACACAGATTGTATCAAAGCACGCCGCATCTCCTGTATTATATCCCAGTTTCTCAATCTCAGAACGTAACGTGCATGCATGCGCGTGTACTTGTTCGGCAATCTGCTTAAGTCCCTTAGGACCGTGATAGACTGCATACATCCCTGCCATCACAGCGAGGAGTACTTGTGCTGTGCAAATATTACTGGTTGCTTTTTCACGACGAATATGTTGTTCGCGTGTCTGAAGTGCTAATCGGATGGCGGGTTCATCGTTTGCATCATGGGAAACACCAGCAATACGTCCGGGAATGCTGCGTTTAAGTTCTTCATGCGTTGAGAGGAATGCAGCATGGGGGCCACCATATCCAAGCGGGACACCAAACCTTTGTGAGTTACCTATCACAATGTCTGCCCCAAATTCTCCTGGAGGTTTCAGGAGCAAGAGTGCTAATAGGTCGGTTGCGGTAACAAATAAACCACCAGCAGCACGCACCTGCTCAGCAAAATGATGGTAATCGTAGATAGTGCCATCTGTAGCGGGATATTGCACGATTGCACCTAAGATTGGCGTGTCAAAATTGACGTCCCGATGATCACCGATCTGCAATTCTATACCTAAAGGTTCAGCACGGGTTTTTAAAACTGCGATCGTTTGTGGATGACATGTTTCTGATACGAAAAACTTACGGCTAATCTCCTGTGGGACATTTGCATAACACATAGACATCGCTTCGGCTGCGGCTGTTGCTTCATCCAGCAGGGAAGCGTTAGCAACTGGGAGTCCGGTTAAATCAATAACCATCGTCTGAAAGTTTAACAACGCCTCTAATCGTCCCTGTGAAATCTCTGCTTGATAAGGGGTGTATTGTGTGTACCAACCCGGATTTTCCAGGATGTTTCGTTGGATGACAGGGGGAACAAAGCAGTTATAATATCCCATTCCGATATAAGAACGGTAGACCTGATTATGAGAGGCAAGCTGCTTTAGTGCGTCAAGGACTTCATGTTCTGAAAACACTTGACCGTATTTTGTTTTCTCTCCAATGTCCAAACTCAGCGGCGCTGATAGTCGTATGTCTGACGGTACAACATCATCAATGAAAGATTCCATTGATGCGTAACCGAGTGTCCACAACATCTGATTAATTTCTTCTGGACGGGGACCTATGTGTCGATCAGCGAAAGTAGTGGTATTGTTTTCTTGGTCAAGCATCTTCTGCCTCAATATGTGCCTGATAACCATCGGCATCAAGAAGTGTGTCAAGTTCACTCGGATCGGTCATTTTGATTTTCAAGAACCACCCATCATTGTATGGTGAGTCATTCACCTGTTCAGGGGCATCAAGTAGCGTTTCGTTCACTGCAATTACCTCTCCACTTACAGGCGCGTAAAGGTCAAATGCTGCCTTAACAGATTCTATCACACCGAGTTCTGCTTTATGCGTTAATTGTGTGCCAACATCCGGTAATTCAACGAAGACTATATCCTGAATTTCAGATTGTGCATAGTCTGTGATGCCGACTGTAGCGATGTCGTCTTCGGATTTAACCCATTCATGACTTTCCATGTATCGTAAATTATCTGGAATCATTTAATTTTCCTTCAAGTGTTTTTATAGTGAAATCAATAATTAGTTGCACACAATTGTAGCGCAAACTTTTAGTTTGCGTACACGACTGCACAAACTAAAAGTTTGTGCTACAGCACAGTCCAGTCTGTCGGTTTAGGTCTCACGTAGCAGAAGTGTGCATATAATTTTGTATTTCACAATGAATACTAAGTGAAACAACTCTGTAGAACTTATTCTTCAACATTCGGATCTATCTCTTTGGCTTTTTCAAAGTCAATTTTCGCTGCGTCGTGTTGTCCGAGTGCTTCCTTTGCCAGTCCACGATTGTGATATGCCTTAGCGAATTTCGGATTAAGTTCAATTGCTTTATTGTAGTCTGCAATCGCACCATCATAATCTTTAATAGCAACTTTTGTAAGTCCACGAGCATTGTAGATAAAATCTTCTTCTGGTTTTAGTTTGATTGCCTTATTATAGTCTTCTATTGCCTGCGCGTAGTGACCAAATTTGTGTTGGACATCACCCCGCCCTTTATATGCTAAGGAAGTTTGAAAAGGGTCATCAGAACTAACTTTTATAGCCTGATTATAATCCTCTATTGCACTGGTATAGTCACCCACATCAACTTTTGTGTGCGCCCGATTCCTATAAGCATAAGGGTCGTCGGGTTTTAGTTTGATGGCTTGTGTAAAATCCTCTATCGCATCGGCGTGGTTTTCAAGTTTAATCTTTGCAAACCCACGATTGTTTATTATATAGTAAGTAAAATCAGGTTTTAGTTTTATTGCTTGATTATAGTCCTCTATTGCCCCCACATAGTCACTAAGTTTTTGCTTTGTATCTCCGCGTTGCATGTAAGCATAAGCATCAGGTTTTAGTTTGATTGCGTATGTAAAATCTTCTATCGCACCCGCATGATCACCAAGTTTATCCTTTGCATACCCGCGATTGTGGTATGCCTTAGCATATTTCGGATTAAGTTCAATCGCTTTATCATAGTCTTCAATTGCGCCAGCATAGTCACCAAAAGATATTTTTGCACTCGCTCGATTCCTATAAGTGTAGGCATCGTCAGGTTTTAGTTTGATTGCGTGTGTAAAATCCTCTATCGCACCTGTATGATCATCAAGAGCGCGCTTTGCCCAACCGCGATTGTTGTATGCATAAGCGTCATTAGGTTTTAGTTTGATTGCGTGTGTAAAATCCTCTATCGCACCCACATGATCACCAACATGTTTTTTTGTCCAACCGCGTTCGTTATATACGTGAGCATCATCAGGTTTGAGTTTGATGGCTTGGTTATAGGCTTCTATTGCCCCCGCGTGATCACCAACGGATTCTTTCATGCGCGCGAGCTCTTTATACATATTGGCATCGTCAGGTTTGAGTTGGATAACATCAGATTTGAGTTGGATAGCCTGTGCGTAGTCGGCTATTTTCCCAGCATTATCTCCAAGTTTTCCTTTTGTATCTCCGCGTTTTTTATAGGCATCAGCATCATCGGGATTCAGTTTTATAGCGTGACTATAGTCACCAATTGCCCCTTTATAGTCTTCAATCTTGTGTTTTACATCACCTCGATTTCTGTATGCTTCAGCATCTTTGAGGTTAAACTTTATTAAATGATTATAATCTTCTAATGCTCCTTTATGGTTACCAAGACGAGTTTTAGTTTGTGCTCTATATTTATAGTTCTCAGCAGCTTCAGGACTAAGTTCAATTGCTTGATTGAAGTCTTTTATTGCATCTGCATATTGAGTATCATAGAACTTTTGCACTCCTTCTCTGTGATAGACATAAGCACGGACAACATTTCGTTTACGCCATTCCTCCAAAGGGTCCGAAGACGTTGAGCTATCAAGTAGTGCTTTAATGGCATTGGCAGGTCTGGCATCGTAACCATGTCCTACGTGGATACCGATAGCTTCACCTTTGCTATTTAGCATCGGACTACCACTGTTACCTGGATATGCTTCAACTGTCGTTTTAAGCCATTTATCGTTACTACGTATATCCTGTAGCATCCCATCCACAACGTTGAATTCTCTGTTATAAGGAAAACCTGCAAGATAGACAGTTTCGCCAATTCTAAGTGTATCAACGTCTATTAATGATAGGGGGATACCTTCACCTTGGACTTTAAATATAGCGATATCGCTTTTAACGTCAAATGCCCAAACACCTTCTACCCGCCAGATCGTTTCTTTATGTCCCAATTTAGCGAAAATAGGACCGGTTGTAGGTCCTGCAGCGACATGAAAATTCGTTGCGATTTTGTCGGGTGCTACAAAGAATCCTGTCCCACCACCTAAATACACATTCGATTCTTTTAGTCTGGTACCAACTAAACGTACCGTAGACTCTTTTGCCCTATCGGATACTATGTCGATCTCAGTCGGTTTTTCAACAGTTTCCTGTGCATACGAGAGTGAGAGAGTTGCAACCAGAACCAAAATGTACAATGAGATTTTTTTGAATTGTTGCAATTTATTGCCTCCACGTTTTACGGCACACGGCGTGTGCCTACTACTTTTAAGTCCATGTGTTACGGCACACGGCGTGTGCTTACTACTTTTAAGTCCAGGTGCGACAAGTCAAATAGTCCTATATAGGATTTTCAACCCTATATCATTCTCCAACCTGCATAGCATGGTTGATTGCCAAATCGTCAAAAGCTTGTCCATTTTTGTCTGTAATCCGCAGATAAAATCCCCAACCTTGTTCCTCTTCACACACTTTGACGAGGATACTGTTCTTACCTGGTTTAAGTGTCACGGGGAAAACATATCTGTCCATTACTGCTTTATGCGTTTCTGTATGTGCATATACTTCTTCGCCGTTTAGCCAGACTTTTCCCTGATCGTCGCTATCAAAGCGGAATTGGACTTCCCTTTCATCAGGTGAAGTAACGGTCGTCCATGCATAGGCAACACGCCAATCAACATCTTTCCCAAACCTGATATTGCCATCTAATTTATCATCTGAACATCCCTGCCAACTTACCTTACCATCTATAGTGTCGTATATCACGGTTGTGTCAAAATGTGTTGCATCTTCCGGAATATAGGCAGTATCAAAACCAATTTTACCTATATTATCAAATGGACCGAGGACTATCCATAAGTCTTCCGTAATTAAACCCGTTTTTTGAAGATGTTCACCTGCTTTATCAAGCATACCTTTATCACGGTAATACTCAGCGATACTCAGGTTAGCATCTAAATCTTTCGGGTCAAGTCTAATCGCTTCAGTGAAATCTTCAACTGCTGCTTGATAGTTTTTTAGTTTAAGATTTATTTTACCGCGTGCTGTGTATGCTTCACCGTTGTTGGGGTCAAGTTTCAGGATTTTAGAATAATCGTCTTTTGCACCTTTATAGTCTCCGATATGGTTCTTTGAGTGAGCACGGACATCATACGCAAGTATATTTTCTGGATCAAGTTTTATTGCTTGATTATAGTCATCTATTGCATCATCACGCTTGCCGAGGGCATCCTTGACACTCCCACGGCTCATAAAATAGAATGAATCCTCTGGATTTAACTGAATAGCTTTATCGAAATATGTTATCGCTTGGTTATAGTCCTTGGCATAGTATTTTTCTTGTGCGAAATTATAATTTTGAACCGACCGGATAACTTTACGTTTATGCCACTGTTGTATAGATTCTGTTTTAGTTTCAGTAAGTATTGCTTTGACCATGTTTGAGGGAACAGCATAAGTATAAGAATCATAAACTGCAGCTGCAATGCCAATGACTTCACCTGCCTTGTTTAGAATAGGACCACCACTATTTCCTTGAGAAACATCAACTTTCATCCGAAACCATTTATTGTTCTTCAGAGTGCCTTGTATAGTTCCCTTGGTTACTTTGTATTTAGTTGGAAATCCTACGGCATATACTGACTCACCGACCTGGAATTTGTCACTGTTTGCAAGAGGAAGTGGTGTGCCTTCATCTGCAATTTTTAGGACGACAAGGTCATTCTCTATATCAAAAGCAGTTACCTCTTCAATTCGCCAGACTGTGTCACTGTTAATCAGTTTTGCAGTATAGAAACCTGGCACTGCAACAACGTGTATATTGGTGACGATCTTATCTCTGTCTACGAAGAAACCTGTCCCCATACCTCCTATAGAAATGTTACCACCGACTATGCGTACTGTGGATTCCTTTGCCTTTTCGGATATTAAGTCAATCTCTGTTGGCTTTTCTGCAGTTTCCTGTGCATAAGAGAGTGAGAGAGATGCAACCAGAACCAAAATGCATAATGAAATTTTTTTGAATTGTTTCACTATATTGCCTCCATGTGTTACGGCACACGGCGTGTGCCTACTACCTCTTTCTAAGATAAGACGGCACACGGCGTGTGTCTACTACTTTTAAGCTCATGTGTTATGGCACACTGAGTGTGTCTACTACTTTCTAAGATAAGACGGCACACGGCGTGTGCCTACTACTTTTAAGTGTTCATTTCTAAATGAAAGGTACCTTCACGATTTTCGCAGGGTGCAGTTTCCCTCGGATGTCGATTTCAATATTTTTCCCAGCAGCTGGTGAAATAGACGCAAAACCGATGTTACATTTCAGGCTCGGGGACGGTGCACCGCTTGTCACTTCACCGATAGAATTGCCTTTCTGATAGACTGTATACCCACACCGCGCAACGGCCCGGTCCAACATCTGAAAACCAACTAATTTCTTTCTTAAATTCCCTGTTTCTTTCTGTGTGAGGAGGGCATCTTTACCGATAAAATCATCCGTATCTAATTTGACAAACCGTCCTAAACCCGCTTCAAACGGTGTCGTGTCATCATCCATATCCATGCCGTATAGTCGCAGTCCTGCTTCAAGTCTCAAAGTGTCGCGTGCGCCGAGTCCTACTAGGAGTCCTTCTGCCGCTATCACAGCAGGATATAAGGTGTTCCACAAATCCTCCGATCTGTTTGCATCAACATATAACTCAAAACCGAGCTCACCTGTATATCCCGTGCGAGAAATTGTAGCAGGTATTCCACCAACTTCACCAACCACAAACCGAAAAAACGAAATGTCAGCTACATCCAATTCGGATACGAAAGGATTTAGTATATCTATAGATTTTGGACCTTGCAGTGCAATAAGGGTTGTATTCTCACTGTCATCAATTACATCTGCCCCAAGGCTATTGTGTTTTTCTATCCATGTAAAGTCTTTCTCAATGTTAGCAGCATTAACAACCAAGGTATAAGCATCATCTGCGTGTCTATAGATGACAATGTCATCAACGATGCCCCCACTTTCATTACAAAGGAGCGTATATTGTACCTGTCCATCATTTAGGCGGTTGACGTCGTTTGTCGTGAGTTTCTGGACTAATTCACTTGCACCTTTCCCCTTAACGTCAATCTCTCCCATGTGTGACAAGTCAAATAGTCCTGCAGTTTCACGGACTGCAAGATGTTCCTTTACAATGCTTGAATATTGTAACGGCATCTCCCATCCACCGAATTCGGTGAATTTAGCCTTGAGGGATTTGTGAACTGCATAAAGGGGTGGTCTTCTCATTTGTTTGCTTCAGTATTTTAACGTCAGTTTGATTAATCATTTCGGATGCGTTCATTCACTACATTTTCGTATTTGAGAGGCGTGAATTGTAGCACAAACTTTCAGTTTGTGGCATATCTGGCGCAAACTGGAAAGTTTACGCTACATTTATCAAACTCACGTTATTTTAGGTTTAGTATCTTCTCTTTAGTGATGACCAAGTCGTCGCTAATTTAGCATCCGGTTGAACTGCCTGCGGTTCAACACCTTCAACATCCTGAACATGTTCACCTTCGTATAGACGGATATGGTCAAGCCAAACGTCTGTTTTGTCGGTGCCCATGATAATACCTGCCCGTGAATTTACGTCATCTACAGGCATCGTGAATGTAATAACAAATTCGCTCCAGATTTCAGTTACATTCATAACCAGTGAAGTGTATACATTCCATGGTACCCCTTGATGCATAATTCGCATCGTAGTGTTTCTCGGTTTTTCTGCTTTTGCCCACACACTATAGGTATAGATTGTATCTTTTTTCAAAGTAAACGGTTGTTGATAGAATTGTATGTGTCCTACCGCATTACCCTCTTTAGTGATACTGATATAAGCGGCATTTTCACCCACAACAGGTTCTGCTTTTTTGCCTTCAGCCTGAAAAACTGCATTTGCGCTTTCGTGTGTCCAGTGATGCCATTGCTCAAGCCTAAGGTCAAAATCACCGTTTTTGAGGATATTCTCTGGCAATTGGTCTGAATATGCTAAGGTTGATATTCCAAACAGTAATATCAGTGAAAACACAACAGTGCAAAGTTGTTTCACTATGATCGGGTTTTGACTGTGTACTCTGTGCATGTAGAATCCTTATCCGTGCTAATGTAACCTCAAGTTCTTGATTGTTCTGAATCATTTCTATAAAGTATAATAAATTATTAGCAAGTTTTCAACCTTTTTCCATCCAGACAGTATGAGAACTACCACTTATACCCACTTTATGTTGAATTATTTTCCCCATCGTTCTGCATCTGAAATTCATGATTTTACGGTACGGTGATTTGAAGCTGCACCGTCGCGTAGCACCACTCTTTTTAGATCTGATCTTGGGTGATTATGTCATAAAACCACTTGAAATACAAAGTGCAACAGGAGAAATAGCCAATGATGTAGGACAAAGAGTCTTGTTTGGTTTAATGACTATTGATTTTCCTGTTTCTAAATCCCATAACTGAATCAATTATATTCCCTTTTCCAAGACGCATTGTTGCCCCTTCAGGTAGATACCATTGCCGATAATCATCTGCGTATCCAACCTGCATGAACAATAGAAAAACAGAAAGATATGAAAGTATGCGTATCATTTATCTATCTCCTTTAGATCCCATAAAAGCGTTGTACCATCTGTCCCCGATGTGATGAGTGTTTTTCCATCCTCCTCAAAACTGATCCGCCGCACAGGGTTGTATGCTGTGAAAGTTGTCTTGAGTTTTCCAGTATTTAGATCCCATAAAAGAATCTTGGCATTTTCACCGCCACTTGCAAACGTCTGTCTGTCTGGTGAGAAGGCTATTGGCGAAGCCGGGTCATATTCCTTAAGTGTTGTAATAAGTTCTCCAGTTTCCAAATCCCAGAAACGCATTGTCCCATCAGCACTGCCGCTGACAAGTGTTTTCCCATTCGGTGTAAATAGTGTGCGTGTAATTCGCCCTTTATGCTCTTTGAGAATGAACTTTTGTTGTCCGGTTTGTGTATCCCAAATCCAAATTCTATTATCACCTCTATCCTCATACGGTGCTTTGGCATAACCGACCAAGGCACTCCCATCTGGTGTAAATCGAAGCGAGAATCTTAATCTTTCTGGACTGATAAAGGATGCTTTAAGTCTACCTGTTTTTGCATCCCATAGAGATGTAATTGCTGAACAATTACTGACGATATTATCTCCATCAGGTGAAAATATCACAGACCTAACATTCCATCGATGTCCCATAAATAAAAATTGCGGATGTCCTGTATCGGTATTCCATATTTGAACCATATTCAAATCTTTTGTTGGTGTTGCCAGTAAGTTGCTGTCAGGCGAGAATATAGGAAGAAAACCGTGAGCGTGATATCTATGATCTGGTGTATAGGTAGCTATCTGTTCACCTGTTTGTGTATTCCATAATCGGATTGTCTCTCCTCCAGCAGTTGACAGAAATTGTCCATTCGGAGAGAATCTTATGGATAAAATACCTTTTAAATGGCCTAAGAGGGTGGCTTTGTGGGAGTCTGTTTCAATATCCCATAACCGCACAGATTTGCCATCTTGAATTGCCAATGTTTTCCCATCTGGAGAGTATTTGAACACTTGTCTTAATGGAGAGCGAGAGTTAAATAGGATTGTTGAAAAATGAAAGCCTTTCAGAAATGGCTTTTTATGTCCAGTTTCCACATCCAACAATGTGTATGTTCCATCATCATTCGCATAGATTTCCTTTTTACCATCAGGGAAAACACTTATAGGTTTAGATTTAGATTTAACGCGTTGCTTTGTAAGGTCTACTTTCAAATCACCTGTGTTTGTGTTCCAAATATGAATTGCGTTACTCCTGTTAATACTTGCCAATGTTTCATTATTCGATGAAAAAGCTAACGTTCTGGCAAAGGCGGGTTTTACTATTGTTCGTAAATGTTTCCCGGTTTTAGCATCCCACAACCGAATTGAAGAATCAGCACTCCAATGGGTGTCCGATGCGCCACTTGCAATTGTCTTACCATCTGGTGAAAACACAAGTGTTGTAACACTTCCTGAGTGTCCCGTAAGGGTCACTTTATGGTATGTGGTTTTTGTATCCCATAATCGAATAGTCATGTCTCTGCTACCACTGGCGAGGGTTTCACCATCGGGTGAAAATGCTAATGTAAGCACAGATCCAGGTTCCGTTATGTCGCTGGGAGCCAAGTTGTGTCCAACAAGAGTGGTGATACGTTTTTTCTTTTTTGTAGAAAAGAGGGTCACGGTTCCGTCAAAATCCCCGGCTGCTATAATATCACTATCCGGTGAATATGCTAATGAACGGATAGCGTTAAACTTCCCTTTTAGGTCTGCTATAGGTTTATGTGTGTTGAGATTCCACAGGCGGACAAATTTTTCGTCAGCACCGACACTGGCTAACGTTTGGCTATCTCCTGATATGGCGATGTGTGTCACTCTATTCTGATGTCCTGTCAGCACAGCGATGTTTTTTGTGGTCTGAGGGTCCCAAATTCTAATCGTCCCGTCACTGCTACCACTTGCTAATATCTTGCCATCAGCGGCGTATTTCACTGACCGCACGCTATCTGTATGTCCTGTGAGAAGTGATAGCGGCTTGTAGGTATCTGTATCGTATAGCCAGATACCGATAGACGCAGCCAAAGCAAGTTGCTTTCCATCAGGAGAATATGTTATGTCGTATGCTATGCCGTTACCAATACGGGAAATGGCATTTTCAGGTAAACCGATCTTGTTCCCTGCTTTGACCAAAACTATTCAATAATAAGGACATCAATATGCAGGTAGCTGCTAAATAGGGTATATGCTTCATCCGTCTGTCTCCTTAAATTGTTTGCCTCGGTTACGCATTATTTTAGGGACTAGGCAACATCCAAAATAAAATCGTCCCGTCTTTGCATGCACTCGCTAAAGTTTTCCCATCTGTTGAAATTGAAAATGTCCAACCGAGATCTGTATGTGCTGTGAATGTAGTAGTTAGTGAACCTGTTTTAACGTCCCATACTAAAATTGATTTCAGATCCGCACTATAGGTTGCAAGAAGCTTCCCATCAGGTGTAAACTTAGCACGATGCAAATTACCTATACCTTCTGTAAGTGTGGCACGTCGTGTTCCTGTATCCACATCCCAGAATAGCATTGAATATCCGTTCTGTCTTACATTACTCACAAGTGTTTTTCCATCAGGCGAAAATCGGACATAGAATACGCTACCGTTACCAGGTCTAAGATTCGTGCGGAGAGTTCCCGTCTCGGTATTCCAAAGTCGGATCATTCCATCAATACCGCCGCCAGCTAAAATGCTGCCATCTGGCGAAAGAGCGACAACCGCAATCTTTTCTGTCTCTCCTGTGAGTGTATGTTTCAATTCTCCGGTATTTAGATTCCATAGTTGAACCTTGCCAATCTTACTTCGGGTTACAAGTGTTTTGTTGTCGGGAAGGAAGATGACATCGGCTCCGCCTCCTGTTTGCAATGTGAGGGTTTGTGTTAATTTTCCAGTGGCTAAATCACAGACAAAGATTTTACCCTCTCTATCTCCACTTGCAAGCATTTGACTGTCTGGTGAAAATACGATAGATGAAACCTCAATTAAGGTTTCTGGTAATGTCGTTTGGAGGGCTCCGGTTTCCGTGTCCCACAACTGAATTAGCTGTTTATAATGCTTAATTGCAAACGTTTTTCCGTTGGGGGCAAATATAGGATCTCTATCTCTTCTGATTGTGGCACGCGGTTTTCCCGTTTTCACATCATACAAGTAGATTTCGCTGTAATTCCAGCTCGCAAGTGTCTTTCCATCAGACAAATACTCGACAGAATTTCCTGCATCATTATGGCCTATGATGATCGTTTTGAGTCGTCCTGTTTGGACATCCCACACCCGGATTCCATCACCATTATGTGCAGCAAGTGTCTTACCATCGTCTGAGAAAATAGGTTCATAAACTGACTTTGTCTGCCATGCTAAATCTAATCTTGACTTCTCGGTTTTTACGTCCCATAATCGAATTTTCACGGTATCGTTTGTCCTACTCACCCTACTTGCAAGTGTCTTTCCATCAGGCGAGAAGACGAGAGTACTGACTTGTTCTTTATGTTCATTGAGTGTAGCGCGAAGTTTTCCTGATTTTATATCCCACAATAGTATTTCTTCACTACCACTACTTGCAAGCGTTGTTCCATCAGGAGAGAATGCTACGTCAGATACCCAAGGGTTCTCCTTGGGCGTAAGGGTAGTGAAGCGTTTGCCTGTTTTCGTATTCCACAACCGGATTCCCGGTGTTTCACTCCAACTTGCAAGTGTATCTCCATTAGGTGATAACGCACCAAATATAACGCTACCAAATCGATTGTGTCTTTCAGGTTTATCGGGTACTTCCACTATAAATGTAGCGAGTCGTTCCCCTGTTTTCACGTCCCACAATAGGTTTTTATGCAAACCATTGCTCACCAACATACTCCCATCCTGCGTGAATGTTATAGCATCAACACCACCAGAATGTCCACCAAGCGTTGCTTTGAGTTGTCGTGTTTTTAAATCCCACAACCTTATTGTATCGTCCCGACTACCGCTTGCAAGTGTCTCACCATCAGGCAAAAACTTTAGTAAAGTGATTCCGCCTACATGTCCAGTCAGTGTAGATATGTACTCACCTGTTACTGGATGCCACAATCGAATAGTCATATCAGTGCTGCCACTTGCAAGATATTTTCCATCGGGGGAAAAGGTTACGGAAGTAACCGCCGCGGTATGTCCTGTTAGGAGTGAGAATTCTTTAGAGGTGTGAGTATCATAGAGCCATACACCGATGTTAGTTGCGGCAGCGAGTCGGGTTCCATCTGGGGACAGTGCTATACCATATCGCCATGCTATATTACTTTTGCCAAGACGGGCTTTAGCACCATCAGGTAAACCCAAGTATGTGTAGTCAGAATCAACTTCTTGCGCTTGTGTAAATCCGTTTGAAACACAAAGAAGGATTAGAATTGGAATTAAAAATTTCATCAGATTCCTCATTTTTTTGTAAGGTCCCACAGAAGAATTGTGCCGTTTCGATGACTACTTGCCAAAATCTTCCCGTCAGGTGAGAAAGCTACAGAAGAATCTTCCTTGCCATCCCCTGTGAAGGTCATCAGGTTTTTGCCTGTTTGGATGTCCCATAGCCGAATTGTATTGTCTTTACTTGCACTTGCCAACGTTTTACCATCAGGAGAGAACGCTATGGAATTGACCTCTTCTGTATGTCCCACATAAGTTTCCGTATGTTTTCCGGTATTGAGATCCCATAACCAAATGGCATAGTCAGTATTCTTGACACGACGATAGGTAGTATAACCAGTGGTACTTGCGAGTATTTTTCCATCGGGTGAAAACGCAACACAGACGACAGGACCTTTATGTCCGATTAGCGTTGTTTTATGTTGTCCAGTGTGAGGATCCCACAATCGAATAGTACTATCTGCTCCACCACTTGCAAGCGTTTGTCCATCCGGTGAAAATGCTATGGATTTAATTCCGTTTGTATGGCCATTCAAAACGGCTCTATGTTGACCTGTTAGTACGTTCCACAAGCGAATTGTGAAATCCGTCCTACTGGTACTTACTGAATTGCCAGAGCTTCCACTTGCAAGCGTCTGTCCATCCGGTGAAAATGCGACACATCCGACATTATTAAAATGACCTGTGAGTATAGTAATGGGAGCACCGGTATGTGCATGCGAAAGAAGTATGTTTTCGTTATTTGTACTCACCATTTTTTTCCCATCAGGTGACAATGTATCATAAGCGTAATAAGAAGGTCCGGTAAAATTCAGAATCAATGAATGTTGTGATAGACGAGTTTTCAAGTCCCACAACTGTCCAACACCTACCAATATTTTCCCATCTTGTGAGAAGGCAAGCGATGATTTTCTATATCCTGAATGACCAGTGATATTTGCGATGTTTTGCTGCGTTTTAAAATCATAGAACCGAATACTTCCATCAACCCCAGCACATCCGAGACGAAGACCATCTGATGAAAAGGTTAATGATAAAGTCCGTGTATTGCTTGCAGATATTACTGTTGATTGTTGTGTTTGTAAATCCCACAACTGAACAACATCATTCCGCGTAGCACTCGCCAACATTCTTGTAGTAGGAGAAAATGAAGATACTTGAAGATACTCAATGTTCCCAGTGAGTTTTATTTCGGTGTGATCAAGTGTATTCAAATTCCAAAAACGGACTGTTTCATGTAAGTTTCCCGTCACAAGTACTGCGTCAGAAAAAAACGCTAACCAATTGACTTTATGTGTACCTCCTATTGGGATAGTTTTTATCAGCTGTGTTGTTTCCATGTCCCGAAGTTGAATTGAAGTCGCATTTTCACCGACACTTGCGAGCATATTTCCATTGGGCGAAATAGCCAACGTCGGGTTCACCTGTCCCGTAAGAGTTGCTTTATGTTCACCCGTTTGTGTATCCCAAAATCGTATCTTTTTGTCATAGTTCCAAGTCACGAGCGTTTTGCCATTCGGTGATAGGAGAAAAGCGGCAATGGCGGTATTGTCAGTACCAGGACCTTCTTTGATGTATGTTTTTATTCTTCCAGTGTAAGCATTCCATATCCGAATTCTGACATAATCACTACTACCACCGTATGTTGGACTTATGGTGGCAATTGTACTCCCATCCTGTGAGAAAGTTATTTTGTTCATTGCTATTGGAGATATGTTTTCCCAATTGTCTGTCATCAGCGCAATTTCTTTGTAGGTGCGGGAATCGTATATCCATATCCCGATAGAACTTGCCACAGCAAAATGTTTGCCGTTCGGTGAAAATGCAATACCAGATACCTTACCTTTACCAAGACGCATCGTTGCCCCTTCGGGTAGATACCATTGCCGATAATCATCGGTCCACCCGTTTTGGCTAAATGGCAAAAGTAAAAATAGGATTGTGATTAAAACTCTCATTCGTCTGTTTCCTGCATGTCCCATAACATAATTGTTCCGTCACGACTTACACTGGCAAGTATATCACCATCTGGTGAAAATGTTAGATAAAATACTGTTCCTGCGTGTCCATTCAGAGTTTTCTTATGCTTACCAGATTTGACATCCCACAATCGGATTGTGTTATCATACCCTCCACTTGCGAGTGTTTTTCCATCTGGAGAAAACGTAACAGTTGCAGAGACTCTGGTATGTCCCGTGAGGATTGATATTTTCTCGTGGGTCGATATATGCCACAACCTGATAGTATTGTCATGACTTCCACTTGCGAGTATTTTTCCATCGGGAGAGAAACTGAGACACCTGATCCCAGATGTGTGCCCAGTGAGAATTGCTTCGGATTGCGCAGTATAGAAATTCCATAAACGGATTGTAGTATCATACTTTTGTGTCGTATTGTTCCAGTTGCCTCCGCTCGCAAGCGTTTTCCCATCAGGTGAAAACGATACAGTTTCAACATGACCGGTGTGTCCTTTAAGAGTTGCACGATATTGTTCGGAACGTATATTCTTGTTCTGGACAGTACGCGCAAAGTTTGCGAGCTGCCTTTGATATCGGAGTGGTGCGCGATCCTGAATAAAACTAATTAAGTGCATTACTTGTTTTAAGGTAGACCTTTTAGATGCCATATTGGCAGTATCTGCTTTGACATCCCATAATTGAATGTTGTGTTGTTCCCGACTTGCAAGTATTTTTCCATCTGATGAAAATGCCATTGGTATAACATCTTCTATATCCGTCTTGAGAGTTACTTTGATTTTACTAGTGTTCATATCCCATAAGTGGATTGTGTCGTCTAGTCCTGCATTCGCTACTGTTTGTTTATTTGGTGAAAACACAACATGATAGGGTTGAAAGATGAATCCAGTAATTTTCTTCTTTAGTTTTCCTGTGTTTTTGTCGCATACCCAGATCGTATTGTCAGCATTTGCACAGTACAAGGTCTTTCCATCAACAGAGAAGATCACTGGTGAATACCATGTAAATCGTTCATATTCTTGCTGTGCAAATTTTGTGGTACTATGATGTGTTTGTCCAGTGAAAACATTTTTGTATTCTCCTGTTTTTAAGTTCCATGAATGAATATTTGCGTCCCAATCTCTTGCGATCAGGGTATTCCTGTCCTGTGAAAATTCAAGCGAAAAGAGCTCTGCTTTATGTCCTATGAGGGAGGATTTGAACTGCCCAGTATTGATGTCCCACAATCGGATCGTCAGATCACCGCTTGTACTGACTAATCTGTTATTGTCAGGAGAAAATTCAAATAACCGAACACCCTCTTTATGTCCCAGAAGCGTTGTTATATGTTGACCTGTTGTAGTATCCCACAACCAGACTGATGTCCCTTGGTCCGCATACCGTCTGCTTGTAGACGCAACGATTTTGGAATCAGGTGAGAATTTTAGGAAATGAACATAGGATTCATGTCCTATGAGTGTTGCGCGTAACTGCTGAGTTTTAGTATCCCACAAATAAATATCATTCATATTTCCAATAGCAAGTAATTCGCCATCTGGAGAAAACGCTAATAGAGATACTGAAACAAAAGAAATTTTCTTATGTCTAACGCGGGCAATCTGTTCAGCTGTTTTAACGTCCCATAATCCGATCTCATTAGAATGTCCGATTGCGATTACATTCCCATCAGGAGAAATTGCTATGGCACTACCCACAACCTTTAGTGGAAGTTTCGCTCTATGTCTCCATGTTTTTACATCCCATAAGTGAATTGATCTATCACCACGCCAATGTGCCCCTGCACTGATAAGCGTTTCACCATCAGGTGTAAAGAATAATCTATTAACCCAACCGGTATGTTGTCCGGTAAGTGTTCCTTTGCCTGCCCCTGTTTCTGAATCCCATAACCGAATTTTACCATCATGTGTTCCCGTTGCAAGCGTTCTTCCGTCTGGTGAGAACGCTAACGATGAACAAGGGGGTTTATGTGGTGCCAATAGTGCGATTTCTTGATACGTATCCGAATCGTAAAGCCAAATTCCGATAGTAGTTGCAATAGCAAGCCGAGTCGTCTCTGGAGAAATTGCTATAGGTGCGGTTCTGGTTCCTTTACCGATGCGCGCAATGACTCCTTCAGGCAAACCCCAGCGTGTGTAGTCTAATTTCACATCTTCAGCTTGTACAAAACTGGTTGAGAGATTGATAAGAATTAACATTGGAATCAATGATTTCATCTTTTTCACTCTTTTCAATAATACGCAAGGCAAATTGTGCCATCATCGACCTTTTGTTATTGAACAAACCATTAATGGAGTGATATTTAAACCAGGTTTAAGGATTCTTATCGTAACCTCAGATTATCATATATATAATCTTTTTTCAACACAATCTCTATCTTGCCAACCCACGCGATAAAGTATCTGCTCAGCATTTGGTGTGATTAAGCCGTAGCACATTCATCTTGATTGTGCAACGAAGCACGTCAACCCACGCGATAAAGTATCTGCTAAGAATTGGGTCTTATCAATGTTGTGCAGAGAGACGCAATGAAGGATGGTTGTTGTCCAAAGAAGCACAATCAAGATGAATATGCTACGGCTATCACGATGTTTGTTGCACGGAGAAGTGTAATGATGGGTAAAGAGAGTTTAAACAGGTGGCGTTGTTTTTTAGGCATGACGACTACACAATCACCCTCAATCTAAACCATAAATACGTGCAAGGTTATCGCCAAAAATCAACGTTTCCGCATCATCTCCAAGTTCTAAGCGTTTTAAAGCATTGATAACCTGTATCGGACGATATTCTGGTAAGTTTGAACCGAAAACGATTCGCTCAGGTCCAAGCGTGTCAACTGCTTTTTTCACTTCTATCGGTACAACCGTATCTGGATCGTCTCCCCACCGACGATGAAAACGTAAAATCGTTGTTCCTAGTGAAATGTTCTTATTGGATTTTGATACAGAGATAGCGGCATCTAAATCATCTGGAAATCCCATGTGATCCATGATGATAGGTGTTTCTGGCACCCAACTCGCCACAGTGCCGATCCGATTCGGATGACAATTATTAGGTCCAGAATGAATAGACACGATCAGTCCGTATTCACGGGCAGCTTCAACGACAGGACGCACAATTGGATCATCAACATTATAGTTGTGAATAGCAGGCATCAGTTTAATACCGTGCATTCCCCACTCGTTTGCTGTTAGTTTTACCTGTTCAACGGGTTCTGGTTCTGTCGGATGCACGAGGGCACAACCGAGGGTTCGTTGATTGCCTCTGATTATTTCCGCAAGTTCAGAGTTCCGCGGATTTGGTTGAGGAGTCGGCATTACGACTACCACGTCCATAGCAGCTTCATCTTCTAAGGTAAGCAAGTCGTTCAGATTCAACTTTCCAGATTCATCCCGAAATTCATCATTCAGATATGCTTCAAAATCACCACGCATAAGGGAATTCCTTTATTGCTGTTCTACAATTGTTTCATCAATAAGAATAGCACGATTTTGCGAAGTCTTTTCAAACGTCACATTTTCTGATGTTAATGCGTCCTGATAGGCGAGGTATGCGGACTTGGCATCAGCAGTAGTCGCATAACGTAAAACAAATACAATATACGAATTACGCGAGTTTTTTAGTCCGTATTTAGTTCGTGCTAATACACCGACTGAACCGTCTCCCATCAACGGTTTAACGTTTGGCAGAGACTTATTCGCCTGCTCTAATACCCAATTCGACGTGAACAATCTGTCACTACCATCAATGTATTGCGGTAGTAATTCGAGCATCGGAATTTTTTGCGGCGGATCTTGTATTTTCCTCGCTACAACTTTCGCTAATTCAACCATCCCTTCACGTATCCCTGGCGCAATCTCATAACCCTCCATCTGAATAAAATACTTGCCTTTCCAGAACCAAAGATTTTTTCCAGATATAATGGCTTTACATCCCACCCATTCAAATTTTGGCAATGGATAACTGTTTAGGCTATAAATTCCGTAAGCGTTTTCAGGTGTCCCCATATCAAAGATCTCAAGCAAAATTAGTGGGTTTGACCCAAATTTTGGACTCTGATATTCGGTTTCCGCTTGACTTTGGAATCCATATTTGCGATACATTTCAGGATAGATTTCTATAGGAACATAACGATCCAGATAGATGTTCTGGGGATTGTACGTTGAAGGTTTTCGAGAACGTATCCAGTCTGTCGTTTCATCATCTTCTGGTAACAGTGTTTCGGGGATGGCAGTGGTAATGATAGGGAGCGTTTCAAAAGACGAACCTAAATCAGGATTAGGTTGGATTTCGCTTCTGTTATCTTCAGTACCTATCTGTTCTTGCGTCTTTTGGTCTTGGGAAATATCAGATGAGGATTCTGACCGAATGTTCACAGAAACGTTGGCTATTGCACCTTTTGCAACCTTCACAGAAGGAGCTTTCCAAACACCGAAAATATACGCATGCTCTTGGTAAACTGATGTATAATTACCTTGTTCTTGCTGGCATGAAGAAAGCATCACAATAGCAATACAACAAAGCAGCACAGATTGGATGCGCATTATACAATTACCACTGTTCGGCAAGTTGATTGTAAAGGTCCTCAATGAGTTCCTCTACAATCAGATTCTTTGCTTGGTCTAATGTCTCTGGTGGTTCACCCCGATTATCCACGACATAGAAGTCGTGTATCTGTAGGTGATTATCTCTCCGTTCTATGAGATTGCGTCTGATATTGTCAAAAAATTCATACTCAACCTGCAAAATCATCCGCAACAACTCAACGTTACCACTCGGTCCAAAACCGTGTTCTTTTATGTCGTAGTCCTGTATCCGCATCGTTAACCGACAATCACTCCCATCGTTCCATTTGCGGTTAAATCGTTCAGTTAATTTCTCATGAATAATTTCATCAAATGGACGTTGTGAGACGTTATCATAGGCAAAATCGGGATCTATTATCTCAATTGGTGGTATGTTAATAGTTTCAATATGCTCAAGATAAGACGAAGTGGATACATAGCCACATCCTGTCAACAAACAAAATGGAACTAAGAGACTAAAGCATATCAACAGTAAAGGAACAGAGTTCAGGGAGTTATGATGTCTTTTATTTAATTCCATTAACTTGAGAGGACTTACAAGATCGATAAAAGAGAATGTTGTGCTATAACGCGCCCGTTTGGTATGCATTTATATCATCTCCATTTAGTAGAAACAACGGGATAGAAAACGGATTTTGAAGTCTACTTGGGTTAATCCTCGGGCGTTCAGGTTGCTGTTCTTTTCCATAACGTAACACACGTACAAATTCAACTATATACTTTTTGACTGATGGAATAGACAAGACAACAAAAGCGACGATAAGAAAGATGAGGATTAACGCAAGTAGATTCGTCATCCATTTCTGGGAAAGCAGATCTCCTTTCTCTGCTTGAATCTGTCTTCTGACACGGGAGTTACGAGTTCTCATGAGGATCACCTACAATATCTACACAAGACCTCTACTAAAACCTGCCTTTTGGCAGACGTGGCGATCTGCGATTTCGGTTGTCGCGAGAATTATCGCGTTGGTCGTATCGACTGTTGCGTCTATCTCTATCTCTATCACGATTATCACGTGAATCTCGATTATCACGTGAATCTCGATTATCACGTGAATCTCGATACGGACGGTTATCTCTATAATTGCCTCGGCTCTGTTCCCGTGGTTCACGGGGACCTTCATCTCCTCCCTCTGAGCTTGGTGAGGTGTCAAGTTCGGCAAGTGGGACACCGTTAGCAGCAATAAGCGATAGGTCTATCCTGCCTTGTTCGTCTATCGTGAGTATTTTTACAGTTACCTCATCCCCTACCTGTATGACATCTTCGGCTCTGCGGACATAACCGTCACCCATCTGAGATATGTGTACAAGTCCATCTTTACCGGGAAGAATTTCAACGAAAGCTCCGAAGGACGCTGTTCGAACGACTTTTCCATTGTACTCTTTGCCAATTTCAGGCATGGCTGTAATTTCACGAATTTTCTCTTCAGCACGTTTCACATCTTCAGCACTTGTTGATGCAATTTCAACCATACCATCATCTTGAATGTTGATGGTCGTATTCGTTTCCTCTTGAATACCTTGAACAGTTTTACCTCTCGGTCCAATAAGGTCTTTGATTTTTTCTGGTGCAATTTGAAGTGTGAAGATACGGGGTGCATAAGGTGATAACTCTGCGCGTGGTTCGCTAATGACAGCGTTCATTTGCTCAATTACTGCTAAACGTGCTTCTTTTGCCTGATGAATTGCACGCCGCATCAGTTCAGGGGTAACACCATCTATTTTGATATCCATCTGAATCGCTGTTACACCTTCAGTTGTCCCGGCGATTTTAAAGTCCATATCTCCGAGAAAATCCTCAGTACCCAGCATATCTGTCAAGATAACTTCCTGTTCCCCTTCTTTAATCAATCCGACACCGATACCAGCAACAGGTCTCTTTAGCGGAACCCCTGCATCCATGAGTGCTAAACTAGCACCACACACGGTTGCCATGGAAGAGGAAGCGTTTGATTCCAGTATTTCTGAAACAACACGAATTGTATAGTTGAAATCTTCTTTGCTCGGAATAAGCGGTTCAAGTGCTTTCTGTGCCAGTGCACCGTGTCCGATTTCTCTACGTCCGGGTCCCATCATGCGTCTGACTTCACCCGTGCTAAACGGAGGGAAGTTATAGTGTAGGAAGAAACCTCTACGAACTTCGCCATCAAGACCACGTTGTACATCCTCATCACCTGTTGTGCCGAGTGTCGTAACACAGAGTGCTTGCGTCTGTCCGCGTGAGAAAAGTGCAGAACCGTGGGTTCTTGGAAGGAGCGCGACTTCACCTGAAATTGCGCGTATATCTGTGACACCGCGACCGTCAACCCGTTTCCCTTCAGCAAGGATAGCACTACGCATCTCTTCTTTTTCTATATCACTCAGAATTGAACGGGCATCCTGTTCAGCAATCGGGTCATTTTCTTCAGGTCCATCCTCGTGGATTTCAGATAGAACGTCCACTTGAATCTGTTCAAGGTAATTTTCACGTAACTGTTTGTCTGCCATTCCAATTGATTCTTTAATCCGAGCTGTAGCAAGGTCTCTGATGCGTGTGCTAAATGTATCCTCTATTGATTTTGCTGCGTAGGCACGTTTTTCCTGACTACAGACAGCGACGATGCCTTCTTGAAGTTTAATAATCTCCTTAATTTCTTCATGTGCTGTGATAATAGTGTCAATTACTTCATCGTCCGGGATCTCATGTCCGCCACCTTCGACTGACATGACAGCATCTGATGTGCCACTCACAAAAACTTCTATTTCAAAAGTGTGTAATTCCTCATAAGTTGGATTTATTATTAATTTACCATCTTTTTTTCCAATAGTTACCGCTGCAACCGGACCGTTGAACGGAATATTAGAAACAGACAGTGCAGCAGAAGTGCCGATTAAAGCGGGAACATCTGCCGGATGTATACCATCTGATGACAAGACGGTGCATAAAACTTGTACTTCAGCATTGAATTCTTTCGGAAAAAGTGGACGAATACAGTGGTCAATAAGCCGTGCCACAAGTTGTTCCGATGTTCCAGGACGGGGTTCACGTCTACCGTATACGGTCGGGATACGTCCGCCAGCGTAACCTCTCTCTCTATAATCTACTGTCAAAGGGAAAAAATCTAAATCATGTTCGCGATCATCTGCGACTACTGTCACTAAGACAACTGTTCCACCGTATTGTACCCAAACGGCTCCATCTGCCTGTTTAGCAACTTTCCCCATTTCAATCGAAAGTTTCTCACTTCCGAGTTGCATTTCAACTTTCACTCAATTTCCTCCTCATACACAAAATGCTTACGGTGGCATACTTAACTTGTCTGTGAACCGATTGTGTCGCGAATTCCGAGTTCATTAATGAGACGATAGTACCGAGGGACATCCTTCTTATAGAGATATCTTAATAAACGCCGCTGTTTTCCTACTAACCTAAAAAGTCCGTATCTTGAATGATGATCTTTTTTATGCGTTTGAAAATGTTGCGTCAATTCTTGAATACGAGCATTTAATACTGCCACTTGTGCCTCGGGTGAACCGGTATCTCGGTCATGTATCTGATGTTTCTCAATCAATTCGCGCTTCTTTGCTGCATCAATTGCCAATCTATTCACCTCCTTATTTCATAATGTACTCTGTCGTAAACATTATGCATATATCATGATAGAACAAAGCACGACGGATGTAATCATGCCGTGCCTAAATCTCCGTAATTGTTAATATTCATTTGCATATATACGGTAATTATATCATATATTATCAAGAATTTCAAGAATATTTATCAGACCAGGTGTGTAAAGTAATTGTCACTGTTCTTGTCAGAATCGCGGAAGGCACGGAAGACACGGAAGACGCGGAAGGGCGTTTTGGTAATTTCAAGGTCTTTTCACAATTATCGGGTGTTCTGTAAGCTAAGAATAAGGAGATTGCTAATTTCACACCTATATAGACGAGAACTTTATACTTTAGAATTATCAAGTGGCAAAAACTTTACACACCCATCCGACCTGAGTGAACTGTAGAAGGAACATTTCACTCCCAATTGAACTGTAAACGGGAACTCCGATCCAAATATCAAGACATTCAGTCGGGAATCGGGACTCAAATCAACAGATGGTTACCACGTTAGGTACACTACCCAATCTACTAAGTTATGCTTCATTTGTCCTTGAAAATGTTTTTCTTTTTCTATATAATTACACAGAATGATAACCAACATCTGCTATAAGAGAATCTTACTCATGAAATACGTCCTCAATTACGTCCTCAAATACCTCTGTTTGTCCCTTGCTTTTCTACTTCCACTTACAACACATGCAGATTTCACTGGTGAAGTTTTTTTTACAAAATTAGTTACAAAACAGGAGGAAAGGAAGATTTTCAGTGAAATTTGGATCACAGATATTGAGAACGCAAAATCCGCACATCTGTTGTATAGAGATAAATATGAAATTCACGATTACGCCATACAAAACAATGGTCCACTCTTAGTCATTTCTGCAGGTCCACTTACATCTGACATTTTTCTACTTAATAGATTTCAATTAGGAGCAGGTGCTATCGACCTAACAAAGGCAAAATTTGGTGCGACTGCGGGGGTTGACATCTCACCTAATGGGGATGTGCTATTCTCTAAAAATGGGATAAGAAGTTTTGTTTTAGGAAATACAACGTTCGCTGTTGAACCCATGAATCGCCTTACTACACTCTGGGGAAAACTGAAGCAGTGAAACATAGGTTAAGTACGGAGTGTGATGTATTTCATTGCAACCTTCGGTGGAATCTGAACAGTCTCCTGCTACTCCTTATTCATTCCAATCCAAAACGACACCCGTATACACATCCGGTTCATTCAGTAATCCATCGTAAGCCTGCTTTATCTGATCAGGTTTCAGACGATGTGAAATTAGTGGTTCAACATGCAACTGCTCACGTTCAATCCAGTCAAATATAGTCTGTTGCTTGCTGAATTGCGATGTGTCTATGCCTGTGTCAGAATACATCGGGACACACCATTCCAACGCACCACGAATAGTGACCCAGCGAAGATGTACATCAGAGAGAAGTTCTGTTAAATCACCCGTAACAGAAACACGCGGGGAACCGAGGATAACCAATTGTCCGTAATTTGCCGTTGCACGTAGTGCCTGCATCACGACATTGCTATGTCCGACCGCGTCAACAGTGATATTACCCAACTGACCTTTGGTAATCTCTTTAATCTGTGCTTGTACATCATCTGCATCACCGCCGATGGTCTCTTTTATACCACATCTTTCCGCCAATTTTCGTCTTTCTTCTACTGGATCAACGCCAATAACACGACACCCATGTATTTGAAACATCTGTGATGCCAGATTACCAACAAGTCCTAATCCGAACACAATGACGTTCGGATGCGTGCCTATCTCCGTTACAATGATAGAGGTCATCGCTACACCTGCCATCCGAGAGGCAGCGACAACACCGTGGTCTATGGTATCTCTAACAGGTACAATCAGTCTATCATGTGTGTACCGAATCGTGGATGCGTGTCGTCCATAAGTGAAGACACGGGTCCCAGGAGACACACGCGTAACGTTCGTCCCTACATCACGAACAATTCCAACGTTTGCATAACCGGAACGCCACGGATAAGCACACCACGTCCCTTGATGAAAAACTTTCGGTTCTCTACCCGTATAGTTTGCCAATTCTGTCCCGCTGCTAATGAACGTATATTCCGTATCAATTATAACTTCATTTGGAGAGAGAATTGATGTATCCATTATCGTAGTTTGTAGTTCTACTTGGTTTTGACCTGTTACGACTACCTCTCTAATTTCCATGTTTTATTCCTTTTACATTTCAACCATCATAACGCAGATTCTTACCATTGTCAGGTCCACCTTGATTCCAAACCCATACATTTCGGAAGAATGCTTGCTTCTCTGGTGACAATCCTTCAATAATATGTCTTGGCACGGTTGGTTTATGGAATTGACATCCAACAAAATTATAGCAATTGAAAACCGCTATTCGTGGACGATCAGGATTTTTCCATGTATCCCCAGAATGACAGAGATTCTCTGTGAAAATAATCGCTGAACCTGGAGGACAACTATAAGTCTCAAATAGAGGGGAGTCCGTTGTACGATGGGTTTCTGGAATTTGGAAGTTGGCTTTGTGGCTCCCTGGCAGAAATAGTGTTCCACCTTCACCTGCTTGGACTTCGTTCAGTTCAAACACAACTCGTGTCAAGGCAGAATATATCTTACCATTTGTACACTGGTAACTAAAGTTGGGGTTCACATTTCGGACACCACCGTGCGGTGGAGGTCCACCATTTCCCACAGAACGATAGGTGAACCAGCTGGATTCCATCCGAACTTCACCCAGAATCTCTGTGAGGATATCCATTATAATGGGATGGTCAATCAATAAAGAGGCAGCACCACCAGGAAATTGCCTTTCATGTTGCGGTAACGCCTCCGCGTTTGTGCGAATGGTTTCAATCTGTGCCTTGATATCATCTATTTCTGAATTCGTTAACACCTCTGGGATTAATAGGTATCCCTTAAGGTCAAAAATAAATTTCTGTTCTTCGGTCATTTGAAACAATTCCTTATACTATACTTGGATTTTGTCAGGATTCTATCAAGATTCTTTTGAATTGTAAAGTTTAAAATCCAAACGGTAATATGTGCGGTTGAAATCCTGCAGCATCCAACACCCGCATGCTGCGTTGCTTCACTGCCACAAGAAAAACTATCCTTAATTCTAAAAACTACTACATTAGACACATTTTAGTTACATATAGGTTTATTCACAATTATTTGAAATTTTGACAATATTAGTGTATTATAACCGTATCAGAATTTTCGCATTTCTTCTTATAATGAGGAAAATTTAGGAAATTAAATCACCGGATTAACAACTTTTTAACCCATATTTTAACATCATATTCTGAATCTGGTGATAATCATGGGTTGTATAGTTTAAGGTATATTACACCAATTAAAAAGACATATATAAGGAGCTTCTCTTGGAACTACTAATTAGAAATCATAAATTTATGGTATCCATTTTTTTGACATTGTTAATAGTTTTTAGCACAAGTCTTACGGGTTATGCGGATATTACACCTGTAAGTAACCGAACGTCAGAGGTACGCGATGCTATTGTGGCTGCGGTGCCTGGTATAAACAATGCAGCAGATGTTACCGATGCACATCTCAATGCAATTACAAGACTGAATCTACGTGGTAAAGGTATTTCAGTACTGAAAACAGGAGATTTTTCTGGACTTGCCGCACTTATCAATCTTAACCTATACAACAACCGACTGAGTAGTTTGCCAGACGGCATTTTTGAAGGGATGACATCGTTGACAACTGTCCGATTAGGCAGAAACGCGATAGATCCATTTCCGCTTACCGTATCGTTGGAGAATGTTGGATCGGGAGAGTTCAAAGCGGTAGCCCCTGCGGGTGCTCTATTTGACATCGTCTTACCGATTACTGTAACAAATGGTAGTATTACAGGTGGCGCAACGAGTCTCACAATTCCGCATGGGAGTGTGGAAAGTAGCACACTTACGGTTACACGTACTGGTGGTACTACAGCACATGTCACCGTGGATATTGGCAAGTTACCAAGTTTACCTCGTAATCACTACGGTTACGCGCTTGTGAAAGCTGCTAATCTGCCGTTGGTTATCATCCGTGGTCCGAATACGGCACCCGAGTTTAGCGATGGCACTACCACTATCCGTTCCGTAGCAGAAAACAGTGCAAGAGGTGTCAACATCGGCGATCCTGTGTCTGCGACAGATGCTGACGGTGATACACTCACCTATAGTCTCAGTGGCATAGATGCATCTAATTTCAGTATCATCAGCAGTTCTGGTCAGTTGCAAACCCGATCAACCTTAGACTATGAAACGAAAGCATTCTATTCGGTCACGGTTGCTGCCTCTGATAGTTATGGCGGCAGTGATAACATTAATGTAAGGATCAATGTCACGGATGTCCAAGAGAACCGCGCGCCCGTGTTCACTGAAGGGAACACGACTAACCGTTCCGTGGCAGAGAATACTGGTGCAGATCTAAATATCGGGACTGCTGTTGCTGCTACAGATGCTGATAACGATACGTTGACTTATACCCTCGGCGGGACGGATGCTGCAGCGTTCAACATTGATAGAACAACCGGACAGATTAAAACGAAAGCATCCCTGGATTATGAAACCAAAAACACTTATTCCGTCACACTCACCGTCTCAGATGGATTGGCAACAGATGCTATCGCTGTTACTATCAATGTTACGGACATAGACGAAAACCGCGCACCCGTGTTCTCCGAAGGGGACACGACTAACCGTTCCGTGGCAGAGAATACTGGTGCAGATCTAAATATCGGGACTGCTGTTGCTGCTACAGATGCTGATAACGATACGTTGACTTATACTCTTGGCGGGACGGATGCTGCAGCGTTCAACATTGATAGAACAACCGGACAGATTAAAACGAAAGCATCCCTGGATTATGAAACCAAAAACACTTATTCCGTCACGCTCACCGTCTCAGATGGACTAGCAACAGATACGATAGTTGTTACTATCAATGTTACGGACATAGACGAAAACCGCGCACCTATATTCACAGAAGGTAGTAATGCGACACGTAAGGTTGCAGAAAATGCCACAGCTGGCATGAACATCGGAAATGCTATAGCTGCTACTGACCCCGACAATGATACACTCACATACAGCCTCGGTGGACAGGATGCAAGCGCGTTCGGTATTGATACCACCACAGGACAGTTGCGAACAAATGCATCCTTGGACTACGAAACAAAATCCATCTATTCGGTGTCAGTTACCGTCTCTGATAGTAAACTCACTGCTACCATTGCTGTTACAATCAATGTACTGGATGTAGATGAATTACCTGATCAAGTTACAGAAGTTAAGGATGTTTCAGTCAACAACCCGCCCGTGTTCACAGATGGCAGTAGCACCTCACGTTCCGTAGCAGAGAATACCGGTTCCGGTGTGGACATCGGTACACCTATTAGTGCTACAGATACTGATGGGCACACACTCACTTATAGCCTCGGTGGCACAGACGCTGCAGCCTTTACTATTAACAGCACCACTGGGCAGCTGCGAACAAATGCATCCCTGGACTATGAAGTGAAATCTATCTATGTAGTGTCAGTTACCACCTCGGATGGCACACTCACAGATAGCATCACCGTCACCATCAACATCACGGATGTCAATGAAACACCTACTAACAATGCGCCTGAACCCGAACCGGAGCCAAACCTATCTATAGTTGTGATAAATAATCCTGGGCCCGGCTATCGGGAAGGATCTAACCCGTATTTTTTAGTTGAGGTTCAGGTGGATGAGATTCCCACGCAAGGTCACACAGTGACGTTTAGCATAGAGCCGGACGATGGAAATGTGTCGTTTGCCTATGGTGGTCCAACTCGCGTAACTGGTAGCAACGGACGGTCAGGTGTGACATTGAGGGTAGGGGATAGAGCCTCTGGCACATACACAGTCACGGCCTCGTCTGGCACCGCTTCAGTGAGCAGAACTGTGACAGTTGGGACTGTGCCGTCGCTATCGGTCTCTATATCTTCAAGTGCTTCAAATGCTTCCCCCGGTGATACGGTTAAATTTACTGCCACCGTCACGGAAAATAACAATCCCGCATCAGGTCAGGCATTGACTTTTAGAATTATTCGGTATACCGGTACTTCAACCGACATTGAATTTATTCCAGTCGCTGGAACCGCGTCGTTGAGTTCCACAAGTGCAACAACTGATAGCAATGGACAGGCAAGTACCTCGTTGACTATAGGGAGCGGTGCCTCTGGTTCATACGCGGTCTCAGCGACACTCAGCGACGGTCGACTTGACGTTGCAAGTGTGACAGTTGAAGCATCATCACCGCCAGTGTTCTCTGCCCCTGAGTTCACGGAAGGCACCAGTACTACGCGTCTTGTCGCGGAGAGCACGGCATCTGGTACAAACATCGGCACTGCTGTTTCTGCTACCGATGCAGATGACGATACCCTGACCTATAGTCTGGGTGGCACGGATGCGTCCTCGTTCAGCATTGACACTACTACCGGGCAACTACAAACCAATGCAGCGTTAGACTATGATACGAAAAACTCCTACTCGGTCACGGTCTCAGTGTCTGATGGCAATGGCGGTAGTGATAGCATTACCGTCACAATCAACGTCACAGATCTTGTAGGTACATCTATCATAAGCACTAACATTACAACTTGTTCTGTTACTCATAAAAGTGGCGATGTATACGATGCAACAATTGAGGGGACTCTAACTGCCAGCCAATCGGTAAGAAGTCTTACAGTTCATGGATATGTAAATGGTCCTATACCAATAGGTACGGACAGAATTGGATTCCTTGATGCAGGAGAGACCGCCAATTTCAGTGTTACTGGCACTTGGACCCATGACGGTAGCACAAGCCAGGACTGTGATGTCATCTTGACCTATGTGATGATTCCTGTGAGGATCCCAATCGAAGGAAACAATGCACCTGTCGGTCAATTAGTCCGATCAGAAACTGTCCTGCTCCCCAACTATCCGAACCCGTTCAACCCAGAAACGTGGATACCGTATCAACTCGCAAAACCTGCAGAGGTCACATTGACGATATACAATATGCGTGGTGTTGTAGTGCGGACGATTGCGCTGGGACATCAAGCAGCAGGTGTGTATACCAGTCGTAGCCGTGCTATCCATTGGGATGGTCGGAATATGTTTGGTGAAAAAGTCGCTACAGGTCTGTATTTCTATACGCTTAAGACAGGCGATTTCACTGCAACGCGCAAGATGTTGATACGGAAGTAGAAAAGAATGGAAGGATTAAAAAATCCTTCGGGTAATATCTCAACGGGCAATGAATTGCCCTACTACGAACCCGTCCGTTTGTAGTAGGGCAATTCATTGCCCGTTGAGATATTACCCAATTTAAATCTTAATCTTCATGAGGGACGAAGGGTATATCATATTAGGAAAATAAATATACACGTTCTATACACCTTTCGCACTGCTGGTGCTTGCTCTCTTATTGTTCACACATTCTTATCTTGGTAATCCTGCAAATCCTGGTTCAGACAAGCAACCAAACCTTTACACACCCCCTTAAACGCCAATACCTTGACATCAGCATATAGATGTGCTATACTAACAAAGCAGATTTTGAAGAAAGTGAACGAACAATCCAAGCAGAACGAGTTTTATGAATCATCCAAACATTAAATCTCAGAAACGGAGTGTTATTTATGGATATCAAACAAGCATTAGACAACAAAATCTCCAACTATAGTTTACTGAATCATCCTTTTTATCAAGCCTGGAGTGCAGGTGAATTGCCTGTTGATGCTTTGAAATGCTACGCACGTGAATACGGTGCATTTATCTCAACACTGCCAAAAGGGTGGGAAACATTAGACGACCCCGAAACAGCAGAAGAGGAAACAGAACATATTGATATGTGGGCAGATTTTGCTGACGGTCTTAACACGCAAGTATCAGAAGCACAGGTCCCGCAAGTGAATACACTATTAGAAACCGCCGAAAAACTCTTTTCTGATGGTGAAACAGCATTAGGCGCGCTCTACGCTTTTGAGGCACAGCAACCAGAAACCGCCAAATCAAAGTTGGCTGGTCTAAAGGCTTTCTACCAACTCCCCGAAAAGGTAGAACCCTATTTTGAAACGCATTCACACAATGAACACGAAGCGGAGAAACTTCTTGCAAGAATAGCCGAATTATCACCAGATGCTCAGCAAACAGTTGTACATGCATGTGAACAGATGAGCAGTGCTTTATGGGATGCACTCACAGGAATTCACGATGCCGAATGCGAATGAAACGGTGAAGGCATATTTTGACGCACTTGTCGCAAGAGATGCTGAAACCCTTATCGCGATGATGCTTCCTGCAGCACACTATGTTAAAATAGGTACCGATGCTGATGAAGTTATTGAAGGTAACGAGGATATAACAACTTACTACCAAAACCACGTTGCAAGTACTGAGGATTTCAGCATCAGAATCATCAATCTTGATGTGCAAGAACGCGATGATGTCGCATGGTTCTATACACAACAGGTCTGGAATCTTAAATGGCAAGGTGTTCAGGAAGAATTTGTCATGAGAATGACAGGTGTATTAGAAAAAGTTGACGATATGTGGAAGTTCGCACAAATACACGCCTCAATTGGTGTCTCAACGTCCTAACGCTTTCAGGAGGATTACTTGAATATTTCGGTTATCTCGTTTGATGGTGACATGACCTTGTGGGATTTTCTCAAAGTGATGCGTCATTCGCTCCAACATGCATTGACAGAACTGCAAAAGCATGTTCCAACCCAACGCGCCTTACAACTTACAATTGATGAGATGATATATATTCGGAATCAATTTGCTGATGAGGTTAAAGGGAGAATCTGGAACCTTGAAGACATCAGGAAACAAGCGTTTGAACGCACACTTGAATATGTCGGATATCCGGATAAAGAACTTGCTGCACACCTAAACACAATATATCGGAAACACCGTTTTGGTGATATAGAACTCTATCCTGATGTGATACCGACCTTTCATGCTTTAGCACCGCATTTCAAGTTAGGATTGCTTTCAAATGGAAATACATATCCAGAACGTTGCGGACTTGAAGACCGATTCGCTTTTGTTGTCTTTTCTCAAGATGTCCAGGTTGAGAAACCGCATCCAAAGATATTTGAGATAACAGCACAACAAGCAGGTTGTGAACTCTCACAGATGCTGCATGTAGGCGACTCACTTGTCAACGATGTTGCGGGTGCACAAAACGTCGGTATATCTGCAGTATGGCTCAACCGAGAAAGGGTGGCGAACGACACACAAATCCAACCTGATTATGAAATAGGGACTTTGACTGAATTGACCACAATTTTAGGGTTAGAAAGGAGAAAATGATGATTACAATTTCTGAAGAAATTAAACAGGCAGTTCAGGATTCCAAGCACAATCTTGTGCGCCTTGTGGATCCAGCAACAAATGCTGAGTATGTTGTGTTACCTGCTGAAACGTTTGCCAAGATGCAAGAAAGACACTTTTATGATGACAGTCCATTTACGGAAGAAGAACAGAAGGAATTGCTTGTAGAACTTGGTCTTAGTTTAGGTTGGGACGATCCCGAAATGGACGTCTATAATGAACTTGATCCGCGGAGGAGCAATGAAGATTCAACGCGGTAACGTAATCCTTATGGATTTTCCATATAGTAACTACTCGGAGAGTAAAATACGTCCAGCACTTGTTATACAAGCGGATTATTGGAATCAGCGACTTGATTCCACAATTCTTGCTGGTATTACAAGTAGTCGCCACAGAAGGATCGGAGCACCAACGCAGTATTTTATTGATATTTCAACTGTTGAAGGTGAACAAACAGGACTTCGTCTTGATTCAATCGTTCAATGTGAAAAGTTAATAACTTTCAGACAAAGACGAATTCTCCGTATTATTGGCAGTCTTTCCGATTCAGCAATGCAAAAGATAGATGATTGTCTTAAATCTGCATTAGGTATTCAATAAAATGTCTCCAACCTTGATTAATTAAAAATGCCTAAACGCGACTATTACTCTATTTTGAAAGTGTCCAGTGATGCCTCTGCTGATGAGATTAAGAAGGCTTACCGTCAACTCGCGCTGAAATACCATCCTGATAAAAATCCAGACAATAAGGCGGCTGCAGCTACTTTTCGAGCGGTGACGGAAGCGTACGATGTGTTGTCTGATGACACACAACGAGAACGGTATAACCGAAATTATCAACCCAAACCGAGTTTTGATGTGGTTCTTGGTCAAGATGATGCCGAAATGGTGTTGATTCCCGCTGGCGCATTTCTAATGGGAAGCACCACTGGAGAAAACGATGAAGGTCCTATTCATTCTGTCCACATTGACGATTTTTATATGGACAGGTATACAGTAACAAATGCACAGTATAAAACCTTTGTTGATCATAATCCCGAATGGCGTAAGGATAAAATCCCAAAAGAATACCATGATGGAAATTATCTGAAACTCTGGAATAACGACTGTTTTCCTGTCAGCAAAGCAGATTATCCTGTTGTTGCTGTGAGTTGGTATGCAGCGATGGCATACACACGATGGGCAGGGAAGCGGTTGCCTACCGAAGCGGAATGGGAAAAAGCTGCACGCGGTGGATTAGTCGGTAGAACGTACCCTTGGGGAGATTCTATTGATAGATATAAGGCAAACTACGGTATACGTTGGGACGGAAGAACATCAACTATTCGCATGACTCCCGTAGGCAGTTATCCGCCAAACGGGTATGGTCTGTGTGATATGGTTGGCAATGTGCGTGAGTGGTGTCTGGATGCCTATCAATCGGATTATTATGATTTTTCACCACCAGAAAATCCTATTGCTGGGGAAAGTATTGAAGATGTGCTTTCAAACTACAAAACATGCAAGAACGCACGTGTGTTTCGTGGAGGATCATGGTACAGCGGCACGGACTCTCTACGGGTTACCCATCGGTTACGGGATATACCATCTTTCGCAGTTACAAGCGTTGGGTTTCGATGCGTAACTGAGGAGTTATAATATGATGACACCTGAACAACGTTATCTTTTTGATGTTACTGGATATTTACACTTGGAAAATGCTATACAAGGTGAAGAGTTAAAGGCTGCGCAGGTAGCCGCGGACACCTATATCAACACACCTACTGAAGAACTACCCGATGGATTTGACTCCAGCGGTAAACACCTTCCTAACGGTTTTGCATTTTCAAGAGCTTTAGAGGCACTTGCATTACATCCAGCATCTTGGCAAATCATTAGGGAACTAACCGACAATAAACCACAACTCGCTCGCGGCACAATGATCGCAGACAGAATTGGGGTGCCAGAAGGTGGTGATGCACTACGTCTGCATTGCGCACGGGAAGACTATGGACGTGATAGGAACTGTTTTGAAAACCGAAACGGTACGATCTATTGTGATGATTTTGTTGTCTTTCCCTATTTGACTGATGTGTATCCGGGAGATGGCGGGTTGTTGATTGTGCCCGGTTCACACAAAGCTGAATATGACCGACCAAAACACATCTTCAACAACGGCACAATTGATGATGTTGATAATATCCCGCTCGGTGTTGAGAACATCACCCCAAAAGCAGGTGACATATTGATTATTTTCCGAACTTTTAACGCACGGTGCGTTACCTTGGAAACCGATAGACCGGTATCGTTGCTTCCTCGTCTTACGTTACAGACCCCAAGACAGAGGCGAAAGCCGCGTGCCAACAGAGGTAAGAGGACGTTTAGCACCCGAAACATTGGAACTCATCTCCCACGCTGACCTTAGCCATACGAAAGAGATTGTCAAGAAGGATGTTGTCAGGTTAACTTAGAAAAGAAGTTGTATTAACGTCAGTTTGATTAATCATTTCGGAGGCGTTCACTCACGCCATTTTCGTATCCGAGAGACGTGAAATGTGTCACAAACTTTCAGTTTGTGACACATTTCGCAAACTGGAAAGTTTACGCTACATTTATCAAACTCACGTTGTATGAGGTTATTTATCTGAGAGAAGTTCTTCAATAAACCAAATCAATGGTTGACCTTTTATGATATGTGAGCCTAAAAAACTGTATTGCCAATTACCCTCTTTATCAATCATTATAAAAGACGGTATTCCCTTAATCTGAAAAGTTTTCCTAACTTTCTGATAGGGGTCAAGCAGAATCGTCCACGGTGGATTATGTTCATCCAAAAATTTCTGTACTTGCTCAGGTTTTTCACCATCATTTATACCCAAGACAACCACATCATCTGTCTTGTGAAACCGATCGTAGACGGTATTGACTTCCGATAAAACTTCGTTGCAAGGTCCGCACCACGATGCCCCTACATCAAGCATCACGACTTTTCCTAACAAATTTGATAGAGTGTAAGTTTCTTCATCCAAGGTTTCCAAACGAAAATCTGTTGCTTTCTTATTCAGTCTATTCTTGAGAAGTTTTTGTCGGATTATTTCACAGTCGGCAGCTTCTTGAATACGATATTCTGCTTCGATTTCTTCTAAGAAGGTATCAAACGTATCGATCATTGTGTTATCTCTTATTTGCTGATAAACGCTTTTCAATCCCTTAAGACCTTTGTTATGAGTATTAGGTCCAAAGTGAGCATTAGCGTAGTAGTGCTTGGCGTTTACCCAGTTTCCCATCCCTTCTGCCGACCGTCCTAACATCCAAAAATAGTCTATTGTACTTTCATTGAAACGTGTCCAAACGGACTCCATAAAATCGGGTGCGTTTGCAGTTAATTCGTCATAGGATGCTTTCCATCGACTTTGGTGAAAATAGACCTTACCACGCAAACGCGAAATTTCCTTGTATGCTTTTCCTATCGCATCATCGTTGTCTGAGTTCTGTGATTGTTCCGTTTTTTTCACAAATTCTATTTCAGTACTGTCTAAAAGTTCGAGTGCTTTATCTAATCCACAGTTAAGTGTAATCCGCCATTCAACCACTTTAGCATAACAACGGAAGCTTTTTTGTGAATCTTGCCAATGTTGTAGGTCGGCATCTAAGAGAATGTCAAGAAGTTCGTCAAGTAAATCATCAGTCGCAAGTGTCCGATCATCCTTTGCTAACCACAGTAGTTCTTCACATGCCAATATATACCATGATAGTATTGGAACATCAGAGGGTGTGAATTCATCAACGACACGTTTGTAGTAGTGCCACTTTTCGCGAGTATTTTCGCTACGTTCTGACAATCCCATCAATGCAGCGAGATATATCTCAGTTTTGGGATATTGCAGTATCTTATCAACCAGACTTTGTGGTACGTTAATAGCACCACCAGATATAGATTTATATCCCCAGTAGGCAGTGTCTAATAGTTCTGGCGTTTCTGGGAGGGTCGTTAACAGGTTTTCAACTTCAGAATGGATTTTCTCTTTAGCTTCCTCATCTGAGAACATCCTTGCGATCACTTGCCATCGAATGTCATACACTTCTAAGTCAACAGGATAGGCTTTGAGAGCACGGGTACTCATCTCTAATGCCTGTTCAAATTCACCTACTTCAAAGTTGTCTTTTATGTGTGAAATTATATTATGTTTGTCTGACATAGTGCTTTGTCAATTCCTATTTTGTAGGTCGGGTAGAGCGATGCGACACCTATAAACCAACGTTATGAATGCCTTATGGCATTCAGCCAAATCAACGTCAAATGCGCGTGGACGAATACGCGTTTGGTCTTCGTCATGATTTGTCGGGTGTAAAGTTAAGTTTTTTCCATACAGAGAGTTTCTCCAGTCCCGTAGGGACGATATGTTTATAGATAAACGTCTTGGAAACCCTCTTTAGTACCGTATGAAGATTAGGTTATAAATTGGGTAATACGCGGGCGGGGAAATCCCGCCCCTACGAAGCCTTACTCCTACAATGAGTCCTATTAGTAGAATTACCTGATTATTTATTTAATCTTCATTAGGGACGATATGTGTAGATTAAACATGCAGGATAAACATATCGTCCCTACGGGACTGAAGAGAGTTAGAATAACGTTTTTCTATAAACATAGCGTCCCTACGGGACTAAAGACACACTAATAACAGATTAATTTCCTTAAGTTGACGTTTATTGTACTACAACACACAAACAATTTAACAGAAAATCTATTTTTGGCGAAGGTATTGTTTATCATAACATCTCAACAAAGGCATCAACGTCAGTTGTCGGTTCTTGGCAAACATAATTCTCACAGACATAAGCAGTTGTGCTGTTATCTATGCGTGATTTGTTCGCGAGCAGTGGGAGTGTAGTTTCATCTGGGGATTCACTTATTAATGCCACGATCTTATTCGGTAGATACATGCCGTGTAATGCTGCTAACATCGATCCCGTTTTGGCGTCCTCTCTGTTGCCAACGATAGCAATTTCTTTCGGTGTTGAAAGCAGAAACGCTAACTCACACAGCAGCTGACCCGAACCCGAAGGCATCACGTCCATCTGATGAAAATAGAGTTTTAATGTATTCACTGCCTTTTCGTGGAATTCAGGTTTGTCCAGATGTTTAGCAAGACGTAATAGACTATGAATTGCCATAGATGCACCCGCGGGTGTTGCTCCATCGTAAGCGGATTTGGATTGAACGATGAGGGATTCATGTGCTTTGCCAGTAAAAAAGAACCCCTCTCCATTATCATCTGCAAACTGCTCTATCATGATATTGGCAAGTCGTTCCGCTTCATTAAGCCATTTCGCGTCAAAACTCGCTTCGTATAATGCTACTAAACCCGCGATGAAATATGAATAGTCCTCAAGGTAGGCGTTCAAATGACTTTTACCTTCTCGGTAGGTGCGTAAGAGTAGACCATCCTCTTGGGAAAGCGTTGTCAACACAAACTCAGCAGATTTTTCGCATGCAGTCAAATATTCAAGCTTACCTGTTAGTTGATACCCCATCGCCATACCGCGTATCATGATACCGTTCCAACTCGTTAGGATTTTGTCATCAAGACCCGGTTTAATCCGCTTCTCTCTTTCCGCAAAAAGTTTCTGTCTGCAATCTGTTAGAAGGGTGTCTAATGCATCTTGCTCCATCCCCAATTTTCTGGCAAAGACATCAGTTGGAGTCTGTATATGTAGGATGCTCTCACCTTCAAAGTTTCCGTGGGGTGTGATGTCGTAAAATTCACAGAAAATCTCCGCGTTCTCCTCTCCGATAATATCTTCCACCTCATCAGGTTCCCAGACAAAGAATTTACCCTCAACACCTTCACTATCAGCATCTTGTGTGGAATAGAAACCCCCCTTTTCAGCATCGTACATTTCACGTAGGACATAATCTAATGTCTCTGTGGCAATATCCAAGTAAAAACTATTCTGTGTTGCCTGATACGCCTCAAAATAGGCTACAACGAGTTGCGCATTGTCGTAGAGCATTTTTTCAAAATGAGGGACAAGCCAACGTGCATCTGTAGAATAACGGTGAAAACCACCACCGAGCTGGTCATACATTCCGCCGCGTGCCATTTTTTGCAGTGTGAGTTCTACCATCTCTAAAGCATTCGCATTATCGCTATGATGCCAGTACCGCAAGAGAAATGGCAATCCCATACTTGGCGGAAATTTCGGTGCATTGCCGAAACCGCCGTAGTGTGAATCAAATTGGGAACGATAGTGTTGAAACGCCTTTGTCATAAGTTCTTCTGTCAATTCATATTCCTGAGAAGTAACAAGATTACTCATCTGATTGAGCTGCGCAGTGATCTGATCTGCTTGCTCCAGAACCTGGTCGTTTTTATCATTGTATGCCTCTATCACTGCGTACATTACCTTTGGAAAACCGGGTCTACCGTATCTATCTTCCGGTGGATAGTAGGTGCCGCCGAAGAAAGGTTTCAGATCAGGTGTAAGGAATACTGTCATGGGCCAACCCCCTTGACGCGTCAGGATCTGGACTGCGTTCATGTAGATTTCATCCAAATCTGGACGTTCTTCTCTGTCAACCTTTATATTGACGAACAGTTGGTTCATGATTGCAGCGATTTCCTCATTTTCAAAGGATTCACGTTCCATAACGTGACACCAGTGACAGGCAGAGTAACCGATACTCAGTAGAATCGGTTTCTGCTCATGCTTTGCGCGTTCCAACGCTTCTTCACCCCACGGATACCAATCAACAGGGTTGTGTGCATGTTGGAGTAGATAGGGACTTGTTTCGTGAATTAGACGGTTTGTATGTTTGGGTGAGTCGTTCATTCCATTTTCTCCGTGGTGAGTCTACCTGCGTGTTCAATCATTTCGCGTAATGTGTCAAGATTGACATCCTCAAGTTCATTAAAACTAATACTACTCTTTCCTGTCTTGACTTTACCGAGTTGGGACTTATAGATTTCAGCCAAATACTTTCTACCTTCAACTGCATTCACATATACACTGAAGTAGTTTTTCTGTCGGGTTAATCCTATGAGGAACCATTCGACCTGTTTCTTATCGGACCGCGTATATGAGAAATTTCCGTAGCCGATAATTCTCTGTTCACTACCACCCCAGAAAATCCCCTCCCACATACAGATGTCTTGTCCCGGTAAAGCAGTCTTGATAAGTGTGTGGAGTTCGTGCAAAACTGTCTTGATGTCTTGTTCTTGACTGTTGATATATTCTTCAGGCAAAGTTTCTACCCGTTCCATCTTATTTCCTTTAGTGTTGTTATGTGATTTACTCGTGCAAAGAATACTGCCCGGGAAGGACTCGAACCTTCACACCATGATCCAGAGTCATGTGTCCTGCCGATTAGACGACCGGGCAAAATGGTGAAATGCTAAATAGCACCAGTTAAGTATATCCTGTTCTCTGCTGAATGTCAACGATATTTAGATGGAAGGGTGGGTTACTTCACTTTGATGACAACAAGCGTTATATCGTCTTCCTGCGGTTTTCCTTTCGCCCACGAACTACTCGCTTCAAACATGTGTCTGATAATTGCTTTTGGAGATTTATCTGCAACTTCTGCAAAAAGTTCCTTCGTTTTTGGATAGTCTAACATTTCGTTTTCAGGATTCAACATTTCGGGTAGACCATCGCTCATCATTAAGACAGTATCACCAGACCGGAGTTCAAAAGATGTTTCTTGTCGTTCAGCTCCAATAACGCCACCCAAAGGCATCCCTTCAAGCAGTATCTCCTCCACCATGTCATCTTCGGATCGATAGATGAGAGTTGGTGGCATTCCCGCGGATGCAAGCGTCAGTTTATTATCATTGAATGTAGCGAGCGTCATTGCCATGTGGAGTCTTTTGAAATTCATACTCTTTATACCTTGTGAGATACGTTCAAGTGTGGCAAGGTTCCCTGCTTCTGGTGCGGATGTTTTGAAAAGGCTCTTGACAGCAGAAACGACAAGTCCTGCGTTCATACCGTGACCTGTGGCATCTCCGATTGCTATAGTCAGTTGATCTTCTTCAGTGAGATTGAAATCATAATAGTCCCCACCCACCTCTGTCGCGGGACGCATCTCAAAAGCCACATCAAGATTCTGAAGTTCAGGTGGAGCATCCGGTAGCATTGACATCTGGAGTTCACGCGCTTCTTCCAATTCCTCCGTTTTGCGGGTGTTTTCGACTTCCAAGAGTTGTCGCTCAAGCTCCTCAGTCTCAAGTTTTCGTCTGGTTCTGGAGACGTTGCGCGCAAGATACACCGACATAGAAAAAAGTGGTGCAAGGAATATGATGAGTATTCCCAATTCTCCAGTAATATTAAAGCCTGTTCGTGCAACGATAAAACCGAATATGAATGGAAGGATAAAAGGCGCGATCGAACCGATCCCAAATATCCACGCGCCATCTTTTTTCTTAAAAACGGCGACAATTATCACTCGGACCATCTCTAAAAACGTCAAACCTGTAAATAGAAGTATGAGTAGAATCGCAAATCCCACCCCACTGTCAAACATGCTTAAACAGATGGTGATAATCCATCCTGTGAGAAAGAACCAAAACTGTTTAGGCAGCTTCGGATAAAAGAGTGTATAGAGAAATAACATTCCCGACACAAACATTAATACATATACGCAGGCAAGTAACCGAAGTAGAAGCAGAATATGTGTGCTACTTGTTGCCCACAAGATAAATTGGAATGTGAGAAAAATAAATGCTCCGATGCTTCCTGTTGATATTGCGAAATAGAGGTTTTCCCTTGCACGAGGATAAAAGAAAAACAGCAGTAAATGTTGCAACATCAGAAAAACGGAAATCGCTGTCCATACCATTTGTAAAGTGGTGCCATGGCGAAGCGTGTTGACACGCCCTTTAATGCTTTCATTCAGCGGTGCAACTACAAGCCAAAAGCCGCGGACAGGTATTGATTGAGAAGACGTAAAGTTGGAATACCGAACTGCAATGACATAGTCGGTTTTACCGGAAAACGAGATGACCAGTGGGTCTCGTTCCCAATAAGGTTTCTCTTCTTCTTTGCGTGTACCTACTGTCCCAAATTCATAAATCAACTCGCCATCAAGATAGATTTCAGAAGCTCCTGCATGATATATCATCCAGAGTGCCAGCGGGGTATCCCAGAGCTGCTTATCAGGAACAGACACGTGTAGTCTGAACCAACCTATTCCGTCCCATCCGCTATCGGATAATTTATCTTGGGTCAGCAGTGTGCCAAGTGTGAAAATGGATTCCCATTCGGTATCATCAAAAGTTGGACTTGCCCATTCTGGATTATCACCCGGATGATACTTCCAAGGATAAACTGATGAGTCTGCTTCAGAATTCGCTTCGTTTAATTTCAGCACAAGTTTGTCGGGAATAGTTTCACTGTCTTGTGCTACTGCTTCGCCAATGTATCCAAACACAGCTAAGATGAGAAGAAATATTAGAACAACCTTATGTTTCATAAAGAACAGAATGTTTTTAAAATGATGCGTGATTATCGCACAGGAAGTTTATCTAATGCCCGTTGTAGGTCTGCGATAATATCCTCTTTGTCTTCTAAACCTATTGAAAATCTAACCAAACCATCTGTTATACTGGTCTTCTGTCTGACATCCTTCGGGACGTGTGAGTGTGTGGTTGATGCGGGATGGCAAACTAATGTCCGCACGTCGCCTAAACTCACTGCAAGCGTGCAGATTTGAAGATGATTTACCAATTGTTCACCCGCTGCACTGCCCCCTTCAAGTTCTACCGTTATCATTCCACCAAATCCGTCCATCTGTTTTTTAGCAAGGTTATGTTGCGGGTGACTGACCAAACCCGGATAACGCACCCACGCAACTGCCGGATGTGTTTCAAGAAAAGATGCGATTTCTAAGGCGTTCTCACAGTGACGTGAAAACCGGAGCGGTAATGTCGGGATACCGAGCAAGGTTAACCACGCGTTGAATGGACTGATGGCTGCCCCGAAGTTTCTTAAAGTAACTTTCTGTGCACGTTCAATGAATTCTCTTTTTCCCACTATTGCCCCTGCAATTACTGCTCCGTTTCCACTTAAGTATTTCGTCATACTGTGGAGGACGACATCAATACCGAGAGAAATCGGTTGTTGACTGCAAGGCGTGGCAAACGTATTGTCAATAATTGATGTAATGTCATGCGATTTTGCAATGTCAGCACATGCTGATAGGTCAATAAGTTTCAATAATGGATTGGTAGGACTTTCAAGATAAAGCACTCTTGTATCAGGTCGAATGGCGTTTGCCACTTTGTTGGTATCCGTTGCGTCTACAAATGTGGTTTCAACTCCCATTCGACAGAGCTCATCATTTAGGAGATTATATGTTGCTGAATAGAGGTTGTCCATTGCGACGACATGTCCACCATCAACTAAAGCGGTCAGTAGTGCCGTGCTAATGGCTCCCATGCCAGAAGCGGTCGCTAATGCAGCTTCTCCTGCTTCAAGTGCAGCGAGTTTTCGTTCTAATGCTTCTTGTGTGGGATTACCCCACCGAGTATAGACATAACCACTATCTTCGTCTATAAACGCTGATGCACACTCTTCTGCCGTTTGGAAGCCAAAAGTGCTGTTCTGATAAATCGGTGGTAATAACGGAATCCCCGTTTTTCCGGAGGGATTGTCCAATGTGTCAGTTGCTCGTTCTAACACCGTTTCCCCGGCATGAATTGCCTCAGTTGATTTTCCCAGATATTTTTTATTCGTCACTTTGAAGAAACCTTTCGCGTTGATTTTAAATCCTTGACCGGATACCCCTCAAGTGATAGCAATTGTCGTTTTCGTTCAAGTCCACCACCATAACCCCCTAAATTCCCGTTGCTTCCTATTACCCGATGGCACGGAATGATGATTGTAATTGGGTTATTTCCAGTAGCATTTCCGACAGCACGCACTGCTTTCGGTCTTCCAATTTGTTCTGCTATCCATTTGTAGCTGCGCACCTCACCGTGAGGAATTTGATGAATAGTTTCCCACACCAACTTCTGAAACAGTGTTCCGTCCTCTATTTCAACCGAGATTTCTCTAAAATCTACAGGATCACCCTCAAAATATCGATCCAAGATATCTTTTGTCTTTCTTAGCAGATCTGTCCGTGGTGTGGATGGCGGTTCAAAAAACCTTGAATCGTCGTTGAAAAATATCTCAGAAATATGAGAATGCTTTTGAATAATATCTATATGACCCACAGGTAGATCATATCTGAGATTTTCTTTACCATAAAAAGTCGCTACAAGTTTAGACATCTGTTCTATATCGTTAGGGTCCAAATCTCTTTCATCAATGTCGACAACAGTTTTAAAAAGTCTCTTGTTCATTTTAATTGACCTTCCTTATGTTTTTAAGGTATGCTATACTCAAAATATGGCTATTTTTGAAACATCAGAACAACTCTATAGTTACATTAATGAACTGTTTGAAGAACTTGCCGCTTTACCTGAAGTACGAGAAACGCTCGACTCTTTGAAGTTAAGCGTCAGATTCAATTATACCATACCTGATTGTGTTATGACACTAACTATATCAGATGGTGAATACACACTTTCTCGTGATGCAGGTGATGATACGACTCCCGATGTTGAACTCACTATGACAGGGGATGTAGCATACAAATTCTGGACAGGTGAACTCAATGTTATGGGGGCTATCACGACCCGGGAGATCGGTATTGTCGGTTCTTTAGGTAAAATCATGCGGCTTTCACCGCTTATTAAGGCAGCAATTCGTCATAACAAGAAACGTGGTTAACTCTCATTTATGGTGATTTTTGAAAGTAATTATACATTTTTATCCCAGGTAGGTGCGATTTCCTAATCGCACCGATGTCAACTGTATGAATACATTCCTAATCTACCATATTTTCAAGATAAACTTACAATCCTTCTAATTTGATAAATCAAAGGAGAACTAAATGGCATCAGAATCCCTTACGTCTTATGCGAAACAGCTACGTGTAGAGGGTTGGTGTGTGCTTGAGGATGTTATACCTGCAGATGTTGTTGACACCGTTCGTAAAGAGGTAGAGACCTCTGAATCGGATTATGGTGAATTTAGCAAAGAGAACGGCAGGTGGGAACGTAATGTTATAAGTTTTATGCCGAAGTTTGCCGAACATCTTGCCAATGAACGGCTTCTGGATGTTATTCGTCAACGCTTGGGACCGCAAGTACGTATTTCACAAACGGAATATAAGATTCGTCCTCCACATTACAAATTAGTCCGAGCATATCACTCTGATTTTCCCTATGACTTGAATCAGAAATGGCATATTACACAACCTTTTCCCAGAGCTGTCATCGGGATTACTACACTCTGGATGCTTACCGATTTTACAACAGAAAACGGTGGCACTTGGATTGTCCCAAAATCGCATGTTGACCTCAGAAATCCGAGAGGAAAAGAGGATGGCATCGGAGACCGAAACCCAATTTCGGGTGAAATGCAAGCCGTTGGTAGTGCTGGCAGTGTGTTAATTATGGACAGTCGTATTTGGCATTCAAACGCTGAGAATCCCAGCGATACTCGCCGAACCGCAGTTGTCGTTAGATATGCTCCGTGGTGGCTAAATTTGGAACTCTTTGGTGTCAATACAGCTACAATTCCGGGTGAAATATTTGATACGTTCCCAGATGATGTCAAACTGCTCTATGAGCACCGAGCCGAAGACCGTGAACCCTCTTATTGGATGTAAAGTATTAGGCACACGCCGTGTGTCGTAAATAAAGGAGATTATTTATGTCAACAACACTTGTTCATATCGGTGTCCGCACAACAGACCTTGAAAAGAGTATCCGTTTCTGGCGTGATGCGTTAGGTTTACGGATATTTTCAACGAAGAACGGATGCTACGACTTAACTGATGGCTATCACAATTTTCGTGTATTTCAGCACAACGGTCCTGATCGACCTAAGCATGTCGGTGGCATGTTAGACTATCTCCATATCGGTGTTCGCGTCCCTGATTTACGAGAAGCTGCACAACGATGTGAAGACCTCGGATTTGAAATTACGTGGGAAGGGTTAGATGGCACCAAACCTTACGACCCGAACTCCAATGAATTGCCTTCGGAAGCCTTCAAAGTTGAAGACCCGGATGGGATTGTCGTTGACATTACTGAACGCGATGATCAGTGGCCCGGTGTTGATATTGAAAGCAAAGATTGAGTCAATTCGACAAGCTTAGTAGACTGTCCATCTATAAATTGCAGATAGATTAGTTTGTAGTAGGGCAATTCATTGCCCTACTACAAACGGGGTTCCACCAATTTTTGGGTTGACTCTCCACTAGCTAACAACCTGTCCTTCATCCTATTGGCGCGGTTTCGTACCGCGCCATCCACCTTTTTTACTCATCACCACCTAAAAGACCCAATCGGAAGAGATAATAGAGCAGTGTCAATAGACTTGTAATCGCTGCTGCGAGATATGTCAGGAAAGCAGCGTTTAGTACTTTACTTGCATGCCGATTTTCTTCGGGTGAAAGCATTCCTATCTCATCCATAGCAACTTTGGCACGTCGACTGGCATCCCATTCAACAGGTAGTGTTACGAGAGAGAATATGACACAGACCGAGAATAGACATACGCCTACCAACATTAATGGATCTGACCGGAGCAAGAATCCGCCAATCAACACAATATAGGAAAACATAGAACTGAAATTAGTTGCTGGCACAAGCGCACTGCGTAAACTTAACATCGCATATCCGTGGGAGTCTTGCATAGCATGTCCTGCTTCATGGCATGCTACACCGATTGCTGACAAAGAATTGTTTGAATACACATCGTCTGACAACCGAAGCACCTTTTTACGAGGGTCATAATGGTCACTTAACCATCCACCTGTGCGTTCAATTTTGACATCACGGATCCCATTTCTATCTAACATCAATGTTGCTGCCTGTGCACCCGTCATCCTATTTCGCGAACCGACTTTAGAATACTTTGAAAAAGTGGCTTTTGTCTTCCATGTTGCATATAAGGATAGTGCAAGTCCAGGGGCAAGGAATACGAAGTACATAGGGTCAAACCAACCAAAAAGCATGATGAAAACCTCCAGGTATTATGTTTATCTCAGTTTATGCGCGAATTAGTGTATATTAGATTTATGAAATTATACCTTGTTTGCGTTGAAAATTCAACTGAATTTAGAACTGATTTACCGACAGTTCTTTCAGCGTTAAAATTTGTATATCTTATCACAATGTCACAGAATTATGAACAAAATCCACTCCAAAATCAACAAACAGACAGATAAACATCCCCTACAGGAGGGACACAAATGAAGAACATGCTGAATTCAGTGTTGATAACGTTCTTAGTCATATTCACATTCACACCAACCATTTTGGCACAAGACTCCCCACAATGGCATCTACCCGATAGGGTAAAAGCACGGTACGGAAAAGGAAATGTCCGCGAGATAAAGTATTCTCCCGATGGTACAAAGATAGCAGTCGCAAGTGCAATCGGTATCTGGATATACGACGTTCAAACAACAGAAGCACTTCACCTACTTTCAGGACATACCCGTGCGGTAAGAAGCATCGATTTCAACGCGGATGGCACACAGATTGTCAGTGGTAGTGTGGACAAAACCGTGCGGGTCTGGGATGTGGCGATGGGTATAGAGCGCGTTATGTTCACAGGACACACAGGAACCGTCTCATCCGTTGCGTTCAGTCCGGATGGCAACACCATCGCAAGCGGCAGCAACGACAAGACGGTTCGGTTATGGGATATCTCTATGGGGTATGAGCTGCACAGTTTCACACAACACACAAGGGTATCACCTCAGTCATATTCAACCACGACGGTTCTCAGTTAGCAAGTGCAGGTTGGGATAACCTGATTCATCTGTTTGACGTCAACGGACGTACACACCTTCGGAGGTTTACAGGTTCGGAAAATTCCATCATTAGTATCGCATTCAGTCCCGGTGGCACAAAGATAGCAGGCGGCGGATTGGACAAAAAAGTGCATCTCTATGATGTCGCATCTGCCAACAAACTCCACACTTTGGAAGGACATACGAGTCATATCAATTCTGTCGCCTTCACACCAAACGGACTGATGATCGGCAGCGGTAGCCACGACAAAACGATCCGAATCTGGAATGTCAATTCCGGTACGGAACGGATGACCCTCACAGAGAACCTGAGTTGGGTGAATAGCATCGCGTTCAGTCCCGATGGTAAAATACTCGCAAGTGCTGATAGTGATGGTACAATTCTGGTATGGCAAGGATACACAATTTACACCGCAAGACAGACACGAACTTTTACACGGCATCGGTGGAATTGGGAGACGTTGCTATTTAAGCGGGATGGAAAGCTGATGGCGATGAATGCCGTAGATAATGTGATACGGTTATCGGAGGTAGACACAAACAACCTATTGCGGACGTACATCGGACATACAGATGACATAAGGAGTATTGACATCACCGATGATGGACGTTATCTTGTCAGCGGCAGTCGTGATGGCACAATGCGACTATGGGATGTGGAAACAGGTTCAGAACTGCACACCCTCGATAAATTCACAGGCACTATAGACACCGTCGTTTTCAGTCCCGATGGCAAGTCTGTTGGAGGATTAGTGGACTTTCAGGATTCTAATATTGTGATATACGATGTGCAAACAGGGGTGGAACTCAGGAGTATCCGTGCGTTCGCGTTGCCGCCTCTTGGTCGTCCGTGGACGTTTCTACAGGCAGAACATTCACATCCGGTCAATACGATTGCCTTCAGTCCGAAAGGTGATACAATTGCCAGTTGCAGTGATGATGAGACAGTGCGGTTGTGGGATGTCCAGACAGGTAAACATCTGCGCGTGATGATAGGACATACAGACGATGTGACCCATGTGAGTTTCAGTCCGGATGGTCGGGTTTTGCTGAGTAGCAGCCGCGACAACACCATCCGTCTCTGGGATGTGGAGACCGGCACAGAGATCCACCAGTTCAGTAGCAGCTCAGAAGGTGTCCGGAGTGTGACGTTCAGCCCTGATGGCAACACCATCGTGACGGGAGAGGATGATAGCACAATCCGTTTCTGGAATTACCATAGCGGTAAACTTTTGCACACGTTCATAGGACATAGAGGTACGGTCACCGGACTTGGGTTCAGTCCGGATGGACAGACATTGGCGAGTCGCAGTGCTGATGGTACGGTACTGATATGGGACGTTACAAACCTTATTCCGTCAAATACCATCGTCAGTTTATCACCAGTTAGTATGGTGTCGCCTGAGGTTGGCGAACCACTCACCTTATTCCTAAACATCACTGGTGGACAGAACATTGCAGGCTATCAGGCAAAGGTCCATTACGATACAACTGCGCTCCGATATACCAACAGTGCAAACGCGGATTATCTACCCGCAAACGCCTTCTTTTCCCAACCTGTCGTGGATGTCAATAACGTGCAGCTTGCGTCCGTGGCGTATGGACAGGAGATAGATGGCGATGGCACGTTGGCATCGATCACCTTTGAAGTGATAGCAGTTAAGAACTCCACCGTGCGTCTCTCTCATGTGTTGTTGACGAACAGCACAGGAACAGGAGAAACACCACAAACCGCTTTCGCAGAGATCACCGAACCACCTATCCGTCCTGAAGATGTCAACGAGGATGGCGTTGTTGATGTCTCTGATTTGCTGTTCGTAGCGATGAACTTCGGCACACACGGCACCCATGCAGCAGATGTCAATGCTGATGGTGAGGTGAACGTCATTGATTTGGCATTGGTCGCAGCAGCGATTGGTAGTGATGATGCTGCTGCACCTGCTCTTTCAAACATCCATCCTGACGATATGCCGACCCGTGCCATGGTGCAGACGTGGTTAAACCAGGCGCGTCAACGCAACCTATCTGATCCATCCTTCCAACGTGGAATCACCGTCTTGGAACAACTCCTTGCATCGTTGACACCCACAGAAACATCGCTGCTGTCCAACTACCCGAACCCGTTCAATCCAGAGACGTGGATACCGTATCAACTTTCTGCCCCTGCGGATGTGCGTATCACGATCTATGCGTCTGATGGGACATTAGTTCGTCAGTTAGATCTGGGGTATCAGCCTATTGGGATATATCATCATCGGAGCAGTGCCGCGTATTGGGATGGCAAGAACGCCACAGGTGAGGCAGTAGCGAGTGGTGTGTATTTTTATACATTAAAAGCAGGTGATTTTTCTGCAACGCGTAAGATGCTAATACGCAAATGAAACTAAACACCTGAATAACTTTCAGAATCGCGGATTACACAGAGGACGCGGATTTTTTTGTCTGGTATTGGGTGTGTAAAGTTATGGTTACTTGTCTGAACCAAGATTTTCAGGATTTTAGGATTTTCAGGATAAGAGGGAAGGGTGGAAGAGGGATGGAAGAATGGAAGGATGAATAATAGATGTTCTGGACGGGTATGAAAAAAAGTCGCATTTCCCAGAAAGAAGCACCAGCGGTGCGAAAGGTATATAGAACGTGCAAATGACAACCTACCAAGCACCAGCGGTGCGAAAGGTGTATAGAACGTGTGTATTTAATTCCATAACATAATACACCTTTCGCCCCTCTGGGGCTTATTCTGGTAATATCAACGTTTTCTATACACCTTTCGCGCCGCTGGTGCTTGGTTTTTATTGTTCACACATTCTTATCTTGGTAATCTTGAAATCCTGTAAATCTTGGTTCAGACAAGTAACCAAAATCCTACACCCCAGTTCGAAGGGGTTCGGTTTGACAAAGTGTTTAGGTTCTGATAAACTACAGCATTCGTTCTAAAGCGATGATTGATGAAAAAACGCAAGTAAAAAGGAGAAGCACTACTTTGAAAATCACCAATGTCAAAACAATTCTGACTGCACCTGATGGGATTCGACTTGTTGTTGTTAAAGTTGAAACGGATGAACCGGGTTTATACGGCGTCGGATGTGCTACATTTACACAACGGCCACTCGCAGTCGCAACCGCAGTGGATGAATACCTGAAACCTTTCCTGATAGGAAAAGACCCGACTAACATAGAGGATATATTCCAAACCAGTTTTGTCAGTTCTTATTGGCGAAATGGACCCGTGCTGAACAACGCGCTAAGTGGTGTGGATATGGCGTTGTGGGATATTATGGGTAAAAAGGCAAATATGCCAGTCTACCAACTACTTGGCGGCAAGTGCCGTGAAGCAGTTACGCTCTACGGACATGCAGGTGGAGGCAATTTTGAACAGGTAGAAAATAGCATCCGTCGTTATATGGAACAGGGATATCGTTATGTGCGAGCGCAAGTTGCAATCCCCGGATATACAACCTACGGTGCAGGTGGAGGGAAACGGAGTTCACCCGCATTTGAACCGACACCTTATGTCAATACTGTCATCAAACTTTTCGATCATCTGCGAACAAAATTGGGCGACGAGGTAGAACTGCTGCATGATGTGCATGAACGTATTCCCCCAATCCAAGCGATTAATCTCGCCAAAGGATTGGAACAATATAATCTCTTTTTTCTTGAGGACCCGTTTGCCCCTGAGGATGTTGATTATTTTCAATTGATGCGTCAGCAGACAAGCATTCCTATTGCGATGGGAGAACTGTTTAATAATCCGAATGAATATGTCAATCTTATCAAAAATCGCCTTATAGACTTCATCCGTGTGCATATTTCGCAGATTGGCGGTATCAGTCCTGCCCGTAAACTCGCTGCATTCTGTGAATTCTTTGGGGTCAGGACTGCATGGCACGGTCCGGGAGATGTTTCACCTGTTGGACATGCTGCAAATGTCGCGCTTGATCTGGCATGTTATAATTTCGGAATTCAGGAGCAACACGTTTTTGGGGAGAATACGAAAGAGGTATTTCCCGGTTGTCCAGAAATTAGGGACGGTTGTTTTTGGGTAAATGAAGCACCCGGACTCGGTATTGATGTCAATGAGGAACTTGCAGAGAAATATCCGTTTCCTGAACATCCACTTAATGGCGGATGGGCACCAGTACGTCGTATGGATGGGACTGTTATTCGTCCATAGAAGATTGTCAACTCTTACAATGTAAGAGTTGACAGACTAATAGATTAGAACAGTTGTTTCAAGCTGCCCCATGTCAGCGACAACTTTTGTATCGGATGGACATCAAAGTGATGCTTCGCCTAATGTAATTGCTGTAATGATCGGAACCGCCCCGGTTTCTAAAGAGATTGCATCTATGGTAGCGATTTCCGTGTTCGGATGTGGATTGACCCATTTCGTGGTGATTAACCCCGCATGGTTGCACGCGGGTTTCTCTTTTGCCTTCCATCCCCACACAGAGTTTTCGTCGGGAAGTGGGTTCTCTTCGTGACACCAGTCATCTGAGTTGAAACCTGAAATCATCTCAAGTTCTTCTGAAATACCACCTCGATAATTCATGACGAATTTATAGCTGGTGACACCGTTCGCTTCCCATCCTGTTGCATGAAAGAAATAGATAGCCTTTGCAGTGCCACCGACGATGATATCATTAACAGCCTTTGGCCATCGGGTTGCGTTTGTGCCGAAGAGTACAATCCCACCGTCTATAATCTTGAACTTTACCTTTTTGTCAGGTCCCTCAAATTCACCAATTTCACCTATTGGAAGGAGTGAGTAGGTATTGTCTCCTGCATCAAGAGTCCACCATTGGTGTCCTACTAATTTCGTATTAGAATAGGGTTCAATGTCAACATGGATAAATTCCTCTAATGCCTGTGTTTGCCCGACATAAGATAGCGAAACCAAACACAATACGGCAATCAATAGACATAACATACCTGTTTTCATAACTTTTTTCTCCGTTGTTATACCAAATTAACAGGATATATCTTGTTTTATTGAAGATCGGTGCGATTAGGAAATCGCACCTACCGCGATGATCTCGTTAATCTGGTATCAGATTATGTTTGCGTGCAGTATAACACAATTCACTTTTTTCTGACATACTCCCACAGCTAAAGCAGTGGGGTTCTTTAGTTCTTACATTGGTAGCAATGGTTGCTTCCAAATGACTTTTCCTGTTTCAACGACCTTTGCTTCAGAATGAAGTCTTACAGGGTCTCCACAGGCGTTTTGTGTCTCGGTATGCCCTACCGCGACATTTCGCAAGTTGATTGCAGCGTTGATGTCTCTATCTATTGAAATACCGCATACACCGCAATGATACGTCCTTTCTGATAGTTTCAAATCGTCTTTCTTGTTCCCACAACTGCAGCAGGTTTTAGATGACGCAAAAAACTGCCCTGCTTCTTTAGGTTTTATCCCGCGTGCCTCTGCTTTCGTTTTCAGCATAGAAAGGAAACCACCTAACGCACTATCAGATAATGCCTTTGCAACCTTCTTATTCTTTAGCATATTAGACACTTTCAAGGTTTCAATACCTATGCCAGATACACGATTGACTATATCCGTTGTCGCTTTATGGTGTGCATCGTCTCTAATACACGCAATGCGATAATGCAAGCGCGCAACCTTATCCTTTTGCTTATACCAGTTGTTAGATCCTTGAACACGTCTGCTTAACCTACGTTGAAACCTTGCTAACTTCTTTCCATATCGTTTCAACGGTCTTGGATTCGCGTATTTACTACCATCAGAACAAGTTGCCAATGTATTTATACCCACA